>NZ_JBLHZT010000042.1:0-31262 GCF_047631475.1 Sneathiella sp. | reverse complement strand
ATACACCGTTCTCATCAAAGACGGGGACCGACCCGTTCGCATCAGAGCTGATACAGATCCGGCCCATGTCATATTTGTCGCGATAACACTGGGCGATCGCCTCACTTACTTTTATACTGCCGCGCGCCCCGCGTTCCGGGTTAATACCGGCTGTCAAATCAATGAACCCACCTTTTTTTGTCCACTCCAATGCCTGATTGTACAGGGGCTTATGCCGATTAACGTGGGTTGGGATGAATTGCCGGATAGGAAGGTCAGTTTCCTCAAGGACGGCGTTCAATAAGGCAAAACCGTTCTTGCCTCCGCCCATGTGAACAACGATACACCCCGCTTTATTGGCGGTCAGCCCGGCGGTTCTTGCTTCACTGGAAACCCGTGCCAGTTCGTGAACGGAAGGATGGGACGAACGGTGGTCATTGACGGCAATTTTCAGGCCGATCACCGGGTCCATGAACACAATATCTTCGCGAATGCCAACAGTAGCAACCGGGCTTGGAACTGGATATCCACCGGTTAGCATAAACGCCGTAATGCCTTCAACATTTAATGCTTTGGTTTTGGCAAACAGGCTTCCAACATGCCGGGTTACGCAATCTGTGCCAAGCAGGCCAACAACGGTGGTTACGCCTCCTTTTACAAGGTCACTCAGGTTGGCTTCAGGGGTGCGGGTGGCAAATCCTCCTTCGCCGCCACCGCCGATCAGATGGACATGACCGTCGACAATGCCCGGTGTCACAATCCTGTTTTTCGCATCAATCACGTTCAGGTGCGGAAAACCGGTAAGCGTAAGGTCAGACTCAATCGCGGCAATTTTTGTATCGGCAATCAGGATGTCGCATGTCCCAAGTGGCTTTGGCGTATACAGGTTGGCGTTTTTTATAAGTGTTAGCACGGCCGGTCTTTTCCTTTTTTAATATTTGGTAGTTTTGGACCGGCCGTTCATTATTTGCAAGCCCTAGACCAGAGTTGGCCCGGTTTCGCTGCCATGATATCGCCAGTTTTGATCAAGTTGACTGTTGATATTAACACCACCAACCCATTTGTCCGTGGGGTTTGCGTTCAACCAGTTTGCCTCGCCAGACAGAAGTTTTTTGCCAAAATCTGTCAAGGACAGAATGTCCAATCCCGGACCGCTGGCGTCGCTGATTTTGCCAACGCGCTTCAGAGCCGGTTCTTTCGCGGTACATAATGCGTCCAGAACCGCAAAAAACATTATGTCACCGTGGTAGGGCTGAGGGTCCCGATCCGCAAGCAGGATCAGAAAAACACGGCGGGCAAGAATGGCTTCTTCCTCTGCGATAATTTCCAAAGCCAAATTTTCTGTTAGCCCCAGCCCGTTTTTAGACGAAGGCAGTTCCGCTAAATATCTTTGACACGCATTCTGCAATAAGGGAAGAGGGGCGTTCTCTTCTTTAATCAGCGTCCAAAGGGCGTCTGGCGTGGGGTTTGTAAAGGCCTCCCAAACAGTGGCTCCGAATGAAATCAACGGCGGCGTTATGGTCATTCGTTGTGAAAAAAGCAGGGCGAAACCTTCCGGCTGGCCAATTTGACCGATGCCGACAAAGCGTTTGATCCCGGGAAACCGATCGACCTGCACCAGACTAAGTCGAAACGGAAGGTTCGGACATTTTTGTGCCATATGATGAAGGATATAAGCCAGACACAGCTGGTCATAGGCATCATGCTCGAACCACAGGACAACCTCGTCATACTGATCGCCAAGATTTCTAAGGGTTTGCTCCTCGTCTATCAAGGTGCGCGTTGTGTTCTCAAGGCGTTCCTCATCCAGATAAGGTCCGAGAAACGTTTTGATAAAACGGCTTCGTTGGGACAGGGAGGCGGGTGCCAATCGATCGGGGAGAACCGGCCCAATCGTGAAGGGGTTTATGACTTCCAGAAACGGGCCGACCAAATTTGCGTCTTTAAGGGCAGGTTTAATGTCATTCCCGCACCGAATATGCAGGGTTCTGAATGTATCCAGTGGTGCTCCGCTTTCTACTTTCCGGGCTGCCGCCTGCATTTGGAAAAGATGTGATTTTAATCTTGGCCAGCTGGAAAATCCATTTTCCAGGGCAAGAACATGATGCGCATCGGCAAGGGTCAATTGATCCAAAGGGCGTTGCTTTTGAATGACTTTTGGATGAGTGTTTTCAAATCGCAAGGTCGCGACAGGATCCTTTGACTTTACAGATTTGAGAAGTTTCTTGGCTTGTTTTTTCAACCATTCCAGCGATAATTTCTGGTCCTGCATACTTTGCAGCATGATAACCTGCCGGGCATCTAAAAGCTGCGGTGTAAAATCAGGTTTGTCACTGGCAGGATGAAAAAGACGGAAGGCTTCAAGAGCTGCTTCAGCGCCATCGTTATAGTTTTGAAGAAGCTGTTCTGCTTTGAGAATAAACTCGGTGTGCAGATCGAAGCTGGAGAGTTTTTCAGACGCCGATAGGCTGACGATTGACGCATCGTTAAGTGATTGCATACGAATTTCCCTTTATGCCGTATCCGCCAAACGTCCAGAAACCGTATGATTGGTTTTTATTTCCAGAATATTCTTGTCAGGCAAAGCCTTTTCCGCGGATAGGGTGCATACAAGAAATGCCCGAACACCATAATCGCCGGGCTGTTCGCCTGTCAAACAGGATTTGAAGGGATTAATTCGTAATGTCGACCAAGCGGGCTTTAAACGGCATTTCTCCGTTGGTCAAAATAAGGGAAAGGTCCACAAGGTTACTTTTTCCGGTGGGAAGCTTCATATTTTCCAGTTCGATATAGATATGCGCCTCTTTCATGTTAAGCGCCTCTTCACTGAGTAAAGAAAGCGAGTCCAGTTCTACAAATTTTTGAGGAGCCATACGGGCCATGATTTTCGATCCATCATGAAGATCACCCGTTACCCCCATGATAATAAGTTGATCAACCGCCGTATTTTTTAGATTAAATCGAAGGATTGCTTTGCCGTTTGGATCGCCTTCTACGGGTGAAATTACAGCATTGCTGATCGCAGCATCCTGATAAATAATCCCATAATCCATGGCCTTTGCGTTGAGGGCGAAGACGAAACTGAAGAACAAACCGAAGGCGACGAGGGTAATTTTCCCCATGACATGCATTCCCGATAAAATTGTATATATTCCCCTCCATATAGGCGTTTGTTTAAAAACCGCTAGTGATGAAGGATACAGAAAATACTGTTTCGGGGCTTAATGGGATCAGACTGTGAATAATTCAGTTGGCCAGTCATACTCTTCGCTTAATGGTTCGCGGTAGGTTACTTCAACCAGATATTTAGCCACACGCTGCGCGTCGAATATCTCATGACCTCTCTGCCAACCCTTTTGGGCAATCTCCCGGGCTTCCGCATCATGAAGGTTGAAATATTCAATTTTTTTGATCAAATCGTCAAAATCTTCATAGAACGCCATTTCATCATCTTTGAAAATTTTGTCGAACTGTGTTCTGCGATGGATCAGGGTCATTAGCCCGTTGCCCATATAATGGGCCATTCTGTCGGAACTGTAATAAGGATCATCCAGTCCTTCACCCTGACTGAGGTTCAGGCCCATTCGGGCATTGGCGATGAAGTTCTGATAGGTGATCCCGTTCACGGGTGGAACCCCATTGATCCCGAGGATCTTTGTCGACCCTTTCGGAAAATGATTGAGGATACGACTGGCTACCTGATGGCGTTCCGTCCCTTCACGGGCATTTCCCATGCCGTAGAATAAACGGTATTCAGGGTCCGGATTATTAAAGCTTTGACCACTATCCACCGTTTTGTCCATGACGTTGGGGAAAAAGCTGACCACATTGTTTTTGCGGGCAAATTGGCGAAGTTTTTCGCCAGCTGTCGTAATGAAAACGGCATCAACAACATCAACGCGGGACATGATCCGGTCCACATTATCCTGATGCCAGATTGCATCCACATTACGGACGATGATTTTAACATGGGGCAGGGCTTTTTTGATCTTTTTCAAGGTTTTGGTAAAGATCTGCTGCGAATGACCAATGATGATCAAGTCTGGCCAAAAATTCTGGGCCGTTTCAAACAGCCGCTTATTTGCCGGCAATATTCCGAATTTGCGAGACTCAAACCAGCTTGAAGACCGGGCAATGTCGCGATCACTAAATTGATATACCTGATGGCCGTTCCGAATAAAGCCGTTCGCCAGTTTCCGATTGGAATCGTAAAACAGGCCACCATTTGCTTTTTCGTTAAAATTGCCGACATAGAGTACGCGCATAGTCATTCAAGCCGTTCTTCTGAATTTACAGTCTTTTCTTGGCATTTTCACTAGTTTAGAAGCACCGAGAGCGCAAGTGAATTTTCAAATACGCCAGCGAAGCAAAAACCGCTCCGCGCGTCCGATGAGCCAGCTGACAGACAGACCAAGAACGGACAGAATGGTCACCCCTGCAACAAGCTGGTCCAACGCCATCAGATTTCCTGCCAGAAGAATATAGGCACCAATCCCATATTCAGCACCGATCATTTCGGCAGCAACCAGCAGAATAATGCCGATGGATGCGGAAATACGGAAGCCAGATAAAATGGCGGGCATTGCACCAGGCAAAATGATTTTCCAAACGATCGACCACCAGCTCAGGTTAAAGGATTGGCCCATTCTGATCAGTCCGCGGTCTACATTGTCGACCCCGCCATAGACGGCAATGACTGTCGGAAAAAAAGTCCCGAACAGAATAGTTGCGATCTTGGATTCCTCCCCAATACCAAACCAGATGATAAAAAGCGGCAATAGTGCAATTTTCGGGATCGGGAAAATGGCTGCAACAAGCGGAACGATACCGCCACGCGCAAGACTAAATAATCCGGCAGCCAATCCGAAAGCCAGACCGAGCAACGAGCCCGAAATCCATCCGACAATCAAACGCTGCAACGACGCGGACATATGCTGCACTAGCAAGCCTGAGTCAAATAGCTCCATAAAGGCATTAAACGCCTCTGAAGGGGCGGGTAAAACGAGCGGGCTGATCCAGCCGGAACGACTGCCCATTTCCCAGAAGCCGATCAGAAAAACAAACACCACGGGGGCAACGGCGCGCATGGGCTTCGGCGAGAAGCCGCCTCCACGGTAAGGAACCGGTTTACCTTCAGACATGCGCAAGCTCCTCGTCCGCTGCCTTGGCTTCATCCCTCATAAGGGACCAAAGATAGTCTTGTTTTTCTTTTAATTTGATCGGGTTATTCAGACGTTCTTCCAATGGAACATCAATTTCGACGATTTCACGGATACAGCCGGGGCGCCTTGAAAGGACAATCACTTTATGCCCTAGCCGAACGGCTTCGTTCAGGTTATGGGTGACGTAACAGGCTGTATATTTTTCCTTCAGCCATAACTCGACAAGATCATCCATCAACAGCTCGCGGGTTTGACTATCAAGCGCCGATAAAGGTTCATCCATAAGCAGGCAGGCGGGCTTAACGGCCAGTGCCCGGGCGATGGCGACCCGTTGCTTCATGCCGCCGGAGAGTTGCTTGGGAAGCGCCTCGGAAAAATCTGAAAGTTTTGTCCGCGCAAGGACGTCCGTGATAATTTCATTGGCCTTTTGTCCTTTGATACCATGATCTTCCAGTACCAATGAGATGTTTCCCCTGACACTGCGCCACGGAAGAAGCGCAAAATCCTGAAAAATATAGGTGAGGGGGTTAAGGCTTTCAGCAGGAGGGTCCCCAATTTGAATGACCGTGCCGGACTTAGGGCGTTCGAGGCCCCCGATAAAGCGAAGAAGTGTTGACTTGCCACATCCACTTGGACCAATCAGGCAGACGATTTCTCCTGACGGAATTCGAAAATCAATGTCTTTTAGGACTTCTGTTTCATCATAGGTGTGGGAAATCTGTTTCAGATGCAAATCCATCGGAGGCCTCGGAAAATAAGAGGCGGATCAATATGACCCGCCCGGTACATCTACTTAATCAATTGTTTTGACAAAACTTGTATCGACCATTTTGTCTAACGTCAGGCTCGCGGGGGCCAGTTTGTTTTTCTGGAACCAGGCAAGCTGAGCTGCAACGTTTTTCACATTAAGCGCGGCGCCTTCGTTCAGGTAAACAGAACCTGCCTTAATGGAAGGAGCTGCTTTTTCACGGGGACGACTGGCATACACATATTTATGGATCAGATCGACCATTGCTTCCGTGGCCGCAGGGTCCTTGTCTTGATTTAGCATAACGGCCTGATAATCAGCGATACCGCGTGAATAGGCTTTCAGGAAACGTTTCACGATATCTTTGTTGTCTGTCGTGTTTTTTGTCGACGTAAAGATGGTTGTAACCTGATAATCGCTGATGTCTTGAATTTTACCGATTATCTTGGCAGCGCCGCCTTTTGCAAGGCCAGAAGCGATATGCGGAACAATCGCCATGCCATCAACCTGACCAGACTTCAATGCACCGATCATAGCACCCACATTCTGTAAAGGCCGTAAAGTCATGTCAGAAGCTGAGAAACCGTTATTTTCTGCGATGATACCTGCCATATAATGGAAGGATGAGCCCTGCTGTGTCATTGCCCAGCTTTTACCTTTCAGATCAGCGGGACTTCTTACGCCGGCATCAAATGCCTTGTTTGACACAAGAATAGTGTTGCCGGGGGTTCCTTTTTTCTCTGACATCAGGCCGCCGATTACTTTGACAGCGCCTTTGTCTGCTAGGCTGAAAAATCCACCTGTCAGGGCAGTGACACCGAAATCAACGGCGCCTGTTGCGATTGCAACGGCAACCGGTTGTGCGGCCTGAAAGAACTTAAGTTCTACATCCAGCCCTTCTTCTTTGAAGTAGCCTTTTTCATAAGCGATAAAGGAAGGAGAATGCGAAGTGAAGCGGAGCGCCCCAATTGTAATTTTGTCATCTGCCAGCGCGGCGCTTGAAATGCCTGTCATGGTAACAAGACCTGCCATTGCGCCTAGTGCAAAGCGGCGCGTGAATTTTGTTGGTTTTTGTAACGTCATACTTTTTATCCTCCCAATTACGGATCATTAATTGCGGGGCAGACTACGCGATTGGTGGATGGCAATCAATCCTGCGTTTCAAAGTCGGGGTATGTTGAGGGGACAGATTGGCAATAAAGGCTAAAAAAGTGAGGCCGGAATACCGGCCTCACAAGTGCAGGTTAATCTTTTAAAGCGTTTTTCAGCCCAATAAACAGACTGACGCACATAAAGAGTAGAACGATGGTAAACGGAAACCCGGTCGACACGGACATTGCTTGCAACGCGGTGAGGGCCTCTGTTCCGCCGACCAGCAACAGGGTTGCGGCAACCAGTCCTTCAAAAGAACACCAGAAGACCCGCTGCGAGACGGGGGCATCTGTTTTACCGCCCGCTGTGATCGTGTCGATCACAAGGGATCCAGAGTCAGAAGAAGTAACAAAGAACACGAGCACCAGAATAATACCAACGAAGGATGAAATTGCTGTAAGCGGCAAGGGTTTCAGCATTTCAAAGAGTTTAAGTTCAAGGGCCGCATCTTTGACCGGAGCTGTCGCATCCGCGAAAACCTGTGCAATGGCAGTTCCGCCAAACGCCCCCATCCACACCATGGTTACCAGCGTTGGAATGATGATGACGCAAAAGACAAACTCACGAACGGTCCGGCCTTTTGAAACCCGGGCAATGAACATCCCGACAAATGGTGACCAGGAGATCCACCAGGCCCAATAGAAAGACGTCCAACCTTGAGTGAAGTTTGAATCTTCGCGTCCAAATGGCATGGAGAGAGGAACCAATTCGGTAAGATAAGCAATGCTACCATCCCAAATGGTGGCGAAAATGGTTGCGGTCGGCCCTACGACAATAATGAAAAGCAACAGGAGTGCGGCAATTCCAATATTGATTTCCGATAAGATCTTCACACCTCCATCAAGCCCGCGTAGCACTGATATCAACGCAAGCGCGGTAATGAACGTGATCAGAATAACCTTGGCCATATTCCCGGTTCCCCAGCCGAACAGGAAGTTAAAACCGGCAAGTGCCTGTTCTGTACCAAAACCAAGAGAGGTCGCCAAACCAAAGAGTGTGGCAAAAACGGCCAAAGTATCAATAACATGACCGGGCCATCCCCAAACACGTTCTCCCAGAATGGGGTGAAACGCAGACCGCAGGGTAAGGGGCAATCCCCGATTAAAGGTAAAGAAGGCCAACGAAAGGGCAACAACAGCATAAATGGCCCAAGGGTGGAGTGCCCAATGGAAAATCGTTGCCGCCATACCAAGCTTTAATGCTTCGGCATGATCTGCCGCCGCGGCACCCAATGGGGCCCAGTCTGTTCTGACGCCGTTTTCAACAGAAGTCCCGCCTATTGCAGAGCCATAATGGGACATTGGTTCTGATACACCAAAGAACATCAGGCCAATCCCCATTCCTGCGGCAAACAGCATGGCGAACCAACCAAGATAGCTGTATTCCGCAGAGGCGTCTTTTCCGCCCAGACGGATGCCGCCAAGGGGTGTGATCATGAGAATTAGACAGAAAATAACAAAGATATTTGCAGCGCTTAGGAAGAACCAGTCAAAAGTTGAGGTTAAAAAGGGGCGCAACCAGCCAAAGAAGTCGGTTGCTTCGGCCTGAAACATCAGCGTGATCAAAACGAAGACGATGATGGATAAGCCAGATACCATGAAAACCGGATTATGAATATCGAGACCAAACAGGTTTACATTGTCCTGTCCGACTTCATAATCCGTCTCGATATGGTTCGGATCATTTTGTGTAGTCTCAGTCTCTGTCATGTGAACCCTCCCGTTATGACAGTGCGTGCCCATTATCGAAGGCAAAATTATATTTTTCTTATGTACGTTTTAAAACTAGCATTGGAGGAGGGGATAAAATGATTTGATTGCGCCGGTAAATCTTCTCTAACCGTCACTTCTGTGTCGCTCGTGGGATTGCTTCTTACTTCAAACTGCATTAGGCAAAGACTGAACGAGGGAGCGGACGAACAGACATGAATGATCTAATGGCGGGCGTATATGAGGCTTTCAGGCTTCTTTGGTCATTTGATTCCAATCTTGTCGAAATTTCTTTGCGGTCGTTACAGGTGTCATTTTCCGCGGTCATCCTGTCTGCAGCGCTGGGTCTTCCATTTGGTGCGTGGCTTGCGGTGTCCCGCTTTCGGTATCGGCGATTGGCAATTGCCTTGCTTAATGCCCTGATGGGGCTGCCCCCGGTTGTGGTCGGACTGGTGGTATATTTGCTTCTTTCCCGGTCCGGTCCGCTGGGCGTGTTGAACCTGCTCTTTTCACCGACAGCCATGATTATTGCGCAAGTCATCATTGTGACGCCCATTATTGCATCATTGACCCACCAATCACTGCGCGAATTGTGGTTTCAATATCATGATCTATTGATCTCGCTGCACACCACCAAATTGCAGCGAATGAAAGCCTTGTTATGGGATGGCCGCCGGGCGTTGCTGACTGCAACATTGACGGGCTTTGGACGGGCTATTGGGGAAATCGGTGCCATTATGATCGTTGGAGGGAACATTGATCATCTGACCCGTGTTCTGACAACGGCCATTGCGCTGGAAGTCGGGAAGGGTGATTTTCCGCTGGCATTGGGTCTTGGGATTATTCTCATCCTGCTTGCTGTACTGGTAAATATCAGCATCCATGTTTTGTCCCGCACGGAAAGAGAAGGAACGTGGTAATGACCAGTTTGTTTCCTGTCGCATTACGGGCGGTGACGGTGGGCCGTAAAAAGGAGACCCTGATCGGCCCGATTGATCTGGTCATCGAGGGGGAAGGATGCACCATTTTAATGGGCCCCAATGGTTCCGGCAAGACAACCTTGCTGAGACTGCTGCACGGGTTGGAGCGACCAAAAACCGGGTCGGTCGACTGGCAGGATAATTCTGTATCCGCGCAGAAACAGCAGTCTTTCGTTTTTCAAAGTCCAACAATAATGCGCCGGTCGGTTTTGGAAAATATTCTGTATCCTTTGAAGGTCAGGAATGTTCCGCAGCAGAGCGCTTTGAAAACGGCTGAAATCTGGCTGGAGAAAGTAGGCTTGCTGCCTGTTATGCACCAGAAAGCCGATGTTTTGTCAGGCGGAGAAAAGCAAAAACTTGCCGCCGCACGGGCCCTGATCACCGGTCCGAGCCTGTTGTTTCTGGATGAACCCACAGCCAATCTGGATGGTGCGTCCACCTTGGCGATAGAAGGTCTTGTGAAAGAAGCGATGGAACAGGGTACCAAAATAATTATGGCAACTCATGATATTGGACAGGCGAAAAGACTGGCAACAGAGATTTTGTTTATGCATCATGGAAAACTAAAAGAACAAACAGCGGCAGAGGCGTTTTTCGTGAAGCCCTGCACAGAGGACGCTTTGGTATTCTTAAACGGGGGGATCTTGTTATGAGAGCATTTTTGTGGGCATTGCTTTTTTTTACACTGACTTGTTCGGCAAGTTTATATCCATCACCTGCCGTCGCGGACGATCTGAAATTAGCGGTGACAACCTCGTTTCATAACTCTGGTTTGTCAGAAATCCTCATTCCCGAAATTAAAAAAGATCTGAAACTGGATGTTCATATGCTGGTGGTCGGGACGGGGCAGGCCCTTAAACTTGGCAGGGCCGGGGATGTGGATGCGATACTGGTGCATTCCAAAGCGGCAGAAGAGGACTTTGTCAGAGCAGGATATGGCACCCATCGAAAAGAGATCATGTATAATGATTTTGTGCTCATCGGGCCGCAATCCGATAGGCTGGATATTCCCTTATCAAAGTCAGTAACAGCTGCTTTTCAGAAAATTGCTCAAAACGAAGCCGTGTTTGTCAGTCGTGGTGATGATAGCGGGACAAATCGGAAAGAGGTGTCTATCTGGCAAATGGCCGGAATTACCAAAGACAAACGCGAGGGAGACTGGTACCGCGCGACGGGTTCCGGGATGGGGGCAAGTTTGAATACGGCAAGCGCGATGGGCGGATATATTCTCGCAGATCGGGCGAGCTGGCTTAATTTCAAGAATAAACGGGCGTTAAAGATCCTATACTCAGGCGATACTATTCTTTTTAATCAATATGCTTTTATTCCTGTAAATCCGGATCGGCATCCCCACACAAAAATAGATCTGGCAATTAAACTTCAAGACTGGCTGGTGAGTAAAAAAGGACAAGAACTGATCGGTCGGTATCAGTTGCAGGGTGAACAGCTCTTCTTTCCCAACGCTTCCAAGAAAAAGGTGATGCTCACTATACCGGAAGGGCTGTCGTAAATTTTATCTCTTCCATTGCGAAATTGGAACTGACGTCGGATAAGGTGACGGACTGAATAAGGCGCCTGTAAAACGTATCATAGGCGGCGATATCGGGAACCACGACTTTCAGAAGATAATCAACGTCTCCGCTCATGCGGTAGAATTCGGTTATTTCCGGAAAACGATCGACGATGGATGCAAATTTTCCAAGCCATTCAGGATCATGCTCGCTGGTTTTGATATTGACGAAAACCGTTACCGGAACCCCAATTTTTTCTCGATCAACAAGCACCACATGGCGTTTGATAAACCCTGTTTCCTCTAAAGATTTGATCCGTCTCCAGCAGGCAGTGCGGGAGCAGCCGACGCTTTCAGAAAGGTCTGCGGCCGAAATCCTGGCGTCTTGTTGAAGATGGAACAAAATCTTTCTGTCTATGTCATCCATGAAACAAATATCTCATAAAATTTTTATATTCGAAATAAAAGTGTCGATATTTTAGCATATAGCGCGAATTTTGGAACAAAATTCTCTGAAAATAGATCTAATCTACAGTCATTGAGTTGGGAACAGCATGAATTGAATGGAGTGGTCATGTCAGTCAAAGCTTTATTTTTGGATCATCCAAAATCAGTGAACGAGACGTATTTTGAGCATATGCAGATGTCTGCCGGTTTTGGTGGCTGGTTGTTGCTCGCAACTTTCTGTGCGTTTATGCATTCTCTTTTTCCGTTTTTATTTGAAAAAACCGCCAGCAATATCATCCGTCAGTTATATGGCCGGATGGTTACAAACCGCGTTGTAAAACCGTCTCCACGGTCCGAGGAAAGATCTGCGGCCCATCTGTCGTTGGACAGTGCTGCCCTGTAATGCTTTCCGGGCAGGCATAGAAAGCCGTTGACCTTAAGCACGTCAAAGCGCATAAATCCGACTGAGTTTGTCAAAAGGGGAATGCGCTGAAACCTGTATGCCCATCTGGATTTTGAGATGGCGGGTTTCAACTATATCTTGAATGAGACCGATACTTTTTGTGAACGGCGCTGTTCTTGCCATTATTTCCCTGCCTCTGCTTGTTATTGAGCTATTGAATACGGGCGCTGATTTGCCCTTTGTGAAGGCATTTGCTTTCATCATATTCTTGGGTGTCGGCTTGATGCTGGCATCGCGTGGATCAGCGATCACTTTTACCCATAAACAGACCTTTGTCCTGACAGCGTCAATCTGGGTGTCCTTGGTGGCGGCAGCGGCGTTGCCTTTCTGGATGTATGGCATGGCGTTGGAAGATTCAGTTTTTGAAGCCGCGTCCGGCATCACCACCACGGGGGCGACAGTCCTTGTTGGGCTGGATGAGATGCCCCATAGTATCTTGATGTGGCGCGCATTCCTGCAATGGCTGGGCGGTATCGGTATCGTCGTTACGGCAATTGCGATGCTGCCGTTTCTGGGGATCGGCGGGATGCAGCTTTTTAGGACAGAAAGCTCTGAATCATCTGAAAAGGAACTTCCCTCAGCAGCAAAATTGGCAACGACCACCCTATACTTTTATCTGGGTCTAACGGTTTTATGTGTGCTGGCCTACCTTGCTGGCGGCATGACCGGGTTTGATGCAATCGCCCATGCGCTGACAACGGTCAGTACCGGCGGATTTTCCACGCATGACGCATCGATGGGATATTTCGATAATCCAGTAATTTATTATACCTGCATTGTTTTCATGTATTTGGGGAGTATTCCGTTCCTCTGGTATATCCGGGCTGTCAGAAAACGCCAGTTTGGCAGCGAGCAGGTGCGGATTTACACGATTGGCCTGATCGTTGTGATCGGTGTAATGACTACCTGGCTGGTCGTAGCAAAAGATGAAACCGTGGGGAATGCCCTGCTTCACGCCGGGTTTAGTGTTATATCTATTGTAACCACAACAGGATACGCCATCTCTGATTATTCAGGGTGGGGCAGTTTCTCGCTGATGGTTTTCTTTTTTCTGATTTTCATGGGCGGATGCACGGGGTCTACTTCTGGCGGCATTAAGATTATGCGGTTTATCGTCAGTGCAAAAATGGTGCGTCAGATTATTCGCAAACAGATCTATCCTAACGGGATTTTTACAGAAAAATATGACGGCAAAAAAATTACGGATGATGTATTTGTCGGTGTCGCCAGTTTCGTCTTTGTCTTTGTCGCATCGTTCGTTGTCTTTGCCTTCATGTTGATGCCGTTCGGCTTGGATTTTGATACGGCAGTCAGCGCGTCAGCATCGGCTCTTGCCAATGTCGGGCCGGGAATTGGTACGCAGATCGGCCCTGCCGGGAACTTTTCTGCGCTGGATCCTGCTGTGAAGTGGATTTTGGCTGTGGAAATGGTTCTGGGCCGGCTTGAAATTTTTACCCTGCTGATCTTTCTAACGCCCCGTTTCTGGCGCCAGTAGTCTTTGGAACCCTCTTCATCATAGGTATTCTTGAAAGATAGGGGCAGAACCAGTGGCTTTTGGTCTGGTTCCCGCTCGGACAACTGACAGAAAAGAGGCTTATTCCGGAAGCCGCGTTGAGTGAAAGGCAGAAAAGATCACAATTCCTCACTAAGGGCGATCAACCAAAATGGCGTTCGCAATTCAAATGCGGGCCAAAGATTTTAGGCCTAAATCGGGACATTCCGGGAATTGAATAGGGTCAATGTGATGACCACGCATTTCGCAGATGCAATAGGTTGCACATAGTTGCTATTTCTTGTAGAACGAATGAGTGCTTGGACTCATAAGAAGCCAAGTGAAACAAAGTAAGTGATTTGCTGTTTCCGGGGGGAATTCCGAAGCAGTCCAACAGCTGGATGTTACCTTGAACGACGTTACCCTGCCTCCATCCGATAAAGATATCGTACCGGTCACTATCGAAGAAGAAATGCGTAAGTCCTATCTGGACTATGCTATGAGTGTGATCGTCTCTCGTGCCCTTCCAGATGCCCGTGACGGGCTGAAGCCAGTGCATCGTCGCATTATTTATGCCATGTACGAAAATGGCTACACCTCCGACAAACAGTTCAGAAAATCTGCACGTGTGGTTGGTGATGTCATGGGTCGTTATCACCCGCATGGTGATAGTGCAATTTATGATGCCATGGTGCGCCTCGCGCAAAGCTTTTCCATGCGGCTGCCTCTCATTCAGGGTCAAGGTAACTTTGGCTCGATGGATGGCGATAAAGCGGCGGCAATGCGTTATACGGAAGCCCGCCTTGAAAAGGCTGCGGAAAGCCTGATCGATGATATCGACAAGGAAACCGTGGACTTCGTCAATAACTATGACGACAGCGAGCGGGAACCGTCTGTTATTCCTGCGCGCTATCCAAACCTTCTGGTGAACGGAGCGGGCGGTATTGCGGTCGGTATGGCGACAAATATCCCCCCTCATAATCTGGGCGAAGTGATCGACGGTTCGATTGCGCTGCTGAACAAGCCAGAGACCACTGAAGAAGAATTGCTGGAATATGTTCCAGCTCCTGATTTTCCAACAGGCGGCGTTATTCTGGGGCGGTCCGGTTCCATAAGCGGACTAACCACCGGACGTGGTTCGGTTATCATGCGCGCCAAAGTGGATATCGAAGAAATTCGTAAAGACCGTCAGGCTTTGATCGTCAGCGAAATCCCGTATCAGGTTAATAAGTCACGGTTGGTCGAACAGATCGCTGATCTGGTTCGCTCCAAAAAGGTTGAAGGAATTGGCGACCTTCGCGATGAGTCTGACCGTCACGGCGTTCGCGTTGTGGTCGAGATCAAACGCGATGTGATGCCAGAAGTGGTCCTGAACCAACTTTATCGTTTCACGTCGTTGCAGACGTCTTTCGGCATGAACATGCTGGCGCTTGATCGCGGAAAACCGGAATTGATGAACCTCAAGCAATTGCTTGTAGCGTTTCTTGATTTCCGTGAAGAAGTAATTACACGCCGGACAAAATATCTTTTGCGCAAGGCAAGAGAGCGGGCTCATGTCTTGATCGGTCTGGCTATTGCTGTTGCGAATATTGATGAGATTATTAAGTTAATCCGAGGGGCGCCGGATCCTGTTACTGCACGGACAGAATTAATGGGCCGTCGTTGGCCCGCAAATTCCGTAGAAAGCCTGATCCGTCTGGTGGATGACCCGGAATATCCGATCAATGAAGATGGCACCTATCAGTTGTCTGAATTCCAGGCGCGGGCAATTCTGGATCTACGGTTGCAGCGTCTGACGGCTCTTGGCCAGAATGAAATTGGCGACGAATTAAAAGGGCTGGGTGACAAGATTGTTGATTATCTTGATATCCTTTCCAGCCGTCCGCGATTGATCAGCATCATTCAGGACGAGCTCCTGGAAATGAAAGAAAAATATGCGACCCCACGGCGGACGCGGATCGAAGATAACGAATTCGAGCATGATATCGAAGATCTGATCCAGCGTGAAGATATGGTCCTGACTGTCAGTCATAAAGGTTATATCAAGCGGGTTCCACTTTCGACCTACCGGGCACAGCGCCGGGGCGGTAAGGGGCGTGCGGGTATGCAAACCCGGGATGAGGATTTTGTCACTCAGGTCTTTGTGGTGAATACGCATACACCCGTCTTGTTCTTCTCGTCCTTTGGTCGGGTTTACAAAATGAAGGTGTATCGCCTGCCACTTGGAACGCCGCAAAGCCTTGGAAAAGCGATCATCAATCTTCTGCCACTGGAAGAAGGGGAAGTTATCTCAACCCTGATGCCACTGCCAGAGGAAGAGGAAAGCTGGAACGAGCTGGAAGTCATGTTCGCCACATCGAAGGGTAATGTCCGTCGTAACCGGTTAAGTGACTTCTCAAACGTTAAATCTAACGGCAAGATTGCCATGAAGCTGGACAGTGATGATCAATTGATTGGTGTCCAGATCTGTACCTCAGCGTCTGATATTCTTCTGGTGGCCAAGGGCGGTAAATGTATCCGATTCCAGGCGACTGATGTCCGGTTGTTTAAAGGACGGGATTCAAGTGGTGTACGCGGCATGCGTCTTGCTGAAGGTGACAGCGTTATTGGGGTGTCTATTCTGGGTCATGTGGATCTGGAGACAGAACAACGCGATATTTATCTGAAAGCCCGTCGTTCAGCAAATGAAGATGGCACGCCGACTGACCTGAACGGGCTCGATGAAGCTCGCTACTGGGAACTGTATGAAAAAGAAGAAGTCCTTCTTTCCATTACAGAAAATGGATTTGGTAAGCGGACAAATGCCTACGAATACCGGGTTACCAACCGGGGTGGCCAGGGCATTATCAATATCGAAACATCTGATCGGAACGGTCCGGTTGTTGCAACGATGCCGATTACCCCAGAACATCAGATTATGCTGGTTACCAATGGCGGAAAATTGATCCGGACACCAATTTCGGATATCCGGATTGCTGGTCGGAACACGCAGGGTGTTACTCTGTTCAAGACCGCAAAAGGGGAACAGGTTGTATCTGTAACCGCGCTTGAAGACGGAAAATCTGACGAGGACGGTGATGAGGATGAAAACCTTGTCGAAGGTTCAGTCATCGAAAACACCGGTGAAGGCGTCAGCGAACCCGATCCATCAGACAATAATGAGGAAGAGGGCTCCTGACGATCACGAGCCTAATAGAGAAAGCTAACGCAAGAAATAGCAAATCTGGAAGGAAACTCCGATGACAACTGAGCGTACTGGTTTGTACCCCGGCACATTTGATCCGATCACACTTGGTCATTATGACATTATTAAACGTGCCTCTAAACTTGTTGATACCCTGGTGATTGGCGTTGCCATGAACCCGGGAAAAAACCCTCTTTTTTCAGTGGAAGAGCGGGTTTCAATGGTCGAAAAAATGACACGGGAAATTCCCGGTACGAACTTTGAGGTTAAACCTTTCAATAATCTGTTGATGCATTTCGCAGAAGATTGTAATGCAAGCATCATTATCCGGGGCCTGCGCGCTGTATCGGATTTCGAGTATGAGTTTCAGATGGTGGGCATGAACCGTCGTTTGAATTCCGAAATCGAAACAGTTTTCCTGATGGCCTCGGATCAACATCAGTTTATCGCGTCCAGTCTGGTGAAAGAAATTGCCTTTCTGGGGGGGGATATTACGAAATTTGTGTCGAAATCTACGGCCGAAAAAATTGTTACCAGGGTTGATAAGATCCTGGCGGATAAATCGAATTAAAAAGGAACCTGCCCTGCAGGTGTAAAGGAGCATATTATGTCAGCAGATCTTGAAAACACACTCTATCTGGAACTTAAAGATGGCCGTGTTGTTATTGAACTGCGTCCGGATCTGGCGCCAAATCATGTGTCTCGCATCAAAACACTGGCGCGTGAAGGTTTCTATGACGGGATCGTTTTTCACCGTGTGATTGATGGTTTTATGGCTCAAACAGGTGACCCTTTAGGAAATGGTACTGGTGGATCCGGTCAAAATCTGGACGCTGAATTTTCTGGTGAAGCCCATGTGGAAGGAACCTGTTCAATGGCCCGTGCTGCGGACCCGAACAGTGCAGATAGCCAGTTCTTTATCATGTTTGGCCCAGCACCACACTTGGATAGCCAGTACAGCATCTGGGGTCAGGTGGTTGAAGGAATGGAACATGTTCATGCAATCAAAAAAGGCGATGGCATGATGAACGGTTCGGTTCAGGATCCTGACAAAATTGTAAGCATGAAGGTAGCCGCAGACGTTACTGAATAACCTCGGCTTATGCGGGTTGACTGCGAACGGCTTTTCTTAGGAGAAGCCGTTCGTTTCTGTTTTAAGGGCAGGGATTGCTATGCGTGTTGATGACTTTGATTTTACGCTTCCTGAGGAATTGATTGCTGATCGTCCGGTAACGCCGCGCGAAGCCGCCCGGTTGCTTGTGGTCGGTGACGAAATATCAGATCATCTGGTGGGGGAACTTCCTGATTTTCTGAAACCGTCAGACGTGGTGGTGTTCAATGATACCAAGGTTATTCCAGCTCGCTTAAGGGGAACGCGCCGCACAGCAAAAATTGAAGTCACGCTGCACAAGAACGTTTCCTCGGATACCTGGCATGCCTTTGCAAAGCCTGCAAAGAAGCTAAAACCGGGCGACATCATTCGTTTTTCCGACGACTTTACAGCTCTGGTTTCTCAAAAGCTGGAGGGCGGGGAAGTGGTTCTGGCTTTTTCGGCAGCGGGACCCTTGCTGATGGAAAAGTTGATGGTTTTCGGCGAAATCCCATTGCCGCCTTATATCGGCTCAATCCGTGCCGTGGACGAGCAGGACAAACAAGACTACCAAACAATCTTTGCGAAAGATGAAGGCGCGGTGGCAGCGCCCACTGCGGGCCTGCATTTTACACCAGAGTTATTGCAGCGGATCAAAGACAAAGGGGTAGACTGTGTTGCAACGACCTTGCATGTTGGTGCGGGCACGTTCCTGCCTGTGAAGGTGGATGATACCGATGATCATAAGATGCATGCTGAATATGGTATTTTGACGGAACAGGTCGCAGATCGATTGAATAAATGTCGGCAGGAGGGTGGCCGTATTGTCTGTGTCGGGACAACATCCCTTCGTTTGCTTGAAAGCGCTGCTGATGAAACAGGTCATGTTCATCCCTTCAAAGGCGAGACAGATATTTTTATTACGCCCGGCTACAAGTTCAAGGCGGTGGATATACTGATGACAAATTTCCACCTCCCGAAATCCACATTGTTCATGCTGGTTTCTGCCTTTAGCGGGTTTGAAACCATGCAGAACGCCTATGCTCACGCAATCGAACATAAATACAGATTTTATTCCTATGGGGATACTTCCCTGCTATATCCAAGATCATGACACAAAAAAAATTCTCATTTGATATTCATGCGCGGGACGGTGCTGCCCGGCGCGGTACTCTCTCGACTGCGCATGGCGACATTAGGACCCCTGCCTTTATGCCCGTTGGCACTGTTGCGACGGTAAAAGGAATGACCCCTGAGGCTGTCCGGGAAACCGGCGCCGATATCCTTCTGGGTAACACCTACCATTTGATGTTACGTCCCGGGTCAGAACGGGTCAAAAAACTGGGCGGATTGCAGAAATTCATGAATTGGGATCGCCCCATCCTGACTGATTCCGGTGGCTTTCAGGTGATGTCTTTGAATGAATTACGCAAGTTGGATGAGAACGGCGTTACTTTTAAATCTCACATCGACGGAAAAAGGTTCGAGCTGACGCCAGAGCGGTCGATGGAAATTCAGAATGATCTGAACGCGACTATTACGATGGCGTTTGATGAATGTACACCTTTTCCGGCCGACCATAAGGTTGCAGCAGAGAGTATGCGCCGGTCTATGCGGTGGGCGAAACGCTCCAGAGAGGCGTTTGAACACCGCCCGGGATATGGTTTGTTCGGGATTGTTCAAGGCTCTGTATGTGAGGATTTGCGTCACGAATCCATTGAAGCCCTTACGGACATCGGTTTCGAAGGATACGCTGTTGGTGGCCTTGCTGTGGGCGAGGGACAGGAAGCGATGTTCAGTACTCTCGAATTTACGACTCCGAACATGCCGCAGGATAAACCCCGTTATTTAATGGGTGTGGGAAAGCCGGATGATCTGGTAGGCGGTGTCATGCGTGGCATCGATATGTTTGATTGCGTCCTGCCAACGCGATCTGGCCGAAATGCGCAAGCCTTCACGCGTTTTGGCACAGTGAATATGAGAAATGCCCGACATCAGGAAGACCCCAGACCACTGGATGAAATGTGTGGTTGCCCGGCCTGTCGGAACTATTCGCGGGCGTATTTGCATCATCTGTTCAAAGCAAAAGAGATACTCGGCTCTGTTTTGCTTACGTGGCACAACCTTCATTATTATCAGGATATTATGGAGGAAATGCGCATTGCAATTGAGGCAGGAGAGCTTGCCAGTTATGCCCTGACTTTCCATGCCATGCAGGAACAGGGGGACATAGAGCCGGTTTAGTCGCCGGCCGTCTTATCGGGATTTTGAAGAATTGAGCGTTAGTCTTTCGTGAATTGGGCCTAGATAGCCATTCTGGTGCCAAGGATTTCATAGACTTTTTCGACGGGTAGGGGCTTGGAAATAAGGAAGCCTTGCCCATAATGGCAATCAAGATCACGATATAGGGATAGTTGTTCCCGCTCTTCAATACCTTCGGCAACAACTTCAATATTCAGGTTGTGAGCGAGGCCAGCAATGGCCCGAACGATCTCGCAACTGTCTTCGTCATTGAGCATGGTATGGGTAAAAGAGCGGTCAATCTTCAGTTTGTCGATCGGGAACTGATGCAGGTAATTCAGGCTTGAGTAACCCGTGCCAAAATCATCTAGAACAAGCTGAAACCCCAAATCCTTGATTTGATGAAGAATACCCTTTGCGTGGGTCGTGTCTTCCATCAGAACGCTTTCTGTGATCTCCAGTTGGACGTGAGACGTGTTGACGTTGGTATTGGCGATCATCTCTTTGAAACGATCAACGATGTCGGGAACAGCAAATTGTTTCGCTGAAATATTGATGCTGACAAATATTTCAGGGCTTCCCCCTTCAGCGGCAATCTTGTTGAAAGGGGCCACATGGCGGCACGCTTCTTCAAATACCCATTCCCCCAGCGGGACAATCGCGTTGGTTTGTTCTGCAATATCGATAAAGTGAAATGGGGAAAGTAATCCTCTGTCCGGGTGATCCCACCTTACAAGGGCTTCAAAACCGGCTGTAAATCCGCCTCTTAGGGAAATGATCGGCTGGAAATGCAAAACGAATTCATTTTGCTCAACAGCACGTTCCAATTCCTCTTTTGTCTTGAAGATTTCCACCAGTTCGTCACGGTTTTTATTAACCTTGTCTCGAACGGAACGTCTGTTTGGAGAGGGTATCTTTTCAGTTCTGCCCTCATGATAATGGCGCTCTGTCAGGCTATGGCACCGATCCATAAAGAAATTCAGAAAAAGGCTTACCATCGGATCAGATAGTTTTGCTTTTTCTTCTATTTCTTCCCGCGGTACAACCAGAAGCAAGCTGTCTTCTTCAGCTGTCGCAACACAATAATGGGGGGAATCAGGTATAACGCCATATTCGCCAAACATTTCGCCCGGGCCGACCGTATATTCCTTTAATACAGAAACTGCATCTTCAATTCTAACACTGCCCTGTTCGACGATATAGGCACACTGCCCTTCTTCGCCTACTGAAAGGACACGCTGGCCTTTTGTGACTTCTATGCGATGCAAGATAATGGCTCTTCAGTTGTTAACAATTAGAACAGGAAATTTCTCAAAAAAGAAGATTGAACAATTTCCCTTACTTTTTCGTTAAACTCGCGTGAATGAGGGAAAATATATTTTTTGAGTGGGGGAATGTAATCGAAGCTGCCGTTACCCTTAAAAGGGGGGGCTTGGAAAGAGGTTACGGCAGCTCCGATCAACCTTGGACAAGACAATCATCTAGGTTGAATATTAATATATTATTAAATTTTAATAAAATTAATCTATTATATTCTAATTGCGTGCGGTTTATTGCGGCGGGCTTTCATTGATACTCCTTGTTGTTTTCTCTTTTTTTCTCTTTTTTTTGGTGATTGAATTTTGTGAGGCTGACGCATTTAGCGCAATTTGAGCTTCTTGTGGGTCCAGTGTTCGGTCGATGAATCTGAAAACAAATTCAACGCTATATCCTGCCAAAAATGCAAGTGCTAAGGGGCTAAGCGAGGCAAAGGAGGGTTCTAACGACAGCAAGTCAGAATTACCAAGCGCGAGCGGGCTTTTTTCGTCACTTTCTGTGTTAAAGAGAAAACTGATCATGATCCCCGCCAACGGCCCTTGCGTCGTTCGAAGACTGTAGTTGATATAGGAGTTCATGGAAAAGGTGCGTCTGGCAATTTCCTTAGGCAGCTGCCGTAAAATAAAGAAACAGGCGCCAATCAGGCCATATAGAATGGGCAGGATATATCCGGTCAGGGCGGCCAGAAAATTCCCGGCCGCAACAAATTGTATATGTCGCTGTACTTGCAGAGATAGATCTTGAAAGCCAGCCTCCTGCCAGGGCTGACTGGTCAGGAAATTGACATTTGACCAAGTGCTGTTCCAGTTATCCAGATGATGGAAAGCGGCATCTTTCCATTGTGAATGCTCAATAATTTCCTTCTTCAGGGTTTCTTCCCGCACTTTTTCAAAATTGAAACTGCTTTGAGATGCCGCTTCGCTGGCTTCCTGAAGGTTAAGCTGTGATATCTCGCGTTTCAGTTTTTCGATAGCCTGACTTTGGGCCGTAATATCATCGACGATTGACCAACCGATATACCAATAGACCTGAACACCGATTAAGAGTGTGAGGGTTACAACAGATAACAGTTTGTAATTACTGGCACATTGACGCGAAAGAGGGCGTCTTGGTCGGCGGGTGAACCATCCTGTATGCTGGGCTGGATCGATTAGGCCTTCATAGGTTGCCCGAATGCTATCAACGGAAATTGGGCTCAATGTATTGGATATCCGTTGGTAAGCCATCCAAAAATTACCCTCCAACGTACTTTCCAGTGGACCGTCCTTTATCGCGTTTTTGGCTTGTATGACTGTCGCAATGGTTTCTTCGTCCAGTTCGATCGCATTTTCCGATGCGGTCATGATAATCAGCACAGCGTTTTCGATGGACGCGGCAAGTATCTGCTGACTGCTTTCCGCCTTATTCGAAAGCGGTGGTTCAAGAAAACAGCGATAGATGGTTTTTATGAAATCAATGAACGTCATTTTTCAGCCCCCTTGTGCCCCTAAAGGACGTGACGGCATTGGTTTTGTGAGGGGCCTTGCTGTTATGCCAGACAGTGTTGTACACAGACATAAACGTCAGAAAGGAAAAGCGTTGATTACAATTTACGGAATTCGCAACTGCGACACGATCAAAAAATCACTGAAATGGGCCGATGAACAAGGGTTGGAGCATCATTTTCATGATTACCGCAAAGAACCGGTTAGCGAAGAGCATCTGTTGAAATGGCTGAAGGAAATCGATCGGGATGTTTTAATCAACAAGCGCGGAACGACGTATCGAAAGTTGACAGACGCGCAGAAAGAAGCGTTGGAAGGGGACGGGGTCGTCTCTTTGTTGCAAGAACAGCCCACGATAATGAAGCGCCCTCTATTTGATCTGGGGAATGGCGTCTTTGTTGTCGGTTTTAAAGACGAACAGAAAGACGCCGTCCTGGCCGCCCTTTAAGGGTTTGGCCGAACCGGGTTATTGCAGCTTCTGTATGTAGCACAACACATGATCGATATCGCGGCCGCTCTCACTGAGGGGCAGCGCGATCACTCTTAATGGGCATTCGCCGGTCAGGGTCGGGAAAAATTCAGTTGTGTGGGCCGGCTTGCGGGTACTGGATACAGTCTGTCCAACACTCAAGATCCAATCCACGATCATGGGGGTGAACTCAATACGCCCCAGAATTTCTTCCTCGGACAATTCACCATAAGCGGCTTGCCGGATTGCGTGTGTGAAATCAAATTTCACCTGAAGGCGTCCAATATCCCGGTTGCAATGCACCAGAATACAATTTGGCCAATTCTTGCCGATCACATTCGGATCCAGTGACTGGTGCGATGGGTAACGACGTCCGCCCTCCCGGATTTCCATCCAATAGCTTAAGATGTCTCCGTGGGTGGCAGGCTTTTTGCCCCAACCATTGGCAGCCGCAACCGCTCTGTCTGCGGACGCCTTACGGCGGTCTGGTGTACCCTTACTCCAGCCTGTGTTGGTCGGACGAGGTGGCTCTGGCAGTGTTTTTTCACGTTTCTCAATTGGCGTCGTATCAAAGTTGTCCAGCTCAGTTGCCAGTGCTGCCAAGCGATCCGTGATATCCCCGATTTTACGCGAGGGCTCTTGCCCAAGCAGATCCGCCTTTGGTTTTCTGACCTTAATCCGTGTCAGCGATGCCGCGTTCGACCCGTTATCGCCTTCCTCTTTGTCCAGAATATCTCGCATGGCAATTAATCCAAATGTTAGCTGAAAAATTTATCCTTGATGCAAGCGCAGGCATCGGGAATGAGGTCTGTACCGTGTTTTTCTACATACTCCTTCAACGCATCCTCGATAATTGCCTGTGAGGAAAGGCGGGAATGTGCGGAAATAAGTTTTAGATTGAGATGTTGTTCCGGTGTCATCCGAATGCTCATTCTAACACGGCCCAAGGCATCTTTTCTCATATTGGAAGAAGCGCGCGCCTGACGGACGACGGTTTCTTCCTTGATTTTTGCAGATTTTGGCGTTGAAACCAGCAAGCTATTATTACTTTCTTGCGGTCCCGGGTCAGACACTGAAGCCGATGGCTGAGGGTCCGGATTTGACGAACGGCTGCCGGAATAGATTTTTTTGGCGCGTTCGGAGGTTGCCAGTAATTCCTTTGGCAGCATGGATTGTGTCGCTGGCCCAGCTGATCCCTTGGAACTAATTAATGAACTTGATAAAAATGCGGCTTTCATGGGAACTCTCTTCCTTTGGGCACTTAGTTAAAGGCTGTCTGGGAGGTTTGCAGGGTCGGCTTGTTTCTTTGTCGGCTGATTTCAGGTGCCAAACCGGCTGGCTTTTTTTCAATGCGGCCCTGAATGTAGCTCCACAGTCTTGCAAGCTCTTCACTGGATTTGGACTGCTCGTTCAATTCCATCACAGTCCGGCCATCAATCATGCTTGAGGCAAAATCCACACGTTGGTGCAGGATCGAGGGTGCCAGAGTGCCATGTTGCGACAAAGCAATCGCGGCCTCGCTTGTAATTCGGGCTCTGGGTGTTGCGCCGTTTACGACAAAGACCAGTGGTGTTTCCAGCCCTTCAGCCAGTTCCACAGTCGCCCCTACGGCACGCAGATCATGCGGGCTGGGACGCGTTGGAATGATAAGCAGGTCCGCCAATCCAATCACCGTAGCAATGGTTTCCGTAATTGCAGGTGGTGTGTCAACAATCAGGAGTTTGATCCCCATATGCTGCATCCGGGCAATATCGTCTTTCAGATTTTCTATTGAGGTTCTTGCGAACAAAGGCGTTTCTGCCTCGCGTTCATTCCACCATTCAGAAAGGCTTCCTTGTGGGTCTGTATCGACAAGCGCTACCGGTCCCATACCAGAGAGTTCTGCTTGGACAGCTAAATGACCAGCGAGGGTCGTCTTTCCTGAACCGCCTTTTTGAGAGGCTACTGCAATTACTTTCATCTATTTTCTCCTGCCACAGGGAACTGTGTTGTCGAGTCGTTGAAAATGAAAGTATCTGCAAAAAATTAAATTTAATTTACGAATTGGAAAGTAATCGAGTAAAACTCGCAGTGTATTTAGTAAAAATTTTATCAGTTTTCTGGTGAACGAGTGAGGTGAAGGTTCTGCGCATAGGCGCTGATTTTATTCTTGTCGGAAAGCCAGTTTATATCGTCGCCTAATATATCGGCTTTTAAAGGGTGGGGACGATCAAACACTTGCATTGTCAGTTGCGCGTTAAAACAGGTAGCGAAAAGACATCAGGCACTTTTACTCAATTTGATTGTCGGACACTATGCGGATTAAAAAATTGACTTCTTAAAACCTGAAAACGGTCAACCATGCAGGCTCTTCAGGGCGAAAGGTTAAGTCAAATCATTGGGGCGACACCCGCAACTGGCGACAACCCGCTTTGAAAAAGTCGTTCATCCTTTTGTTTATTCTATAAAGCGAGTGTGCTGCGTTACCGGCCGTTGAATGACAAGAGAGCACGCTTCGATCGTCCCGCCGAACAAAGAGTGCTCTCTTTGGTTTTTTGCAAAAGGCGCGTGGCACCTTAGTTGAACTTTTTGAAGTCGGGGGCCCTTTTTTCCATGAAGGCTTGCATCGCTTCGCGGGCTTCTGCGGATGTCAGGCGGGTACTAAATATTTCCAGCTCTGCATACATGTGTTTCATTACGGCTTCGCTGTCATTTTTGAGAAGGGCTTTTGACAAGCGAAGGGCTTCCGGTGCTTTTGCTGCGAGCGCCTTGGCTGTATTCAGCGCCACGGTTTCCAATTTGTCTGCCGGAACAACCTCATTCACGATGCCATAGGCATGCGCTTTTTCGGCATTAAACTTGTCCCCGAGCAGAAGCAGTTCAGAGGCGCGCTGATGACCCATGATTTTTGGCAGAAGAAGACTGGATGCGGCTTCCGGCACAAGGGCCAAATTAACAAATGGAAGAGAGAAAACGGCGTCTTCTGAAGCATATACCAGATCACAGTGCAGCAGCATAGTGGTTCCAACCCCAACTGCGATGCCATTCACGGCACCGATCAATGGTTTGCGGATGCTGACAAGGGCTTTCAGGAAACGTTCTACCGGCTTTTCTTCTTCCTGGGTGGCACTTTGTAGAAAGTCCATCAGGTCATTCCCGCTTGTGAAGCTGTCTGCGGTACCGGTAATGATGGTAACACGTATGTCAGGGTTATCCTCTGCCTCCAGAAGACTGTCTGCCAGAACGGCGTACATTTCCTGGGTTAGCGCATTTTTCTTGTCGGTCCGGTCGATTTTCAGGGTTTGAATTCCGTCGCTCACGGACACCTTAACAAAATCACTCATTTTTTTACCTTATTGTTTTGGGCTGGTATAAAAAGACATTAGCGGATATTTTCCATCAGGTCAGCTATGACGTAAGGGAAGGGAGTGCATTTTTTGTACCCACCCTTTTCGAGTAGTCTGAAATCGCGACTTTTTTTCCACTCCTTCTCTGCCCAGGCAGGTTTCCCATGCAAGATGCTTTGTTGATTATTGGTTGTATTTTCCTGCTCGCAGGGACAATTAAAGGCTTGGTTGGTATCGGCTTGCCTACGGCTGCCATCTCTTTGACCACGCAGCTTGATGTGGTTAGTGAGCCGCAATTAGCGGTTGCTCTGGTGATCTTTCCAATGATGATTTCAAATGCCTGGCAGGTTTATCGAGGGGGCGATATTGTAAAAACAGCCCGCCAATACTGGCCATTTTTGATCATCATGCTCATCATGATTTACGTGTTCGCGCATGTGAGTGCGTCCATCCCTGCCGAGAGTTTTCTGATAATACTCGGCTGTGTGATTGTTCTTTTTGCCCTTACCAGCCTTTTTGTGAAGCCTGTTTACCTTACTGATAAATATGATCGGCCTGTTCAGGTCGTCGCCGGCGGAATATCCGGCATTATGGGCGGGCTTACGGGGATCTGGTCTCCGCCCATGGTTATTTACTTTTTATCGCGGCGTGTGGAAAAAGATGATTTCGTCAGAGCGTCTGGCTTCCTGATTTTCTTTGGTAGTATTCCTTTGTTTTTTGGCTATTGGCAAAGTGAGATCATGACGGAAACGGTGGCTCTAACCTCTTTATTGCTCACCATACCGGTTATCGCTGGCTTTACGATCGGCGAGTTCATTCGCCGCAAAATGGATGGCGGCCGCTTTCAGAAAGTGCTGTTGATTATTTTTCTGTTGATGGGGCTCAACCTAATTCGCAAGGCGATCGGGTTCTAACCTTGCTTAATACTGGAACTGCTCGTCCAAAATACGCATTTCAAGGTTATGCTCTTCATCAAACAGCAGTTTAATGCAGATGTCAGGTTCTTCCTGGACGGTAACCGTTGCAACATCTCGGACTTCAACGGCATCTGCCACGGCGCTGACCGGCCTTTTCTTAGATTCGATGATCTTGAATTTAATCTGGGCTTCGCGGGGAAGAATGGCTCCCCGCCAGCGTCTCGGCCGAAAGGCACTAATGGGAGTGAGGGCAAGGGCGCCAGCATTGACCGGTAAAATCGGTCCATGAGCGGATAGATTATAGGCCGTGCTGCCCGCTGGCGTTGCCACAAGGACACCGTCACAGGTCAGTTCTTCAACTTTTACTTTCCCGTCAATTGAAATCTCGATCTTAGCCGTCTGGCGGCTTTCACGCAGCAAGGATACTTCATTGATAGCAAGCGCTTCGGTTACCCGTCCATGCATATCCGTTGCGGCCATTTTTAACGGGTGGAGTTTGGTAATGACACCGGCTTGCAGGCGCTCAAACAGGTTTTCTTCTTGATAGTCGTTCAGCAAAAAACCGACGGTCCCTTTGTTCATTCCATATATGGGAAGACCGGACGCCATATAACGATGCATGCTTTCCAGCATGAATCCGTCACCCCCTAAGGCGACAATGACATCCGCCTGAGAAATTGAATATTGACCATATTGATGGATAAGCCGCTTATGGGCGGATTGCGCATTTTCAGTATCGCTTGCCGTGAAGTGTATTTTCCATGATGTCATATTATTTTTTTAATCTCTTTGGATGGCAAACGGCGTTATCCGCCGGTGACACTCATGTGGCGGGAAACCGCAGGCTTATGATCGGACGTCCGGTCAATTACGAAGTCATGGCCTTTGGGTTTCCGTCCAATGGCTTCATCAATCGCCGCATCCAACTTGGATAATCCATTTTCAGACCGGATAACCTGTTTCAGATCAGCGCTATCCTCCTGTCCAAGGCACATATAAAGCATTCCCGTACAGGTCAGGCGCACCCGATTGCAACTTTCACAGAAATTGTGGGTTAGGGGAGTTATAAAACCGATACGGTTCCCGGTTTCGCCGACCGACACATAGTCCGATGGCCCCCCTGTTTTATAGTCGCTTTCCGTCAGGGTCCAGTTTTGTGAAATCCGTTCTTTAAGTTCGGATAATGGTAAAAACCGGTCAGAGCGCAGCTCGTCAATAGCCCCCATAGGCATGGTTTCAATAAAGGTGATATCCATATCCCGGCTGCCAGCCCATCGGATCAGGTCGTCCGTTTCATGGTCATTAAATCCGCGAACAGCAACGGTATTGATTTTGATTTTCAAGCCCGCATCCTGCGCAGCATCAAGGCCCTGCATCACTTTGTCCAGGTTGCCCCAACGGGTAATGTCCTGAAAGCGATCCGCATCCAGTGTGTCCAGCGATACGTTTAATCGGCGCACCCCTGCGGCATAGAGGTCTTTTGAATATTTGGAAAGCTGGCTGCCATTGGTCGTCAGGGTCAGTTCATCCAGTTCCCCACTATCCAGATAGCGACCCAGATTCTGAACCAGTTCCATTATGCCTTTTCGAACCAGCGGCTCACCCCCTGTCAGGCGAACTTTCCGCACACCTTTTCGAATGAATGATGCGGTTACCAGCTCCAATTCTTCCAGGCTGAGGACATCTTTTTTGGGCAAAAAAGTCATGTTTTCAGCCATGCAGTATTTGCATCGGAAATCGCATCTATCCGTTACGGATACACGCAGATAGGTTACGGCTCTACCAAAAGGATCAATCACAGCATTTGTCCACTAATCTGTGCCGCGAGGGCGGTACAATTCATCATGCTAACAGAGTATATCTTAATTCTGCTTTTGCAAGTGGCAGACACGAATGTGTTACGAGCTTGTTTGAGAATATTTTATGAGACCGTTGATAAAGTCTTTGTTGTTCAAGGCCCGTTTCGCAGCATCAAGCTTAAGAAGGCTATAAAAACCTACGACCTGTTCTTTCTGTTCGGAGGAGAACCCATTGCCAGATTGAAGCGCTGTATTTGTCAGGTCAAAAATAGTCGAAAATACTATAGGATCGAGGCCTAACACTCGGCAGGCAACTGCCAGTAGTTGGGGGTCGTCAGCATACAGAATTTTCTGGACTTCTTTTCTTGGTATATCAAGCAGTTTGGCAAAGGAAAGTTCAAAGAGATCAATTTCACCCTGCCTCAGTGACTTCAGTAAGAACCCATTTGAAAGCTCTCCCGCAGTGAATAATTTGTTGACGAGCATGGAAGATGGGTCGCTATCGCTCGTAATCTCTTTTACGCTTTGGGCCTGCTCATCAGCAGAGACAACCAAAAGATCCGGGCTGATGTCGAAATTGGAGACAATATATTCTCGCAAGGCAATCGACACCCATTGATACATTTTTTGTGCAATTTTTTCGGGTAAAAAAGGCCTTTGAAGCAAAGGTTTTTGATACTCAAGAATTGTTTGTGATTGGATGCAAAACAACTCGAGTATGTCTTCTGGTATAGCTGCGGTCTTATTTTCGATTAAGCAAAGGCACACGTCATTATTGTTTGTGTCGGAGAGCGCGCGGGAGACGGCCTCCCCGATATTGGTTCTGGCGGCGACGGCAAGCTGGTGTTGAACGGATCTTGTGCGCACAACTTCGCAGAGGTCTTCTTCATCCAATAAACCACAATCCTGCAGGATCGGTAAAGCAACGTCATATTCTTCATTTGCAAGAAAAATCACAAGATCAATCGGTATGTCTTTGTTTTTGCTGATATTTTTTGAGAAAGAGGCTCTAACTGAACGTTCGACATCAGAGGTGATGCGACACATAATGTCAGCCATCAATTCTTTTTCAGCGCGAGAAAATCCCTCTTCCTCACAAAGAAAGTTTCCTATTTTTTCATAGAGAAACTTACGTTGTGTTGGGGACTTATCTTCGGCCAGCTCAACCAAATTCAGTATTTGATTAATATTTTGCTGTCCATCAGAACTCACATGCACCTACCTTTAGAAATAAGACTAGGTAACAATATTGTTCTCTGAACGTTAAAAAAAAATAAATTTATGGTAGAACTGGAAAAATAGTTGATTAAGGGGCCAATTATAACATTAAGGGTAGGGTTATTGTGAAACGGCTCCCGTTACCGGGCTCACTTTCGACAGAAATGTCACCCCCCATAAGGCGGGCAAGCTTTAACGAAAGTGTTAATCCTAGGCCTACGCCATCCTCGCCGCGGCTGTAGATACCGTTATGGGCCTGCTGAAAGGCTTCAAATATTTTCTCTTGTTCGGATTTATCGATACCGGGCCCGGTATCCCAGATTGTTACCAGCAGGGCATCGTCCTGAATGACAGTATCGATACCGATGGTCCCGTTTTCAGGGGTAAATTTTACAGCATTTCCTAGGATATTGACGATAATTTGTAAGCATCTTGTTGGATCGACCTTTAAATCGAAGTCTTGATCAATATGCGTCTGAGAAATATCAATATTTTTGTCGGACGCGTGTTTTTGAACGAGAATCACAGCATCTTCTGTCAACGTCTTTAAGGAGGTTTTGACTATCTCCACGGAA
>NZ_JBLHZT010000041.1:0-32406 GCF_047631475.1 Sneathiella sp. | reverse complement strand
GATTGTATCATGGCTGTCCGGTGCCAAATGGCCATATTTTATATGACTGAGAAAATTGACAATCTTGCCGCAGTTGGCTTTCTTGCCGGTTTTAGTGACGCCGCCCATTTTTCCCGAGAATTTAAAAAAGCGATTGGTATGCTGCCATCTGAATTCAAGGCATCCTTGTGATGAGCCAATCTGGATCCGCCTTAATCTTTCCACAATAATTCCTTGTTCCCGGTTCAGTCCGGCCGCATTTGTTTGTGATTATGCCCCTATTCGAAATGCGGGGTAAAGCAATGCACAATAGCAATCTAGGGTTCAGAGAAGACGCTGATACTGATATATTTATACCGTTCCTGAGAAAATATTTCTTGGGAATGAGCGGTATTATCCGAACGTTGCTGTTGCTGAATATTGTCGGGCTGTTGGGTATCTGGGCGTCTGCGGCCTCGGCGGAACAGGAAGGCGCTAGGCTCTTGTTGCAACCTATGGACGGGTTCAATGCGGAACATGCTGAAAACAGGGTTGCACCGGTTTCAGCCTCTCTCCTGACAACCCATATCACCAGCCGCATTACGGGACATGTTGTCAGAACAACAGTTCAGCAGACATATCGAAACCCTACGAATAATTGGGTAGAGGGAATGTATTTTTTCCCGCTTCCAGATGATGCTGCCGTCGATCAGATGAAACTCACGATTGGCGAACGCACCATTGTGTCAGAGATTAAAGAAAAAGAAGTTGCAAGGCACGCATATGTCAGAGCTGCGTCTCAAGGAAAAATAAGTGCCTTGCTCACTCAATACCGGCCAAATATGTTCTCAACGCGGGTGGCCAATATAGAACCGGGCGGGCAGGTTCAAGTCGATATTTCGTTTCAGTCATTGGCCAGGCAATCCGGCACTCACTTTTCATGGCGCATGCCGCAAGCGATCGTTCCCCGTTACAGTCCTGTTTCCGGTGCTTCTGTTCAAGCGGTTGGTACGGGCGTCGAGCCGGATGCTCAAAATGTTGAAACGAATGTATTTCCAAGTCAGGATTATTTCAGCGACAGCGGCAACGAAAATGTAACCAGCTTTGACATTGTTGTTGTACAGGCTGATCGATATCAGGAAATTGCCAGTCCCTCACACGCCATTGTCAGAACCTCTGGCGATGCCGGGAATGGGCGGATTGCCCTTAAAAAAGGGGGTGTGCCTGCCGATCGGGATTTCATTCTCAATTGGTCATTCGCCTTGGGGGATCAAGTTCATCCTGTGGTGTTTGAGGAGCAGCATGGGAATGTTGAATATAGTATGGGGTTTATACTACCACCCAAAAAGGGAAAAGTGCGCCACCAGCAGCCGCGCGATGTAACCTTTATTCTCGATATATCCGGCTCGATGCATGGCACGGCAATGGATCAGGCCAAGGCGGGATTGTCTACCGCGCTGGACTTGTTAAAACCAGCCGATCGGTTTGAAATTATCGCCTTTAATAGTGAATATTTCCGCCTGTTCGGGAATAGTCGGCCCGCCACGCCTCAAAACATCGTTGTCGCGAAGGAATTTGTCGGCCAGCTGGCGGCAGAACATGGTACAGAAATTTATCCGGCTTTGGCCAGCGCGTTATCTGACCAAGCAATTGAAGGCTTTCAAAAACAGATTATGTTTTTAACAGACGGTGCCGTCACGAACGAAGCGGATATGTTTCAGCTTGTGAATGATAAACTGGGCGGCAGACGGCTGTTTACTGTGGGGGTTGGCAGTGCTCCAAACGGTTGGTTTATGCGCAAGGCCGCAGAATTCGGGCGGGGTACATATGTACAGATTTCGAATTTAAACGAAGCGCGCGCTGAACTGGTTTCACTGTTCGAAGATATGTCTCAGCCAACATTGCAGGATGTTGGGCTGGATCTTGGTCCAGATGTCGAAATCTACCCAAAAATTTTACCTGACCTGTTTGGCCAGCGGCCGATTGTGTATGTTGCAAAATCCAAAGGGGGAAATCATCACAAGACGGTTTCGGGGACCTTGCCAAATGGAGAGCAAAGCTCGTTCGCGTTACCCAATGCCCTGCAGGAGGGTTCAACGGATATTGGAAAGCTATGGGCGTCGCATAAAGTGGAAAGCCTGATGGATGCCTCCGCGCGTGGAATGGACGCGGAAATTGTTCGAACAGCCGTTCTGGATGTGGCCCTTGAACATCAAATCATGAGCCCTTTTACAAGTTTTATTGCGATCGATAAGACCCCTGCCCGGATCAAGGAAGATTTTATGAGCAAGATGAAGGTTGCTGGAAACCTTCCTAAAGGCACGTCGTGGAAAAAGATTTACGGACCTCAGACAGCGACCCCCATGAACCTTTTGTTGATCGGTGGACTTATATCGTTCCTCGCAGCCTTGTTCTTACTTTTTTGGCGAAAACGGGGAGGAGTGGGATCATGAAAAGGTTGCTGACAACCTGTTTGTTCGGCGGTTTATTGCTTCTGGCGATGTGGCAGTTGGGACAGGCGGGTCTTCTGGCAGCAAAAGCGTGGGCAGCCCCTGTGTTGATTAAGCAGGCGTGGGAACAACAGCGCGAGACTGGACGGTCCGAAAGACCGTGGCCATGGGCTGACAGCTTTCCTGTGGCGCGACTTGCGGTTCCCACATTGCAGATCGAAAGATTTGTTCTGGAGGGTGATAACGCACGTAATCTGGCGTTTGGCCCGGTACTGCACCCCAACGACAAACAGACCATCTTGTTTGGACATCGGGACACACATTTCCAGTTTTTACAGGATCTGGTTATTGGTGACACCGCGACGGTAGAACGCCAATCGGGGAAAGCAGAAGTCTATAGGGTCATGCAGACCCAAATCATACCGGCCGAAAATTTGTCGGTTCCGCATCTTCCCGAAAGGTCATTGCTGGTTTTGGTAACTTGCTATCCTTTTGATGGGTTAAATCCCGATACAGATCGACGGTATGTCGTTATTCTGGAGGCGCACTCAAACTCGGCACCAGCGGTGGGACGGTCATAAGAATATGAAATATCAATAATTTTTTAATGGATTAACACTAAAAAGAGTGTCACTTTTCTGACGTTATTGGTGAGTATGTTTCTTTCAATTCAACACTTTACTTGCTAACAGTTCGGTTAGAAGGCATCCCGTGGAAATATTGCAAATACTGGTTTTGGCGATTGTACAAGGAGTAACTGAGTTTCTCCCGATATCGTCAAGTGGGCATCTGGTTCTGGTGCCGCTGCTAACGGGATGGCCCGATCAGGGGCTAATGCTGGATGTTGCAACCCATGTCGGCAGTCTGATGGCTGTTATCGCTTACTTCCGGGCCGACCTGATCGAGATCCTTCAAGGTGTCTTTAAGATCGGCACTGAAACCGAGGTAAAGGATGCCCGCTTGTTGTTTCGCCATCTGGTGATTGCTTCTGTTCCTGCGGTTTTGGCAGGGGGGGCGCTTTTCTACATTCTGCATACGGACTTGCGCTCCCTGTTAATGATCGCCTCGACGACGTTGATATTTGGTGTCTTGCTCGGTATCTCTGATAAATTCTGTAAAGACAAAAAAACTGTGAGCGGGATGTCCAATTGGGATGCGCTTGTAATTGGTCTGTTTCAAATTCTGGCCCTTCTTCCGGGGACAAGCCGTTCTGGGGTTACGATGACAGCCGCCCGCTTTTGTGGGGTTGACCGAAAAGGAGCCGCGCGATTTTCCATGCTGCTCTCTATACCTGTAATATTGGGCGCTGGTGTTGTTTTGAGCTTCGATTTGTTGAAGGCAGATAATGTTGAGGTTGGTCTGGATGCGCTCATAACCGGCGTGGTTTCTTTTGGTGTTGCCTATCTGGTAATCGGTTTGCTGATGAACTGGATTGGCAGAATAGGTTTTATGCCTTTTGTTATTTACCGGGTTGTTTTGGCCTGCGGACTATTCGGTTTTTATTTGCTGACGTAACTGCCCGTCCGTTGAATATTTGTCACAAACTCCCCATATATTAGGATCATCAAACAGTCATTTGGGGGTAAAATGGTCAAAAGGCTGGTTAATACACTTTCTCTACCCGTATTTATTTTTCCAATACTGGCGATGAGTTTTGCAACAGAAACAAGTGCAAATGAGCCCTTGAGGTTAAAGCACACGGTTTATCTGGGTGGCTTGTATCTTGGAAGTGTGAAAACAGACGTTCGCGAGGCCGGAAATACCTACGCCATCATGAGCGAAGCCCGATCTAACAGTTCCCTTACCTGGATGTTTGAATGGATTGCCAACGCGACGTCCAGTGGCACGGTTTTCAAAAACAAAGTCGTCCCTGACTATCATTTTCACCAAAGTGCGTGGAATGACAAGAAAAGAGGGGCGACACTTACATTCGATGCTGACGGAGATGTAAAAGCTGAGCTGGTTGGCAAGAAGAATACCAATCTTCAAAAATACACGCCCCTTCCGAAAGATGGTCTTCGAAACAGTGTCGATCCCATGTCGATGATCCTGTCAGCGGTCTTGTCTTATGAAGCGGACAATCGATGCGACGGATATTATCCGGTTTTTGATGGTCGGCGGCGGTATGATGTGAAATTGACGGATGCCGGAGAAAAAGTCTTCAAGCCCTCAAAATATTCAGTTTTTTCAGGAAAAGCTTCAGGCTGCCGTATCAATATTATTGAGAAGGGTGGGTTCAAACGCGACGCAGACTATAAACTTGATGAAGACGAAGAACTTATTGTGTGGGTTGCCAAACCCGTTGAAGGTGGGCGTCCGGTTCCGGTGCGCATGCAGGTTCAGACCGACCTTGGCAGTATGGAAATGCATCTGGAAAAATATACAGATGGACGTGTACAGTTGGCGAGCAAATCAGCCCAGTAGATGTGTTTATCGCAATCTCAGGAGGGGATGATGCAATTAAGTGAGCATTTTTCATTAAGTGAACTGACACGCAGCGATCTTGCTGCACGGTTGCAGATTGATAATACCCCGGGACCGCAGGAAATTGCCTGCTTAAAACAACTGGCGGAGAATATTCTGGAGCCCGTCCGGAAGCATTATAACAAACCTTTCAGGCCCAATAGCGGTTATCGGTGCCTTGCGCTTAACCGTGCTCTTAAATCGAAAGACAGCTCGCAACATGTCAAAGGGCAGGCCGTTGACATTGAGGTGCCTGGGATCAGCAATTTTGATTTGGCTGAATGGATGTATCAGAACCTTCAGTTTGATCAGCTTATTTTGGAATGTTATCAACCAGGTGATCCAAATAGCGGATGGGTGCATTGTTCTTTCGTCGCTGACCAGTGCCGTCAGGAATGTCTTACCTTTTCAGACGGATCCTTTAGCCAAGGGCTTATTGGCTAAGAGGGAGCTGAAGACCGGATTTGATATCTTTTAAAATGATGTTGGACCGAACATGGGCAACACCTTTCAGCTTGAACAAAAAATTATCAAGAAAGTCATTGTAGTCAGCAATGTCCCGTGCAACGACACGAAGGTGATAATCTGAATCGCCCGTCGTTGCGTAACAGTCAAGAATTTCGGGTCGCTCCTCGATCGCTCTGCAGAACTCAGTAACCGTATTTTCCGATTGGCGGGATAGCCCGACATGTATGATAGCGGCAAATCCAAAGCCAGCAATCGTTCGATCCAACGTTGCTGTATATCCTTTTATTAAACCAATCTCTTCCAGGCTTTTGATGCGCCGCCAACAGGAAGATGCAGACAGTCCGGCCAGTTGCGCAAGCTGGGAATTGGTAATACGGCTATCTTCTTGAAGAAGGTTCAGGATTATGCGGTCAGTTTCATCAATCATCTTATAATTATAGAGGATAACGGAAAATTTAACCACCAATATAGTTGTTTTGAAACAATCAACCGAAATAGCTGCAAATATTGGTTGGATTGAAAAGAGTTTTCACTGAGGTGCTGGTACATTGAAAAGGTATGAATGACCCGACCGGAGACGCTGAATGAAACAGGAAAACAATCTCACAATTACTAAAATTTCTGACTATTCCCTGTCCGATCGTTATACGCAGGAAGAAGGTCGGGTTTTTCTCACAGGAACGCAAGCACTGGTGCGCATTCCGCTGATGCAAAAATTACGGGATGAACGGGCGGGATTAAAGACGGCGGGCTTTATTAGCGGGTATAGAGGATCACCTCTGGCTGTTTTTGATCAGGAATTGTGGAATATTAAAGATGTTCTCGAAGAGAAAAATATCGAATTTATTCCAGCGGTAAATGAAGAGCTTGCAGCCACAGCCGTTTTGGGATCCCAACAGGTTGAGACAGATCCTCACCGCCAGTTTGAGGGTGTATTTGGCCTTTGGTATGGAAAAGGCCCGGGTGTTGATCGGGCGGGCGATGCGTTAAAACATGGTAACGCCTATGGAGCCTCGCCAACCGGGGGTGTGCTGGTGGTCGCAGGCGATGATCACGGCAGTGTCTCTTCTTCTATGCCGCATCAATCCGATGCTGCCTTTTTGACTTTTTTCATGCCTATTTTGAACCCTTCAAATGTGGCTGAATATCTCAGTTACGGTGAATATGGCTATGCATTGTCCCGCTTTAGTGGGATGTGGGTTGGTTTTAAGGCGGCGACTGAAGCGGTCGAAAGTGGCATGACGGTTGACCTGCTGCCCCCTAGAGAATTTGTTACCCCTGATTTTGACGTGCCGTCAACCGGACTTCATTACCGGTGGCCAGATTTTCCGGGCCCGCAGATTGAAGAGCGCCTTGAGGCGAAAAAGCACGCGGTTCTTGCGTTTGCCGACGCCAACCCCATTGACCGGCATATCTATGAGGTGCCGGATGCTACTTACGGCATCGTGACAACAGGTAAAGCGCATCTTGATTTGATGGAGGCCTTGCGCCTGCTTGGTATTGGTGAAGCGGAGGCGCGGGCAATCGGGATTGATGTATATAAAATCGGGTTGGTATGGCCTCTGGCTAAAAAGTCATCGCTCGATTTTGTTCGGGGCAAGAAAGAAGTTCTCGTGATCGAAGAAAAACGGGGCATTATTGAAAGCCAGTTCAAAGAATATTTTTATGACATTCCCGGCGCAAAGCCAGAAAGAATGGTCGGGAAAAATGATGAATATGGACAGCGGCTAATTCCTTGGACGGGTGAACTCTCCCCAAAACAGTTGGCGGTCATTGTCGCCCGGCGTTTAGACTCTGTTTTTGAAGGATTGAACCTCTCGGAAAAAGCAGAGAAAATTCTACAAAAGGGAGTAGTATCGCTTAACGTAGAAGGGGCGACCCGAACGCCCTATTTTTGTTCCGGATGTCCGCATAATAGATCGACAAAGGTGCCAGAAGGGTCGGAAGCGCTGGCAGGCATCGGCTGTCATTTTATGGCAAGCTGGATGGATCGTGATACAAACTATCTTATCCAGATGGGCGGTGAAGGCGTTAATTGGGTTGCGAAATCCCGGTTTAACAACGGTCGCCATATTTTCCAGAACTTGGGCGACGGAACTTATTATCATTCCGGCAGTCTTGCAATCCGTCAGGCGATTGCGGCGCGAACCAATATCACCTTTAAAATCCTGTATAATGACGCCACAGCGATGACCGGAGGCCAGCCCTTCGACGGACCGATGAGTGTGCAGTCCATTGCTCACTCTTTGCGGGCCGAAGGTATTCAGCGAATTGCGCTTCTTTCTGATGCAATCGACAAATTTGATCCAAAAGAATTTCCAGCAGGAGTGACGTTTGATGATCGCAGCCAGTTGGACAGTGTTCAACGGGAATTGCGCGAGATATCAGGCGTCACGGCACTAATTTATGAACAAACCTGTGCCACAGAAAAGCGCCGCCGTCGGAAGCGGGGCCTAATGGAGGATGTCCCGCGCTTTGCATATATAAATCCTGCCGTATGCGAAGGATGCGGTGACTGTTCTGTTGCCTCAAACTGTCTGTCTGTCGAACCGTTGGAAACCGAATTTGGCCGAAAACGCCGGATTAACCAGAATGCGTGTAACAAGGATTTTTCCTGCCTTGACGGATTTTGCCCAAGCTTCGTTACAATTGAAGGCGGGCAAAGGCGCCGACCTTCTGCGACCGGTAATGAAGAAACCTATAGCCAAGCGTTGGCGTTGATTGAGGAACCGGTTCTGGCCTCTGTTGATACCCCGTTCAATGTTATTGTAACAGGGGTCGGCGGAACGGGGGTCATCACGGTTGGGCAGTTGATAACAATGGCCGCGCATCTGGAAGGAAAAGGGGCATCTGTTCTCGACTTCATGGGATTTGCGCAAAAGTTCGGGCCGGTTATCAGTTACGTGAAGATCGCCAGTCAACCAGACCAGATAAACCAGGTGCGCATTGACACGGGGCAGGCAGACGCATTGATCGGGTGTGATCTTGTGGTCAGCACGTCCCCTAAAGCCTCTGCCACTTACGCTGAGGGTCATACAAAAGCGGCAGTGAATATGTCGGTTATGCCCACCGGTGATTTTACTCTTAATCCAGACACTGATGTAAAAGTGGACACCCGTCTTTTGCACCTTTCGCATCTTTTTGGCTCGGAGCACCTTTCAACGGTCAACGCAAGCACGGCTGCGGAGCAGTTACTTGGTGACAGCGTTTTTGCAAATGTTCTGTTGTTAGGGTTTGCCTGGCAGCAGGGGCTTGTCCCCGTGTCTAAAAATGCGTTGCTAAGAGCCATTGAATTGAACGGTGTCGCAATTGAAAAAAATAAAAAGGCCTTTAACTGGGGGCGTATTCTTTTTGCACGGCCAGAGACGCAAAAGTTGGATCGAGTAGAGAGCATAAAAGAGACGCCGCCTTCGCTGTCGCAGCTAATAGACCGAAATGCAGAGTTCCTGGAGCAATATCAAGATGACGCATGGGCACAGATGTATCGTGTGACCGTTCAGGATATTATGAGCAAAGTACAGATAGATCCCGAAGAAAAAGAGGCTTTAAGTCGGTCTGTAGCGAAAAATCTTTTCAAATTAATGAGTTATAAAGACGAGTATGAGGTTGCCCGATTGCATAGTGATCCTGCTTTTTTGGAAAAAATCGCCTCAGAATTTGAGGGGGACTTCCGTATTCACTATCATCTGGCACCGCCCTTGTTGTCCGCGAAAAAAGATGAAAGAGGGCGCCCAAAAAAGAAGAATTTCGGTCCTTGGATGAACATCGCGTTTAAAGGATTGCGGTCTTTCAAAAAATTGCGCGGAACCGCGATCGATCCGTTTGGATACACGGCTGAGCGAAAGATGGAACGTGCTCTGATTGACTGGTATGCCACAACGCTTAAAAAGATCGCGCCCGAAATCGATGCTGAAAATATGAGAGTTGCTCAGGAAATTTTTGACATCCCTGCTGCTATTCGTGGATACGGGCCGGTTAAAGAAGCGTCTGTTGATAAGGCGAAAGAGGATATGGCGCATTTGTTGAAGAAGCTTGATCTGCACCAATTGTGAAGTACATATTTTTGAAATCTAATAGCAATTTACACCGCTGATCTTTATATAAGGTGAGGCGATAGCCTATATAGGGAAATGACCATACAGAGTGGGGTAAGATGGCTGATATTTCCGTGCCTGTTTCGACAAAGTTGCGACCTTTTACCGATGATGAGGGCCCGTCCAACAAGTATTTGGATGAAGCACTGGAGATAGATAAGCGAGAAGGCTTGTTGCTTGCGGCCAAAGCTCGATTTGTTGCGCTCTCCATCATTGCGGTTTTTTTGGTCTTCCTCATTCCGGATATTAGTGTTTTATACTATGAAGTGCTCATTCTTGGATTTATGGCCATCGGGTTTGCGCAGATACGGGTAGGGCGCGTTGGTAAATCCCGGATGGAACTGCTTTTACTGTTCATGGATTTGGCATTGATGACAATCGTCTGTGTCTTTCCTAATCCGTTATCGGATGAAATCTGGTCTGCGTCCATGCAGTATAAATATGCCAATTTTCCGTATTTTTACATTCTGCTGGCCAGTGCGACATTGGCCTATTCATGGCGAACTCTCTTTGCCTTTGCTACATGGACCACTGGTCTTTGGACACTCGGTTATTTCTGGGCCTCTTCACAACCTCCTGTGGCGCCAGAGATCTCCCAATGGCTGCAGGGCAACTATACGAACTATGCCGAAATTCTGGAATTTATTGATCCGAACCATATTTCAATTGAAGGACGGATACAGGAAGTTCTTATTTTTGCAATTGTTGCCGGCATTTTGGCGTTGAACAGTTGGCGTTCCCGGCGGTTATTAATTCGCCAGGCCGCTGCTGCGCGGGAGCGGGCAAATCTTGCTCGTCATTTTGCCCCTAATATTGTCGACCATCTGGCAGGCCGGGATCAGCCGTTGGGCGAAGTGAGATCCCAACCCATTGTTGTTATGTTTGTCGACATTGTCGGGTTTACCCAAATGGCTGAGCAAAGCTCTCCTGAAAGAGTTGTGTCTGTCTTGCGGGAGTTCCATTCCCGAATGGAAACAGCTGTTTTTGATCACAATGGGACGCTGGATAAATTTTTGGGCGATGGGCTGATGGTGACGTTTGGGACGCCTGATGTATCCGATAAAGATGCGATCAACGCCTTGAATTGTTCTGTAGCCATGCAGCAAACGATGGATGAGTGGAACCAGGTTCGTAAAGCCATGGGTCAGCCCGAGATTAAGCTGTCCGTCGGGTTGCATTTTGGAGATGTGGTTCTGGGCGATATCGGGTCAGAACGTCGCCTCGAATTTGCCGTTCTCGGCGATGTTGTTAATGTTGCAAGCCGTCTGGAAGCACTTACCCGAACAGTAGGGGCCAAAATTATTGCAAGTGAAGCCGTCATTGAGGCTGCGGGCGGCGCGGAAGTCGCCCAAAAAGCAGGCTTTGAAAGCTGTGGCTTGCAGGAAATCCGAGGCCGTGAAGCAACCGTATCGGTTTGGGCTGTCCCTTCTTAACGCCTTATCCGAAGTTCATATCAGCTACAAAAGGGTTTGTCTGTCTCTCTTGACCGAAGGTAGACATGTCCCCATGACCGGGAATAAAGGCGATATGATCACCCAATGGCCATAATTTTTCCCGGATGGAATGGATCAGGTCTTCATGATTGCCCCGCGGGAAATCTGTTCGCCCGATGGAGCCTTGAAAGAGAACATCCCCGACGATAGCCACATGTTCTTTCTGGCTAATGAAAACAACATGCCCCGGAGTATGGCCAGGGCAATGAATAACATCCAATGTCTCATTTCCAACAGTTACTGTGTCGCCGTCGTTTAGCCAACGCTCCGGTGTGAAGGCATGGCTTTCAGGGAAATTGTAGCGCGCACATTGTTCCGGTAATTGGTCAATCCAGAATTTGTCGTCTATATGAGGGCCTTCGATGGGTACATTTAGCTTGTCTTTTAATTCTTTAGTGCCGCCTGCGTGATCAAGATGGCCATGTGTAATCAGGATTTTTTCAATCTCTACACCCTGTTTCTCAGCAACCTGTAAAATATGGTCGAGATCACCGCCAGGGTCGACAACGGCCCCTTTCATTGTCTCTTCGCACCAAATAAGGCTACAATTCTGGGCGAACGGGGTTACCGGAATGATGACTGCTTTCATACTAAATCCAGCCTGATCAGGCTTTTCCTTCACTGTTTGTTTGCGCCGTTATAGCAAAGTTCAATTTTTCACGCCAGCCTGTTCAAGGAGCCACTGACGTACGGCCTGTAATTTCGGGTGCATCACGGTGCGGTTTTGGGTTACTAATTGGAACGGGAAGTGGGAAACCCGTGTGACCGAGAATAACTTGACCAGACGTCCCTTTTTAATGTCTTCCTGAACAAGCGCGTCAATGCCAATAACAACACCAAGACCTTCTATGGCTGCATGAAGCGCCATATTGGCGCTTTCAAAATTCATGCCTCGCGAGGTATCAAGGCTGGATATGTTTGCCGCCGCCGCCCACCGTTGCCAATCCGTGGGGCGCGGGCTTTCATGAAGTAGTGTAACTTTGTTCAGATCGTCAAAACATGTGATTTCCTTTGCCAGTTCCGGACTACAGACAGGATAGGTCTCAACATCCAGTAATTTATCAATCTGACAGCCTTTTCGGCTGCTGCCCATCGTCATGACATCGATCGAAATATCAAAATTCTGTTCATCAAAATCTGCGGGATTGAGCGATGTTGTCAATTGAATATCCAAATCAGGGAAGGCATCATACAAAGCCGCCCATCTGGGGATAAGCCACCGAATAGCAAAAGTCGGATAGGCGCAAATCGAAATAACATTGCGCCTTGGCTCGCTTCTTAATCGATTGGTTGCCGCAGATATTTTTTCCAACGGAAGATTTATCTCCGCCAGATATTGACGCCCAACGGCGGTTAATTCGATGCGTTTATGGTGTCGGTGAAAGAGGGTTTTGCCGAGAAACTGTTCAAGGCTGTGTATTTGCCTGCTGACTGCACCCGGAGTGACGTTCAGTTCTTCTGCAGCTTGATTGAAACTCAAATACCGGCATGACGCTTCAAAGGCTCTAAGCCCTGATATGGATGGTATGGTCAGCATATCATCTTCCTTTAGATTGAGTTTTTATCAATTATAAACGGCCTTTTATTCGTTTGTCGATAAAAGCAGATACAGGCACTATTAAAAGAAAATAGAACTCACAAAAAGGTGGCTGCGAGATGAACTTTTACAAAACTGATGAAACCTTCAACCCAATAGAGTTGTCCGATTGGGTCGCACCTGATTGTCACGGCCTCAATTTCTATGACATTGATCTATCGCTTCGGCAGCTATTGAACCTGTATATGCCGAAAGATTTGCAGGCTCACATGGAGCCACATTTTCAACGTCTTGGCGCTTTGGCGGGCAACGAGATGGACATTTGGTCCCGTGATGCCGATCGACATAGCCCGCAGCTTCATACTCGCGATGCCCGCGGAAGAAACGAAGACTGGGTCGAGTTTCACCCGTCCTATCGTAAGATGGAACAGGTCGCGTTCGAAGATTTTGGTCTGCATGCCATGAGCAATCGCAGCGGTGTTTTAGGCTGGCAGGACAAGGTGCCGCCGGTGGCTAAATATGTGTTCCAGTATCTTTTTGGGCAATCGGAATTTGGTCAGTTATGTCCAATATCGGCCACGGAAACGACAGCCATGCTGATTAACCGGTATGGTGACGAAAAGATACGGGAACTGTTCTTCAATAAAATGGTGTCTCAGGATATGGATCAACTCCTGAAAGGGGGACAATTCATGACAGAAAAGCCGGGGGGGTCCGATGTGTCGAACACGGCGCTGCAGGCTCGTTTTGAAGATGGGGAGTGGCGCGTTTATGGAGAGAAGTGGTTTTGCTCTTGCGCGGATGCTGATGTGATCTTGATGCTTGCCCGCCCGGAAGGCGCACCTTCTGGAAACGCTGGTATTGGTTTGTTTGCGCTTCCCCGGCATCTTGAAGATGGCAGCCGCAATCGATATCGGCTGGTGCGGTTGAAGAATAAAATGGGCAGCAAATCCATGGCATCAGCCGAAATTATCTTTGAGGGCGCAACTGTTTATCCATTGGGGGACGTCGGGGCTCACGAAAATCGTGGGTTAAAAATGATGATGGATCAGGTGAATATGTCCCGCCTGTCCCATGGTGTCCGGGCTGCATCAATGATGCGACGTTGTTTGAACGAGTCTCTGGCGGTGGCAGGATATCGCCGCGCTTTTGGCGGTAAGTTGATTGAAAAACCCCTGTTGCGGCGACAGTTAATGAAGCTAATGGTGCCGACCGAACAGGCGCTCTCGCTTTATCTGTACACCGCAAAGATGATGGAGGCAGGGGACGCTGGTGATGAAAAGGCGGCACGGATGACCCGTATTCTAACCCCATTGCTGAAGTACCGGACCGCCAGGGACAACGTGCGTGTGGCGACAGGCGCAATGGAGATCCGCGGCGGAAACGGATATATTGAAGACTGGGTAAATCCGCGTCTTGTCAGAGATGCTCATCTGGGTGTTTTATGGGAGGGGACTTCTAACATCAACTCACTGGATGTGGTTAATCGAGCCGTTGCCAAAGTCGGAGCCCATGTTGACCTAGGGGAGGGGCTGTCGGATCTGATCGACGGCACTAAAGAGATACCGGGTCAGTTCGCAGGGCAGCTCAAGGGGTTGGTGGATCAAGCGATCAATCTGGCTGAAACGGTCGCAAAAGAAGGGCGGGAAACGCTTGCCCGTAAAGCTTCGACTGCCTTGTTTCATGTGACAACAGCCACTTTGATGGCGTCTGAAGGGGCACGTTTGGGCGCAGAGGGCGGAGACGCGCGTCGGTTGCTTCTGTCGCGGATGATTACAGATCATAAGTTGGGACAGGCAAACCCATTGTCGGTCGAGGCAGGACAGTTTGATGAGCAGGCGACTGATTGTCTTCTGAATGATGCGCCGGTTTCACTTGAAGATGCCCGTCAAATTCTGACACTGTAATTTCTGGATATTTTGAGGATCAATAATGCTACAGCAAAGCCGACTGAAAAAGCGGGAAGAACGCACTCTTGAAGATTGGGTGCCAGAAGATTGCCATGGTCTGAATTTCTTTGAAATTGATCAGAGCCTGCAGGATGTCATGGAAATTTATCTTCCTGAAGATCTTCGGGAGCATATGCGACCGGTGTTTCAAAATCTGGGGGAAATTGCGGGCAATCGTCTGGACGAGTTATCAAGAATAGCGGATCGTCATATCCCGGTTTTACATCCGCGGGATGCTCGTGGACGGGACCGAGAATGGATTGAGTTTCATCCTGCCTATCGTGAAATGGAGAAAATCGCCTATGGGGATTTTGGTATTCATTGCATGTCCCATAAAGCCGGTGTCCATGGTTGGCCTGAAAAAATGCCCCCCATGGCCAAGTATATTTTTACCTATTTGTTCACTCAGTCAGAATTTGGCCTAATGTGTCCAATTTCGGTGACGGATACGTCCTATGGTTTGCTTGCAAAGCATGGGCCAAAAGAAGCGATCGACAAGTTTGGCTGGCAGATGCTTAGTCAGGATATGGATGAAATCCATATGGGCGCCCAATTCATGACGGAGAAGGTCGGCGGATCAGAAGTTGCAAATCTTGAAGTGACAGCCAAAAATGAAGATGGGGTTTGGCGCTTATATGGAGACAAATGGTTCTGTTCCTGTGCGGATGCGGAAGTTGCATTGGTGCTTGCCCGTCCGGAAGGGGCCCCAGCCGGCAACCGTGGTCTGGCCATTTTTGCGGTTCCGCGGCATTTGGAAAATGGGGACAGGAACGGTTACAGGATTGTTCGGCTGAAGGATAAAATGGGAACCAAATCCATGGCGTCGGGCGAAATCATTTTTGATGGAGCCATTGGGTACCCCTTTGGGGATGTGGGGGCCAAACCCAACCCGGGACTGCGGCAAATGATGGATCAGGTCGTTATGTCCAGACTTTCCCATGGTGTTCGGGCGGCAGGTATGATGCGGCGTTGCCTGAACGAGGCCCTGATGGTTGCACAAAATCGGGAAGTCTTTGACCAGGAAATTTTGAAAAAACCGTTGATGCGCCGGCAGTTATTGAAGCTCATGCTGCCAACGGAGCAAGCATTGTCCATGATGATGCATGTTGCGACCCAGCTTTACAAATCTGATCAGGGGGATAAAGAGGCTGAAGTACTTAACCGTATTTTGACACCTTTATTGAAATTCAGAGCCTGTCGGGACAATGTTGAGGTTGCTGGCGGTGCTCTAGAGGTGCGGGGGGGATGTGGCTTTATTGAAGACTGGGTTAATCCAAAGCTTGTTCGCGATGCTTATACGGGGCTTTTGTGGGAAGGAACATCCAATATAAATGCTCTTGATATCACAACCCGAGCCGTAGCAAAGGCCCGGGCTCATCTGCCATTGGCCGAGGATCTGAAAGCACGTCTTGATAAAGCTGACGGGGTGCCGGGGCAATATTCGGGAGAACTCTCTGGCCTGATAGATCGGGCAAGGGATTTTGCCGAGGAAGTTGCGGATACACAAAATGAAACTTTGGCCCGTCAGGCGTCAAATGCCCTGTATCATGCAACAACGGCAACGCTTTTTGCAATTGAAGGTGCCGCTTTGGGGGCGGTGGATAAGGACGCGCGCCGACTGCTGCTTTCCCGTCTGGTCATTGACAGCAAATTAAAACCCTTCGATCCATTGCGGCAGGGGGAAGGTCGGTTTGAAGTAGAGGCAGGCAATTGCCTGTTGTCCGGAAAAAAGGTGACGTTGGAACGAGCATCTGACTTACTGTCACTGTAATTCGAAGATACAAACAGAACCGAACTGAAGAATAATATCCGATGAAAACAGCGCCTGAATGGCGCTGTTTTTTTAACGTGTCAATTTGTCGCGCTGATTTGACGATTTTTGTTTTTCTTAAAGAAGTGAGGAAAACCGGGCTTTCCGGCGGCCACAATCTTTTGCATCCAGCAATAAAAGATCCCTGCGACATCCTACCGCATTGAGGCATTGAGGGGACGGGTTGATGATCCGGGTGTGGAGATGAGCGGGAGATAAGGATGGATATTATGGCCCCAGAAAATACAATCGAGCGTAAAAAAGTAACAAGTCAGGCTTTTGATACTTCTGTATCTGAAGGATGCACGAAGTTTAATTTTACGGCAGGACAGGGCAATCAGCCAAAGACTGATTATTGTTCAAACTGTGCGGCTCATGAATTGGCCCTTTGCTCCGCTCTTGAAGGTGAAGAACTCCTTGAATTTGGAAATGACAGCACCCACAAGACCCTCAAGCCCGGTCAAATGCTGTTTAGCGAATATGACGAAGCAAATAATTTCTACACCGTTGTTTCTGGTGAGGTCAGATTATCCCGAATGCTTGATGATGGCAGGCGTCAGATTACCGGCTTTAAATCGATCGGAGATTTTGTAGGTCTTAGTGCAGGCAAGCAATACACAGTTGATGCTGAAGCGATCGATGAAGTTGTTGTTTGTCAGTTTAACGTTGGCCGGTTGAACCGGTCTATGAAAGAGCATGTGGAAATTCAATCTCGCCTTATGCAGATGATGCAGGCGGAGGTGATCAGCCTGCAAGATCATATGCTTCTGCTTGGACGCAAAACGCCCGTTGAGAAAATCGCTAATTTTTTATTCGAACGGGCGCAAAAGAAATTTAAACGCAATGGTGAGAATGAAGACACAAATTCGGTCGTTCTTACATTGCCTATGAGCCGCACAGATATTGCTGACTTTCTTGGTCTGACAATTGAAACAGTGAGCCGGACAATTACCAAGCTGCGTAAGCAAGGGGTTATCTCTTTAATCTCTTCTCAGGAAGTCGAAATTCATGATCTTAGCGAGCTTCATTTGCTTGCGGACGGCGAAGGCTAGGCGGGAAAACGGAATGACTGATAATCTGGCCAGAAAATATGACGCCCCTGTACCGCGTTATACAAGCTATCCAACGGCTCCGCATTTTCAGCCAATGGACGACGGCGAAGAGTACGGGGGCTGGCTGCAAACGTTGAGCAGGGATACAGCGTTATCACTGTATCTGCACGTTCCGTTTTGTCGGCAGATGTGCTGGTATTGTGGTTGTAATACCAAAATTTCGCAAAAAGATGAGCCAATTGCTCAATATGCAGCCGCGCTAAGGGCTGAATTGGCAACGGTCATTAAGGCTTTGCCGGGACGTTTTACCGTTTCCCATGTTCATTGGGGTGGCGGCACGCCAAGTATTCTGGCGCCAGATGATTTCACCAGCATCATGGACATGATCAATACCTATTTTGATTATTCGGAAAATGCTGAACGGGCCATAGAGATTGACCCTCGTACACTTGATGCCTCTGTTGTTGAGGCGATGGTTGCAGGCGGTATCAATCGTGCGAGCCTTGGGGTTCAGGATTTTAACATTAAAGTTCAAAGAGCGATTAATCGCGTCCAGTCGTTTGAAGCCACAAAAGCGGCAGTGGATAGCCTTCGGGCAAATGGTATCGAACGTTTGAATTTTGATCTTATGTATGGCCTGCCCTTACAAACCGTCGAAGATGTTCGCAAGACAGTTGCCTTGTCTCATTCACTTAAACCAGATCGTATTGCGCTCTTCGGGTATGCCCATGTGCCATGGATGAAGAAGCATATGCGTCTGATCAACGATGCTGATTTACCTGGAACCTCAGAACGGATCGCACAGGCGAAAGCAGCAGCAGATGCGCTTCTTGAGCTGGGATACGTTCAAATTGGACTGGATCATTTTGCTCGGGCGGATGATGACATGAGCCTTGCCCTGAAAAACGGGGATTTACAGCGCAATTTCCAAGGCTACACAACGGATGCCTCTGATGCCTTGATCGGAATTGGGGCGTCGTCAATTGGAAAGCTGCCTCAGGGATATGTTCAGAATGTTACTAGCATACCGGATTATGAACGGCGTGTTCTTAATAATGGCTTTGCAATTAGCAAAGGGGTCGCAGTGTCAACGGATGATAAAATGCGCCGTGAGATTATTGAAAGGCTGATGTGTGATCTGGCTGTTGATCTGGCTGAGGTCGCCAACCGGTATGACGTAACACCTGAGTATTTGGACGATGAACTTCTACGGCTTCGGTCTTTTGAAGAGGATGGCTTGTTGGAAATTTCGGGGCGAAAAATTCTTGTTCTGGAAGAAGGGCGGTATTTGGTTCGTACGATTTGTGCGGTTTTTGATACCTATCTCGGAAACGGGCCCGGGAAACACTCGCGGGCAGTTTAGTAAAATTCTAACGAATAATGCAAATTATGCTAAGATTAACCATGCGGGCAATTCACGCGGTTTGTAGACGGAGTGCACACTCTTGACCCAAATCAATGCGCGGAGCGCCTGAGGGACATAGTAAAGAGTGGGGGAGTTTGTGTTTTTCAGGCGAGCGTCTGGCAAATTGCGGCTTCTTTAATCTAGCATTAAATGAAAAACAAACGGATGACTGGTATGAACCTGTTATGGATAGCCTTGTCGATCATTGGGGCAATCTTGGGACTTCTGCTTTCTGCCAAAGCACAGGACCAAGGTATGATGATCCATGGCGCAATATTCGCGCTGGCGTCAGTTCTTGCCGCGTATGCCTTGATTTCAAGGCACTACAGCACTGGCAATAAAACTGTCGTAGAAACCGGAGGCGTAAATTATAACATCGAGATCGTAAAAGCCGGTGTTATTGCTTCTACATTCTGGGGAATAGTCGGCTTTTTGGTCGGGGTTGTAATCGCCCTCCAGCTTGCTTTTCCTGAACTAAATCTGGATTTGCCTTGGACAAGTTTCGGTCGCCTGCGGCCATTGCATACGTCCGGCGTGATTTTTGCCTTTGGCGGCAATATCCTGTTGATGACCTCTTTCCATGTTGTGCAGCGGACTTGTAAAGCAAGGCTCGCTGGGGACATCGCACCTTGGTTTGTTTTCTGGGGGTATCAGCTGTTTATCGTGCTGGCGGCCTCTGGTTACGTTCTGGGTGTGACCCAGTCCAAAGAATATGCTGAACCAGAATGGTATGTTGATATCTGGCTCACCGCCGTCTGGGTTACCTATTTGTTTGTTTTCCTTGCAACCCTTTGGAAGCGTGAAGAAAAGCATATTTATGTGGCGAACTGGTTCTATCTTGCGTTCATCGTCACTGTCGCGATGCTTCATTTGGTGAACAACCTGTCCATGCCGGTCAGTCTGACAGGGGTTAAGAGTTACTCCTTGTTCTCAGGAGTACAGGACGCGTTGACGCAGTGGTGGTATGGCCATAATGCGGTTGGCTTCTTCCTGACCGCCGGCTTCCTTGGCATCATGTATTACTTCATTCCGAAGCGGGTGAACCGTCCGGTCTATTCATACCGGTTGTCGATCATTCACTTCTGGGCTCTGATTTTCTTATATATCTGGGCCGGACCTCACCACTTGCATTATACAGCATTGCCTGACTGGTCGCAGACACTTGGAATGACATTTTCCATTATCCTCTGGATGCCTTCATGGGGTGGCATGATTAATGGTTTGATGACGTTGTCGGGGGCATGGGACAAGCTAAGAACCGATCCGGTTGTTCGCTTCTTGGTAACATCGGTCGCCTTCTACGGTATGAGTACATTTGAAGGCCCATTAATGTCGATCAAAGCGGTGAACGCGCTTAGCCATTACACGGACTGGACGGTTGGTCATGTGCATTCCGGTGCCCTTGGCTGGGTTGCTTATGTCAGCTTTGGTGCGCTTTACTTCCTCGTTCCTGTTGTTTGGAACCGCAAGTCGCTTTATTCCGACAAACTGGTCAATATGCATTTCTGGATTTCCACGATTGGTATCCTTCTTTACATCACCTCCATGTGGGTTTCCGGTATCCTGCAAGGTTTGATGTGGCGTGCGTATGATGCCTTCGGTTTCCTTGAATATTCGTTCAGTGAAACAGTGGAAGCAATGCATCCATTCTATGTTATTCGGGCGATGGGCGGCGTATTGTTCCTCATTGGCGCGTTGATCATGGCGTATAATCTGTGGCGGACTGCACGTGGCGATGTACGGCAATCTGAAGCGGAACACCTTGTTCCAAATGCCGAATTCGCAGCGGGGAGATAAGTAAATGATTAGTCATAAAGTCATTGAGAAAAACTCCATCCTTATGCTGGTTTTGACCCTTGTGGTTGTCTCCATCGGTGGTTTGATCGAGATTGCTCCACTTTTTTATCTGGAAAGCACAATTGAAAAAGTGAAGGGTATGCGACCCTATAGTCCATTGGAATTGGCGGGCCGTAACATCTATATCCGCGAAGGGTGCTATAACTGTCATAGCCAGATGATCCGTCCTCTTCGGGACGAAGCAGAACGCTATGGCCATTATAGTCTGGCAGCGGAGAGTATGTATGACCATCCTTTCCAGTGGGGATCAAAGCGGACAGGACCCGATCTTGCCCGTGTTGGGGGCCGATATTCTGATGAATGGCATGTCACCCATATGAAAAATCCACGGGATGTGGTCCCTGAGTCTGTCATGCCAGCTTATTCTTTCCTCGCAAAAACAGAGCTGAATGTTCCTGATATTGCAGGAGATTTGATTGCGAACCGTCGAGTTGGTGTTCCTTACACCGATGAAATGATTGCAGTAGCGGAACAGGATTTGCGGACACAGGTTAATCCTGACGCGGATGAAGTGGATGATCTTTTGGCCCGTTACCCCAAAGCGCAAGTGCGCGACTTTGATGGGGATCCAAGTAAAATTTCTGAACTGGACGCGTTGATTGCGTACTTGCAGATGCTTGGCACACTGGTCGATTTTACATCTTATGATGCAGAAGCTGGCAAGAGATAGGGGGCCGATATGAGTTTTCAAGAGGTTTCAGTCTTCGCGCAAACCTATGGGCTGGTCTATTTGTTTGTGTTGTTTTTGATCGTGGTTGCTTACGCACTTTGGCCGAAAAACAAAGAAAAGTTCGATCATGCAGCCAAGATTCCGCTTGATGAGAAGGAGTAACAATGTCCAAAATTGAAAGAGATGAAGTATCGGGCACTGATACCACTGGTCATGAGTGGGATGGTATTCGGGAGCTGGATACGCCAATGCCGCGTTGGTGGTTGTGGACATTCTATGCCACAATTTTGTGGGCGATCGGGTACTGGATCGTTATGCCCGCATGGCCAATGGTCAGTGATTACACGAAGGGTTATCTGAATTATTCTTCTCGGGATAATCTGGAAAAAGAAATAGCGGCCATCGAGGAAAGTCGTGCCGATATTGTTCAGACCCTTCAGGACACACAGATCACGGATGTTAAAGCAAATCCTGAACTCTATCAGTTTGCGTTGTCTGGTGGACGGTCCCATTACGCAGTGAATTGTTCACAGTGCCATGGATCCGGAGCCCAAGGAGCCGCTGGTTTTCCAAACCTGAACGATGACGATTGGTTATGGGGAGGACGTGTTGAAGATATTTATCAGACTATTCAATACGGCATCCGTTCTAACCATGAAGACACGCGTTCTGGTGAAATGCCAGCTTTCTTGACGGATGAAATTCTGGAGAAAGACCAGATTAATGATGTCACGGAATATGTTCTGTCCCTTTCTCAGGAAGGGCGTGACATGGAGAGCGCTGAACGCGGTAAGGCGATTTTTGCCGAGGAGTGTGCAAGCTGCCATGGAGATAACGCAAAAGGGTCAACCGAAGTCGGGGCACCTAATCTGACAGACGCTATCTGGTTTTATGGTGGTGATAAAAACACGATTGCCAGAACAATCGCAAAGGGCCGGGCAAATGTCATGCCCGCTTGGGCAGATCGACTGGATGATACGGTTGTCCGCCAGATTGCCCTTTATGTACACTCATTGGGCGGTGGTCAATAAGCCGCCCTTTGAAAGAAGTCCTACTATCTGATGCTAGATAAGTGTGTGCGTCTCCTATGAGACGCACACCGACTGGAGTAAAACCGTGGTGCACACACCCGTGGAAAAAGTTGACGTTCAAGCTGTCAATAAAAAAGAAAACCGGTCCCTTTACAAGAAACGCGAAAAAATCCAACCCAAACGGGCGACCGGTAGTTTTCGGCGTCTTAAGTGGATTATTATGGGGATTACTCTGGCAATTTACTATATTACCCCTTGGATTCGTTGGGATCGGGGTGTTGGCGCCCCTGATCAGGCCGTCCTGGTTGATTTTCAGCATAACCGGTTTTACTTCTTCTTTATCGAGCTGTGGCCACAGGAAGTTTACTATATCACGGGGATATTGATCCTTTCCGCATTGGCCCTTTTTCTGGTTACTTCGTTATTTGGCCGCGCATGGTGCGGCTACTCCTGTCCACAAACCGTTTGGACAGATTTGTTTATTTTCGTCGAACGGGCAATCGAGGGTGATCGAAATGCGCGTCTGAAGCTTGATAAGGCAAAAATGACCGGTGGCAAATTCGCAAAACGGTTTGTCAAACATAGCATCTGGTTGCTTATTGGGTTGCTGACAGGCGGTGCATGGGTTTTTTATTTTGCAGATGCGCCGACCTTATTAAGAGAACTTCTGGTAGGAGAGGCGCAGGTTATCGCCTATTCCAGTGTGGCAGTCCTGACAGCCACGACTTATGTCTTTGGCGGGTTGATGCGGGAACAGGTATGCACCTATATGTGTCCTTGGCCGCGTATCCAGGGGGCCATGGTTGACGAGGAAACACTGACGGTTACCTATCATGCACCCCGCGGTGAGCCGCGTGGCCCTCATAAGAAAAATGATACGTGGGAGGGTCGCGGACATTGTATCGACTGTAACCAGTGTGTTGCGGTCTGCCCAATGGGGATTGATATCCGCGACGGTGCCCAGTTGGAATGTATTACTTGCGCCCTATGTATTGATGCATGTGATAGTGTGATGGAAAAGGTTGGCCTTCCAAAAGGGTTAATCAGTTATGATACCCATGAAGGGCAATTCGATAAGACGCCGGATAAAAAGCTAAAGGTTCGTCTGATCCGCCCCCGGACGCTTGCCTATGTTGGTTTATTGTCTGTTGTGGGCGGGGTTATGCTGTTTACATTGCTGAACCGGTCGGTTTTGGATGTGAACGTGATCCGCGATCGGAACCCGCTGTTTGTTACCCTTTCGGACGGGCAAATTCGGAATGGATATACGGTCAAGATTTTAAACAAAATACATGAAGACCGGCGTTTTCAGATAACCATTGAAGGGCTACCCAATTCATCCGCCTGGTTACAGGTAGAAGGCCCAAGACACCCCGAAATGATTGTTCCTGTGCCAGGTGATGCTTTGTCCAGTGTGAAATTGTTTGTTTCAGCCCCCAATAGTGATTTGACGGACAGCAGTCAGGATATTTCGATCGTTGTAAAAGACCTCATAAATGGACAGACTGAAATTCAGGAAACAACCTTTAAAGGACCGAAATAATGGAGTCAGCGATCCCTCGTAAACTCAAAGGCATTCATGTTTTTTATATGCTGGCTGGATTTTTTGGCGTCATGTTTGCGGTAAACGGTGTTTTCGTTTATTTCGCACTGACCAGTTTTTCCGGTATTTCTGTACAGGATGCCTATAAAAAGGGTCTGTCTTATAATGAAGAGATTTCCCGCTTTGAGGATCAGCAAGCACGCGGTTGGAAGACTGATCTGGTCGTTGAAATTCTGGAAGATAAAAAAGTATTCCTTTCTTTAACCGTTTCCGACAAGCAAAATCAGAAAATCAACGATATCGGAGCGTCCCTGTTGGTCAGCCGACCAGCCAGAGAAGATCAGGATCAGCTGTTCACAATGGTACCCACCCGGGCAGGCTTTGAATTGGAGACCACGTTCGCTGAGCCGGGCCAATGGGATCTGCTGATCACGCTGAAAGGCGGCGGTTTTGACAAACCCTATCGGGTGGAGAAACGGATATGGGTGAAGTAACGCAACCTTCCCAAAGCCTGTTATCCTCAAACGTCTTTCGGGACGGGGGTGGAAACTGCTGTGCTGGCGGGGCTATTGCCTTGGCCCGCTCATCTGGTCCGCAAGCCGATTACATGGATTTCGTATCCGCTGATCCCAAGGCTTTTGTGACCCATGATGAAGATGGGTATGCGATGTTGCATCTTCTTGTGGAAAATATGCATTGCGCCAATTGTATTCGCAGCATTGAAAAGGCCTTGAACTCTCAGGATGCGGTTCTCGATGGTCGGGTTAATTTCTCTACTCGGCGCTTGCTGGTACGCTGGGATGAAAACGCCGCGGAAGCGGCTGATATTGTCAAACCCGTTATTGATCTTGGGTATCCACTGACCCCCTATAACGCTGAAATGATGCAGTCGGCCTCAGAGGAAGAGGATCGCCGCCTTTTAAAAGCTCTGGGTGTCGCTGGCTTCGCCGCCATGAACGTTATGCTTTTGTCTGTTTCGGTTTGGGCGGGCCTGTTTTCTGAGGATATGGGGGTCGCAACCCGTGATTTTATGCATTGGATTTCCGCACTGATTGCGATGCCTGCCGTTGCTTATTCTGGTCAGGTCTTTTTTCAGTCTGCAATCGGTGCATTGCGGGCGGGCCGTCTTAATATGGATGTCCCGATTTCTCTGGCGGTAATATTGGCCACAGGAATGAGCCTGGCGGAGACAATTCAAAGCGGTGAATATGCCTATTTTGACGCTGCGGTAACCCTGCTGTTCTTCCTGCTGATTGGTCGTTTTCTGGATAACCGGGCGCGAAGTAAAGCCCGCTCAGCAGCGGAGCGGCTATTGTTAATGAAGGCGGTTGCCGCCACTATTGTGGAAGAAGACGGTTCTCATAAATCCATACCAGTAGACGCGGTGACGCCGGGGACCTGTGTTCATGTTGCTGTTGGTGACCGGTTCCCGATTGATGGAGATATCATTCTGGGCCGAACCAGTATTGATAATAGTCTGGTGACCGGCGAAAGCCTTCCTGAAGAGGCCGGGATTGGCGCTTCTGTTTTTGCAGGCACCTTAAATCTGACGGGTCCCGTGCAGGTGAAGGCCACTAAAACCGGCGATAATACTCTTCTTGGGGATATTGTCCGACTTATGGAAAACGCCGAGCAGGGCCGGGCAAAATATGTACGGCTTGCCGACCGGGTCGCAGAATATTATGCCCCCGTTGTTCATATTCTGGCTGCCCTGACTTTCGCAGGATGGTGGTTGCTTGGGCATGACTGGCAATTGTCGCTGTTGCAAGCGGTCGCGGTTCTAATCATTACCTGTCCTTGCGCTTTGGGGCTGGCTGTTCCTGTCGTACAGGTTGTTGCCAGTGGCCGTTTGCTCGGGAAAGGTATTTTGGTAAAGGCCGCAGATGGCCTGGAAAAGCTGGCAAAGGTTGATACCATTGTTTTTGATAAAACAGGGACACTGACGGAAGGGCGCCTCGAATTTATCAATGGTGGCACTGTAGCCGATAAGGATCTGAAGCTCGCCGCTGATATAGCGCTTACCAGTCGCCACCCGTTGGCGCAGGCTGTGGTTCGTGCCGCGGGCGGTGCAACCGGATGCGAAGGCGTTACTGAACATCCGGGCGCCGGATTGGCGGTGGACTTCGGTGATGGGGAAATTCGTTTGGGAAGCCGTGAATGGTGTGGTGTTGATGGTAAAAATGCACCGAGCCCCACCGGGCCTGAGATGTGGCTGAAGCGGCCGGGCTGTGAAGCCGTGCAGTTTTTATTTTCCGATTGTTTGCGTGAGGATGCACGGAAAACGATTTCACAGCTTAGGTCAATGGGCCTGCGGATAGAGCTTTTGTCTGGTGACAGAAATGAAGTGGCCGCGGACATTGCCCTTGCCGCTGGTATCGATCATTGGAAAGCGGGTGTAAAGCCTGAAGGTAAAGTTGCCCATTTGGAAGCTTTAAAAGAGCAAGGCTCTAAAGTTATGATGGTCGGAGACGGTCTGAATGATGCGCCTGCTTTGGCCGCCGCCCATGTTTCCATGTCTCCCTCAACGGCCTCTGATATTAGCCAAACTGCCGCAGATTTTGTGTTTCAGGGTCGTCAGCTTGGGGCGGTTGTGGAGGCGGTTAAAGTTGCCCGGCTATCGCATCGTCTGGTTATTCAGAATTTTGGTTTGGCCTTCCTGTATAACGCAATTGCGGTTCCGTTAGCGGTTATGGGATTTGTGACCCCCTTGTTTGCATCTATCGCAATGTCGGCGTCCTCTTTGGTCGTTGTGTTCAATTCCATGCGTCTGAAATTGTCAGATAAAAAGGATATGGTATGAGTGCCCTGATTTATCTGATCCCGATTGCGTTATTCATGGGGGGGCTTGGCTTGGCTGCCTTTCTATGGAGTTTAAAATCCGGTCAGTATGACGATCTGGATGGCGCTGCCAACAGGATTTTATTTGACGAAGACGAAGACTAGATTTTTTCAGCGATCAGCACGTCATCCTGCGGAAAGCGTGGCCCTTTGATCGTTTCGTTGCCTGGTGCAGGCTGTCTGGGAATGTTAAATGAACAAATCAAAGAGAACGCGGCCATTGCTGCCCCGGCCAGAAAAACACTAGCGGGGGACGTCAACCATAAAATGCCAAACAGAACAGGGATGACCACCGCGGCGATATGGTTGATGGTAAAACTGACACTGGCTGTAGAGGCCATGTCTTTCGGATCGGCGATCTTCTGGAAATAGCTTTTGATACCGATGGCAAAAGCAAAGAATAAATGGTCAACGACATACAGTCCTGCCGCCAGATTGCTATCCTCAACAAACGCGTAGCCTGTGAACACCATCATTAGCCCAACATATTCAAAAATAAGAGCCTTTCTTTCACCCCAATGAGAAATCAGACGACCAATTTTAGGTGCGAGAAAAATATTGATGGCATGATTTAAAAGGTAAAGGGCGGTTATGGTGGAAATGGCGTAATCAAATTTTTCCACCATCATAAAGCCCGCAAAAACCATAAATATCTGCCGTCGCGCGCCAGAGAGGAAGGTCAGCGCGTAATATAGCCAATAGCGTTTTCTCAAAACGATGGTTTTGGTTTGATGCACTTTGGTTCCAAACAAAGGGTAGGCCGACCAGGTTATCAAAGCGGTAAAGATGGCGACACCACCCCCCAACGCATAGATGATGGCAAAATCCATCCCGGCAAATTTAGTTGCACAATATATCAAGCCGTAAACGGCAAGCGAGGCAAAAGCCTGTGCCGATATTTGGCGCCCCATGACAAGTGGCGTGCGGTCTTTTGAAACAAGTTGCAAGGTCAGGGATTGCCGCAGAGTTTCATGATAGTGAAAACCAACAGACATGAGAATTGTGGTCAGGTAGAAGCCAATCTCTGATGGAAACAGTCCGGTAATTGCAACACCAATCCCAAAAACGAGCAGCGAAATCATCAACAGGCGCTGTTCAGAAATGATCAAAAGGACAAAGATGACCGTGAAGGCGAGCAATCCCGGTACTTCACGCAATGATTGCAGAATGCCAATTTCACGGCCTGTAAAATTGATGGCGTCAACGGCGAAATTGTTGAGCAAAGCAAGCCATGTCGCAAAGCCCGCGCCCCATCCAGCAGCGGTGACCATGAGAAGATATTCTGGTTTTTGCCATTGTTTTACTGTCATGCGTATTATCCGGGATAAAAAAACTGAGGCAGAAAGTGTAACAAATTCTGCGGTCGTCTATCTTTCGACAAAAAGTCAATTTATGCCTTGAAACGGACAAATTGAAGTATTTTATTGCTTACTTGTTCGCGTAATAATCACAGCGAAGTCGACTAGCCGTTTCATTCCTGCGCTGATAGTATGGCGGAAACACGTTGTTTGGAAAGTGAGTTTATGGCGGTTTGGGGAAAAATATTCGGCGGTGCAGCTGGGCTTTTGCTCGGGGGGCCCTTGGGCGCTCTGGTGGGTGGTATTGCCGGACATGTCGTTGATAAATATAGAGAAGGCCCTGATTCAGAGGGTGAGGGTGTCGCAGACAGCGGGGGGCTAAAGCAAGTCGCGTTCACAATTGCTGTGATCGCGCTGGGTGCCAAGCTAGCAAAGGCTGATGGCGTTGTGACCCGGGATGAGGTTGATGCGTTCAAGCGGGTTTTTCGCATCCCTCCAGAAGAACAGAAAAATTTTGCTAAGGTCTTCGATCGGGCACGGCAGAGCACGGCTGGCTACGAGGGGTATGCCCAGCAGGTTGAAAGGATGTTCCGTGATACGCCTCAGGTTATGGAAGATTTGCTCCATGGTCTGTTTTCCATTGCGATGGCCGATGGGGTTCTTCATCCAGATGAAGATGCCTACTTGAAAAACATTGCCCGGATTTTCGGCTTCAATGATGATGATTATAATCGTTTCCGAGGATATCACGTTGGTGAAGACGTCCGGGACCCATATCAAATCCTTGGGGTGCCCAAAGATATCTCGGACGCTGATCTTAAGAAAGCCTATCGCGCGCTGATTAGAGACAACCACCCGGACAAAGTCATGGCACAGGGGTTGCCGCAGGAATTTGTCGATGTGGCTAATGAAAAATTGGCAATCATAAACAGCGCTTATGACGAGCTTTGCAAGCGTCGCAATATTTAGAGATGGCGGGCACCGATATTGACATTCTCTGGTATCCGTCTCCCAACTTCAATGAAAGGCGCCATAACAAAACGCCGTCAATTTTGGTGCAGCATTATACGGGCATGAAGAATGCGCAGGAGGCACTTGCGCGACTATGTGATCCAGAGGCTGAGGTAAGTGCGCATTATCTCATTGATGAAGACGGTGCCGTTTATCAGTTGGTCGATGAAAAAAAGCGGGCGTGGCACGCCGGCTTTGGGAGTTGGCGGGGAGAAACGGATATCAATTCTGCCTCTATTGGAATTGAAATTGTTAATCCGGGGCACGAATTCGGGTATCGCCAGTTTTCTGAGATGCAGATGAACTCTGTAATTTCGCTTTCCAAATCGATAGTTGAGCGGCATCAGATTGCCAGATTTAATGTCATTGGGCATTCTGACCTTGCCCCGGAACGAAAACAGGATCCGGGGGAATTGTTTGATTGGAAGCGCTTGGCCGAAAACGGGGTTGGACTGTGGCCCGAGGCTGTTCAAAATAATGAGTTCGTTTCCGATGACGACTATCAACATGCTTTAGAAGTTATCGGGTATGCGGTGAAGAGTGAAAATTTGTCGGATGTGACAGCTGCGTTTCAGCGTCACTGGCGACAGGAGAATGTGAGCGGCATTGCGGACGCGGAAACCCGTATGATTGCTAAATCCATACTAAACAGCGTCCTTCGCTTGACCAATTGAACAGACAGGGGTAAGCAGGGCATACCAGATGGCTGGATGATCGCTGCCCCGATAAGGGGGAGAGGAAAGTCCGGGCTCCACGGAAATACGGTGCCGGTTAATGGCCGGCGGGGGTGACCCTAGGGAAAGTGCCACAGAAAGCAAACCGCCTGTTCTTACAGGTAAGGGTGAAAGGGTGCGGTAAGAGCGCACCGCGCGTCTGGTAACAGAAGCGGCATGGTAAACCCCACCGGGAGCAAAACCAAATAGGGACGGCCGATGTAGGGATGTATGTCTGCTACGTAAGCTGGTTTTCCGAGCTGCTGTCCGGGTTGGTTGCTTGAGGTGTTTGGCAACAGGCACCCTAGACGAATGATCATCCATCGAGAAATCGAGGACAAAACCCGGCTTACAGGCCATCTGGTCTTTATCATGTCTTGATACACTTGATGCCTTTCAGGGACGGATTTATAAGGGTAGAAAAGACGGGGTAGAATGTGAATATCAGTGCGCCATTGAAAACCACCTTCCGGCATTCTTTCCAAGTGCTGGTATTCTTTCTGGTTGGAACGTCGACGGCCAACGCCGCGGGCGGTCATCTGGAACCATTGGTGTATGACATTGGTATCTGCCTGTTTGCAGCCAGTTTACTCGCCATCCTTTTTGCCCGATTTAAAATACCGAGTATCGCGGCATTCCTGTTGGCAGGCATTCTCGTCGGGCCGGTTGGTTTTAAGTTGATTACGGATCCGCGGAATATTGAGACCATTGCGGAACTGGGCTTCATCTTATTATTGTTCATGATCGGTGTTGAAATTGATATCCGCAAAATTGCAAAAAGTGGAAAAGTCATTATCACTTCGGGAATACTGCAATATCCGCTAACGGTTCTATTCGGCGTTCTGGTGGTTAAGGCTCTAATATGGCTGGGTTTTTCGAACGTATTCCCGGGTGATTATGATGCGCTTTACTTCGGAATTTTCATCGCGGGCTCGTCCACTCTACTTGTCGTTAAGATGTTTCAGGAGAATTACGAGCTGGATACTGAATCCGGTCATCTTTCTTTGGGCATTCTGGTCTTTCAGGATATCTGGGCGGTTATTGTCCTGACATTGCAGCCAACCTTCAACTCGCCTGAGCTAACGACTGTTCTTATCTCGTTTTTTGGTATGTTTTTGTTGGTTGCTATTACCTATCTGTTGGCAAAGGGTTTTATCGCGCAGACTTTCAAGTGGCTTGCGAAAGAGCCGCAGATGATTTTTGTCGCCTCTATTGGATGGTGCTTCTCCGTTGTGTTTATTGGTAGCAGCCTGGATCTTATGGCGGGAACAATTTTCGAACTGGACGTGACATTGTCAGTAGGCTCGGGGATGAGCGCCCTGATTGCAGGCATGACAATCGCGGCGCTTCCATACAGCCGGGATATTATTGCCAAGGTGGGTATTGTCCGCGATTTCTTTATCGTGTTGTTCTTTGTGGGTTTAGGCATGAGTGTGCCTGTTCTGGACAACTTTATGGTCCCGGCACTGGCTGTTGTCCTCGCCGTATTTTCACTGTTAAGCCGGCAAATAGTGTTCTTCCCTTTGTTCTACTTCACCGGCGGTGACCAGCGACTGGCCCAAGTGACGTCCCTGAGGTTGGCGCAACTTTCAGAATTCGGTCTTGTGATCGCATATTTGGGCAGCCAGCTTGGTCATATTTCAAGTGATATGTCGGGGGCGATTATTTTCGGGTTTATAATGACCGCTTTGTTGACGCCCGTTCTATACCGGAACGCCCATCGGTATTACGGCCGGATGTCACCATTGCTACATCGTCTGGGTTTTAAAGAACCGCCTGTATCCTCGAATGAGCTTGAGGCTAATCCTGAGATTGTGCTGTTAGGGTTTCACCGTGTCGCCTCGTCATTGTTGCATGAAATAAGTGTGCACAGGCCGGAGCTTCTGAAAAAAATTCTTGTTATTGACTTCAACGTGCAAATTCATGCTGCCATTCGACGACTGGGCGTTGGGGTGCGATATGGTGACCTTGCCAGCGAGCAAACGCTCAGTCATTCAGGCATTGAAAAAGCAAAAGTCGTTGTCGCCACCATTTCTGACGATATTCTACGTGGCACAAGCAACCATAAACTTGTTCAAACCATTCGCCAGATCAATCCCGACGCTATTGTTATTTCCAATGCCGAACAACCGCTGAACGCCAAAGATATCTACGAAGCGGGGGCTGATTATGTTTACATGGGGCGGGTCAATACTGCTCGTGCGCTGGAGGAGATAATCGAGCGAACCCTGGATGGTACGTTAAGCGATTATCGACAGGAACAGGAAGAAAAGCATGGCAAATCTCATGAAAGGTCTGAAATTCTCCATTAGAACTCCCGATCTTTAAAACCGGGGGCGCTGGCCTTTTTTCAGTTTTTGCAGAATATTCTCCAGATTGTTCAGGAAACTAGATCTGTCTTTTTTTGTGAACGCGGCATTATATCCTGATATTTCACCAGTTTCGCGCAAATGTGCGTTCAGGTCACGCATTGCCAAAGACATGCCAATTGATTGATTTGTAAAAGGTTTGCCTGACGAGTTGAGGACGATCGCTGATTTCTTCAGACACCGGTCCGCCAACGGAATGTCGGAGGTGATAACCACATCCTGATCCGTTATTTTCTCAGCGATCCAGTTGTCGGCAGCGTCAAAACCATCATCGACAACAATTTGCTCGATCAATTCACTCGGAGGGACCCGCATCCAGCTGTTGCTGACAACAAACGTTTTCAGGTTGTGGCGGCCGGCTACGCGGTAGATTTCGTCTTTGACAGGACACGCATCT
>NZ_JBLHZT010000040.1:0-33254 GCF_047631475.1 Sneathiella sp. | reverse complement strand
ACGGTCGTCGGCACAATAAGCGCAGAGGATCCGGAAGGCGGCACCCTAACCTATAGCCTGTCTGATGATGCCGGCGGGAAATTCACCATCGATCCTAACACGGGCGAAGTAAAGGTCGCTGGAGCATTGGATTACGAAGATGTAAACAGTTACGACATTACGGTGGATGTGACGGATGGTGTCCATGTGGCTTCTGAAAGCTATACTGTAAATGTTGAGGATTTGGCATCGCCCACCATGAGTGGGCTGGGAAATACCATCTCCCATGAAAATGCGTCTGAAGTGATGGAACTGGACCATATGGACATGTTCCCTAACCTTCAGGCGGGTAAAGAACTGGAAGCCAATATTGGGTCTGAAGTCTTTGAAGACATGATTGCTGATGCGGAAGGGCTCGTCATTAATCATCAATCAGATGCGACGGTCACGTTTCAGGGAGAGGGCGCAGGATATCGCAGTGCAATTGGTGCCTACCAAATCAATTCAGATGGGACGATTACTGACGTTCAGTTGCTTTGGGGAGACGCGTCTTCTAATAAATTGACGGCCGGCGAGTCACAAGCGACTTATGAAGGCATTGAGGCCGGCAGTCAGCTGGGCTTCTTCGTGATCGCCAATGGATTTTCTGATTTGCCAGATGATGCAGTCAGCGGGGATGGCAATACGATCTCGGAAACCGGAACCTGGATGTATGTGTCTCCTGATTTTGACGCGGCGAGCCAATCCCCGGAAGATCACAAATATAATGTCAATTCAGATACCGGAAGTCCCCAGCTTATTTATATTGAACAGGATGGAACCATTCACACGACAGATGGCAATGTCTATCATTCATTAAATCAGTATGAGTTTAATGCGGATCGGGAAGACGGTGGGGGACAACATTTTATTGCGGGTGTTGATCAGGAAAATGGCGTTCTCAACTTCGGCTTTGAAGATTTGTGGGGCGGTGGGGACGCTGACTTTGACGACGGCATGTTCAGTGTCGAAATTGACAGCCGAGATCTTGTTGATGTACCCAACCCACTGTTTGCGGAAGATGATCAGGGGCAATCAACGTTCCAGTTAAATGATGCTGATAGTGACGAACTTGCTTCTGCAACTATTATTCTAGGCGATATTCAGTCTGGTGATGTTTTAGGTCTGGGCGGAACCTATGATTTGGATGGAACCTCTATTCTGTTACCTGATGGGTCGGATAGCGGTATTTCCATGACGCTTGTCGATGATGGATCAACGATCACGGTTAGCTTGACCGGAACAGCGGATGTCGAGCTTTATGAAGACGTTATACAGAAATTGAATTTTTCTAATGATACAACGGATAGCGCGATTGCAGGGACACGAAGCATTACGGTAACGGCAACCGATAGCAGCGGTGAAGTGTCGGATACATTCAACTCATCGGTCACAATTGAGGTGGAGCAGGGAACGGAAGCCTCAGATACAATTTACGGCGGCACAAATGATGAAGTTATCCATGGTGAAGGCGGCAATGACGTCCTGCATAGTGGGGCCGGAGATGACATCGTATTTGGCGGTGACGGCAGTGATATCTTTTATTTCGCCAGTGATCAGGGGAACGACACCTTCCACGGTGGCGAAGGCGGTGGCTGGTCCGATACAATCGTTCTTTCAGACGGCCTTCCTGCTGGAAACATCAGCGACTGGTTGAGCTTGGACAGCGGTTCGGTTCAGTCCTCAGCAGATGGCGAGGTGTTCCTGTCTGAAGATGCTGCTGGTACCATTAATATTGGTGGTGTTGAATTGACCTTTGATGGTGTGGAGAAAATTGAAGGGTAGAGAAAATCCCATCAATCCACTGTATTCAAGCTCACCATATTAAGACGTTCCGGTAACTGTTCCAGCATCTGTTGATCAGCATTTGCAAAAGCAACCCGCAAATATTGCGATTGCTGGGGACCAAAAAATTCGCCCGGGATCGTAATAATCCCCCGGTGGCGTGCCAAATTTTTGGCAACCATAACCGATGAATATCCTTCAAAGGGGTGTTCGATATAGGCAAAATAAGCACCAACCGCCTTTAATTTCCAGTCCGGGCAATGTGTCATGACGTTTTGTAAGGTTTTTGATCGTGCGGCGATTTCAAGGCGGTTTTCTTCCCGCCAGTTAGTAAGGTCCGGCAACGCTTTTGCAACGGCCCATTGGGGAATTCTGGGCGCGCAGATTTGAAGATTATCCATTACCTTTGCAATCTGATTAACAACCTCGGGCGCCGCGGTAATGCTGCCCAAACGATGACCGGGAATACAGAACGATTTTGAAAAGCTGTACAGCTGGATCAGATTGTCCCCCCAGTTTGGATGTGAGAACAGGGTGTGAGGCATTTCTCGTTTGGACGGAAGGAAGTCTCGATAAGTTTCGTCCAGAACAAGCCAAATCCCGTGCTTCTGGCACAAACTGAAGGCTTCCTCCAATAATGCTGGTGGATATATGGCTCCAGTTGGGTTGTTAGGGGAGATCATCACAATCGCTTTTACCGAAGGGTCAATTTGTTCCGTCATGCTTGTGAGATTAGGCAAAAAGCCATTTTCGGCATCTGTGTCATATATCTTGCACTTGATATTCAGCATATCCAGCGTTGACTCGTGATTAAAGTAGAATGGATTGCTGATCAAAATTGAATCGCCGCTCGCCGCGATCGTCATGATTGCCGTAATAAAGGCTTGATTGCATCCTGCAGTAATATGGATGTTTTGCGGCGACATCTGTGTCTGGTAACGTTCACCAACATGGGTTGAGTAAGCCGTTCTTAGTTCGGTCTCCCCTTCAATATTGCCATAGCCTGCCAGTTTTGTGTCCCGCGCAGCTTCAGACAACCAGTTCAGGATATCCGGATGAGGCGGGTAACCCGGTACGGCCTGCGATAAATCGAGAAGAGGGCCGAGTGCGCCATCATAAGATTGTCCCCATTTTTGAACCATGGGGATAGGGGGCGCTGAGAGTGCTTTTACAGCCGGGTTAATGGATGCTGTCGGCATATTCTTTCTTTCCAGGCGTCTTTATCGATATCGTTTATAGTCTTCACTTAAAGTATGTCTGCTTTTTTCGACCGCCGCCGAGAAATATGCCGGCCTGAACTAAGGAACGGCGCTGTGACTTTATCTTCTTCGAGTGCGGCAAAAAGCCAGTCTATAAACACATTCACAATTGGGGTCGAGCGTATTTCGTTTCGGCAGGCAACATAAAACGCGTCATTTGCCGGTACTGCAAGATCAAACGGCACAACAAGTGATCCGTCGCTCAGCAGGCTGCTGGAGGTCAGTGTATCCCCCAACGCCACACCATGCCCATTAAGAGCGGCATCAATGGCAACCCGCGCATCACCCATATAATGATGCTGCTTGGGAACAATATTACGGGCGCTGGCAGCGTCAAACCACGAGTTCCATTCCCGGCCATCATCGGTGTGAAGAAGAACCTGATCTTCAAGATCCTTCAGGTTGCGAATAGTGCGGCGGTTAAGGTGAGTGGGGGATGTCACTGGAAAAAGATCGAATTGCGCCCAAAGGCGGCCCCAGCAATCTTCCGCTGGTGCGGCACCGTAAATGATACTGACATCAATCGCCGGGGAAAGTATTTTTGTGCGGTCCACGGAAGAATTAAGGGCAAGCTGGACATTTGGATATTGTTCGGTGAATTGACCAATGCGCGGAACCAGCCAATAGGACAGAAGGGCCGGTGAACAGGATACGGACAGGCGTCCTTCTGTTGACGGCCTGCTCATTTGGGAGGCTGTTGCCGCAATTTCCTTGAAGGCATTTGATACGGCAGGCATCAGCAGCGCGCCTTGCGACGTTAGTTTCAAACGTTGCGCCTGTCGGTCAAACAGTTTCAGGCCCAGCGATGTTTCCAGTGTTTTTATTTGATGGCTAATAGCGCTATGTGTCACATTCAGCTCTTTTGCTGCGGCGGTCACAGAGCCAGTGCGGGCTGTGGCCTCAAAAGCGCGTAGCGGTTTTAATGGGGGAAGGCGACTGATCATTCGTCTCTTTCTAATGTGAGAAAAAATAACAAACTACCTTACAACAAAATCAATTGATTTTTCAATGCAGCTTGGGAAAAATAGGTAACACTGCGACAAGAGATGCTAAAAATTGCCATTTCAGGTAAATGCATCTTTAAACTGTGAAAATACGTTCTTAATATTAATGTGAAAAAAATACAGCATTGGGTGAAGTATGTCTGGTGAATGGGATAAGCAAAAGCTGGAAGCGTTGCGGGCTCAGTTCGGTGATAATCACGGTGGTGAACTTTATGACCCAGAATTCAGGAAGGTTGCGGACAAGATTTTTTCTGAAAGCGGCACCCGAATGGCGCCATATGCCGGGATACCGACATTTCTGGATGCTCCCATAAAAGAGGTTGATCCTGAAAATCCGGATATCGACGATTTAGAGGTTGCGATAATTGGCATTCCGATGGATCTGGGCGTTACAAATCGCCCCGGTGCGCGTTTCGGGCCGCGTGCCCTTCGGGCAATCGAGCGGATTGGACCCTATAACCATGTTCTGGGATGTGCGCCGGTACAGGATTTGCGGGTGGCCGACATCGGTGACATCCCGTTTGATAGCCGATACCGGCTCGAAAAAAGCCTCGACAATATTGAAGCTTATATGCACAAGATTATTGCGGCAGGCGTTGTGCCTCTGTCCGTCGGTGGGGATCATTCGATCACACACCCCATCCTCAAGGCCGTTGGAAAAGACGGGCCGGTTGGCCTTATTCACATTGATGCACATTGCGATACGGGCGGCTCTTTTGATGAGACGAAATTTCATCACGGCGGCCCTTTCCGGAACGCGGTTCTGGACGGTGTTCTGGATCCCACACGAACCGTTCAGATCGGGATACGCGGCTCAGCCGAGTATCTGTGGGAGTTTTCGAAAAAGTCAGGCATGACCGTTATTCACGCTGAAGAAATTCCCGGGCTGGGTATACCGGCGGTGATTGAGAAAGCCCGTAAGATTGTTGGTGACGGACCTGTTTATGTCTCATTTGACATTGATGGGGTTGATCCATCATTTGCCCCTGGAACCGGCACACCGGAAGTTGGTGGTTTAACAACTCGCGAAGTATTAGAATTTCTGCGTGGGCTTAAGGGGCTTAATATCTGCGGGGGTGATGTTGTTGAGGTTGCGCCTCAGTATGACCCAACAACGAATTCGGCGCATGTGGGGGCTCAGGTATTATTTGAAATCTTGAGCTTAATGGTTTTCAGCCCTTTTATTGCTGAATAAAGAAAAAAGATCGAAGTCGATAAGTCGGGAAAGATTTTAACAGGAGGTTTATATGACCAGATTTAGTAAGGGCGGTATTAGCCGCCGAGCCCTTTTAGGAGCGACTGCTGCAGGGGCTGCGACACTTTCAATGCCAGCTATTTTACGGGCAGATGAAAGATCTTTGAAAGTAGGCGTGTATGGCGGTTACTTTAAAAAGTCGTTTGATAAGCATATTTTCCCAGAATTTACGAAAGCTACCGGTATTGCTGTAACGTCGGTTGCCGAGCCAACCGGTGAAGCCTGGCTGGTTCAATTGGAGCAGGCGGCGCGGGCAAAAAGGGCCCCGGCGGATGTTTCCATGATGTCGCAGGTTGCAATGCTAAAAGGGCAATCTAGAGATCTTTGGACAGCGCTTGATCTCAATAAAATTCCGAATAGTTCAAATCTGCTGGATAGCGCGATCAATAAATATGAAGATGGTCGGGTCTCTGGCGTCGGTGCGGTTGCTTGGTATATTAATCTGGTTTCAAATACCAAGGTTATTCCAAACGAACCAACATCATGGGCTGAAATGTGGGATCCGTCGCATAAAGATCAGCTTGGTCTGCTCGCGCTGGTTTCAAATTCTTTCCTACTGGAAGTCACCGCAAAAACCTTCTTGGGCGGAACCAATGTGTTGGATACTGAAGAGGGTATTCTCAAGGCGTTGGATAAACTTGCTGAATTAAAAGATAACGTCAGACTTTGGTACCGAGACGAAGCCCAGTTTGAACAGGGTCTTAAAACCGGCGAAATTCCTATGGGCCAGTATTACCATGACGTAACAGGGCTTGCGATTGCAGATGGGCATCCTGTTCGGTCAACCTTCCCTAAAGAAGGTGGTATTCTAGATTCTGGAAGTTGGGCATTGTCGCGGGCTTCTGACAAGACAGAAGAAGCGCATATCTTTATGGACTTCATGTCTCAGCCTTCCGTGCAAGGTCTGATGTCTTTGAAAGTTGGTACTGCCCCGACCGTTAAACGGTCTTTGTTGACCCTGACAGATGAAGAGTTTGCCAGCGTGTCTTCAGAAATTGATCCGATTATTCCACGGTACGATATGTATCAGAGTAAATCAGATTGGCTTAACCAGAAATGGACTGAACTGATCGTTGGTTAATCAATCCGCTTTTGAGTATGATTTGGAAGTTTAAGCGTTGGCTGCCGGCATGCCGGCAGCCATCATTTTGTATCTGTTGGAGCGAGGCGACCGTTAATGTCCGGATTGACCTTAAGTAATTTGCGAAAAGAGTACGGCTCGTTTGTTGCCGTCGATAATGTTGAGCTTTCCATCCCACAAGGAAGCTTCGTTTGTTTATTAGGTCCGTCTGGATGTGGTAAAACCACTCTTCTTCGCATGATTGCGGGGCTGGAGAGACAAACCGGTGGTCGGATTTTGATGGATGGTGAAGATATTACGGGTATCCCAACCCATAAAAGGGAACTGGGAATGGTTTTCCAGTCTCTGGCTCTTTTCCCGCATTTGACCGTTGCTGAAAATATCGCTTATGCCCTTCGTATTCGAGGCGCGTCAAAGGCGGAACAGACCGCAAGGGCGGAAGAGCTTTTGGATCTTATCCATTTGCCGGGTTACGGCGAGCGCGCCGTGTCGCAGCTCTCCGGCGGGCAACGACAGCGTGTGGCAATTGCCCGTGCGCTTGCCTTATCCCCTAAACTTTTTCTGCTGGATGAACCTCTTTCTGCCCTGGATGCGAAGCTCCGTGAAGAGATGCAGGTTGAACTCCGCCAGTTACAGCAAAAACTTGGTATTACAACAATTGTTGTCACCCATGATCAACGGGAGGCCATGACAATGGCGGACCTTGTTGTCGTGATGGGCGAGGGTCGTATTCGGCAGGCAGCAAAGCCTGTGGAGATCTATCGCCAGCCTGTTGATACGTTCGTTGCTGATTTTATCGGGGCAACCAATCTATTGCCCGTGCGTAAGGGGGCCGACAATATAGCTGTTTTTGGAAATCAGCAGATTTCTGGTATCGACATATCATCGGCGGGCGAAAATCTGACCCTGTCCGTGCGTCCGGAAGAATTGCAGATTGTAAAATCCGGGCAGTCGGATTTGAAAGGAACGGTTTCTTTTGTTCGCGATCTTGGCGCAACCATTGAGACATTCGTTGAGGTTGAAGGGGAAATCCTTACCTCGGTTACCTCACCCAGAGAACGGGTTTCTGTGTCGGTCGGGGACGAAGTCGGCCTGCATCTTCCGCCCGAACACTGTGTGGTGCTGACCCAATGAGGCAGGAAAAACCGAAATCCATCCGCGACTATGGGCCTTTGCTTTATCCTGCACTGATGCTGATTATCTTTTTCGTTATTCCCTTTGGGACAATGATAGCGGTCAGTTTTTTCCAGCGGGATGTCGGAGGGTTCTATTCTGTCGACTTCGTGTTTAGCAACTATGAGCGGTTTTTAAGTCTGTTTTTCGGTAAAGTTCTTGGCTTCTCACTGATGCTTGCCGTGCTCGTCGCCATTTTCTGCGTTATTCTTGCTTTTCCGTTTACCTACCTGCTAACCCGCTGTCGCCGGAATGTTCAAACTTGCTGGCTTGTCGGTATCCTGTCCATTTTGTCTTTATCTGAAGTGATTATCGGATTTTCGTGGTCGACGCTATTTTCCAAAACCGCTGGACTGACCAATATTTTGGTAGCACTGGGAATTTTGGATCAGGCGAAATCCCTTTATCCCAGTTTTGGTGCCGTTTTAACGGCGATGATCTATCAGGCACTGCCTTATACAATTCTGGTCCTGTATCCTTCGCTGGTTCGTTTTGACACGGTCTTTCTGGAGGCGGCTAAGACAATGGGGGCATCACCGATAAGGGCGTTTTTGAACGTCATGGTCCCCGTTCAGCGGAACACAATTCTCGCGACACTGATTATGGTCTTCGTGTTTGCACTTGGCTCATATCTGTTGCCACAGATACTGGGCAGACCACAGCATTGGACACTTTCGGTCCTGATTACGGATCAGGCAATCTATCAATCCAATATGCCCTTTGCCGCAGCAATGGCAGTTTTCCTTGTGTTGATGTCGTTGGGGTTGGTTGGGTTGACGTTACTTATTGGCCGTAGAGAGCGGCAGGTCTCATGAATAGAGTTTTGACCTTCATATTTTTCGCGGCAGTCGTCTTTTTCCTGCTGTTGCCTGTGATTGTTGTTGTTGGGGTTTCATTTAATGAGAAGCAATCGCTAAGCTTCCCGCCGGTCGGCTTTTCATGGGAATGGTATCTGGAAATTTTTACAGATTCAGAATGGCGATCTGCATTGATCAATTCCTTGGTTCTTGCAACATTTTCTGCGGCCGTGGCAGTTTCTGTGGCGCTTCCTTTATCCTGGTTTTTGTCTCGACGGTATGCCCCCTGGGCGAATGTTTTCAGGTTGCTTGGTGTGGCGCCCTTTATTCTTCCTCCGGTCATCACAGCGCTTGGATTTTTAACGTTTTGGGCCACAACAGGCGCATATGGAGAGCCTTGGACAGCGATCCTAAGTCACGGTATTTTCTTTGTAACACTGCCACTGGTAACAATAACTCTGGGGTTTTCGTCGATTGAATCTTCATTGGTCGAGGCCGCCTCTACCATGGGGGCCAGTGAACGAACAATTTTTCGAACCATCGTATTGCCGTTGATCCTGCCATATTTGATTTCCGGGTTTGCCTTTACATTCGTCTTGTCGCTGAACGAATATATTGTCGCCTACATGACCGTTGGTTTCACAATGGAAACGTTACCGATCAAGATATTCAATGCCTTGCGGTATGGATATACGCCGACAATGGCCTCTGTCTCTGTGCTGTTTGTTGTGGTGGCGGCCGTCGTTTTTGGATTGATTGCAAAATTTGGCAACCTTCCTAGGTTACTTGGAAATATGTCTGGTGAGGATAAGTGATGCGTCTTGCTGTTTATCAAATGCAGGCGGCTGTTGCCGATATTGACAGAAATCTTGAAAAAATTGAGGACGCGGCACGGGCAGCGGCCGGGAACAACGCAGACCTGTTGGTAACGCCGGAATTGTCGTTGTCTGGCTATGGTGCTGGCGATCAGATGAAGTCTTTGGCCATGACGGCCGACGGGGCCGCTTTAAAGGCGCTACAAAGAATTTCATCTGCGTATGACATTGCGCTGATTGCAGGGTTTCCGGAATTGTCAGGCAACAAAGTTTATAACAGTGCCGCATTCGTTGATGGTCAAAAAGAACCTATCATATACCGTAAGTCCCACTTGTATGGTGGCTATGAAAAATCTTTGTTTACGGCAGAGGAGCCAAAAACCGTCAAAGCCGTTTTGAACGGGATCGTGATCGGAATGCTGATCTGTTACGACGTCGAGTTTCCGGAAAATGTTCGCCGATTGGCGATGGCTGGTGTGGAACTGGTTCTTGTGCCAACGGCACTACCTGCCGGAGACTATAGTTCCTTCATCGCCCGAAATCTTGTCCCGACACGCGCGTTTGAAAATCAGGTGACGCTGGCCTATGCCAATCATTCCGGTAATGATGGCGCATTCGAGTATCAAGGGCAGTCAGTCATTGTGGGCGCGGATGGCACCCTGCTGGCCGAGGGAGCGCAACATGATGAAGCCCTTTTATATGCAGAGGTGGATCCCGCACAATATGAGGGCTCGAAAGAACAGAACAGCTATCTGGCGGATTTGGAAAGCGTTAGTTCGAAACGGCACCCTTAATAAAATCCGTGGCCTCCGGGTTGGCAAGGGATGATAAATCTCCAGGATCTTCCTCGAGGTAGATTGACCGAATGACCCGTCTCATTGTTTTCATACTTCGTGTTTTTGGAAGCGCTTTTGAAAAATGAATTTCCCGCGGGGAAAAGGGTTTTCCCACACGCCCTGCAACACTCCCGCTAAGGCTCTTTTTCAGGGCATCACTCGGTTCAACTCCGGGCCTAAGAACGCAAAAACAGACGACGGCGACCCCTTTTATATCGTCGGGGACAGCAATTGCCGCGGCGTCAGACAAGCCCGTATTTTCCATCAGCGCGCCTTCTATTTCTGGCGGACCGACCCGCTTGCCAGCCACGTTAATTGTATCGTCGGAGCGACCATGAATATGCCAGGTTCCATCTTCATTCTGATGGGCCCAGTCGCCATGATGCCAAATATCGTCAAATGTTGACCAGTATGTTTTCAGGTAGCGGTCATTGTCTTTCCAAAGCCCCATTGTCAGGCCCATGGGCGGATTAGTGATAACGAGTTCCCCAACCTCTCCTTTGTCGGCTTCGCTCCCATCCGTTCTTAGAACTTTAGCGCCAACCCCGAGATTTTGAGTCGAGAAACCGCAAGGCGGGATCGCATGTAAAACAGTGGAGGTTAAAATAGCGCCGACTAATTCCGTTCCACCTGACATATTCAGGGGGACCGCTCTATTCTTACAGATTTTGTCCTTCATCCAATGCCAGGCCTCGGGCGTCCAGGCTTCTCCGGATGAGGGGACAATTCTTAAGGAGGATAAATCAAGTGTTTCAAGAGGGGCCGGGTCGAGTGTCATTAGCTGCCTTACAACGGTCGGGGCGATCCCCATATGGGTAATTTTTAACGTCTCGACCAACCTGAGTATTCTAAAGGGATCTTCTGCATGGGTAGGTGCCCCTTCCGCCAGAATAACAGTGGCACCAACCAAAGAAGAACAGATCAGCGTCAGTGGCCCCATGACCCAGCCCATATCAGTCATCCAGATATGGCGGTCGTCTTTCTTGATATCCAGACACAAAGTGAAGTCTGCTGCTGTTTTTGCGAGAATACCCAGATGATTTTGGACGACGCCTTTAGGCTTGCCTGTGGTCCCGGACGTGTAGGCAACAAATAAGGGTTCTTTAGGTGTCATGGAAACGGGGGGGAACGTAGCTGGCTGGTTTTCAAGGCTTTCCTGCCAGTCGATGAATTTTGGATGGGACGGCAACGCGTCGCCTGTTCTTGTAAGGCACATCACCGTATGCACAGTGTCAGATTGTTCAATGGCGGCCTTGATATTCTCGGCCATGTGGACTTTACGCCCCCCTCGAATTGTTGAGGTGGCCGTAACCACAGCCTTTACAGAGGCATCCTGCAGGCGAAGTGCAATAGCAGGGGCAGCGAAACCCGAAAATAAGGGAATTGCAATCGCACCCATGCGGGCAATGGCCATGAAAGACGCCGCCATTTCCGGTATCATTGGCATATAGATGGCAACTGTATCCCCCTTTTTTATGCCTCGTTTTTTAAGCGCGTTTGAAATTCTGCAGCATTCTTCAGAATATTCTTCGTAACTCCAGACACGTCTGTTGCCAGCCTCATCAACAGCTTCAATTGCCGGTTTTTTCCAAACCTCTGAATGCTGATGTTGGTCGAGACAGGTTCTTGTCAGGTTGAGTGTTCCACCAACGCACCAATCGACAAACTGAGGTCCGTTTGTTGCGTCGCGTATTACAGAATATGGCGCGTCAAATTCGATGCCCTGCCATTTTATGAGGGTATTCCAGAACCAATCCGGATCAGAGTTGGATTTTTCCAGTAGCTCTTCATAGGTGTTGATGTCATGCTCGTCCAAGAAGTGTTTTAGATTGCTACTGTCCTGAATGTTTTTCGGAGGCAAAAAATAGCTTTGTTCGAGCATTGGCAGGTCCTAGGATTAATTTCTTATGTTATATTTTGTCCTTGAGTAGAAATGATAGGATATCGGGGCGGTGGCAAAAAGAAAAAAATGGGTCATTTTTTAGAAGACTGTTAATGTTTTAGTTTAGTTATATGACTATGTAAAAATGACATCCTGTGTTTAGGTTTGGTATAAATGCGAACTTTGTCAGATATTGAAATAGCTTTGATCGATGCTTTAGAGCACGCGTCTGAAGCATTTGTTATTTTTGACAAAGACGGGCGATTGGTTCTTTGCAATGGCAGTTACAGAGAGATTTATGGCTATTCGGAATATCAAACCAAACCCGGAACTCATGTCAGCAAACTCTTTGAACTGGATCTGAAAAACGGGAATGTTTTAGAAGAACTGAAAGATGTCTCTTCAGAAGAATATCTGTCCCACCGAACGAATTACAGTGCTCGCCACAACTGGTCATTTGAATATCAGTTGGCTGATGGCCGATGGATTTCCATTAACGAACGTAATATTTCGTCCGGCGGTATCATCAGTATTCAACGGGATATCACCAAACAAAAAGACATCGAAAGCAAATTGCAGCGCGGAAATGCGATCTTCAGTGCGGCGTTCGATGCGGATAATAATGCCAGATCCATCACCGTCCTGGCCACGGGCAAATTCCTGGATGTCAATAAAGCCTGGTGCGAGCAAAATAAAATAAAGCGCGAAGATGTCATTGGGCGGACCGCCATTGAGCTTAAGATCTGGGGAGAGAACGGGAAGCGCGACGAAGTCATTCAGCAGGTAATGGCCAATAAATCCGGCGGTTCGTATTCAACAACGCTTTACCGTAAAGAGCAGGGATTGCGTTATTATGATCTGAATTGGAAAGTTATCGTTGTTGATGGTGTAGAGTGCCTTTTCCTGGCCGTAAATGACGTCACGGATGGACAATTGGCTGAGTTAGCCAAACAGGAGAGCGAACATCTATTTCGCTTGGTTTTTGAAAATGCGCCTGTGGGATTGGCTCTTTACGAAGAAAGAACCCATATCCTGAGCCTTGCAAATCAGCGTTATAAAGATATTTCGGGCTTGGATGTGAAACCGGGGGAGGACGTTGACTGGAAGTCAGTTACCCACCCTGACGACATCGCAAAAGATCGCCATTTATATGAAAGCTTCATCAAAGGGAAAATTGATAGCTATCGGACGGAGAAACGAATTATCCATGCCGATGGATCCATTCGCAGGGCGCAGATTGATATTGTTGCGGCTAAAAAAGGTGGGGGGAGTAAGACAGATCAGCATCTGGCGATGCTGACTGACATTACAGAACAAAAAGATGCGGAACTGGCGTTGGCCGTTAGTCGGGATAGGTTTTCGGACTTCAATAAATCCGGAAGCGACTGGTACTGGGAAATGGATAGGGATATGCGATACACCTATATGTCCCCCGTCGTTTTCAAAAGTACAGGCCGTCATGATTATGAATATGTTGGTAGCGGTTATTTGGATTTCAGGGTTGAAGACGAAAACTTACAACAGGGCGATGAGTTATTGCTGAAGAGTTTTGAGAGCCTGAAAAGTTTTCGGGATATCGTTGTCTATCGGCGGAACAAACTCACCAAGAAAAAGATCTGGTTGAAAGTTAGTGGCACGCCGTTCTTTGGTGAAAACGGCGAACTCATGGGATTTCGCGGACTATCTGAGAATATTACTGAAGAGGTAGAGCTTGAGGAAAAATTGCAGCAATCTCAAAAGATGGAGGCCGTAGGGCAACTGACGGGTGGGATTGCGCATGACTTCAATAATCTGCTCGCCGTGATTCAAGGCAATGCGGAGCTTGCCCGTGAAATGCTGGAGGAAAACGAGCAGGTCGACGTTGAAAAAATGAACGCTATCCTGCGGGCGGCTCAACGAGGAGCCGAACTGACCCAGAGCATGCTTGCCTTCTCTAGAAAACAGTCTTTGTCACCGATTGTGCTGCAGTTGGACCGTCAGGTTTCCAGTCTTATTGAAATGATAAACCGGACGCTTGGTGAAACAATCCATATTGAAACAGAATTCGAAGAGAATTTGTGGCCCTGTATCGCTGATAGTGGAAAGGTTGAAAATGCGCTTTTGAATCTTTGCATTAATGCGCGGGATGCCATGCCTTTTGGTGGGACCATTATAATTAAGCTTTGTAATGAAACCATTGATGAAGAAGACCTGGCGGAAACCGGTATCGCGACACCCGGCAGGTATGTGTCCCTGGCTGTGTGTGATACGGGAAACGGAATCGCGCCAGAGGAAATCAGCCGCGTTTTTGAGCCCTTTTATACAACAAAGGAAATCGGTCAGGGAACGGGGTTGGGTTTGAGTATGGTTTACGGCTTCGCTCAACAATCCGGAGGGCATGTCACGGTGGATTCCAAACTGGGTGAAGGGACGATTGTGACCCTGTATCTTCCCTGCAAGGAAGACACTGGCCTTTAAGTTGGTTTCGTTTTCCCCGAATATGAAAGCCAACATGAGCCTTATAAGCGTATATTGTTGATTCTTTCGAGCTCATAGGTGTTTGTGAAACGCCCTTGCTTATTTTTACCATCCTCCAAAATTTATGAACAAAATCAGTGGGTCTTTTTGATTTCATTTTATGCCGCCTCAATTTCATTTGACATTCATAGTTATTTCATATTTTCTTCACTTTCTTTCGTGGTGAAAATAACATCACAGGGTGTTAAACGGGACGGGACGGTTCATGTCGACAGACTTTGATATCTTCATTATTGGTGGCGGGATTAATGGGTGCGGGATTGCACGCGATGCCGTTGGTAGAGGATATTCTGTCGCTTTGTGCGAAATGAACGACCTTGCGAGCGGGACCTCTTCTGGGTCGACGAAGCTAATCCATGGTGGCCTGCGGTATCTGGAGCATTACGAATTTCGTCTTGTCCGTGAAGCATTGAGCGAGCGAGAAATCCTCTGGAAAATGGCGCCCCATATCATCTGGCCTCTCAGGTTTGTTTTGCCTCACCATTCTGGACTGCGGCCAGCCTGGCTGCTTCGTCTGGGCTTGTTCCTGTATGATCATATTGGCGGCCGTAAAAAATTGCCGGCAACCAAAACGCTTGATTTGCAAAAGGTCAGCGTTGGCGAACCGTTAAAATCTCAATTTGTCAAAGGTTTCGAATACTCGGATTGCTGGGTGAACGACGCACGACTTGTGGTGTTAAACGCGCAGGATGCGTCGGTGCGCGGGGCTCGACTGGAAACACGGACAAAATGTATTGAAGCCCGCAGAGAAGATGGTGTCTGGCACATCAAAACACTGAATCTGAAAACGCAGGAAGTGACATCGACAACTGCAAAACTGTTGATCAATGCTTCTGGTCCGTGGGTGGATGACGTCCTTGGTACGTCTGTTGGGGACAATGACGCAAAAAATGTTCGGCTGGTTCAGGGAAGTCATGTGGTTGTCCCAAGAATGTTCGAGCATGACCGTTGTTACATCTTCCAGAATGAAGACAATCGCATCATTTTCGCTATACCATATGAGCAGAATTACACACTGATCGGCACAACGGATCAGGACTTTAAAGGCGATATCAACGACATTAAAATTTCTGAGGAAGAAACGGTTTACCTGTGCGACGCAGCTAGCGAGTATTTCAAAAAGCCGGTCAAAGTCGAAGATGTTGTCTGGACCTATTCAGGGGTTCGGCCTCTATACGACGATGGCGCTTCAAAGGCTCAGGAGGCAACGCGTGACTATGTGTTACGGCAAGATGGCTCGTCTGGGGATGCTCCTCTATTAAATGTATTCGGCGGCAAGATCACAACCTATCGCCGTTTGGCGGAATCCATGTTGGAAAAAATCGAAGCCTGTCTTGGTAAAAAAGGAAAAGCCTGGACCGAACATTCGACGCTTCCGGGCGGAGAGTTCGCGGCAGAGCAGTTTGACCAAATGGTAAATGATGTTACGCTAAAGCACGCCTTTATTTCAGAAGATTTGGCCTGGCGCTATGTGCGTTCTTATGGGACCAAAGTTGACACGCTTTTAGACGGTGTCACCTCTCAGGAAATGATGGGCCGGGATTTTGGTGCCGGTTTGTATGAGTGTGAAGTGCGTTACTTGATTAAACATGAGTGGGCAATGACGGCAGACGATATCGTTTGGCGGCGAAGCAAGCTTGGTATCAGGATGAGCAAAGAGCAAATCACTGGCTTGGATCAGTGGATCGCAGAAAATACGCAATAAGCCCTAATGCAGGGCTCACGTCGGGTGTGAAATGTTAGAATTGAAGAATGTCAGCAAGAAAGTGGGGACGGACTATCACATTCGTGATGTGTCTATGACACTTGAGAAGGGATCACTAAACGTCCTTCTCGGCCCCACTCTTTCGGGCAAAACGACCCTTATGCGATTGATGGCGGGACTTGACAAACCAACGGACGGTGACATCCGGGTTGCTGGAAAGTCCGTTGTCGGGGTTCCTGTGCAAAAACGCAATGTTGCGATGGTTTATCAGCAGTTTATCAATTATCCCGCGATGACTGTTTATGAGAATATCGCCTCTCCGATGCGTATCGCGGGTAAGGATGCCGCAGAAATTGATCGGCGGGTGCGTCATGCGGCAGATATGATGAAACTGGGGGACTATCTGGACAGAACCCCGCTTAATCTCTCTGGTGGGCAGCAGCAGAGAACGGCACTGGCGCGTGCGCTGGTCAAAGATGCTGAACTGGTTCTGCTGGATGAGCCGCTGGCAAATCTGGACTATAAGTTGCGGGAAGAACTGCGGATTGAATTGCCGCGCGTTTTTGCTGAAACGGGTGCGATTTTTGTCTATGCGACAACTGAGCCGCACGAAGCCCTGCTTTTGGGTGGCAGTACTGCAACATTGTCTGAGGGCCGTGTTACACAGTTTGGGCAGACAATTTCCGTTCATAATCGCCCGGTCGATTTAAAAACGGCGCAGACTTTTTCTGACCCTCCACTCAATCTTTTGGAAATGACCAAGACGGATAAGGGCTTTTCCTTTGATGGGCAAACCGTTGCTGTTGAAGGTGAATTGGCGCAGTTGCCAGACGGTACCTTTACGGTCGGGGTCCGCCCTCACCATATGGCGCTTGCGCCAGAGGCTGACGGCTCCATGGTTGTTGATGCAACTGTTGCGACCTCGGAAATTACTGGATCCGAGAGTTTTATCCATGCGGAGAAAAACGGAAGTCGTTGGGTGGCTTTGACCCACGGCGTGCACCGCGTGGACACGGGGGACCCGATAAAACTTTTCCTCGACCCGCATTCCTTCTTTGTATTCGGCCACGACGGGAAACTTGTCGCGGCCCCTTCTGGCCCTGAAGGAGCGTAACTGATATGGCAAGAATAACGCTTGATAAATTGGCTCATTCTTATTTGCCAAATCCAAAATCTGAAAATGATTTTGCGTTAAAAGAAATTGATCACGTCTGGGATGATGGTGGTGCCTATGCGCTGCTTGGTCCGTCTGGCTGTGGCAAGACGACTTTGCTGAACATCATTTCCGGTTTGTTAGTGCCATCAAAAGGCAACATCTTATTCGGTGATCAGAATGTAACGCGCTTGCAGCCGGAACAGCGCAATATCGCGCAGGTTTTTCAGTTTCCTGTTGTTTACGATACGATGACGGTTGCTGAAAATCTGGCCTTTCCACTCCTGAACCGGAATGTGGCTAAAGACGAAGTTTCGCGGCGGGTTGCCGAAATGATTGAAATCCTCGATCTAGGGGATAAAGCCAACCGACGGGCTGAAGGATTAACCGCAGACGATAAACAGAAAATCTCTTTGGGCCGGGGTTTGGTGCGCTATGACGTGAACGCAATCCTGTTCGACGAGCCTTTGACAGTTATCGATCCTCACATGAAGTGGCAGCTTCGAACAAAGCTGAAAGAACTGCACCGACAATTTGAACATACGATGATTTATGTCACCCATGATCAGACTGAAGCGCTGACATTTGCTGACAAAGTTGTGGTTATGTATGACGGTGAAGTGGTTCAGATTGGTACCCCCGAAGAATTGTTCGATGAACCAGCCCATACTTTCGTTGGTTACTTCATCGGCTCGCCAGGTATGAATGTTCTTCCAGCTGAGATTAACGGACGCACGGCCCAAATTAAGGGGCATTCAATTCCACTGTCGAAAGGGTATTCGGATACCAGCGGTGTGATGGAGTTGGGTATTCGGCCAGAATTTGTTGCAATTTCTACAGACACTGATGGGCTTCCTGTGCAAGTGGATGCGGTGGAAGATATTGGTCGATATAAAATTGTTCGGGGCAAAGTCGACGGACAGGCAATCGATGCGGTGTTGCCTGAGGGGGCAACGGTTCCGGCCCATCCAACGGTCAAATTTCAAACCGATAAGATAAATATTTATAAAGATTCTCACCTTGTCAGAGGGGAGGTTTAATCATGGAAAAACCGATTAATAATAAAGCGTGGTTCCTTGTTGCTCCCGTTTTCTTTCTGGTGGCAATTAGCGCGATTATTCCGCTAATGACAGTGGTGAATTATTCCGTTCAGGATACGTTCGGGAATAACCAGTTCTTCTGGGCGGGAACCGAATGGTTTTCTGAGGTTCTTCATTCAGAACGGTTCTGGGATGCGCTGGGTCGCAATCTTGCTTTTTCTTTCACTATTCTGGCGATCGAAATTCCGCTGGGGATCATGATTGCCCTGACCATGCCCAAAAAAGGGATCTGGGTTCCGGTCTGCCTTGTTCTTATGGCGTTGCCACTTCTTATCCCGTGGAACGTTGTTGGAACCATCTGGCAGGTTTTTGGCCGGGCAGATATTGGCCTTCTGGGATATACCCTTGCCGCACTTGGTATTGATTACAATTATGCAAGTAATGCCGTTGACGCTTGGGTTACGATCATTGTGATGGATGTCTGGCATTGGACAAGTCTGGTTGTCTTGCTGAGTTATGCAGGCCTGGTTTCTATACCTGAGGCATATTATCAGGCGGCCCGTATTGACGGTGCGTCCAAATGGAAGGTCTTTCGTTACATCCAGTTGCCAAAGATGAACCGGGTGCTGCTGATCGCCGTTCTGCTGCGCTTCATGGATAGTTTCATGATTTATACCGAACCGTTTGTTTTGACAGGGGGTGGTCCTGGTAATTCCACAACATTCCTCTCGATTGACTTGGTGAAAATGGCAATTGGTCAGTTTGATCTTGGCCCGGCGGCGGCCATGTCGATCGTCTACTTCCTGATCATCCTGCTTCTTTCGTGGGTGTTCTACACCGTGATGACCAACTATGGCTCAGACGCCCCTGAAAAAGGAGTGCAGGACTGATGACTAAGACTGCAAACATGAAGTGGCTCGTGCCAACAATCTACATCACCTTCCTGATGTTACCGATCTACTGGCTTGTTAATATGAGCTTTAAGACAAATCAGGAAATTTTGTCGACTTTTACATTGTTCCCAGAGGATTTCACCTTCCGGAACTATGAAGTCATCCTGACCGATCCAAGCTGGTATAATGGTTATATCAACTCCATGATCTATGTGGGGTTGAATACGGTGATTGCGGTCGCTGTTGCGTTGCCGGCGGCCTATGCTTTTTCGCGTTATAAATTCCTGGGCGACAAGCATTTGTTTTTCTGGTTGCTGACCAACAGAATGGCCCCGCCTGCTGTTTTCGCCTTGCCCTTTTTCCAGCTGTATTCGGCCTTCGGGTTAATCGATACCCATATTGCAGTTGCACTGGCTCATTGCCTGTTTAATGTGCCGCTGGCGGTCTGGATCCTTGAAGGTTTCATGTCCGGTGTTCCTAAGGAAATTGACGAAACCGCCTATATTGATGGTTATTCATTCCCGCGCTTTTTCGTCAAGATTTTCATGCCTCTTACTGCGTCAGGCATTGGTGTTGCGGCATTCTTCTGCTTCATGTTCTCTTGGGTTGAACTGTTGCTGGCAAGAACGCTGACCGTGACCGATGCAAAACCGATCACGGCAACCATGACACGGACAGTTTCGGCGTCAGGGCTGGATTGGGGCGTTTTGGCCGCAGCCGGTGTGTTGACAATCATTCCCGGTGCGCTGGTCATCTACTTTGTTCGAAACTATATCGCCAAGGGCTTTGCCCTGGGCCGCGTTTAGGGAGGGCTGCAGACAATGAATTTTGCATGGATGGCATGGACAATGCCGACGGCCCTGTTCTACGGAACGATTGTCTTTCTGCTTCTGGCGATGGCGGTTTGGGAATATGCGAAACCGGGTGGAAGCCCGCGGGTTGGCATTCTCCGCTTTGAAACGACACGAGGCGATCGTTTGTTTTTATCACTGCTTGGCAGTGCCTTTATTCACCTTGCTTGGTTGGGGCTCGTTGGCCCCGATCTTTGGTGGGCACTTGGATTATCTCTGCTTTACGCCATAGGCGTGTTCAGGTGGGTGTGATTCAAGAACTTCGTCAAGGGATACACTCATTGTGTCTCTTATAATCAGCATTAACTCCAGGGAGGAATGAAATGCGAAATTACTTACTTGCAACGACAACGGCTGTTGGGCTTGTCTTTGCTGTTGGATCTGCACATGCAGATATGGCAGCAGCAGAAAAGTTCCTGAAAGACGAAATCAAGGGTTTATCGTCACTTTCAGAAGCTGAACAAAAAGCAGAAATGAAATGGTTCGTAGAAGCTTCCGAAGCTTTCAAAGGCATGGAAATCAAGGTTGTTTCTGAAACAATCGGAACCCATGAATATGAAGCTAAGGTTCTGGCGCCTGCCTTTACTGCGATCACTGGCATTAAAGTAACACATGACCTTATCGGCGAAGGTGATGTTGTTGAAAAACTGCAAACACAGATGCAGTCCGGTGAGAACATCTATGACGGTTACATCAACGATTCCGATCTGATCGGAACGCATTGGCGTTACCAACAGGCTCGCAATCTGACAGACTGGATGTCTGGTGAAGGTAAAGACGTTACCTCTCCATCACTTGACCTTAAAGACTTTGTCGGTATCTCTTTCACAACAGGTCCTGATGGAAAACTCTATCAGCTGCCAGATCAGCAGTTCGCGAACCTTTATTGGTTCCGGTATGACTGGTTTAACGACGAAAAGAACAAAGCCGACTTTAAAGCGAAATACGGCTACGATCTTGGCGTTCCTGTAAACTGGTCTGCGTATGAAGACATCGCGGAATTCTTTACGGGCCGCGAAATTGATGGTCAAAAAGTATATGGCCACATGGACTATGGTAAAAAAGATCCATCTTTGGGTTGGCGCTTCACGGATGCGTGGCTGTCAATGGCTGGCAACGGCGACAAAGGTGAGCCAAATGGTCTTCCAGTAGATGAATGGGGCATTCGGGTTAACGAAAAAAGCCAGCCTGTCGGTTCTTGCGTTGCCCGTGGTGGTGATACAAACGGACCAGCATCTGTCTACGCCATTGAAAAATACATCGATTGGTTGACGAAATATGCGCCACCTGAAGCTGCTGGTATGGTCTTCGGTGAGGCCGGCCCGGTTCCGGCACAGGGTGCAATTGCACAACAGATGTTCTGGTATACAGCCTTTACTGCCGACATGGTTAAAGATGGTATTCCAGTTGTAAACGCTGACGGAACACCAAAATGGCGGATGGCGCCTTCACCGCGCGGTGCGTATTGGGAAGAAGGCCAGAAGCTTGGTTATCAGGATGCCGGTTCTTGGACACTGATGAAATCAACACCTGTTGATCGTGCAAAAGCAGCTTGGCTGTATGCTCAGTTCGTAACGTCCAAAACAGTTGACGTGAAGAAATCTCATGTTGGTTTGACATTCATTCGCGAGTCTACCATTCAGCATGAAAGCTTTACAGAACGGGCTCCTAAACTGGGTGGTTTGATCGAATTCTACCGCTCACCTGCTCGTGTTCAGTGGTCTCCAACGGGTACCAATGTTCCTGATTATCCAAAACTTGCACAGTTGTGGTGGCAGAATATTGGTGACGCGTCTTCAGGTGCAAAAACACCTCAGGAAGCAATGGATGCTCTTTGTGCAGCACAGGAAAAGGTTCTTGCCCGTCTGGAACGCGCCGGCGTTCAGGGTGACCTCGGTCCTAAACTGAATGAAGAAAAAGATCCTGGTTACTGGCTCAGCCAGCCAGGTGCGCCAAAAGCGAAACTGGCCAATGAAAAACCAAAACCAGTGACTGTCGATTATGACGAACTGGTAAAAAGCTGGCAGAAATAATCTGTTCACGTACTTTTTACGAAAGAGCCGGGTTCTCCCGGCTCTTTTTTTGTGCGAATTTGGCAATTCGTTGGAATGGGGTTTTCCTGAATAGGGAAAGCTGCTAAAGCCTTCAGCCTGTGTTGAACAAAGGGAAAAGATCGTTTATGTCAGCCCCAGCAAATACTGCCGCCGATACAATTCAGGACCTCAAAGATGCGTTTATGTTCTTGGAAGAATGGACGGATCGTTATGGATACTTGATTGATTTGGGAAAGAAACTCCCTTCTTTTCCAGAAGAATTGCGTGTTGATGAAAACCTGATGGAGGGGTGTCAATCACAGGTTTGGCTGGTGTCACATATGAAAGAAGGGCGCCTTCAGATCCTGGCGGTCAGCGATGCCATGATCGTAAGTGGGCTGATCGGACTTCTTCTCTCGGTATATCACAATCGGACACCCGAAGAGATCTTGGCAACTGATCCCGCGTTCCTACAGGAACTGGGATTAAACCAGCATCTATCGCCTTCACGGAGCAACGGTTTATTTTCCATGGTTAAAACCATAATGGCGGCCGCGAAACAACATTCGGCTTAAGTAGAAAACACCGTCTTTCCTCTCGTCTCAAGGCAGTGTAGCATACCTCCAAAATCAAGAATAAGCGGCCAGCGTGTCGCAGTTGGAGGAACATGTCTATTCAGCGTCTACTGATTGCCAATCGGGGTGAGATCGCCCTGCGCATTGCCCGCACAGCTCATTCTCTTGGCATGACCTGTATTGGAATTTACCCAGAGGATGATCTTTCTTCTCTGCATGTGAAACGCATCGCGAATACTGAGTGCATACCCGGTGTTGGGCCTGCGGCGTACCTTGATATTGAACAGATTATTCTGGCCGCAAAAAGATGTCAGGCGGATGCTATTCATCCGGGATATGGTTTTCTAAGTGAAAATCCGGTTTTTGCCGCCCGTTGTGCAGAAGAAGGGATCTTATTCGTCGGGCCGGATCAGGCCAGTTTGTCCGCTCTTGCCGATAAAAGCGCTGCGCGAGCCTTAGCAATAAAACATTCGGTTCCTGTTCTTGCTGGAACAAATGAAGCGACAACGATAGAGCAGGCGACCTCATTTTTCGAAAAGCTGAAAGACGGCAGTGAATTGTTTATCAAGGCGCTGGCGGGCGGCGGCGGTCGGGGTATGCGTCTGGTCGATGACATCTCGCAAATTCCCGAAGCCTTTGAAAGTGCCGCGGCTGAGGCGAAGGCTGCCTTTGGCGATGACCGGCTCTATGTGGAACGATGCATGACCGATGCCCGACATATTGAAGTTCAGATCGTGGGTGATGGTGATACCGTTATTCATCTGCACGAGCGGGACTGTTCGTTGCAACGCCGAAACCAGAAAGTTTTAGAAATTGCACCTGCGCCTCATCTTCCTGACCACTTGAAATCCTCGTTATGCGAGGCGGCATTAACACTGGCCAACGCTGTCGACTATAAAGGTTTGGGAACGTTCGAGTTTCTGGTTTCCACGACTGATGAAACCTTTGCGTTTATGGAAGCAAATCCCCGAATTCAGGTGGAGCATACAATCACAGAAGAAATTCTGGATTTGGACCTTGTGGCGCTTCAATTGCAAATTGCCGGGGGGAAGAGCCTGGCAGCGCTGGACGTCCGTCAGAATGACCTGATGGTGAAAGGCTACGCCGTGCAGGCCCGCATTAATGCAGAGACATTGAACGCGGACGGATCGGTCAAGCCATCGGGCGGGCAAATCAGTTATTACGAAGCGCCGCAGGGGCGCGGAATTCGCATGGATGGTGCAGCCTATCCCGGATGGCAGGTCAACCCGCGTTATGACAGCATGATTTCGAAATTGATCGTTTCCAATTCACGGGCGGATTATCCCCAGATCTTGAGAGATCTCTCTCATGCGTTACAGGCCTATCGGATTGGAGGCCTTCAAACCAGTCTGCCTTTTATGAGGGCGTTGGTTGACAATGAAACCGTTAAAAAGGGCCGGCTAACAACCCGGTTTATTGATCAAAATATCGAGGCTATCGTGAAAACGGTTCAGGCTGATGAAGATGAAATGGTTTCAGTGCCTGCTCAGTCGCAAATTGGCACGGATACAACGCCTGAGGGGGCGGTCTCTATTCAGTCTCATTTGATGGGAACCGTGGTCGATATTATGGTTGCTTCTGGTGAAGAAGTTGCCAAAGGCCAAGTGGTCGCTGTTCTTGAGGCCATGAAAATGGAACATCAGGTAATCTCCAGTCATACAGGGATCGTTGTCGGTGTTCCGGTTGCTATTGGCCAGACGGTTTTTGAGCAGGCGGCCATGTTATATTTAGAGCCAAGAGAGATCGAAATAGATCATAGTAAGCAGGAACAAACCGTTGATCCTGATTTCATCCGCCCTGATTTAAAAGCTTTACTGGATCGGCAGGCCGCAGTTCTGGACGATGCACGCGATGAGGCGGTTGCAAAACGGCACGCAAAAGGAAAGCGGACAATCCGGGAGAATATTGATCAGCTTATTGATCCGGGAAGCTTGTCTGAATATGGCAGCTTGAATGTAGCGGCCCAAAGATCCCGGCATAGTGTTGAAACGCTTGAAAAAATAAGTCCGGCGGATGGTATGGTTGCAGGCACCGCCAGCATTAATGGCGACCATTTTGGCGAAGAGCATTCTGCCGCTGTTGTTCTGGGATACGATTATACGGTCTTCGCTGGAACGCAGGGTGTCATGAACCATAAGAAAACTGACAGGCTTTTGCATCTCGCTGAGGCACGGCAGCTTCCGATAGTTTTCTATGGGGAAGGGGGCGGCGGACGCCCCGGTGATGTGGATATCAACGCAGCTTCTACTCTTGACGTGCCAACCTTTCAGACCTATGCGCGCCTGTCCGGGTTGGTCCCTCGGATCGGTGTGGCTTCGGGGCGATGCTTTGCTGGAAACGCAGCCCTTATGGGGGTGAGTGATATTCTGATCGCAACGGAAGATACTTCTATTGGCATGGGTGGCCCTGCGATGATTGAAGGCGGCGGTCTGGGGATTTATACGCCGGAAGAAGTGGGCCCCGTTTCCGTTCAGGCGCCCAATGGTGTTATTGACGTGGTTGTAAAAGACGAGCAGGAGGCAACAGAAGTTGCCCGCAAGGCATTGTCTTATTTTCAAGGAACCATTGGTGATTTTGACGTTGCTGATCAGCGTCTGCTGCGGGCTTCTATCCCGGAAAACAGGCTGCGGGTTTATGACATACGGTCAGTCATTGAAATTCTGGCGGATAAAGGATCTGTTCTGGAGTTGCGGCCGGATTTCGCCAAAGGCATGATTACCGCGTTCATTCGTCTCGAGGGCCGGCCCGTTGGTCTGATTGCAAATAATCCAATGCATTTGGGCGGGGCAATTGATGCGGACGGCTCTGAAAAAGCCGCCCGTCATATTCAGCTTTGCGATGCATTTGATATTCCTATTCTGACCTTGTGTGACACACCTGGATTTATGGTGGGACCGGATGCTGAGAAAACAGCGTTGGTTCGTAAAACGGCCCGGCTATTTGTCGCCGCGGGAAGCGCCACCGTCCCGTTCTTCACGGTAATTTTGCGCAAGGGATATGGATTGGGCGCGCAAGCTATGGGCGGCGGTTCAATGCATGCGCCTTTTGCTTGTTTCTCTTGGCCAACCGGTGAAATGGGACCGATGGGTTTGGAAGGGGCTGTCAGGCTCGGCTATAAAAAAGAACTCGCTGCGATAGAGGATATAGAAGAGCGAGAGCACTTGTTCCGTACAATGGTGGACGAGGCATATTTGCGCGGAAAGGCTGTCAATGCGGCGGCCTTTATGGAAATAGATGATGTCATAGATCCGGCGGATACACGCCAGCGTCTCTTGCTGGCATTGCAAGCGGCGGCGCTTCCAACCCGGGGAAAAGGAAGGAAGCGCACATTCGTGGACACCTGGTAAGGGGGCAGGGGAGCGCCGCCTTACAACAGGAAAATCAAAGCCACTGGTATCAAGCCGTCTTTTTATCGTTGGTCGGCGAGGGATGCACCGACCATTGGCCTGATAAAGGGTATATAGGGCGTGGCGGATGCCAGTAAAATCCACATCTTTTCAACTTTGATCAAGCATCGGTGAGATTGCCGTGAAACATTGCTACGACAAGGTATAGGGTTCCAGCCGTTTTCGAAAATGCTTGATGAAGTCCTGCAGAAGGAGAGACCTGGGGTGATATTTTGGGCATAGAATGTCGAGCCGGAACGGGATTTGTGGATCAAACGGACGGGTGATCAAACCATTTCCCACATATTCAGCGGCATCAATAGAACTGACAACCGCAGCCCCGGTTCCATGTTTGGCCAGAAGACATGCTGTCGCAAACTGACGGACTTCAACCCGCGAAACAAGTTCCGCACCAGCGTCATCGAAGGCCGCTTTTAATTGGTGAAAGAAACGATTGCTGCGATCCTGAACAATCATCGGCATTCCGCTTAAATCAGCTGCTGAAATGGATTTTTGTGATGCCAGTGGATGTTGAGGTGAGAGTGCGCAGACTGTTCGGATGTCCACTGACTCGTGCAAAACCGCGCTATGCCCCTCAAATTCGTCAGCGACACCGATATCAAACTGTTGTGCAGCAATCCATTCCCGTACCCTCTTTGATGAGCGGGTTTGGATTGTCAGGGTCACGTCTTGTCTGTCCCGCAAAAACTCAGCCATCACCAACGGCATGAGGGAGGTTGCAAAACCTGGGAGGCAGGCGATCCGCAAATGTCCTGCTTTCTGGTTTCGAATATCGTCAGACAATTGTGTAATATGTTCAAGATTTACAATCGCCTGCTCGACTTCTCCCAACAAGAAATTCGCTTCATAGGTTGGATGTAGCCGACCCTGCCGCCGCTCGAAGAGCGGGATTCCCATGCCTTCCTCGAGACTTGAAATCAACCGACTCACTGCTGGCTGAGAAATATTCAGCATATTTGCGGCCGCTGTGACGCCACCGGTAATCATAACAGCACGAAAAGCTTCCAATTGTCGCAGGCGAATCATAAATTTTCTTCTGTTCGAATGTAGGTATCCATAACACCATGTTATTTATACATTCACATTTGTTATGACAAGCGAAGAAAAATGAACCTCAAACCGCCAGAACGGTATTTTGTCATTAAACGGTCATTGATGAGAGGATAAATCCTTTTATTGTTAACGGAGGGAGGATGGTTGTCTCCGTTAATTAAATAAAGATTCTGGAATTGAATTCCTCAAATTCAGGCTATCAACCAATAGGGAAGAACAATGTCTATAATGAAGAAATTCATCGCGCCAGCAGTGCTGGCCACACTGGCAGGAAGCACAGCACTTGCTTCTGCTGCAACAGAAATTCAGTGGTGGCACGCTATGGGCGGTGCCAACGGTGAACGCGTCAACAAAATTGCTGACGATTTCAACAAAACTCAATCAGAATTCAAAGTTGTACCGACCTTTAAAGGGAACTACACCGAAACAATGACGGCTTCTATCGCTGCGTTCCGCGCGAAAAAACAGCCGCATATCGTGCAGGTTTTTGAAGTTGGTACTGCAACCATGATGGCTGCAAAAGGTGCCATTTATCCGGTTGAACAGGTAATGAAAGATGGCGGCGAAAAGTTTGATAAGTCAGACTATCTGCCAGCCGTGATCAGTTACTATCAGACATCTGGTGGTGAACTGCTGTCCATGCCGTTCAACAGTTCTACACCTGTTTTGTGGTATAACAAGGACGCGTTCAAAAAAGCTGGTATTTCGAAAGTCCCTGCAACCTGGACAGAAATGAAAGACGCTTCTGATAAGCTTCGCGGTGCGGGCTATAAGTGCGGTTTCTCTTTCGGTTGGCAGTCATGGGTCATGATTGAAAACTTTAGTGCATGGCATAATCTGCCAATGGGCACAAAGGAAAATGGTTTCGCCGGTATTGATACCACTTTCACTTTCAACAACGATTCCGTTAAAAAACATTTCAACAACCTTGCGTCCTGGACCAAAGACGGCACGTTCGTTTATGGCGGTCGCCGCGGTGACAGCCTGCCACTTTTCATTAACCAGGAATGTGGCATGTGGATGAACTCCTCAGCCTATTATGGTTCTATCAAAAAGCAGGCCAAGTTTGAGTTTGGTCAGTCCATGCTGCCGCATTACGAGGATGTGATTGCGAAACCACAAAACTCAATCATTGGCGGCGCAACTCTTTGGGTTCTTAAAGGTCGTGACAAAGGCGATTACAAAGGTGTTGCCCAGTTCATGACATATTTGTCTTCTCCTGAAGTGCAGGCATGGTGGCATCAGGGAACAGGGTATGTTCCGATCACGAATGCTGCTTATGAACTGTCCAAGAAACAGGGTTTCTACGACTCCAACCCTGGTACAGACACTGCTATTAAACAGCTTAGCCTGAATACTCCAACGCCAGCGTCACGCGGTATTCGTTTCGGTAATTTCGTACAGGTGCGGGATATCATTAACGAAGAAATGGAAGCCATCTGGTCAGGTGACAAATCAGCGGATGAGGGTATTGACGCTGCTGTTGAGCGCGGAAATAAACTTCTTCGTAAGTTTGAAAAAGCGAACAAGTAGTTTCCTCCCGGAAGTATCTGTCGCGCGAGAGATCGCGCGGCAGATTTTTGCATATATCAGGTAATCCCATATGTTGAAACGTGTGCATTTCAGGCCATCCGTGCTGCCCTATCTGCTAGTGGCACCCCAGATTCTGATCACCATAATATTCTTTATCTGGCCCGCTAGTCAGGCCTTATACCAGTCATTGATTGTAGAGGATGCCTTCGGGTTGAGTTCGGAGTTCGTCTGGTTTCAGAATTTTGAAGAACTTTTCGAAGACCCACATTATTGGGGATCGTTTCAAAGAACTTTTGTTTTCTCATTTCTTGTCGCCAGTGTTTCGATGGGAAGTTCCCTCATCCTGGCTGTTATGGCTGACCGCGTTATTAAAGGCTCCGGTGTTTATCGGACGCTGTTGATCTGGCCTTACGCTGTCGCCCCTGCTGCGGCAGGCGCACTGTGGTTTTTCATTTTTGATCCGACCATCGGTATCGTGCCTTATGCCTTGCAATTCATAGAATATAACTGGAACCATAAATTGAACGGCAACGAAGCCATGGCGCTTGTTATTCTCGCATCAGCGTGGAAACAGATTGCGTACAACTTCTTGTTTTTCCTCGCCGGTTTGCAGTCCATTCCAAAATCGTTGATCGAGGCCGCCGCCATTGATGGGGCAGGACCGGTCAGGCGTTTCTGGACGATTATTTTTCCATTATTATCACCAACGACGTTTTTCCTGTTGGTCATCAACGTGGTTTACGCTTTCTTTGAAACCTTCGGTATCATTGACGCGGTAACCTCGGGCGGACCGTCCAACGCGACGAATATATTGGTGTATAAAGTTTATAATGACGGTTTTGTCGGGCTTGATTTGGGCGGCTCTGCTGCTCAGTCAGTGATCCTGATGTGCATCGTCGTTGGTTTGACTGTTATTCAGTTCCGGTTCGTTGAGAAGAAGGTGTCTTACTGATGATTGAAAACAGACCTCTTCTTACTGTTGTGTCTCACCTGATCCTGATCTTCGGGGTCGTTATGGTGGCCTTTCCACTCTGGATTACTTTTGTTGCGGCAACCCATGACGAAATCAGAATGACACAATTACCGTTGCCCTTGCTGCCGGGCAGTCACTTTTTTGAAAATCTGGACATTGCCCTGAATAAGGGGTTGTGGGGTGGAGATGGCTCTGGCGTCGGCTATATGCTGGTCAATAGCTTCATCATGGCCTTTATGATCGCAGCGGGTAAAATTGCCATCTCGATTATTTCCGCATTTGCCATCGTCTACTTCCGTTTTCCTTTCCGGATGGCGTTTTTCTGGATGATTTTTATCACCCTGATGCTCCCTGTAGAGGTCCGCATTTTGCCAACCTTCGAAGTGGTTGCGAATTTGGGGATGTTGAACAATTATTGGGGACTAACGGTTCCTCTTATTGCATCAGCTACGGCAACTTTCATGTTCCGTCAGGTGTTTTTGACGGTTCCTGATGAGCTTCTGGAGGCGGCCCGAATTGACGGTGCCGGACCGCTCCGGTTCTTCAAGGATATTTTGCTTCCAATGTCGCAGACCAATATTGCGGCCCTATTTGTCATCCTGTTTATTTTTGGCTGGAACCAATATCTTTGGCCTCTACTGGTTACAACAGATCAGGATATGTACACCATCGTTATGCAGATCGGGAAAATGCTGGAAGGCGGCGAAGAAGCCCCCCAATGGCATATCACTATGATGACGGCTTTGTTGTCGGTACTCCCGCCTGTAGCGATTGTAATTTTTATGCAGCGGCTTTTTGTTCAAGGCCTGACTGAAACCGAAAAGTAAGAAGTGAAGGTAAGAAATGGCAAGTGTAAAACTTGATAATCTCCAGAAGACTTATCCCAATGGTTTCAAGGCCATTCATGGCGTGGATGTCGATATCAAAGATGGAGAATTCCTCGTCCTGGTAGGACCGTCTGGTTGTGGTAAATCCACATTGCTTCGGATGATAGCCGGGTTGGAAAGTATCACGGAAGGTGAATTGAAGATTGGTGACCGCACGGTCAATAATCTGGAACCTTCCCAGCGTGATATCGCGATGGTGTTCCAGAATTATGCGCTTTATCCGCATATGACTGTGTATAACAACATGGCCTATGGTTTGAAAATCATGGGTCTTCCCAAGTCTGAAATCGACGAGCGGGTCCGTAATGCCGCGAATATTCTGGAGCTGACAGATGAGCAGCTTACCAGAAAGCCACGTCAGTTAAGTGGTGGTCAGCGGCAACGCGTGGCCATGGGGCGTGCTATTGTTCGTAAGCCCAGCGTGTTTCTGTTCGATGAACCTTTGTCAAATCTCGATGCCAAATTGCGGGTGCAGATGCGTATCGAGATCAAACGTCTTCAGGAAAATCTGGGCATCACAAGTGTTTATGTGACGCATGATCAGGTAGAAGCGATGACACTGGGCCATCGATTGATGGTTCTGAACGGGGGAAATGTAGAACAGCTTGGGACGCCCATTGAATTATACGAACGTCCTGCTTCTTTGTTTGTTGCCGGTTTTATTGGCTCTCCTGCCATGAATATGATGACCAAGACAATGAGTAAAGATGGTCAGTCCATTATGATCACGGATCAGATCACACTGCCATTGGGCGGTGCGGGTTTGCCCGACCGGGCAGGGCAGAAAGTCGTGCTCGGTGTGCGGCCTGAGCATCTGGAACTTGCCGAGGGTCACGTGGATAGCTTTCCATTAATCGTAACCCTTGTTGAGCATCTTGGCGCAGATACCTTGATCCATGGTCATATCGGGGATGACCAAACGGATATGACGGTCCGGATGAGCGGTATTCAGCAGGTTAAATCAGGCGATGTTTTGCCTGTTGTTATTACCCGCGATCATATTCACCTCTTTGATCCAACGACTGAAAAACGGATCGATCTATAATCCATCGCCGTTTAAGCCGGGGAGAGGCCTAGTCTATGGGCCATTTCCCGGCAAACGGTTTCTTTAATGCCCGGGCGACAAAATCCAGTCTGTCCTGACCATAAAACATATCATTTCCGACGATATAGGCGGGAGATCCGAAAAGTCCCAGATTGATCGCGTCGTTTGTGTTTTTCTCGTACGTGTTTTTGATGCTTTGTGTCTCTGCCGCTAAAAACAAAGGCTCTGGATCAATATCCACGGCTTGGCAGATTTTTCGGAGGTCTTCAGGTGACGCAACGTCTGCATCATCAACCCAGTGGGCGCGCAGCATTTCTTCGGATAGACGGTTAATGTCCAGCTCTGCCTGATCCGCAGCAATCAGCAAGCGGTTCGCCAAGTGAATTTCATTGGCGTGATGCGTTGGAATTTTCGACATCACAGGAATTTCTCTATATTCCGCCCACCGGCTTATCTCCCGATTAAAAAAATAGTCGATATGCGCCTTGCTGCGGCTTGTCATGGGCATGGATCCAGACGCAGGCATTACGGCCCGCAAGTCCATCGGTTTATGAACAATCGTTGCCCCGGCCTCTTTCGCGATACGATAGAGTTCCGCCGCGCCGAGATAAGCGTAGGCAGAATGGGCCGCGTAATAATAATCAATATGCATGTTTATTTACTCACAGTTCGTGAAACAGCATCCTTCCAACCGGCGTAGGAACGGTCCCGTTGGTCGTCTGCCATATCTGGTGTAAATCGGTTTTCCAGTTTCCACAATTCTGAAAATGCCTCGGGTTCCGGGTAAAAGCCGACGTGAAGCCCGGCAAGATAGGCCGCGCCAAGGGCAGTCGTCTCAAGAACAGACGGGCGATCCACGGGCGCTCCCAATAGATCGGCCAGACGTTGCATTGTCCAACTGGAAGCAACCATCCCACCATCAACTCTCAAAACAGTTTCCAGATCTTCTCCCGCATCTGCTTTCATGGCTTCCAGCAGGTCGCGTGTTTGATAACACACTGCTTCTAGCGCAGCCTTGCAAAGTTCAGACGGCCCGGTTGCCCGGGTTAAGCCGTATATCGCACCGCGGCATTCAGCATCCCAGTAGGGGGCGCCAAGCCCGACGAAAGCCGGAACCATGATGACATTTTGTTCTGGGTCAGCCTGATCTGCAAGGTTACCGGACTGAGAGGCTTCTTCAATAATACCTAGTCCGTCCCGTAACCACTGCACGGCGGATCCTGCTACAAAAATGGAGCCTTCCAGAGCATAGGTTGGTTGCCCGTTTAGTTGGTAGGCAATGGTGGTTAGCATTTTATTTTTTGACAATACGGGTTTGTCACCGGTATTCAATAGGGCAAAACAGCCGGTTCCATAGGTCGATTTCATCATGCCGGGTTTGAAACAAGCCTGTCCAACGACAGCGGCTTGCTGGTCACCCGCAATTCCTGCGATTTTTGTCGTCCCACCAAAAATGTCGGGGTTCAGATCGCCAAAGTCGTCGGAACTGTTTTTTACTTCGGGCAATAATGAGCGCGGGATGTTCAGAATGTCCAGCAGCTCTGATGACCATTCGCCATTGTGAATGTCGTAAATCAAGGTCCGGCTTGCATTTGTTGCATCCGTCGCATGGACTTTCCCTCCTGTCAGTTTCCAAAGAAGAAAACTGTCTACGGTTCCGAAA
>NZ_JBLHZT010000039.1:0-33848 GCF_047631475.1 Sneathiella sp. | reverse complement strand
ATAAACGAATTTTTTCGCCGTATGAGCGAAGCCAATCCAGAACCGAAAGGTGAGTTGGATTACGTAAACCCGTTTACCCTGCTGGTTGCAGTTGTTCTTTCTGCACAGGCAACGGATGTTGGGGTCAATAAAGCAACCGGGCCGCTTTTTGCGGTTGCGGATACGCCTGAAAAAATGCTGGCTCTGGGCGAGGATACGGTCCGAGATTACATCAAATCAATCGGACTTTTTAAAACCAAGGCTAAAAATGTCATCAAACTTTGCGAAGCGCTGATCCGCGATCACCAAAGCCAAGTCCCGCAAACCCGCGAAGAACTTGAAGCCCTTGCCGGTGTTGGCCGCAAGACAGCCAATGTCGTCCTTAATATTGCGTTCGGCCAGCCCACGATAGCGGTTGATACCCATCTTTTCAGGCTGGGGAACCGAACTGGGATGGCCAAAGGAAAAACCCCGTTAGAGGTCGAAAAGAAACTCGCAAAAGTCATCCCAAAAGAATATCTGCGGCATTCTCATCACTGGATGATTTTACACGGCAGATATGTCTGCAAAGCCAGAAAACCTGATTGCCCGAATTGTCTGGTTGAAGACCTGTGTTCTTTTAAAGGGAAAACCACTATCGCGTGATGTTTAGCTCAGAATTTCGGCATGCTCGCCGACTTTTTTCAGCTGACTGCCAAAACAGGCCCGCGCATCCGACAGATAGGCTTTCTTCCGATCATTCATGGCAATATGCTGTACCGTAAGTTTCCCTGTTTTCTTGTCCGTTTCCGGATAGAAGATCAGATGCAGGGCACATTCACTGGTTAAATATTGCCAAACCTCTGCTGGCTTATCTTTTCGCCGAAGAGCCGGATCCCCGAAAACGGCTTTGATCTCGGAAATGGTTTTACCCATTAAAACACTGACTTTCGGGATCTCCGGCTCAGGCTCTTCCCTAACGTTTGGGTCAGTCTCTGGCGGAATGGCAGCCGTCACTGCGGGTGTTGCGTCCCCTTTGGCAGCCGCTTCCTCTTTAGCTTTACTGACTTCTTTCGCTATTTTTTGCATTTCCTTCTGCTCTTCCGTCTGCACCGCCTGCTGCGGTGTTCCGCAAGCAGTCAGCGCAAGAAAAGCAAGAGGGACAACCCATTTTAAAAGAGACAGGATCATACCACGTCAACCGCCGTGGCCGTTTTCTTGGCGGCCCGGTTTTTATAAAGATGGACCATCGCAGCCGTTGCAATGATGGGCACAATCAGATTGACGATTGGAATGGTCAGTGAAAAGGTAATCGCGACACCGATTAGGAAAAGTTCAAACCCGTCAATCTTCCGCAGTTTATTCACTTCTGACATATCGTGATGCCGTATAGCCACCTGTTGAAAAAACTCACGGCTTAAGAGATAGCCGTTCAACAGGTAATAAACGAACAGGTTGATCACAGGAATAAGATACAGTGGCAGGGCAACAAGATTGCATAACACAATCACCCCAAGAAATTTCACACTATCCCAGATCGACGACCAAAGCGGCACATCCCGTGCTTTTGAGTGAGACGGATAGTGTTTGGCTTCCACAGCATCGGCAATGTCATCCAGAAAAATGCCGATAACCGCACTCATCACAATAGGAAAACCAAAGCCCGCAATAATAAAAGCAGCCCCCCCAGTCAGAACAGCAATTAAACCGTTCACAAAATCTGTAAAGAACCCGTCCCCTTCCATACGCGGAATAAAATCACCCAGTTCCATCACAGCGATCACTGTAACCGCAAAGGCCAGTATGGAAACAAGAATGGATTTTATGAGAACCGACCGAAATTTCGGATCGCTCATCTGTGCAATAGCTTTACCAATAGCGTCAATCACGCGACTGCTCCCCTCCGGAATGTAATTTCATGCTGCATCATGTAGGCGTATCCGACACTCAGTGCAACGTCTTTCCTAACGATTCTGCTATTTTAAAACAGGATCAATCGGTACCAATCTAGAATATTCGTGATCAGCTTCAAAAAGCGCGGCCGCCTGCAATACCAGATCTTCCCGGTGGGCGGGCGCCATAATCTGCAAACCAACAGGCAAACCGGATTGGGTCATTCCACACGGCACCGAAATCACTGGACAACTTGTATTGGTCAGCAGATATGTCATAGCGAGCCAAGCGACGTAATTGTCAAACTTGACCCCTTCCACTTCTGACAAGGATCGTATTTCGTGATTGAAAGGTGGCACCATTACCGTCGGCGAAATAAGCAGATCATAGGTACCGAAAAATTCTGCTACTGCCGCATATAAAGCCCCCTGCTGTCGTTGTGCAAGGCCAATGTCATTGGCCGTCAATGCAAGGCCCGCTTCAATATTCCAGATCACGTCCGGCTTCAACAATGACCGGTGTTCTTTTAATTTCGGCGCATGAGCGGCCGCAAATTGTGCCGCCCGCAACGTCTGAAAAATGTTATCGCCGTCTGATAGATCAAAACAGTCTTCCTCTACAGAGGTAGCATAGTCTTTAAACGCCTCGGCAGCCTTTGCGCAGATCGCTGCGACTTCACCATCAATCGGACATTGCCCCAAATTTGGGCTATAGGCCACCTTGCCAAATTTCCGGGGCGCCTTGACCTTATCGAGGTAGGAGTAATCAGGTCTGGGCAGGCTGATGGGATCCGCGATATGTTCACCGACCATCATATCCAGCATCAACGCAACATCCGCAACTGTCCGTCCCATCGGGCCCTCAACAGAGCCAACACCGAACGGCAGGGTTGAGGGGCCATGTGCGACCCGGCCGGGAGAGGGCCGCAATCCAACGACCCCGGTAAAACTGGCAGGAATGCGCAGACTACCGCCCAGATCACTGCCTTGCGCCAACCAGACCTGGCCCGCAGCCAATGCCGCAGCAGAACCACCGGATGACCCACCGGGTGTTTTTGACACATCAAACGGATTGGTCGTTGTTCCCAAAACTTCATTAAATGTTTGCGCGCCGGCTCCAAATTCCGGGGTATTGGCCTTGGCAACCACAATACCACCCCGTTCTTCCAGTCGTTTCACCATAATATCGGAATGCGCGGCCACCTGATCAGCAAAGATCGGTGATCCCAGGGTAAATCGAACCCCTTCAACCGGCGTCAGATCCTTGATGGCAATCGGCAACCCATGAAGCGAGGGCTCATCATCGCTATGCCTTGCTTTTTTCATCAAGGATTTCGCATGGTCCCGCGCCCGATCAAAGCATTGAATAGGCAACGCATTTACGGCGTCCTCTGTTTCACGAATACGCTGTTCACTGGCGTCAATAAGTTCCAGCGGGGTCACGTCCCCCGCTTGTAACTTCTCTACTGCTTCAACCGCAGTCATTTTTATCAGTTCGTTCATGTTCTAATTGATGACAAAAATCTTGATAAAAGTACAGCCCTACCTTGCAACTGATCTTTGAAACACTATACTCCGCGCGGGCTTTACTCAAACAAGAGAGACTTCATGGCTGATTATAAATTTGATACTACCTGCATCGGAAATGCCATCGTGGACGTACTGGCGCGGATTGACGATGATTTTCTGACACAGGAAAATCTGGTCAAAAACTCTATGAATCTCATTGACGAGGCCCGGGCGGAAGACCTGTATGCTAAAATGGGAAGCGCTATAGAAATTTCAGGTGGCTCGGCAGGCAATACCGCCGCAGGTGTTGCCTCCCTCGGCGGAAAAAGCAACTATATCGGAAAAGTACGAAATGATCAGTTGGGCGCCATTTTCGCCCACGACATTCAGGCAATGGGCGTCACATTCGAAACCGAACGCAGCACTGACGGCGCAGCGACAGCCAGAAGCTTTATCCTGGTTACACCGGACGCACACCGGACAATGAACACCTATTTAGGGGCCTGTGTTGAACTGGGTCCGGACGATATTAATCCCGCCATGATCGCCGCTTCTGAAGTTACCTATATGGAAGGGTATCTTTGGGATCCTGACGGCGGTAAAGCCGCCTTCAGAAAAGCCGCCGAGATCGCCCATGAAGCGGGCAAACGGGTTTCCCTGACCTTGTCCGACAGCTTCTGCGTTGATCGGTTTCGCGGTGAATTCCAGACCTTTATCAAAGGGGGCGTCGATATCCTGTTTGCCAATGAGGATGAAATTAGATCCTTGTATCAAACAGAAGACCTGTCCGATGCAATCGCCGCTGTGCGCGACACCGTTGAAATCGCCTGCATTACCCGAAGCAACAAAGGGTCCGTTATCATTCAGGGCGACAACACACTGACCGTCGAAGCCGATACCAGTGTTGATGTGGTGGACACAACAGGGGCTGGCGACCTCTATGCCTCTGGTTTCCTTTATGGCTTTACGAACGGCTATAGCCTTGCCGACAGTGGCCGCATTGCGTCGCTTGCAGCCGCTGAAATCATCAGTCACATTGGTGCCCGTCCGGAAACCTCTTTGAAAAATCTGATTGCTCAAAAACTGTCGTAACGCCAGACGGATCAACAGAGAATTACTTGACACTCCAGACGGGACACCTCACTCTTTTCTGCAGACCATACAGGCGGACTTATGACAGCAGAAAACGACCCGTCCATTGATATTGTTGACAAACACCGCTGGGTAAGAGCCAGTTCACTCCGATTATATAGTGGACTGGTGCTTATGGTTTTTTTATGCATGCACCTTATCAATCACTCATTGGGGCTTATCTCGCTGGACGCTATGGAGGCCGGGCGTACCGTCTTTGTCGCGGTCTGGCGAAATCCCCTTGGTACAGTCATTCTTTTACTGGCCATGATGGTTCATGTGGTTCTGGTATTTGCAAAACTCCTCGCCCATCGTTCTTATAAACGCATCCCGGCAAAAGAGGTTCTGCAAATCACAATGGGGCTTGCCATCCCCCCGCTATTGGCCGGTCATTTGATCGGCACCCGAGTTTCTCACGAATTGATCGGCATACATGACAGCTATGCCTATGTGCTGTTCAACCTTTGGATTGCCGCCCCTGAACAAGCCGCGATGCAAACCGCGGGGACCTTGGTGGCCTGGCTCCACGGATGTCTGGGCCTGCATTTCTGGCTTCGCCTGAAACCCTGGTATGAAGACGCCTTTCCGTATCTCTATACGATTGCAATTATTCTACCGCTTCTGGCTTTGACGGGGTTTGTGAACGGGGCAAACGAAGTTGAAACGCTTCTTAGGGATCCCATCTGGAAACAGAATTTCTTTGATGCCCTTGGCATAACCGACGCGAAATACCAATGGTATCTGCAAGTCCGGGAAGTGACCTATATTGTCATCGTTGTTCTTTTGATGACGTTGCTGCTCAGCCGTATTTTCTGGTTTATTTATTTCAGGCGGGAAACCCTGATTTCGATTACCTATCCTGATGGACGCATCATATCAGGAGCGCCGGGCTCAACAATTTTAGAAATCAGTCAGCTTGGCAACATTCCGCATGCGGCCGTTTGCGGCGGCCGTGGGCGCTGTTCGACCTGCCGGGTCCGAATTATTTCGGGCGAAGATACCCTGCCGCCCCCCTCCGACAAAGAACTTGCTGTTCTGAAACGTGTTGGTGCGTCAGAGGGAACCCGCCTTGCCTGCCAGATTCAGGCGGTTTCCAATCTATCGGTCGCCCCCTTACTACCGGCCAAGGCAACTGCCCGTCATTCCTTTTCAAGACCACGATATTTACAAGGGGAGGAGAAGGAAATCGCGATCCTGTTCGCGGACCTTCGGTCCTTTACGAAATTTTCTGAACATAAACTCCCCTATGACGTGGTCTTTGTGATCAACCAGTATTTCCGTCATATGGGCGAAGCCATCGAACGATCCGGCGGGCATCTGGATAAGTTTATTGGCGACGGAGTAATGGCGTTATTTGGGCTGGAAGACAAACCGGACATCGCCGCGCGAAAAGCCCTAAGCGCGGCGAAAGAAATGGCCATCGAACTTGATCTGATGAACAAAAGCCTGAAATCTGATCTAAGCGAACCTTTGCAGATTGGTATTGGCGTCCATATCGGATCTGTGATTGTTGGAGAAATGGGATATGGAAAAGCAACATCCATTACCGCTATCGGTGATGCGGTAAATACGGCCAGCCGCCTTGAAAACATGAACAAAGAATATGGCAGCCAGTTGATTTTCTCGGAAAAAACGGCACTCGCAGCGGGTTTTGAGGGCAATTCGTCTCGCGAAAAAGTAATGATCCGGGGCCGAAACGAACCACTGGGCATTCACATCATAAAAGACGCAATGACCCTGCAAATCGACAAAGGCTAACGCGGGAACACCCTGAATAACGACCGGTCAGTCGTCGGTACGCATTGCCTTTTCATCCAGTCCGGACAAGCCTTCCCGCACGACCAGTTTTGCATATATTTCTGATGGCGCAACACCTGCATCCGCCCACAAGACACACATGTGATAAAACAAATCAGCACTTTCCGAAATTATCTCGTCACGGTTCTTCTGAACCGCCGCCAGCGCAAGCTCCACACCTTCTTCGCCAACTTTCTGAGCGATTTTTGCGGTTCCTTTCGCATACAGCCTGGCTGTATACGAACTGGTGGGATCCGCATCTTTTCGGTCGGCCACTGTCTCAAACAACCGGTCCAGAATATCTGCCTTATATGTCATAATGCCCCCTCAAAGCCTGACGGCAACGCCTGCCTTTTGCATCGCTTCTTTAGCTTCTTGAATAGAATGTTCGCCGAAGTGAAAAATCGAAGCGGCCAGCACCGCTGTTGCGTGCCCTTCCAAAATCCCTTCCGCCAAGTGATCAAGTGTTCCAACGCCGCCCGACGCAATCACAGGGATTGTGACAGCATCAGCCACAGCACGGGTCAATGGGATATTAAAGCCTTCGCGGGTGCCATCCCGATCCATTGAGGTCAGCAAAATTTCACCCGCACCATATTCGGCCATTTGTTGCGCCCACTTGACCGCATCGATGCCTGTTGGTTCACGCCCGCCGTGGGTGAAAATTTCAAATTTACCCGGGGCCGTCTGCTTGGCATCCACGGCAACAACGATACATTGATTGCCGAACTTTTGCGCGGCTTCACGAACAAATTCAGGATTATGAACGGCCGCCGTATTAATGGAAACCTTGTCTGCCCCCGCCAACAAAAGCTTGCGAACATCGTCAACGGTTCGTACGCCCCCGCCCACTGTCAACGGCATAAAACACTGCTCGGCGGTGCGGCTTACAACATCGTAAATGGTCTCGCGGTTATCAGAACTGGCTGTAATATCCAGAAAACAGAGCTCATCTGCCCCTTGTTCATCATACACTCGGGCTTGTTCAACAGGATCACCAGCGTCAATCAGGTCGACAAAATTGACCCCCTTAACCACCCGCCCGTCCTTGACATCCAAGCAGGGTATAACCCGGGATTTAAGCATTTGACAGCTCCACCATTTTGAGGGCTTCAGTCGGATCAATCCGACCATCATACAAGGCCCGGCCGATAATTACCCCTTCAATGCCACTGGACTGCACTGCCAGCAGATTTTGAATGTCATCAATCGACGCCACGCCACCGGACGCGATGACTGGAATGGAAATCGCCTGTGCAAGGGCTGCGGTTGCTTCAACATTCACCCCCTGCAAGGCACCGTCCCGGTCAATATCCGTATAAATAATAGCTTCAACCCCGGCATCTTCGAATTTACGTGCCAGATCCAAAGCCGATGTTTCACTTGTTTCGGCCCAGCCTTCAACTGCAACCATACTATCACGGGCATCAATGCCCACCGCGATATGACCTGGAAAAGCCTTACAGGCGTCTTTCACAATTTGTGGGTCACGCAGCGCAATTGTTCCAAGAATGACACGGCTAATGCCTTTGTCCAACCACATCTCGATGGTGGCGAGATCACGAATGCCGCCGCCCAACTGGGCTGGAACATCTGTTGCCTTCAAGATATTCTCAACAGCGGATGCATTCACAGGCTTGCCTTCAAAGGCACCGTTCAGATCGACAAGGTGAATGCGCTTGAAACCCGCCTGCCGAAAGGCTGCCGCCTGATCTGCCGGGTTTTCATTAAACACTGTCGCCGCCGCCATTTCACCGCGCAACAAACGCACACAATTACCATCCTTCAGATCAATCGCCGGATATAAGTTCATGTTGACGCCTCCTCCTGAAGGTCTTTCATATAGTAAAAGCCATCCACGAACTTCTCTCCGTTCCAGGCATATTTTTCTTTTGTCGCCCACCGCTTAAAACCACTGCTTTCGATGAGGGAAATCGCTGCTTTCTGCGTTTCACGCACATCAACTTCAAGGATCTTAAAGCCCTGCTTGGCGGCGGACTGCTCTATCACGGCCAACAGTCCAATGGCCAGACCATGCCCCCGCGCGTACGGAGCGATAAAAAAGGTTGAAATTTGCGCAATATGCGCACTCGCTTCATTATTGGAAAACGGCTTAACAAGCTGGCCTGAGCCAACGATACAGCCTTCTAGACGGGCGCAGTATACTTCGCGAACCGGAATGGTAACGACACCTTTCCAGAAAGCTTCCTGAACGGACCGTTGAGGCGGGGTCAGCCACCCAAACCCATTCCCATCCACAATCGCCTGATTGGAAGCATCACATAGATCGTCCATGTCTGCAGCACTTAGTTCCGTCATCAGTTCGATAACCGGCTGTTGGATAATTCTGTTATTGCTGTCGGGCATCCAAATATCCTTTACGGTTTCCAAGTCAGGAAATTACCGATTAGCCGCAATCCTGCTTCCTGGCTTTTTTCCGGGTGGAACTGAGTTCCAACCATGTTTTCTTTTCCAATAATCGCTGTCACTGTGCCCCCATAATCAACGGTTGCCAGAACATCTTTTGGATCCTCGGCCGCGACATGATAGCTATGCACGAAATAAATATGATCCCCGTTTTTCAGACCGTCCAAAAGAATATGATCTGATTGCAGGTTAAGTTCATTCCAGCCCATATGCGGTATTTTCAGCGACGGATCATTTGGTTTTAAGGCCGTTACTTCCCCCGGGATCCAGCCAAACCCATCGGTTTCCCCATATTCAAGGCTGCGGCTGGTCATCAATTGCATGCCAACGCAAATCCCCATAAAGGGCATCGCGCGTTTGACAACGGCTTCCTGCAAGGCATCCCACATGCCGTCCAGACTATTCAGTCCAACCTGACAATCCCGAAACGCCCCGACACCGGGCAGAACAATCCGATCGGCGCGCGCAACAACATCAGGATCGCTGGTCACAACGACGGTATGATCAAGGCCCCTTTCGCGAACGGCCCGTTCAAATGCCTTGGCAGCAGAACGCAGATTTCCAGAACCATAATCAATTATTGTAATCATTTTCTTTTCCACTCGTCCCGGCAAGATCCGGGGCAACAGAGGTTACGGATGTCTTGTATAAGTGCTCTTTGAACGCCTGTATTGCTATTCTTTCCGCCCCGTCCCGTGAATTTGCCATCACCGGGTCAGCTTCCTGATACCCGGCCTTGCGCCTCTGTTCGGCTTTTAACAGGGGTACGGCCCAGGCGAAAATCAAGTTTGTTCCCAAGGACAGTGAAAACGCCGTCGTTTGCGGAACGGATAACGTGTTCAACAGGATCGTTGTCAGGAAAATAACCGCGACATACAGAATAAGGGGAAGCCACAGCCGGTTCATCAACGCGTAGAGTACAGGCAACAGAAAGGCTAACCAGTGAAAGCTGTCGCGGTCAACAATCAACCCCGCACCATCCAATGGTCTGTCCATATGATAAAAGACAGAATAGGTCTTCATCCCATCACTGCCGGGACTGAACCCTTACAGGCTTCCGCCCAGCACTCCCTTTGTCGACGGAACAGCATCCGCCCGCCGTGGATCAATCTCTACTGCATCCCGCAAAGACCGGGCCAGCGCTTTAAAACAGCTCTCGATGATATGATGGTTATTTTCGCCATACAGATTTTCGACATGCAAAGTAATGCCCGCTCCATGCGCAAAGGCCTGGAACCATTCTTTAAACAATTCCGTGTCCATTTCACCCAGCTTGTCGCGGGTAAAAGCAACTTTCCAGATCAAGTAGGGCCGGTTGGAGATATCCAAGGCAACCCGTGTCAGCGTTTCATCCATTGGAATAAGGGCATTGGCATAGCGGCGAATCCCTTTCAGGTCGCCTAACGCCTCTGCAAAGGCGAGACCCACTGCAATTCCCACATCCTCGGTCGTATGGTGGAAGTCAATATGCAGGTCACCTTCAGCACGGATATGAAGGTCAATCAGACTATGTCGAGACAGTTGTTCCATCATGTGATCCAGAAACCCAATTCCGGTTTTCACATCATATTTACCTGTTCCGTCCAGATTGAGGCTTACTTCAATCTTGGTTTCGTTCGTAATCCGTTCTTGACGACCTTCACGCATGAAAATTCCTTTCCGGCGCATAAATTGAGACGCAGTCACGCGAGGATATAGCAGGAAGTCCCTATAAATCCAAGCATTGACAGAAAGAGAATGGATATTCGGTCGTAAAAAATGAAATATTTTTTATAAGTTTGCAGGGATCCCCGTATTTACAGGCGGGATGGTTTGCGCCCGGGAAACGGTTGCAAGCTGCTCTTCTGCGCAATTCATTGCGAAATCCAGACGGGCGGCCAGCTCCTTTTCACCATCTCGTATGGCATCCACCTTTAAATAGGCAAGGATTTCAAAGATTGCCTTTAAATTCGCCTGTTTTTCTGGGGAAGGCGGGGTATGCTGCATTGTCGCGTTCATTGTCGTCTCCAATTTTATGCCCCTCCGGGCCGTTTACATACAAACGCCTGACTGTTTCATCTGTGACAGGATTTCTGATCAAATGGAGGTTCAACCTTGACCGACGAATTAAAATGGTTACATCGTCTTTCATAAAGACACGTTACTGGAAGAATGAAATTAAATGTCTGAACAACTGGAAAGCTGGCACGGGACGACAATCCTGTCCGTCAGAAAAAACGGCAAGGTCGTTGTTGCAGGGGATGGTCAAGTATCCCTTGGTCAAACCGTCATTAAGGGAAATGCGCGCAAAGTGCGCAGAATTGGTGCGGGCGGCCATGTTATCGTTGGTTTTGCCGGTGCAACAGCCGATGCCTTTACGTTATTCGAACGTCTGGAAGGCAAGTTGGAACAACATCCCGGAAATCTGACACGGGCTTGTGTTGAACTCGCAAAAGACTGGCGCACAGACAAATATCTGAGACGTCTGGAAGCGATGATGGCGGTTGCGGATAAAGATGTTTCGCTGACCCTAACCGGCAACGGAGATGTGCTTGAGCCCGATGACGGCATTATCGCCATTGGCTCTGGCGGTAATTTCGCCTTGTCTGCTGCCCGTGCCCTGATTGATATCGACGGACTGGAAGCCGAAGATATTGTGCGCAAATCCATGGAAGTTGCCGCCGATATCTGTGTCTATACAAACCGGAATTTTACAATCGAGAGTATCTGAGATTATGACCAACCTAAGCCCCCGTGAAATCGTATATGAACTGGACCGGCATATTGTAGGTCAGGCAGACGCGAAGCGATCTGTGGCCATTGCTTTACGGAACCGTTGGCGCCGCCAGCAACTGTCTGAGGACATGCGCGAAGAAGTGCTTCCAAAAAATATTTTAATGATTGGCCCAACAGGCATTGGTAAAACAGAAATTTCACGCCGTCTGGCCAAATTGGCCAATGCCCCTTTCCTCAAGGTTGAAGCAACGAAATTCACAGAAGTGGGATATGTCGGCCGGGACGTCGAGCAGATAATCCGCGACCTGATGGAAATCGCGATCAACATGGTGCGCGAAGATCAGCGGGTTATGGTCAAGGCAAAAGCCGAACTTGCCGCAGAAGAAAGAGTTCTGGATGCGCTCGTTGGTGAGGACGCCTCTTCAGACACCCGCCAGAAATTTAGAAAAATGCTGCGAGAAGGGGCACTGGACGATAAAGAAATCGAACTGCATGTCGCGGATAACAGCAATGCCGGAATGCCCACTTTTGAAATACCGGGAATGCCCGGTGCGCAAATGGGCATGATGAACCTGAACGACATCTTCGGTAAACTCGGCCCGCAAAAAACCAAACCGCGCAAAATGAACGTCTCTGAAAGCTATGGTGTTTTAATCGACGAAGAAGGCGACAAACTGCTTGATGAGGACGCGATTATTCTGGAAGCCAAAGAGCTTGTTGAAAATGGCTCGATTGTTGTTCTGGATGAAATTGACAAAATCTGCGCCCGAAGTGATCGTCAGGGTGCTGATGTCAGTCGCGAGGGCGTGCAGCGGGATCTGTTGCCGCTCATCGAAGGGACAATTGTAAACACCAAATATGGCACGATCAAAACGGACCATATTCTGTTTATCGCCTCCGGTGCCTTCCATATTGCCAAACCGTCTGATCTATTGCCAGAACTGCAGGGGCGCTTGCCAATCCGGGTGGAATTGCAGGCCTTAACAGAAGAAGATCTGAAGCGCATCCTGACCGAACCGGAAGCCAGCCTTATCAAACAGTATATCGCTTTGATGAACACTGAAAATGTCACACTGACCTTTACCGACGATGCCATTGAAAAAATTGCGGCGATTTCGGCGAACGTCAATGCCAGTGTTGAAAATATCGGAGCACGGCGGCTTCACACCATTTTGGAAAAAGTACTGGAAGATATCAGCTTTACAGCAACCGATAGCCCGGACACAGAGGTGATTATCGATGCTAAATATGTTGAAAAGCATGTTGGCCAATTAACCACAGATTCCGACCTGTCAAAGTTCATTTTGTAATCCGGAACCGCGCAATGAGGCCTGCCACAGGTGGGCCTCATGCTGAACTTTTCTGATCGCCTTCTATCCTAAGGCTTAGGGATTGCTTAATAAAAACATCGTAGATTGAACAACTATTATTTCAATTCCAACGGTGTGCTAAAATGAAAATTCTAACAGAAGCAGAACTGGAAAAGCAGTATGAGATCGAAGCCCTGGATGAGGCCAGAGATGTCGTAGCAAGCTTGGAAGTTCGGATGCAGCAAATAAGGGGCGGAACGCTTGACCCGAAGGAAGCTGCAATACTTCTGGCGCAGGACGCTTCAAACCTCCGCCTGAAAGCCAAGGCCGTTAATCTTCCGGGTCTGACCCCGCTTAGCCATCGATTGGATGAATATCTGGCGCAGGCTGATAAAATTACCACTGAAAATCTAACGGATCTACAGCGATTCAGCGACAGAATCAGTGCAATTCTGGATGGTGATGTTATTCCGCCAGACGAGATTGCGACTGTTATCCGGGATCTGCCGCATAAAAGTACCTTTGAAGTCACCGACATTACGGTGACCGATACTGAAGTAACCCTGATTTTACCACAAAAAACAGCCGCCCGTGTTGTCGAACGTGAACTAGCCGCCTGCGGTTATCGTGTATCTACAGTTCTTGATCCTATCGAAGCGTTTGAAATTGTTTTGGAAACAAAACCGGATCTGGTAATCACAACCGCAGTAATGCCGCGCCTTTCAGGGATTGATCTGGCTTGCGCACTTTCAGCCATGCCCACAACCAAAGATATTCCTGTGGCTGTTTTAACCAGTCTGGAACCCAATCATCCGGACTTACGAGCCCTTCCGATGAATGTCGGCCTTATCCGCAGGGGTCCGAATTTCGGAAATGATCTTGCTGATACGCTCCAACGGTTTGCCATCACCTGATCATCACAATACGGGGGGGTCAGCCCCCCGTGAACTTTGCGGCCCGTTTTTCGGCGAGTGCCGCCCGGCCTTCCGCAAAATCATCAGATTCCAAGCATTTCATTTGGCGCTGAACCGCCGCATCTGCGTCAAAAGCAGATCGGGCAATGTCATTAAAAGTGGCTTTCATTCCCCGAAGGCTGAGCGGTGCCAATGCCAATAAATCCGCCGTCAACGCCAGCGTTTTTTGCTCCAGTTCATCGGCATCCCCGGCCAGATAATCAAGAAATCCGATCTCTTTCAATTCACTTCCGCGCATTGTCTCCAAGGCCAGAAACAAGCGTTTCGACGGTCCCAGGCCAAGCCTTGAAACTGCGCGGGCCATCCCCGACGCATGATAGTGAATACCGATTTTAGCCGGTGGAATAAAACATTTCATCGCCGTTGTGCCGATGCGAAAATCACAGGCGAGCGCAAGATCCGTTCCGCCGCCATAGACCCCCCCATTTAATTTGCAAATGACTGGAAAAGGCAGGCTTTCAATCCGGTTAGACAAAATTTCCAAGGGATTGGCACTGAAATTATAGTCTTTTAACTCACCCAGATCAGCGCCAGCACAGAAACTTTTTCCCTTCGCTGTCAAGATACCAACCCGAATATCATCATTCTTTGCCTGTTCCTGAAGATGGTCAGTCAACACTGCCATCTCTTTCGGGTTCAAAACATTATGTTGTTCCGGTTTGTTGAGTGTGACTGTCAGCACATGATCCTTCTGATCGGATGAAAAGAAAGTGCCCATAACTTGATTACCCCTTGTTCTTGGTTTTAATGACTTGTAACACAGGGTTTGATTATTTGACAAAATCTCTGTTCATTCGCGATTTCAACAGCCGGTACCCGATGACTATGCGACGCCTCAAAATGGGATTATCAACGATCCTGGGACTCAAAAAACAGGGTTTCTTTATTCCCTACCGGTATGCGGACACCGTGCCGACCCGAGCGCAGGACAAGCCGTACGCTGCCTTGCAACGCCTCATGCAACAAAAAGAAGAAGGTTTCGATCGTTTTCTGAACGGAATGGGCCGCTATTCCGAAGAATTATCCTCTTTTGGAGAGGAAGCCCCCCCCGCCCCGCGCTGGGAACAGGACTGGTTTCCCCGTCTGGACGCCGCCGCCGCCTATACCATGGTTCGAGATGAAAAACCGGCGACCATCATCGAAGTTGGATCTGGGCATTCCACCCGTTTCATGATGCGCGCCATTCAGGACGGCGGGATCAACAGCCGTTTTATCGCAATCGATCCTGCCCCGCGCGCTGATATCAGCAGCCTTGGCGTCGAAATATTCCCAACAACCGTGCAGCAGGTCGATCTCTCCCTCTTTTCCGATCTGACATCGGGCGATATTCTTTTTATAGACAGCAGTCATATCGCCATGCCCGGAACAGATGTTGATTTTCTTTTTCTCGAAATACTGCCCGCCCTTCCCAAAGGGGTCATCGTCCATATTCACGATATTTTCCTGCCCCATGACTATCCGGAAGGCTGGCACTGGCGCGGTTATAACGAACAACAGGTTGTCGCCCCGTTGCTAAGCGCAGGCTATGATCTTCTGTTTTCAAGCTATTATGTTCAACGTTATATGGGCGAGGCCCTAAATCGCAGTGTGGTTGGCTCTCTACCAATTCAGGACGGCGCGCATGAAACCAGCCTTTGGCTGAAAAAAGAGACATAACAGGAATATGATGTGTTGTTACTGTTATCTTTCTCAGAACAAGGCATATTAGAAAAATGCTGTCTCTAATAAAGCGCACCCTTCTTGGGAATGATATTGATGGTCAATTACCGGCGCGGGTTCAACAGGCCATACAAACACAGGAAAATCAGTCAGAAATTCTGATTGCCTGGGTACAACTCTTTCTGGTTATGGTTTTTGCGACCCTCTACGCGCTTTCGCCAAAAACCTTTTCTGCTGATGCCATGTTCGCCCCCGTGCCCTATGCGCTTGCCTCCTATCTGATATTCACGCTTATCCGCACGGCCGTTGCCATCACCCGGCATCTTTCCTGGTGGTTTTTATCGCTGTCTGTCATTGCCGACATGACGTTGCTGATGTTCCTGATCTGGAGCTTTCATATCCAGTACGAGCAAGAACCCTCTTTTTATCTTAAAGCGCCGACCCTGCTTTATGTTTTTATTTTCATAGCGTTACGGGCGTTGCGATTTGATGTGCGCTATGTCCTTCTCGCGGGCCTGAGTGCGGCGCTCGGCTGGACAGTGTTGCTGGGATATGCCGTTCATTCCGGTAACGGAATGGCCAATATTACCAATGATTATGTCCTTTACACCATGTCCCACAATATTTTGCTGGGTGCTGAGTTTGACAAAATTATCAGTATTCTTGTGGTGACGTTTATTCTCGCACTGGTGATTGTCCGGGCAAAACGACTGCTGATCAATTCGGTTGCTCAGGCAACCGCTGCAGAAGACCTGTCGCGCTTTTTCTCGCCGGAAATTGCTGAAAAAATCACCCATTCAGAAGGATGGATTGAGCCGGGTACCGGTCAAACCCGAGAAGCGGCCATCCTGCATTGTGATCTGCAAGGCTTTACCCGCCTTTCCATGGAAAAGCCGGCCAATGAAGTGATCACCCTTCTTGCTGATTATCAGGCCCGGATCGTCCCCATCATCCAACGCAATGGCGGTACAATCGATAAGTTTCTCGGTGACGGCATTCTGGCCACTTTTGGCGCCGCTGTACAAACAGATCATTATTCTGCCGATTGCCTTCGGGCAATGGAAGAAATGATGGTGGAAACCAGAAACTGGGCAAAAGAGCGCGAAGCCCAAGGTCTTGAACCCCAGGTTATTCGTTTCACCGCCGCCTCGGGATCAATTCTGTTTGGCGCGGTCGGCGACAAAAGCCGGCTGGAATATACGGTGATCGGCGAGCCCGTCAATCTGGCCGCTAAACTCGACAAACATGCAAAAGCCGAACAAGCCATTGCCCTGCTTACATTGCAAAGCTATGAAGAAGCGCTTGCACAAGGCTTTACGCCATCCACACAGATGGAAATCCGCGCTGCCCGCGATGTTGGCGGCGTGACAGGCCTTGTAGATCTTGTCGTCCTCACCGAAGCCGATTGACGGTAACGTTTCAAAAACTTTTATTTATACGGATCCGCCGCATCCCGAAGACCATCCCCCAAGAAGTTAAACGCCAAGACAACGATAATGACGGGCACCACCGGGTACATCAGCCAAGGGGTCGTCGCAACCGCATTGATATTGGTTGTTTCATTCAGCAATACGCCCCACGATGTAATCGGCGGGCGTAACCCCAATCCAAGGAAGGAAAGCGCTGTTTCACCCAAAATCATGCTGGGAACAGCAAGGCTGGCGCTGGCGATCAGGTGGCTGGCGAATGATGGTAACAAGTGGCGTCCAATAATCCGGGACGGACTGGCCCCCATCAACTGGGCCGCTGTTGTAAAGTCTTCCTCGCGTAACGACAGGAATTTTGATCGAACAGCGCGGGCAAGGCCCGGCCAATCCAGCAATCCAAGGATGACCGTCAATCCAAAAAATACCCAGATCGGCGACCAGGTCACCGGTAGCGCCGCCGATAAGGCAAGCCACAACGGCAGTTGGGGGAGGGATTTCAAAAGCTCGATGGTTCGTTGAATAACGTTATCAATCCAACCACCATAATAGCCTGAGATACCACCGAGAATAATACCCAGCGTAAAACTGATAATGATCCCGATCAGTCCGATGGTGAGGGAAATCCGGGTACCATAAATTATCCGGGACAGGATATCCCGGCCCAGGCGGTCTGTCCCAAGCCAGAAGAAGGTTGCTTTGCGCTGGTCATCCTGACAGACCAGATGAACATTGGTTTCAACCATTCCCCAAAATTTATAGTCATCGCCGCGGCAAAAATACCGCAGGGTATAAATCTGCTTTGTGTCAATCCGGTATTCCCGCTGCAATGTTTCAAGGTTCAATCGCTGGCGATAGCCATAAACAAACGGCGCTCTTATTTCACCTTCATGAAAGATGTGAATGGACTGCGGCGGCGCAAAAATATATTTCGTATTACGGCTATGCAGCTCATAGGGCGCAAGAAACTCAGTAAAGATGACCGAAAGATAAAATAGCAGCAAAACCAAACCGCTGATCACGGCGAGACGGTGGCGGCAAAATTTCCACCACATCATTTTCCATTGCGACGCCAGATAGAATTTTTCCTGTTCTGTAGACAGTTTTTCTACGGAATAGGGATCAAAAGGTTCTGTCGAATGCCAGTGATCGAGCTTTGTCGTCTTGCCGGTTTCGTTGTTGATATCACTCATTTCGTGGCCCCTCCAGACAATCTGATCCGGGGGTCCAGCATGGCAAGCAGAATATCAGACACAAAGACACCGATGACCGTCAATAAGGCAAGGAACATCAGGAAGGATCCCGCCAGATACTGATCTTGCGATCGTAACGCGTCCAGCAGCATAGGACCGGCTGTCGGCAAGCTCAGAACAGCACTCACGATCACCGATCCCGAAATAACATCGGGCAGTAAATTGCCAATATCGGCAATAAAGGGATTAAGCGACATCCTGATCGGATATTTTATAAGGGCCCGCACCTTGGGGACCCCTTTCGCCTTGGCCGTTGTGACATATTGTTTTTGTAATTCATCGAGCAGATTTGCCCGCAGACGACGGATCATGGCCGCCGTGCCACTGGTGCCGATAACAATCACCGGAATAATCATGTGATCCAGAACCGACAGGGCCTTGTCGATACTCCAGGGCTGATCCAGATATTGCTCATCCATCAGTCCGCCAATCGACAGGCCAAGATAGTAGTTGGCGTAATATAATAGAACCATCGCCAGAAGGAAGTTCGGCGTTGCCAGCCCCAGATACCCGACCAGCGTAAATCCATAGTCCCCAATGGAATATTGGCGGGTCGCCGAGTAAACCCCAATGGGAAAGGCGACGATATAAATAAAGATTATCGTTGAGAAATTGATCACGAAGGTCAGGAACATTCGGTCCCCAAGGACTTCACTTACCGGAAGATCATAGGCAAAAGAATGTCCCCAGTTGCCCTGCAACAAACCGGAAAAACCGTTCGGCCCCGGCCAAAATCCCATCCAGATCGCATATTGCTCAACAAGCGGTTTATCCAGCGAATACTGTTCCCGATAAAACGCAATCTTCGCCGCCGCCGACGCGGACTCCCCTTGCGCTTTCAATTCCTGAAGCTGATTGGAAAGATAATCACCCGGGGGCAACTGAATAATGATGAAAGTCAGGATACTGACCACCAGTAGAGTTGGGATCATTACCAGAACGCGTTGTGCAAAATAACTGAACATCCGCTTAGTTTCCCCCTACCCCATCAGCCGATAAAATACATATTGCCAGTAAAGTTGGCATTATTCTGCCCCCGTTTTCTGGCTGGTATCAAACCAGAACATATCCGGATGATAGATCCCGAACTGTGCACCGGGATCCCAATTAAAGATCGCCTTCTTCGGTACGTTTTTTAAAATGTCCTTCACAACGATCGGCTGCAAAATACCGCTGACCACGCCAATGGTATATTGCTCCTCCGCATGGATCCATAACATTTCTGTCCAGATTTTCGTTCGTTCTGCCGTGTCGGACGCGTTCAGCCATTTGGAATATAACGTATTTAACTGCTGAACTTTTGGCATGTCCACTTCTTCGCCAGACTGCCCTTTGGTCTCGAAATACTGTCCCCATTTCGGCCATTGATAGCTTTGCTGACTTGTCGTCGCCAGGATTGCCGGGCTGCTTTCAGGCGTTGGCACTCCATTTTCCAATCCGCCCCAAACCGATAAGATTGTCTCGCCTGCGAAAATACGATTTCTGAAGACGGATCGTTGGGATGGTTTGATAAACAGGGAAATACCGATTTCTTTCCAGGAATCCCGGATCAATTCCAAGACATCAGACTGTTCAGAATTTTCGCCCGCCGTTTCCACAATCAACAAAAGTGGTTCGCCATTGGGAAGAAGCCGAATGCCATTGTTATCCCGGTCTGTCAGACCTATTTCATCAAGAAGCGCATTTGCTTTTTCGATATCCAGCGTTGCCCATTTGGTTCGCAATTCATCCGAATAAAAAACACTCTGTTCCTGAACCGTATTATTGCCCTCTTTCGCCAAGCCGAAAAACAAAACATCGTTGATTTCTTCGCGGTCAATACCTAACGAAAGCGCCCTCCGGAACCGCGCATCGCGCATAAGCTTTCGCCAAACAGGATCAGAGGCGTTTAGATTTGGGAATAAGGCAAAATGGGACCCACGGACAGTTGGCCATAAAAGGGTCCTGTATTTCGAGCGCTTTTCATTTGCTTTAAGAAAAGTCGCATCCTGCAAACGAATAGCCCGGGCCTGCAGGTCAACATCCCCGGAAGCCGCTTTGGCGGAAATAAGTTTGCTTTCAGAAATGGATAAGACAACCCGGTCAATATACGGCAACTGGCGACCTTTTTCATCAACCCGGTGAAAATAGGGGTTTCGAACCCCGACAAACCGGTTGGCCGGTGCCGCGGTTGTGTTGCGCCACGGTTGAAGCGTTGGCAATTCAGGATTGTCAAATTTGTACAGATTATCTTTACGATTATGGTTGGATGCCCAGGACTTGAACTTGATCTTCTGGATCTTGCTCATCTTGGATTTATCTACATACCGATCATGAAATTTTTTCAAATAATGGGCTGGCCGATAAATCAGCAACGGCGACGCCCCGGCAAGAGACGCCAGAAAATTCGGGTTTGGCCGCGTCCAGGCATACCGAACCGTATACGCATCCGGGAAGGTTACTTCAGGATACTGATCTTCAACCGCCAGTGCAGAGGGTGGACCTGTCGGGGAGAGCTTTGGATTATTAGCAACATCTTCCCACCAATACCGGAAATCCTCTGATGTGAAGGGTGCCCCATCTGACCATTTATGACCTTTGCGCAAATGGAAGGTAAAGACGCGGTTATCCTGTACTTCAAAATCACGAACGATATCCGCAGCAATTTTCAAATCCTGTGTATAGCCAACCAGGCGCGCATACCCATAGACAAACATCAGCTTCACATCAGACGCGCTGCCAATGAGTGTTTTAAGACTGCCGCCATACTCGCCAAGTGTCCGACCCTCTTGCAGCGGAACGACAAGAGGAGTATCGGGCAACCGTTCTGCCATGGGGGGCAGTTGCCCCGCATCCACCTGTTCTTTCAAAGAAGGGATTTCGGCAGCGGCAGCGACCCCGAGACTGGCAACACACCAGAGACAGGCCATCATTATTGCCAATTTTATGTTCCTGAAATGAGCAGTCACAGTTTTAACTCCGACATATCAGCATCTTTCTGGACCCGAATAAAATGATCATCCCCCAAATCATACATCATCGCAGGGCTTTCATCACTGGCTGTAAACGGGCTTGCCCAGGCTTTTGGATCAGAAGCTTTTTCCTCCACAAGATGGGCGAAATCCAGTTTATGTTCCGGATCGGGTTCCGGAACAGCCGCCAAGAGCCGTTTGGTATAAGGATGCACCGGATTTTTAAACAAAACATCGCGGGGCGCCGTTTCTACCAGCTTGCCTTGGCACATCACAGCAATTCGGTCCGCGATATAATCCACCACCGCCAAATTGTGAGAGATGAACAAATAGGTCAGGCCCAACTCTTTTTGCAGGTCTTTCAGCAAATTCAGGATCTGCGCCTGAATTGACACATCCAGCGCAGAAACCGGCTCATCACAAATCAACAAATCCGGTTTCAGGGCCAGGGCTCTTGCTATTCCGATACGCTGGCGCTGTCCCCCCGAAAAAGAATGAGGGTAGCGGCGCAGAAACCGGATATCCAGACCCACGAGGTTCATCAATTCCTTGACCGTTTCCTCCCGCTCTTTCTGGTTTCCAATATTATGGATAACCAAGGGTTCCGAAATAATATCAAAAACCGTCATCCGCGGATTAAGGGATGAAAAGGGATCCTGAAAGATAAACTGGACTTTTTCGCGATAATCGAACAATTCTTTTTTGCCAAGATGCAGAACATCCAGATCCGTTCCCCGATCATTATAAGTCACCACCCCCTCTGACGCAGTGACAGCCCGAAGGATCAGTTTTGACAAGGTCGTTTTTCCGCAACCGGACTCGCCAACCAGTCCCAGACACTCCCCCGGCTTTATATAAAAACTAACATCATCGACCGCCTTCACCGTACCGCCGGGCTTACTGCCCAGCATCGTTGTTTTGCGGGTTATGAATGTTTTACTTAAATTCTGGACCGATAAAATCGGTGGATCGTCATGTCCACCCGGCTTGCGTGGATTGGCCTGACTTAAAAACCGGCTGTCTTTTTCGCGTTTGATTTCCCGGATCGGGGTCAATTTTTCCCCTTCTTTCATGTGAAAACGCGGAACAGCTTTCAGAAGCGCTTTCAGGTAGGGATGCCGCGGGTCACCAAAGATATCATCCAGTGTCCCCTGCTCCATGACCTTGCCATGATACATGACAACCACTTCGTCCGCCATACTGGCGACAACACCCAGATCATGGGTAATCATCAAGATGGCCATTTTCAACTGCTTCTGCAACGACTGCATCAAATCCAGGATCTGAGCCTGAATGGTCACATCAAGGGCCGTTGTCGGCTCATCTGCAATAAGCAGGGCGGGGTTACAGATCATGGCCATGGCAATCATTGCCCGCTGGCGCAACCCGCCCGACAGCTCAAAAGGATACGTGCTCAACGCCGCTTCAGGATCCGGAAATCCAACCAAGCGGAGCATATCCATTGTGATTTCCTGACCTTCCTGCTTTGTTTTCTTATGGTGCAGGTGCAGGGCCTCGGAAATCTGGTCACCGATCGTATGCAACGGGGACAGGGACGTCATCGGTTCCTGAAAAATAATCGTAATCCGCCCACCGCGAATTTCGCGCATTTCCCGGCTGTCTGGTTTCAGTTTTGCAATATCATAAAAATTGCCGGGCTTCTGGGGATCAAAAAAGATGATTTCACCTTTTGAAATCCGTGCCGCTTTGGGAAGAATAGACATAATCGCCTGACTGATAACCGATTTACCAGAACCGGACTCACCGACGAGCGCAACGGTTTTACCTTCAGGCACACGAAAACTCACACCATCGACGGCTTTGACAACACCCTCGGCGACATGAAATTCAACTTTCAGATCACGAACCAGCAACACATTGGACATTCTTTATTTTCTTCCCCAACTAGCTGGCTGTTTATCGCCGTGGTTATTGGCGTAGATGCCAAGAATATCCAGATTTTGTACTGTTGCCGAACTGAAAGAAAGACCTCTGCCCGCAGCAATGGCTGCGCAGATTTCCACCAAATCTTCGAAATCAGTGATCGTGGATTCAATCCTCAATCGAACACCTCTACCTTCCAACTTAAGCTGCATCCATCCCCTTTCTCCATCACGACGTGTGGAAAAATAGGAAACCGAGAATGCCTTAAGTTCCTCCCAATCAATACATTTAGTCTGTAATCCGGTTATGCAGATTTTATTTTCCGTAATACAGACTTTTGCAATATGCCTGTTTATTGCTCTTAAAGCATACAAGATAAACAGGCAAAGCAAAGCTCCCAATATATAAACAATGACAGATGATGGCCTCAACAACAAGAGGGGAAGCGCGGTTAGTCCAATTCCAATTCCTGCCCGCATATATTCGCGCATCACTTCTTTAAAAGGGTAGGTAAATACTTTCATCGTTTTTCAGGATCAACATCCGCCAGAATTTTAACCCGTCCCCCTGTCACTTTGATTACTCCACTAGCGCCATAGCGCCGGGAAATGTCATCCATCTTACAGCTTTGTGACTGTTTAAAAAGGACAGTAGTTTAAAAGTAATTTCCCAAATCGCCTCGTCATGAACAAGGTGATGCGTCAACAGCCCGGTTGGTTCCAGCGCATCAACGCCTCCCGACCGCCGCGCCTGCAGATGGCGGATGACAAGAGCAAGCACTTCTTTCTCGTCAAGTGCACTTCTGTTTCCGCGCCAGAAGATGGGATCAACATGGGTATTTATTTCAACAAGCCCCCCGCTATGAACAGCATTTTCCCGAGCCTTATAGCGCGACAAACCAACAAATCCCGCTTCTGCAAGCGGACCGAGCAAACGGGATGTGATCCGGTTCCAGGGAGGAACAAAGACGGGAAGAAACTGATCACCGAACAATTCTTCCATCCGTGATTTACCGGACAGAATATCCGACAGACTTTCGTCCACAGGACGCGTGTCTGGAAATTCGCACTTCTTTTGTCCGGTGTCTGCAAAGTTCTGATGCAGTACCCCATGTTGCAAAAACAGGCAGCCATCGGCCTCGTCTGCGATATGCGGATCAACCCGGTCTGGAATAACGGCAAGCCCCAGCGGAATATCCAGCGCAGCCCTCAATTGAAGCAAGCGCATAAACGCATCTGTTGGCTCGTTCAGATCGTCATCGCGCCACCAGAAGGTCGCCCTCTTGCCAGCGTCCAGCCATTCGTCCAGCTCGGCTTGCAATAGATCCCAATCAGCCATTTTTTTCTGCAACCCATTGTTTAAGAAGCGTCGCTGACCGGGTTCCCCCGTCGATATCAATCGATGCTTCAGATGGGGGGCCTTTCAGCGCCCTGTCCACCTGACCTGCCAATATATCCGGTGTGAGCCCGGCTTCATTAGCAATATGAAGCACGCCTTTTTTCGCCAGTAGCTCTGCCCGTAACGTCTGTTCGGTCTCCACGCCCCCCGCATAAGGCACAATCACCGCCCGGCAACCGGCATAGAGAATTTCCATCACAGTGTTGTAACCGCCCTGACTGATCGACAGATCACAGTTCATCAGCAAACTGGTAAAATCCTTCCGCGCCCGTTCAACAATAACCCCAGCGGGGGCCAAACCACGAAGCTCGTCAAAAACTTCATCTTCGACGGTCGCTCCGACCATCATGCGCCAGATCTTATCACGGGCAGAGGACATTGCCCTGGCTTTCATTGCGGTTTTCAAAAGCTCAGTGCCAACGGCTCCCCCGCCGCTGGACACAATCACCTCGCCCGCGCCGACCGGCTCTGCACCCCCACGGACACCAGTGCGGTCAACCACATATCCGGTATAGAAAATCTGGTCCTCAATCCGAGCGGTATGCGGAAAGGTCCGGTCGAGTGAAATAAGCTCTGGATCCCCATGAACCATAACTTTATCAAAATAAGTTTCGACAAGGGCCAGCATTTCATCGTTCCGGCCGGGCTTGGTTTGGGCGACGAGAATATCCCGAACAGAGGAGACAATTAGAGGCGGCTTTTCTGACGCCTTGGCTGCTTTCAACAACGGTAATAATTCAAACCGCATCTGACGGCGGCCAAAAGGAAAGAGCTCTGTAATCAGGATATCCGGTCGGACATCTTCATACAGATCCAGCAATTTTCCGGCCCGCATGTCGCGCCAGCCATCATCAATCTGATTTCCTTCTTCATCGACAAGCTCTTTAAAGAACAGATCGGTTGCCCGCGTGGCAGGCAGTTGAACAAGGCGCGCGCCGCCCAGATCGATGTCAATCTTGTGCCCACCTGAAACAACGGTGACGTCAAAACCGGACCGCACCAGATTTCGGGCAAGCGTCGCAGTTCTGCGAAGATGTCCAATCCCCAGAAGGTGCTGCACATAAAAAAGAACGCGGATGGGCGATAACTCGGTCATGATGTCTCCAAAGGAATATTCACGCGGTCAGGATATATCCTGCCGGACGGGTCTACTTTAAATAAATGCGCGCAGGACCAATCAAACGGAACCGGCGCTTTTTCAGTCATGTCCCAGTTATAAGCCAGGGATTTCAAGGCGCGTATAATCCCTTTATGTGTAACGGCTATTGTCGGTTCAGACAATTCCTTAAGCCACGGTCGCAAACGCTCCTGAACCATGGCAGGGCTTTCCCCGGCAGGCGGCTGCATCTGAAGCCCCTTGGCTTCATTCCGGCGCATTTCCTCTCCGTAAAGGGCTCGAAGCTCGGATAAGGTCTTACCATCCCAGTCCCCCCAATCCATCTCAATAATCCGGGGTTCGATATGCAGGGTTTGCGCCCCCAGTAACAAAGCGGTCTCTTCCGCCCGTTTTAAGGGACTGCTGACCCACTTGAACGCGCGAAACCGGGCCGGTATACGAACCCCGTCAAGCGCTTTGCGTCCGGTTTCACTTAACGGAATATCCCGCCGCCCCTGTATACGTTTTTCAAGGTTCCATTCAGTTTTTCCATGCCGGACAAGCAATAAAGGGATCATGATAAAACCTCACTTAGCTGTTGTTTTAGCACGGATGAAGCAGCCTCCAACCCCCGTTTATCACGCGCAAAATTGGCTGCATTTTCTCCAAGTTGTCCTCGTAAATGCGGCTCATCCAGCAGTTTCCGGATTGCCGCCGCAAACGCTGGCATATCTCCGGCAGGGCAAAGCAGGCCCGTTTTATCTGCAAGCACCACATCCGGAACACCGCGAATATCTCCCGCCACAGCGGGTAAGCCACAAGAGGCTGCTTCCAGAAACGTCATGCCATACGCCTCCCCATGGGCAGGCCAGACATATAAATCCGCTTTTTTATACAGACCGAAAAGCGCCGGAGCCTCCAAAGCACCCAGAAACAAAAGCCGATCCTTTGCCGGTTCAAAGAACGAGCGAATAAGGTCTTTTTGAGGGCCATCCCCGACAATCGCCAACTGCCAGTCTTCGCCGTCCAGAAGCCGGCTCACCTCCGCAAGTTGTCTGTAGGATTGTAATTTATCGCCGCTTCTCATCATGGCAACGGTCAGCAAGAGCGATTTTTGACAATCCCATCCAGCATTTTCAAGCAACCGTTCCACATCCTTTTCGGCAAGCGCCGCGGGCTGTTCATCCAGAAAGGGTGGCAAATACACCAGAGCGTCTTGTCGGTCGAGCAATGGCTTCAGGCAGGCCCCATCCAGACGGGTCATATGAAACACCCGCGACGCCTGTTTTATCGCCTTTTCCGCGGCCTCATATCCCATGGCCCAAGGGCCTTCTTTCTGTTTAGGCGCATGGCTGGCTTCTGCAACAAAATAGGGTATCCCAAAATGTCCCGACACTTTTGGGCCAATCCAGTCCGGAGCCTTGTGATACACATGATAGGTAAACCAGGCCTGTGGCCGCGCGCCGGGTTCTATATTTTCCAAAACCGAAATTATTCGTTCCGCCTCGGCCAATCCCGCTAAACGAATTTCTTCTTGGCAGGACTTATCGCCGTTTTTGTCGAAACTTCGAAATTCGCTATAAAGGTCAACCTCAAATCCAGCTTCACGCAACGCTTTCATCAACAATCTGGCCACCCGCCTGTCGCCTGATGGGACAGGGTGATTTGGTGATTTCATTGGTGCGTAAAAGCCAAGTTTCATGACGGAATATCTGTTTTCTCAGGAACCGTTTTAAGTCCGAATTTTGCCGCCAGTCTGTCAATCCATTTAGACGCGTCGAATTTTTGCCGAAGGATTTCATCCCCGCGATCGACAAATGCCTGGCGTTTAGCCGGAAACACAATCATATTTTCAAGCGCCGCCGCCAAAGACCTTGGGTCACGCTGTGGCACAAGAAGGCCGCTTTCACCGTTCTCGATCAGTTCGGGAATAGCGGAAACCTCTGTTGATACAACTGCCACTTTCTGGCTTTGTGCCTCCATCAATACATTGGGCAATCCATCTCGATCGCCATCTTCAGCGATCCGACTTGCCAGGACAAAAATATCCGATGCCTGAAGGTTTTCCAGAACGTCTTTTTGTGACAGCGCGCCGCGCCAGGTAATCCGATCAGACAATCCAAGTTCCGCCGCCTGCCGTTTCAAATCTTTCATTAAACCGCCGCCGCCAATATGGGTGAAATGCCACTGCAGATCGTCTGGCAAAATGGCCAACGCTTCGAGCAGATCATCATATCCCTTTTTAGTCACCGCCCGGCCAACAGAAATGATTTTTACGGGTGCGGCGGCGTCCCGCCCATCGTTGATATGGTTTTTATCGGGCGCCGCAGGAAACCGGGACAAATCAAGCCCGTGATATAACAAAGAGACCGTTTCAGGGTTTGACGCCAGTTTTCGCAAATAATTGGTGTTGAAACTGGTGCAGGTCACCAGCCATTTCAGATCATCCAGTTTTTCTGACAGTTCCCATTCTTCAGATGTCCAGATATCTTTGGCATGCGCCGAACAGGACCAGTCCAACCCTGTCATATGTGCCGCATACCGCGCTACAGACGCGGGCGTATGTAAGAAATGCGCATATAATTCGCGGCTACCTTCCGGCATTTCTGCGGCCAGAACCAACGCCTGCCCAAAGCGGCGTCCGCGATTGGAGGTCATTCCCCTTAAAAAATCACGGATCCAGATAGACTTCGCTTTTTTATATCCAGGAAAATGTCGGACTTTCTTCCATGCGCGCCAGATCCGACCCGGTTCCTGATACAAGTATTCTGGTAAATATGTAACAGGCGCCTGAATTTCATCGTGGATCGGATGGGTTGTTTTATCCGTCGGATGACGCAGGGAAATCAGATGCAACCGCAACCCCTTCTTTTCCAGGGCCAGTAATTCCTGCGCGATAAAGGTTTCAGAAAGGCGCGGATATCCTTTCAGCACAACGGTTATTACATTCTGTGGTTCTGAATTTAACAATCTGCACGCCTTGAATATTTGGATCCTGCTCCCCTGATTAAGCGTAGTTCTAGTGAATTACAACCAACAATCACGGGCAAAAAAAACCGTTCATAAAAAAGTGTTCAGGGCTTGGAACTTATTTATGGTTGCATCATCTCTAATTTTGAAACAGTGTTAACGGCTATAACCAAATTGGGGAATGGTCAGGACAGGGATCATGCGATGATCTGTAACTGGCTGAAATGGACTGCGTTGTATGGAACACAGCATATATAAGTATATTTTGCGACACAGCAAAAAGCAGCAGATTATTCTGACACTTATGTCATTCGCTTCCTTCCCGTTTCTCTACTACTATCTCGAACTCCCCAAAATCATCATCGATCAGGCAATTCAGGCAAAAGACATTCTTTTCCCCGTTGAAGTCCTTGGCTTTGAAATTGATCAAAAAGAATTTTTATATGTTTCGGTCAGTGCCTTCTTGTTGCTGGTCATTATCAATCAATGTTTTAAATACGCCATCAATGTGTATCAGGGTGTCACCGGCGAAAGAATGCTGCGCCGCTTGCGCTATGAATTATACAGTCGCATCCTAAGATTTCCCCTGCCGACTTTCCGCAAGAAAAGCTCGGGTGAAATCATTCCCATGATCACGGCCGAGGTTGAACCGCTGGGCGGTTTCATCGGTGAAGCCTTTGCGCTCCCGGCTTTTCAAGGCGGGTATCTGATTGTCATCATGAGTTTTCTGCTGGTGCAAAATGTTTATATGGCCCTCGCAGCAATTGCCTTATATCCTGCGCAGGCCTATTTCATTCCCAAGCTACAGAAGAAAGTCAACCAACTGGGCAAGGAAAGGGTGCGTCTGGTTCGTGTCCTGTCTGATCAGATCGGTGAAACCGTTGCCGCTGTACAGGAAATACATGTCCATGACGGCTCCAACTATCTTCGCGCTAGCTTCACGTATCAGCTGGGTCGGATCTTCAAAGTCAGGTACCGGATTTACCTGCTGAAATTCATCATTAAATTCCTCAACAATTTTATTCAGCAACTGGGACCATTTTTCTTCTACGCGCTTGGCGGTACGATGGTTATCAACGGTAATCTTGAAATCGGTACGCTGGTTGCGGCGATTTCCGCGCATAAGGAGATGGCGGCCCCCTGGAAAGAGCTGCTCTCTTATTACCAGCGTCGTGAGGATGCCCGGATCAAGTATGAACAGGTCGTCGAACAGTTTGAGCCTGCTGGAATGCGCGATGAAAGCAACCAGCTTGTCGAGCCTGAAGAAATTCCGCAGCTAAAAGGTGAGTTGGTTGCCAGCAATATTGTTCTTTCTGACGATACGGGCTCGGCCCAGCTGGAAGGCCTGAACCTAAAACTGGCTCTCGACAAACGGGTTGCCATTGTTGGACAGGCAGGCTCCGGCCGTGAAGCATTGACGCAGGTTTTATCCCGTCTCATTGATCCTGATCGCGGAAAAGTAACTGTTGGAAACCTTGATTTTTCCGAAGCATCGGAAGCCGTTATCGGACGGCGGATTTCCTATCTGGGCCAAAGTGGGTATGTGTTTAACACCACCATTGGCGAAAATCTGTTTTTCAGCTTAAAGCACCGCCCCTTGCGCGAAGTCCTGTTTGAAGGGGAAGAACAAGAATTCCGTGAGGAAGATGTCAAAGAAATTCTGCTGACAGGAAACTCACCGGATGATTTTGGTGCCGACTGGATCGACTTCGAAAGCGCGAATGTCGAAGACCTGAAAGGGTTGCATGATCGGGCAATTGACGTCCTGCACATGGTGGATCTGGGAGAAGATGTTTATCAATTCGGCCTGAGAAGCACACTCGACCCGACAGAAGATCCGGAGATTGCCCAACTGATCCTTGGGGCAAGAAAACGTTTTTATGAAAAGCTGACTGCGGATACGGCATTTGCAAATCTGGTCGAAGCCTTCTCCAAGGAAAAATACAATACAAACGCCACTCTGGGCGAAAACCTGTTATTCGGAACCCCGGTTGACAGTGCCTTTGATATGGAACGCCTTGCCGAGAACTCTTATGTCCAACAAGTCATTGACGACGCTGACCTGACGGACTCGTTTTTGAAGATGGGCTTTCAGGTCGCTTCCCTGATGGTTGAATTGTTTGCTGACCTGCCTCCTGATCATGAATTTTTCCAACTTTATGGATTTATTTCCTCCGACGAATTGCCAGAATATCAGGCTATTCTCAGCCGTGTGAATGCCGACAATCTGCATCAACTGCGCGAAGAAGACCGGCTCCGTTTTATGTCATTGCCGTTCAAAGTGATCCCCTCAAGGCATCGCTTGGGCGTTGTTACAGAAGAAATTCAGGAAAAAATTGTCGAAGCCAGAAAACAGTTCGTTGACCACCTGCCAGAAGATCTACAGGGCAGCATCGCGTTTTTTGACGAAAACACCTATAATGCGGCTGCTAATATTCAGGATAATATCCTGTTTGGCAAAATCTCTTACGGATTTGCACAAGCGGCTGAAAAAATTGGTGGACTGCTGGCGGCCGTCGTTGATGAAATGGAACTGAAACGGACGATTATCAAAGTTGGTCTGGATTTCAAGGTTGGTGCTGGCGGGGCCCGGCTTAATGAAAATCAAAGACAAAAATTGTGTATTGCCCGTGCCATTCTAAAACGACCAGATATTCTGGTTCTCAGTCAGGCAACAGCAACGTTCGACAACCGCACCCAGCAACGCATCACTGAAAATATTCTGTCAGAGTTTGAAGGTCGTTCAGTTATCTGGTCGATTGAAAAACCTGAAATGGCCTATCTGTTTGATCATATTGTTGTCATCAATGGCGGGGTAATTACGGAATCTGGAAGTTTTGATCACCTTCAGAAGAACGGCGAGCAATTCAAACTGCTCAGTGCCTGACGAACATTTATAGGAGAAAGAACCGGTGGACTTAAGAGAAGAGGTGGAAACCCTACGACAGATACCTTTGTTCGCAAAGGCAGACCCGTCGAAAGTGAAACTGCTTGCCTTCACCTCGGAACGGGTCATTTTTCAGGCCGGTGATTTCGTCTGTCAGCAAGGCGAAATGGGGGAAGCTGCTTATGTTATCATGAACGGCAAAGCGGACGTCGTGGTCAATACACCATCCGGTCCGATCACGGTTGCCACAATGAAAAAAAATGATGTGGTCGGTGAAATTTCCATCCTGATCAATATTCCTAGAACAGCAACGATCAAAGCGGCGTCCGAACTAACCACCCTTAAAATTACGAAAGACCAGTTTCTTCGGATGATTACCGAGTTCCCTGAAATGTCGATCGAAATGATGCGTGTTCTGGCGGAACGACTGGTCCGCACAACAGAAGAGCTGCAAAAAGCCAAAGAAAGCCTGCAAAAATACGATGGCGAAGACTAAGTGTCCGTGATTTTTCCCTCTGCCATCAAGAAGTATTCAAATGTCTCTGCCTAACTGGCTGTCAGCCTTTGCCATCTATCGGGATCCCCGCGTTCTGGCGATCCTTTTCCTTGGTTTTTCATCCGGCCTTCCCCTCGCCCTGACCGGGACAACATTATCTTTGTGGTTACGCGAAGAGGGAACTGCCCTTACGGCCATTGGTTTTTTGTCGAGCGTCGGCACCCCTTACGCCCTCAAATTCCTTTGGGCACCGCTGATTGATAAACTCCCCCTGCCCGTTTTGGGACCGCTTTTAGGGCGGCGAAGAAGCTGGATGATCCTGACACAGATCTGTCTGATCCTTTCTATCGTCGGACTGGGTTTGACCAGCCCGTCCGAGAATATTCTTCTGACCGCCAGCCTGGCTTTTCTGGTTGCCTTTTCTTCCGCCAGTCAGGATATTGTCATCGACGCCTACCGGGTCGAAATATGTGATGAGCGCAGTATGGCGGCCGGTGCCGCAGCTATCGTTTTTGGCTATCGTATCGGAATGCTGGTGTCAGGTGCCGGGGCTCTTTATCTAGCGACGACAGTCAGCTGGTCGATCACCTTTGCCATCATGGCAGCCTTCGTTCTTGTCGGCGTGATCACCATTTTGATGTCCCGCGAACCTGAAACACATAAAGCTTTGACGAGTGTTCAGTTTGAGCCCGGAAGCCGCCGGCTTGATGCCTATAAAAAATGGATTATTGACGCTGTGTTCAAACCGTTAAGCGAATTCATGTCGCGGCCAGGCTGGATACCCATTTTACTCTTTGTCATGCTGTATAAATTTGGGGACAGCCTTGCTGGCGTCATGAGCACACCGTTTTTTTACGATCTGGGTTTCACCAAGATCGACATTGCGAATGTCAGTAAAGTTTATGGCACGATCGCAACTTTTGCCGGGCTGGCCCTTGGGGGCTGGTTAATGGCAGCGACCGGCCTCTACAAAACTCTCTGGGTATGCGGGTTTCTTCAGCTTTTCTCAAACCTGATGTTTGCTGTTCAGGCTCTGGCGGGCAATGACATTACTGTTTTATCCTTAACGGTTGGGATTGAGAATTTGGCGGGCGGCATGGGAACAGCCGCGTTCGTCGCCTATCTTTCAAGCCTGTGCAACATCTCCTACACCGCCACACAATACGCTTTACTTTCTTCATTCATGGCGACAGCACGTATCTGGTTTTCAAGTCCGGGCGGCTGGCTTGCTGAACAATTCGGCTGGGTTGAGTTTTTTCTAATAACAACACTAGCGGCAATCCCCGGCTTGTTGTTATTATGGTGGCTTACAAAAGAAGGTCATACGACAAGACCGGAAACGGCCATTAAAGAGCCGCTACCATAAAGAGATCCTGAAAGGATCCGGGGGGACACATGAATATCGCTAACTTTTTAGTTCGAACAGCCGTGACTTTTCCTGACCATGCGGCCTTGGCCCATGGTAAAGAAATAGTCGCAACCTATCGCCAATTTGCCGATCAGGTCGCGGCACTCGCTTATGGATTAAGGCACAGCAAAGGTCTTCAAAAAGGGGACCGGGTTGCCTTGATCATGAAAAACCATCCACAATACTGGATTTCAGTATTTGCTGTTTGGCATGCAGGCCTTGTTGCGGTTCCAGTGAACGCAAAACTCCATATCAGTGAATTCGCCTATATTCTTGAAAATTCCGAAGCCCGCCTATGTATTGCAACACCCGAATTGGCCAGGACGCTGGCACCCCTTGGCTCTGATACACCCATTCTTGATATCTCTGACCCAGACTATGCCGCTTTATGTGTAGGGCCTGCGCTGCCTCTTGAAGATGCGGCGCCTGATGATCTGGCATGGTTATTTTATACATCTGGCACAACAGGCAAACCCAAAGGCGCTATGCTGAGCCATAGAAATATTCTTAGCTGCACGACCAGTTATTTTTCCGATGTAACCCCGATTAATCCGGGAGATGCCGTCATTCATGCAGCACCGCAAACGCATGGATCGGGCATATACGGCATTCCACTTGTTGCCAAAGCCGGTATACAGGTAACGCCGGAAAGCGGTGGCTTTGATCCCGCCGAAACACTGGACCTGATTGCCCATTATCCCAATTCCTG
>NZ_JBLHZT010000038.1:0-35480 GCF_047631475.1 Sneathiella sp. | reverse complement strand
AAAGTCTGGAAGAAGCCTTTAAAAAAGGCGCGCGGCTTTTTTACACTATCCCTGATTTCCAGAATCCGGGTGGCATGACAATTCCGGAAGATCGCCGCATACGGATTATCGAGCTGGCCCATCAGTATGACGTTGTTATTTTTGAAGATACGGCCTATCGGACCTTGTATTATGATGCCCCGCCGCCGCCTTCGTTGTTAGAGCTTGAAGGGGCGTTTCTGGGCAAAGGGCAATGGCAGGAAAAGGGCCTTGTTATTCAAATGGGCACAGCCTCAAAAACATTGATGCCCGCCTTGCGTGTCGGCTGGACGACGGCCCCCAAGATCATTTTGGATAAAATGGTTTTGTTGAAACAGGCGAATGATCTGCATACGTCGACCCTCAATCAGATCATCGCCCATGAGCTTTTTTCCAATGGTCTGGACGAACATGTTGCGATTTTAAGGGATGTCTATGGAAAGCGCCGCGATGCGATGCTGGATGCGTTGCGTCAGTATATTCCTAATAGTGCCAGCTACACTGTCCCCAAGGGCGGTATGTTCGTTTGGATTACGCTGCCTGAAGGGATGGATGCAAAAGATCTGCTTGAAAAATCCATTGCCCACGAAAAATTGGCTTTTGTTCCCGGTAAAGCGTTTTTTGCCGATGAAAAAGGGGCCAACACATTGCGTCTTTCTTTTTCGACCTGTTCACCTGATGTGATCCGCGATGGCATGAAACGACTGTGCGCCCTTATTCAACGAGAACAAATGGCGCAGGTTGCTTGATTTAATATCATGGTGCGAATTGATAAAAAGTCGGCTTTTGGCCGGCTTTTTACATTTTTGGGGTGATGTTAGGGTCGGCCTTTTCCCGCATTCTACAATTAGTTGCTTTTAATCGAAATTTTCTTTGGCTATCCTTTTATTATAAAAATAATAAAGGGAGGGGACCATGGGATCGGTTCGAGTATTTGACTGGTTGGAGCATCACGCAAATTTCCGGGGGACCGAAAAGGCCGTTTGTGATCTGGAAAGCGGGCGGTCCTATAACTGGATTGAATTCAATGATCGGTGTAGCCGGCTCGCCGGATATCTAAAACACGATTTATCCATCAAAAAAGGGGATCGGGTTGGGGTTTTAATGGCCAACTCAACCGATTTTCTGGAAATTCAGTTTGCCTGCAATAAGGTTGGCGCTGTGTTTCTGCCACTTAACTGGCGTCTAACGGTCCCTGAATTGGTGTTTATCGCGGGCGACGCTGCGCCTGAAATGTTGATTTGCGGGTCTGAATTCAAAGAGGTTGCCGATGCCGTCGCCGCCGAGGTGACCTGTGTCAGGCATGTGATTGAAGCAGATGGGGCGGGCGGAAAAACGGCCTATGAAGATGGCATATCGCGCAACACACCGCTGCCGGCAATTTCAGATCTAACGCATGATGATCTGGCGGCGATTATGTATACCTCTGGCACAACGGGCTTGCCGAAGGGGGCGATGATCACCCATGGCATGACCTTTTGGAATGCCATCAATCTGGGCATGCCCCACCGGATTTCGCCTGATACCGTTCATCTGTCCGTTTTGCCCCTCTTTCATACGGGCGGCCTCAATTGCTATACCAACCCCGTAATTCATGCAGGCGGCACTGTTTATATCATGCGAAATTTTGATCCTGTCGAATGTCTTCGGATTATCGGGGATCCTGACTATGGTCTAACCCATTTCTTTGGAGTTCCCGCGAATTATCAATTTATGGCGCAACAGCCTGAGTTCCAAAAAACCGACTTTTCGAGAATGAAAACGGCGGGCATCGGGGGCGCACCGGTACCTGTTCCGTTGTTGGAAACCTATCATGCCCGGGGCCTTTCAATTGCTCAGGGCTTCGGTATGACCGAGACCAGCCCCACGGTTCTGGGTTTGGATACAAGTGAGGCGATGGCTAAACCGGGTTCCACAGGAAAACCTGTTTTGCATAATGAAGTCCGCATTGTTGATGAAAATGGTGAAGACGTCGTCCCTGGTGAAATGGGCGAATTATGGGTGAGGGGGCCCAACATTACCCCGGGTTACTGGAACAGGCCTGATGCGACTGCCGAAACCATCACAGATGGTTGGCTGCACACGGGCGACGCCTGCCGGATGGATGAAGACGGGTTCTATTATATTCTGGATCGAACAAAGGATATGTATATCTCGGGTGGGGAAAATGTGTACCCGGCTGAGGTTGAAAATATCCTTTACCAACTCGACGATGTTGTGGAGGCGGCGGTTATTGGGTTGCCAGATGAAAAATGGGGTGAAACGGGATGCGCTGTACTTGTTTTAAAAGCCGGCTCCTCAGTGACCGAAAGTGATGTTTTGGCACATTGCAAATTACAATTAGCCAGCTTTAAGATTCCGAAGAATGTGACATTTGTGAAAGCCTTACCCCGAAATGCGACGGGTAAAATCCTAAAACGGACGCTTCGCGAGCAATTTGAGAAAGAGACAATATTACAATGATATACAAGGGTTTTCTAAACGGCCTTTTATAGATGTTCAGGGAAACGGAATAAAACCTGACCAGATGGTCAAATTATTTCTTGACCGTTTGGTCAGTTTCTAGCTATGGTTTTTTTATGGGAAAAACCGGCGCCATGCCGGGGTATAAGTTTAACTGGGCTAGGAACTATCAAGATGGGTGATATCGCAGATATCGCAGCCGGACGTCTGTCCGCTGACGAGCTCTCACAAAATTTTAAGGACATGTATCCGCCGCTAGATCCGCGGCAAGCTGGCATTGAAGCAAGCCGGTGTTATTTTTGCTTTGATGCACCGTGCATGGAAGCCTGTCCGACAGGGATCGATATCCCAAACTTTATTCGGAAAATTCAGACAGAAAATTATCGCGGTTCTGCCATCGATATTCTGACAGAGAATATCATGGGCGGTGCCTGCGCACGGGTTTGTCCGACTGAAATTCTGTGCGAAGAAGCCTGCGTGCGGACCACGCAGGAAAGTAAACCGGTTACAATTGGTAAACTGCAACGCTTTGCTACGGACTGGCTGATGGAAACCGGCGAGCAGCCTTTTGAACGGGCCGCTTCAACCGGTAAAAAAATCGCTGTCATCGGGGCAGGGCCTGCCGGTCTTTCAGCGGCTCATCGTCTGTCGATGCTCGGACATGATGTTGTTGTGTTTGAAGCAAAAGAAAAAGCTGGCGGACTGAACGAGTATGGCATTGCAGCCTACAAAGTTCCCAACGATTTTGCGCAGGAAGAAGTCAACTTCATATTAAGCCTTGGCGGTATCGAGATCAAATATGGTCAGGCGCTTGGTAAGGACATTTCACTCGCTGGATTAAAGGCAGAGTATGACGCTGTCTTTTTTGGTGGCGGTTTAGGCGCGGTGCGGTCTCTTGGCCTTGATGATGAAAATGTCAGCGGTGTTTATAATGCGGTCGACTTTATCGCTCAGCTACGTCAGTCATCCACGAAAACAGACGTTCCGATTGGGCGCAAGGTTGTGGTTATCGGCGGTGGTAACACGGCAATTGATATGGCTGTGCAGGCGAAACGTTTGGGGGCAGAAGAAGTGACCCTTGTGTATCGCCGGGGGCCTGACGCCATGAGCGCCACCCATCACGAACAGGAATATGCACAGATTAACGGCGTAACCATTCGTCACTATGCCAAACCATCGCGAATATTGTCATCTGATGGTGTCGTGACAGGCATGGAGTTTGAATATACTGAAATTGGCAACGACGGTAAGCTGAACGGCACCGGCGAAACCTTTACCCTTCAGGCAAATATGGTGTTTAAAGCAATTGGACAGGTCTTTGTTGCCGACCCTGTTACGGAAGAGGCCGCGTGCCTTGAAGTGCAGGATGGCCGAATTGTTGTCAATGACGACAAAGCAACCTCCATTAGCGGAATTTATGCAGGCGGAGACTGCATTTTGGGCGGAGAAGACCTGACAGTAGCCGCTGTTCAGGACGGTAAACTTGCCGCCCATGCAATCGACAAATATTTAAGCGCCTGAGGAAGGATTATAAAATGGCAGACCTAAGCTATGATTTCGTAGGAATCAAAACCCCCAATCCTTTCTGGCTGGCCAGTGCGCCTCCGACAGACAAGGAAATTAACGTTGTTCGTGCCTTTGAAGCAGGCTGGGGCGGCGTTGTCTGGAAGACGTTGGGTGAAGACCCGCCGGTGGTGAATGTCTCATCTCGTTATGGTGCCATCAATTATGGTGGTCAGCGGATGGCAGGGCTGAATAATATCGAACTGATCACAGATCGTCCGCTGGATGTTAATCTGGAAGAAATCAAACGGGTTAAAAAAGCATGGCCGGATCGGGCGATCATCGTGTCGTTGATGGTCCCTTGTGAAGAGGAGCCGTGGAAATATATTCTTGGACGGGTCGCAGAAACCGGCGCCGATGGGATCGAACTGAATTTCGGTTGTCCGCATGGCATGTCAGAACGCGGCATGGGTGCCGCGGTTGGTCAGGTTCCTGAATATGTAGAAATGGTAACGGCCTGGTGCAAACAGCATTCAGATATGGCGGTTATTGTTAAATTGACACCCAACATAACGGATATCCGTCAATCTGCTCGTGCGGCAGTGCGCGGCGGGGCAGACGCGGTTTCTTTGATTAATACAATCAATTCGATTGTGAATATTGATCTGGATATCATGGCGCCGACACCCACCGTGGACGGAAAAGGCGCTCATGGCGGTTATTGCGGCCCTGCCGTGAAGCCAATCGCATTGAATATGACTGCCGAAATCGCGCGTGATCCAGAATGTCAGAATATTCCAATGTCAGGCATTGGTGGTATTTCAAACTGGCGCGATGCTGCCGAGTTCATTTCACTCGGATGCGGAACCGTTCAGGTGTGTACTGCCGCCATGCATCACGGTTTTAAAATCGTTGATGATATGAAAACGGGTCTGTCAAACTGGATGGATAGCAAAGGGTACAAGACCATTGATGATTTCCGCGGCCTTGCGTCGGGGAACGTCACGGACTGGAACCAGCTGAACATGAACTATGACGTTAAGGCGCTGATTGATCAGGACAAATGTATCAAATGCGGGCTCTGTCATATTGCCTGTGAAGATACGTCCCATCAGGCCATCACAGCAGGTCGTGTTGATGGCGATCGTCGTTATGAAGTGGTTGACGAAGAATGCGTTGGCTGTAACCTGTGCCAATTGGTCTGTCCAGTTGATGAATGTATTACGATGGTCGAACAGGACAACGGGAAACCGTATATGAACTGGAATCAGGATCCGCGTAATCCTCACCGTTCAGCAGCAGAATAAGTGGTGAATTGATAATGAAAAATATGAATGTGACAGGGGATCGTCTTTGGGACAGTCTCATGGAAATGGCGAAAATCGGCGGAACAGAAAAGGGCGGCTGTTGCCGCCTGGCTCTCACCGATCTTGATAAAGACGGCCGGGACCTTTTTTCTAACTGGTGCAAGGAAGCTGGATGCACCATTAAAGTGGATAAAATGGGCAATATCTTCGCTCGTCGGGCCGGTCAGGATGATGATTTGCCCCCTGTGATGATGGGCTCCCATCTGGATACTCAGCCGACCGGCGGTAAGTATGACGGTGTTTACGGTGTTCTCGCGGGTCTTGAGGTTCTTCGGACACTCAATGACTATGATGTAAAGACCAAGCATCCGGTTGAAGTTGCGGTCTGGACAAATGAAGAAGGATCCAGATTTGCGCCAGCCATGGTGTCTTCCGGCGTTTTCGCTGGTGTCTTTGATTTGGATTACGGCCTCAGCCGGGCCGATCTTGACGGAAAGACCATGGGCGAAGAACTCGCACGTATCGGTTATGCCGGTGATGAAGAAGTCGGGGGCCGCGAGATTAAGGCATTTTTTGAAGCTCATATCGAGCAAGGTCCTATTCTGGAGCATGAAGAAAAAACAATTGGCGTTGTAAAAGGCGCTCAAGGGCAACGCTGGTACGAAATTAAAGTAACCGGTCAGGAGGCCCATGCAGGCCCAACACCGATGGCCCGCAGAAAAGATGCTTTGGTGGCTGCCTCAAAAATCGTAACAGAGGTTAACCGGATTGGACTGGACAATCAGCCATATGCCTGTGCAACAGTGGGTTTGATACAATCCAGCCCCAATTCCAGAAATACCATTCCGGGTGAAGTGTTCTTCACTGTTGATTTCCGCCATCCTGACGATGAAATTTTGTCTAAAATGGATCGGGAGCTTCGTGAATATTCTGAAAAAGTCACTTCAGAAGGCGGCTTTGAACTGGAATTCGAACAAATCTGGTATTCGCCACCTGTTGCTTTTGATGAAGATTGTGTCAAAGCAGTTCGGCACGGTGCAGAAATGGCTGGTTACAGCCATATGGACATCATTTCCGGTGCTGGGCATGACGCCTGCTATATCAATCGCGTTGCCCCGACCGGGATGATTTTTGTTCCGTGTGAAAACGGGATCAGTCATAACGAACTTGAAGAAGCCACCCCAGAAGATCTTGCTGCCGGCTGCAATGTTTTATTGCATGCGGTTGTGGAACGGGCGAATGTAGCGTAACAAGTGTAATCGAAAAGAGTACGTTGTTCAGGATGGGAACCTTTCTGTAAAAGAAAGGTCCTGACTGCGTTTGTATAAGAGAGGTAAAGCATTGGGATGCACCGATCATTGGGGCCTGACGAAGGGACAAATGCGATGACTGATATGGGAAAACCGGTCATCGAGATCGAAAAGCTGAATTTAATATTCGAGACACCGGATGCTCCGGTTCACGCATTGAGTGATGTGGATCTAACGATCAATGAAGGGGATTTTGTTTCTTTTATTGGTCCATCGGGTTGCGGTAAAACGACGCTTATGCGCGTTATCGCCGATTTGGAAAAACCGACGAATGGAACGATTTCTGTTAATGGAATGACACCGCAACAGGCCCGTGAGAAGCGCGCTTATGGCTATGTGTTTCAGGCGCCCGCGCTTTATCCATGGCGGACGGTTCAGAAGAACATCATGCTTCCCCTTGAAATCATGGGGCTTTCCAAAGAAGAGCAGCTGGCGCGAGCCAGAAAAAATCTGTCGCTGGTCAATCTGGAAGGTTTCGAAAAAAAGTTTCCATGGCAGTTATCGGGAGGGATGCAGCAGCGTGTATCCATTGCGCGGGCTTTGTCGGTTGAACCTGACCTTCTTCTAATGGACGAGCCATTTGGGGCATTGGATGAAATCACACGGGATCATTTGAACGAACAATTGCTCCGGTTGTGGGATCAAACAGGGAAAACGGTTATTTTCGTAACCCATTCTATTCCAGAATCTGTGTTTCTTTCTTCGAAGATTGTCGTGATGTCACCACGGCCTGGTAAGATTACCGATGTCATTGATTGTAATCTTCCAAGGGACCGAACGCTGGATATTCGAGAAACACCGGAATTTCTGGAAATAGCCCATCGGGTCCGCGAAGGGCTTAGGGCAGGACATTCATACGATGACTGATATGGCACTTAATCCAGCGGGTGCCACAGTTTGGCAGAGGCTCTATTACGGAAAAACGCTGCCAGTTCTAACAGTTCTGCTCAGTCTTCTTGTTATTTGGTATGCCGGGGCCGTCTATTTAAACAAAGATACCCTGATTTCCAACTACGAACGCAACGAAATTTCCTGGGATGCAGAAAAACTGGTTTCGGATGCATGGGCGATGGAACGACCCATCTTGCCGGCCCCGCATCAAATCGCGACCGAAATCAACAAAACCGTCTTTCAAAAGAAAATCACCTCAAAACGCAGCCTTGTTTATCACGCCTGGGTGACCACCTCGGCGACGTTACTTGGTTTTGGTTTGGGAAGTGTCTTAGGCATTTTGCTGGCGGTCGGCATTGTCCATGTTCAGACACTGGACCGTAGCCTGATGCCATGGGTTATTGCCTCCCAGACCATTCCAATTCTGGCAATTGCGCCGATGATTATTGTGGTGTTGGGGAATTTGGGTATTACGGGGACAATTCCGAAATCCATTATCTCCATGTATCTGTGCTTTTTCCCGATTACCATTGGCATGGTGAAGGGGCTTCGTTCTCCCGATGTTCTGCAAATGGATCTGATGAGAACCTATAGTGCCTCAACAGCTCAGATTTTCTGGAAGTTGAGAGTCCCTGCATCGGTTCCGTTTTTGTTTACATCCCTGAAAGTTGCTGTCGCTATCAGTCTTGTTGGCGCGATCGTTGGTGAACTGCCAACGGGCGCGGTCTCTGGTATTGGTGCGCGGTTGCTAAGCGGATCCTATTATGGACAAACCATTCAGATATGGTCGGCGTTGATCGTGGCTTCGGTTTTGGGAATGTTGCTGGTTTATCTGGTATCGGTAATAGAAAAAATTGTGATGGGTAAAATGGGATATAGGACATGATCAGGACGATATCTCAAGATCGCCCCATGTTGGTTTTTCTGATACTGGGACTACTTTCCCTGTTTCTTCCCGTTGGTATGGTGGAAGAGGCAGGTTTTGGCTGGACCAATGATTTGTCCGCCCTTAGTTTGGCGGTCATCGGGCTGGTAATCGCCGTTTTTTATATGTTAACACGCCCAACCGGCAGGGTGGGTGCCCTGGTGGTTATTGCCGGGGTTATAATTGCAGCGGCAGCACCGCTTGCCTTAATCGAAGCAAATACCGTTCATTCTTTTAGTGCTTACGGACTATGGTTGTTTGTGATCGGGTTGGGATTTTATGCCTGGCGTGCCATGGAACATATGTCAGGGCAAGTGAAGGATAGCAAGCTTCTGTCCCTTGTGGTTCCAGCGTTGTTTGGCATGTGGCTATTATACATCTGGCAGGTGGTGACAACCGGTTTCAAGGTACCTTCGGTCTTGCTGCCCAGCCCGGATTTGATCGGGTTGGCTTTTATGGCAAATCTGGACATATTGGCCGGTGATTTTTACCAGACTTTTGTTAAATCCGTGCTGAGCGGGTTTGCTTTTGGGTGCGGATCAGGGTTTTTGGTCGCCATTCTCGTTGACAAAATTCCGTTCATGCAACGGGGCCTGTTGCCTTTGGGCTCTTTGGTCAGCGCTATCCCGATTGTTGGTATTGCACCCATTATGGTGATGTGGTTCGGGTTTGACTGGCAGTCAAAAGCGGCAGTAATTGTTGTTATGACCTTCTTCCCCATGCTGGTGAATACGCTGGCAGGTTTGGAGGCCACCAGCCATCTGGAAAAGGATTTGATGCGGTCTTATGCAGCGTCTTATTTTCAAACTCTTTTCTTCGTCAGATTGCCAAATGCGTTGCCGTTCATTTTTAATGCGCTGAAGATTAATTCCACGCTGGCGTTGATCGGGGCGATCGTTGCCGAATTTTTTGGAACACCAATTGTCGGGATGGGATTTCGTATTTCGACAGAAGTAGGAAGAATGAATGTGGATATCGTTTGGGCGACAATTGCGGTTGCAGCGGTCGCTGGTTCGTTATTTTACGGTATTCTTGCAATAATTGAGCGGTCACTTACTTTCTGGCACCCCTCATATCGGAGTTCAAGAAGCTAGACGCTGAAGAATTTATACAGGATAATAAAGATAAAAATAATAAGGGAAGAAACAAATATAAAAGTCTAACAGGAGAGGTGAAGATTATGAAAAAGATTGGGTTAATGGCGACAGCAGCGATGCTGAGTTTGGCGGCCGTAACGGCACAAGCAGCAGATAAGCTGACATTGCAGTTAAAATGGGTCACTCAGGCACAATTTGCGGGCTACTATGTTGCAAAAGACAAAGGCTTTTACGACGAAGTTGGTCTGGACGTTACAATTAAACCGGGCGGACCGGATATTGCTCCTGCACAGGTTCTTGCCGGTGGCGGGGCAGATGTGGTCATCGACTGGATGCCTTCTGCACTGGCAACTCGGGAAAAAGGTGTTCCGCTGGTCAATATCTCACAGGTATTTTCCAAATCAGGCATGATGCTCACCTGTCGTAAAGACATGGGAATTTCGGGCCCAAAAGACTTCAAAGGAAAAACTTTGGGCGTCTGGTTCTTCGGAAACGAATATCCGTTCCTTTCCTGGATGGATAAACTGGGTCTGAAAACAGACGGTACTGGTGCGGACATTACAGTATTGAAACAGGGCTTTAACGTTGATCCTCTATTGCAGAAACAGGCCGCGTGTGTGTCTACAATGACATATAACGAATACTGGCAGGTTCTGGATGCAGGTCTGAAGCCAGCTGAACTCAGCGTTTTCAAATATGAAGAACAGGGCGTTGCGACGCTTGAAGACGGTCTTTATGTCCTTGAAGACAGCCTCAAAGATGCAAAAATGAAAGACAAACTTGCTCGTTTTGTTAAAGCATCTCTTAAAGGCTGGAACTACTCTGTCGAAAATGTTGACGAAGCGGCGGATATCGTTCTTGAAAATGATGCAACCGGTGCACAAACTGAGAAACATCAGCGTCGGATGATGGGCGAAATTGCAAAACTGATTGATACCGAAAAATTGGGACGTTTGAACGAACGGGCTTATAAACGGACAGTTGCAACTTTGTTGTCCGGTAAATCAGCACCTGTGATTAGTAAAGCGCCAGTCGGTGCCTATACTCAGGAAATTTGGGACATGGCTTCCAAAATTAAATAAGGAATACAAATTTCCGAATTAAGGGGCGCTTTGGCGCCTCTTTTTTTGTCTTGTAGCCTTAATTTCCTCATTTTTTTCACAAATAATAAGATTTATCTTATATTACTTGGCTTTTCTGATAGTCTATTAGCGTCGGCTTTTATGTAGTATTTTGGACTTTTGTATGAAATCTGCGGTTTGGTATCTTGTTGTTCTGTGTCTTGCAGTATTAGTTGTTTTTGAAAACGATACGGCTGCGAACGAACGTCCTGCCCGCTTACTAATTTCGCAAAGTATGGGGGTCCCGACCCATGAAGCAGGGGCACGTGTTTTAACCGCACTTTATGCCAAAATGAACATCGACGTTGCCTTCAAAATTTTACCTGCCCGCCGAAGCCTTTTATCCGCAGTAAATAATGAAACAGATGGCCTTGTGTTTCGGATCGCTGAAATCGGGGACCTGTATCCAAACTTGATCCGGGTTCCCACACCCTTCATGCGCATCAGTGGATATGCCTACTCGATCGATGGCAGAATTGTCAATTCTCAAAGAGAGCTGAAAAATCTGAGGGTTGGGATCATAAGAGGGATTGTTTGGGCCGAAAGAATGGCGAAGGGATCGCATATCGTTTTTTTCGACAACTATCCAGCCATGTTAGGTAAGTTATTTGATGGTGGAATTGACGTTGTTGTCTCGGTCGAACATAGCATCCAGCGGGAAATCAAGGCAAAAAGGTATAAAAACAAATTTTATAGGGGGCGAGCCCTGATCGAGTTTGACCTTTATCATTACTTGAACGCCAAACATAAAGCATTGGTGGATCGAGTGGACTATTACCTGCAGGTCATGCAAAAAAGTGGCGAGTTCGATCGTCTATTCAGTAATAAAAAGCAATACCCATAATCTAAAATAAAAACCCCCGTTGCGGGACGGGGGTTTTTATCGTTAGACAGGCGCGAATATTCGGGCCTGTCTTCCTTTATTCGGCTGCAGCAGAAGGCCGGTTGACGCTTTTGGGAGCCGTTTTTTCTCTTCTGATTTTCAAGGCATCAAAGTGACTGTTGAAAGTTGGACGCTTGATATAGCGGCCGGCGCCTTTGACAACATTCAGCTGACCATCTTTAAAGACAACTTTGCCCTGACTGATAGTGTGGCTTGGACTTCCTTTGACTTCCATCCCCTCAAAGATGTTGAAATCGATGTTCTGGTGATGGGTTTTGACCGAAATGGTCCGTGTCATTTCAGGGTCCCAGACCACAATATCTGCATCGGCACCCACACTGATGGATCCCTTGCGCGGATGAATATTAAAGATTTGAGCGGCGTTTGTTGATGTGACCTTTACAAACTCATTGATCGTCAGTTTGCCTTGATTAACCCCATGTTCCCAAAGGACTGCCATGCGATCTTCCACACCGGAAGTTCCGTTTGGAATTTGGGTGAAGTCGTTGCGACCTGCAGCTTTTTGCGGGGCACAGAAACAACAGTGATCGGTTGCCGTTGTTTGCAAATTACCAGACTGCAAACCGCGCCACAATTCCCGCTGGTGATCTTTGGGGCGGAAAGGGGGGCTCATCACATGGGCCGCAGCAAATTCGAAATCTTCGTTATAATAAACACTGTCATCAATCAAAAGATGTCCCGCAAGGACTTCGCCGAACACCCGTTGGCCTTCAAGGCGGGCGCGGGTGATGGCTTCCAGGGATTCTTTACAGGAAACGTGAACAATATAAACTGGAGTTTGCAAGACCTGTGCTGTCCGAATTGCCCGGTTTGCGGCTTCGCCTTCAACTTCCGGTGGGCGGGATTGCGGGTGCCCCTCCGGGCCCGTGATGCCCTGTTTCAGCATTTCCTGCTGAAGGTAATAGACCATTTCACCATTTTCAGCATGGACAGTGGCCATTGCGCCCAATTCGCGGCAGCGGTTAAAGCTTGCCATCATCATCTCGTCAGAGACCATGATCGCGTTTTTATACGCCATGAAATGCTTGAAGGAGTTAATACCTTCCTGTTCGGCCAGAATACCCATATCCCGGTGAACGGTGTCATCCCACCAGGTGATGGCGACGTGGAAGCTGTAATCCGCAACAGATTTTTCCGCCCAACCGCGCCACTTTTGATAGGCTTCCATAATGGGCTCTTCTGGATCAGGAATAACAAAATCGATAATTTGTGTCGTTCCTCCGGCAAGCGCAGCGGCAGTTCCTGTGTAGAAATCTTCCGACGCAACTGTCCCCATGAATGGAAGCTGCATATGGGTATGAGGGTCAATGCCGCCCGGCATGACATATTGACCACCAGCATCAACGACTTCTGCGTTTGATGGTACTTCCAGATTTTCACCGATGGCCTTGATGATGCCATCCTCACAATAGACATCAGCCCGAAAACTTGTTTCTGATGTGACGACGGTTCCGCCTCTAATCAGGGTTGACATACCCACCTCCTGTTTATCCATTTCTCTAGCGATAATGTGGCGCAAGTCCCAGTTCCCGGCCAACATTTTTTCTATTTTAACTTTGCCTTTTAAAAAAGGATAGTTAAAATCCTGACCAATTGGTCAAAAAATATATTTTGTCATCCTAAACGGCATAAAACAGCAAACAGGAGAGGTGTCATGGCTATCGTAAAATCCGGTTTAATCCAGGTAGGATTAAAAGGAAATACGGATATGTCGCCAAAAGAAATCAGTGATCTGATGATTGAAGCGCATATTCCGTTTATTGAAGAAGCTGGTCAAAAAGGCGTTCAGGTCCTAAGTTTTCAGGAAGTATTCAACCAACCTTACTTCTGTCCTTCACAGGATAGCAAATGGTACGCAGCGGCAGAAAAAGTGCCTGATGGGCCCACTGTCAATCTGATGAAAGAATACGCCAAAAAATACAACATGGTGATTGTCGTCCCGATTTATGAAGAAGAAAAAACAGGGATTTATTACAATACGGCAGCGGTGATCGATGCAGATGGCACTTATCTGGGCAAGTATCGCAAAACCCATATTCCGCAAGTCGCAGGCTTTTGGGAAAAATTCTTCTTCCGCCCCGGAAATAGTGGATGGCCTGTCTTTGATACGGCTTATTGCAAGCTGGGTGTCTATATTTGTTATGACCGGCACTTTCCAGAAGGATGGCGGGCTCTTGCATTAAATGGTGCTGAATACATTGTTAATCCGTCTGCAACCGTAAAAGGGGTCAGCCAGTATCTTTGGGAGTTGGAGCAACCCGCCTCGGCGGTTGCAAATGGTGTTTACATTGGCGCCAGTAACCGGGTTGGCACAGAAGCCCCGTGGAATATTGGTGAATTTTACGGGTCGTCCTATATCGTCAATCCGCGCGGTGAACTGATTGTGCAGGCATCTGATAATAAAGACGAATTGATTGTTGCTGATATGGACATGGATATGATCCGTGAGATCCGTAATAACTGGCAATTCTTCCGGGATCGTCGCCCTGATACTTATTTGGATCTGGCGGACGATCACGTCAGTTAACCCATCCCGGTCTTACGCGGTGACCCGTTGGGCAAATTCAAGCCAGAAGGGGATCGCAATAAGGGATAAAATAACCTGAAGGGAAGAGGCGTTTGCATAAAGCGGTGCGTCTCCTCCCATTTCTCTGGCCAACAAATATCCGTTTGCAGCCGTTGGCATGGCAGCAAGGATCATAAGAACGTTTAATTCCAAGCCATTGATGCCCTGCAACAGGGCAATCACAAGAACCAAAGCTGGCATAAAAACCAATTTAAAGAAGCAGGCTAGAAGAAGCTTCAGGCGCATCGCTTCAAGATTGCCCAGTGTTAATCCGGCACCCACCGTTAGCAGTGTAATGCCAAGTGAGGCCCGCCCCAGAATTGTCAGGCCCTCATGAACAGGTTGCCAGAGTGACAGACCACTTAAATTAATTGCAATACCGAGCAGACATCCAATGATTAACGGGTTTTTTAAGATCTTGAGAAGGATTTGACCGGGCGCAATCTGCTTATCTGTCAGGAGCCACGTCATGACTGTAATATTGACCACGTTGATAGGCGGGATCATTGTAATTAAGCCCAATGCAACAATGGCGGTTGCGTTTTCACCGTACAGGCTGGCTACCAATGCGAGGGCGATAAATCCGTTAAACCGTGTGGACGTTTGAAAAAGGGACGTATAGGCCGCAATTTTCTGTTTTTTCTTCCGGGTGAGGGATGGGTAAAGCAGTGCAAGTATCACAAAGGTGACGGCTAACGCGCATAGTAATGTCAGGACAAATGGCCAAATTGCCAGTGACGTCATATCAGCTGAGGCCAGGGCGACGATGATAAAGCTGGGCATTAAAATCAGGAATGTTACTTTTTCAATGGGGATCCACTGGCTATCGTCTTTTAAAACGCGGCTTTTAAGATAAAAACCGAGCATCATGATGCCGAATACAGGTAAAAAGCCGTTTAACAGAACACCAATATCCATGCATTGATCCCTTTTTTTGATGGCATCCTATACACAAATTTTGTCTTGTCAAAAAATGCCGGGCGGTTATTGTTTTTGGATAATTCAGCTTTAAAGAGCAATCTGATCTGTTTAATTGAAAGCGTTATATCCCGGGGGAAGGGCGCACATGAACAAAGTGAGTTTAATGGCCGGTATATTTCTGGGGTCTATTACTCTGGCGGGATGTCAAACGATAGACGTCCAAAATGGCAGCGGGGATATCTATTTTTTCAAGGACGGCTTTGTTTCAAATTATAAGGCTTACCGGGCCGATATCCAAGTTGGAAACGATAATCCGCGTGCGTTTGCCTTTGACCCGACAACAGACACGGTCTCCTGGAATTCTGTTCGGAAGCTTGATGGGATTACTACTGCAAAGAACAAGGCGATTTCCAGTTGTGAAAAACAGGCTGAGAGTGGGAATTGCCGACTGTTTGACGTGAACGGTGTTATTGTCTGGGCGGGCCTCGACCCTACGCGGAAAAAGGAACTCCTCGACGTCGTATCAAAGACCGTTGATCTTTCCAACACACCGGTGATCGATTACCAAATGAGCCGCTTTAAGCTGTCCAGCAGACAGATTAAACAGGCAAAATTCTATATTGAGGCATCTGAAAAATATGACGCGTCTGCATTTTTTGTAAGTGCAAATGCTTATTCGGCAGGATGGTCCTTTTATAACGGTACGAATGCCTATCAGACGGCTATTCAGGCGGCACTGGTACATTGTAAACAAAAATCTGAATATTCAGACTGCTATTTATTTGCCGCAGATGGCAAGCCCATCAACAAGGATGCTGTTCAGGTATTGGACCCGTCATAAGCTGTTTAATAGAGTGTTTTCTTTTGCCGCGAGAGTAAGGTTTGATCATAGCTTATGGCGTCAAATGTCGGGCTGGCGGCTTTCGTCATTTCGCCGGCAGTTGGAACTTGGCCTTGTGTCAGAAACAAATTCGGGTTCCAAAAGTCAGATCGCATCAGCGCGCGGGCACATTGAAAATATACGGCTTCGATTGTTACCAGTATAACGCAGGTTGGTAGTTTTCCGTTCATTTCAAACTTTGTGGTCCATTGGGGATTAGTGGTCAGCTGGGCTTTCCCATTTACACGCAGGCATTCATTGATCCCCGGTATCATAAACAGCAACCCGACCCTTGGATCTTCAACAATATTGCGCAAAGTATCAATCCGGTTGTTTCCGCGCCTGTCAGGGATGGCCAGAGTTTGGTCGTCGATGATTTGGAGCAATTCCCCTTTTACGTCCCCGCGAGGAGAGCAATCAAGACCCTGACGACCAGTACTGGCCAACGCAAAAAAGGGCGATTGTTCGATCCATCGTCTGTAAACAGGGTTTAGTCTGGTGACTTCTTTTTCCAAAGAGGTCGACGCAGGCGGCTGATACAGATTTTCCAATTGTTCAATGGATGTGATCAAGTGCATATTTTTCACTGGTTTTACTTTTCTCGTTGCCGGGATCGCACCATACTACCTAAAAAATATTTCAAGACTAAGACAGTTTTTCCCGTCCATATAAATGGGGATTATTTTGAAAGGATAATGAGGCATGTCACAAGGGCAGAAATTGAAAACAGGAGCCTGTATGTGCGGGGCGGTTACATTTCATGTGACAGGCCCGTTTCGAGATCTGATCATGTGCCATTGTAACCAATGTCAACGGGCAAGTGGGCATCATGTCGCCGCGACAGCAGCCCCGATCGAAAATTTTGAATTTACTGAAGATCAGGGATTGCGATGGTTTCAATCCTCCGACCATGCAAAACGCGGCTTTTGCGAGAAGTGCGGAAGCAGCCTTTTCTGGCAAATGGCTGGAAACAAGGACAGAAGCATTTTTGTCGGATGCCTTGATGGAGATGTTGACCTGCCTGTTTCCATGCATGTTTTTGCCAAAGGTCGCAAATCCTATTATTCCCTTGAAGAAAATGTCCCTGTTTATGACTATTATCCGGGGGCCGACAATGAAGGGTAAATCCTTGCAGATTGCTCGGGCCGGTATCATTTTAAACACGGAAAATTTTGACGCCTGTGTTTCATTTTATAAACAGGTGCTGGGCTTGAAACTGTTGTTTGAAGAGCAGTCGGAAGGTTTTAGGCTTGCCTGTCTGGACTGCCTTGGAACTTATCTGATGATCGAAACAGGGGGTGTTTCTGTCCCTTCAGGAAAGACAGTTTCACAAAATTCGACCAAATTCAGATTTAATGTAAAAAGTATAGAAAATACCCTTAATCATTTGAAATCAAAGAATATTGATGCCCAGATTACCAATAATTCGTGGGGACAGTGTATTAATATATTTGACCCCGACGGAAACCGTGTGGCCTTTCGGGATGAGTCTACTTTTGTCAGCCAAATCCAAAACTAGGTGTGTTTGCGAACCCGTTCCCGATACAGGATATACAGGCCACTGGCGACAATGACGATGGCGCCTAAAATTGTATACTGATCCGGCAGATCTCCAAACGCGAAATACCCGAAAATGGCCGTCCAGATCAGTTGCGTGTAGGAAAATGGCGCGGCCGTTGACGCAGAGGTATAAGAGAAGGCTTTAATGATCACAAAATGACTGACCCCACCGATTAGTCCGATCACAGCCAGCAATCCCCATCCTTTGGCATCCGGCGCTGTCCAGACAAACGGGGCAACAATGGACATCACAACCGTTCCCACAAGCGCCGTATAAAACAGGGTGGTTACAGAACTGTCTATGCCAGCAAGTTTCCGTGTCGCGATCTGGTAAGAGGCATAAAAAACAGACATGCCAACGACGAGAAACATAGCAGGATGAACAATGCCAAGTCCGGGGCGCAGGATAATCAAAGCCCCCATAAATCCAATGATAACAGCGCTCCAACGGCGAAAGCTTACTTTTTCCTTTAATATCAAAACGGAAAGAACCGTCACAAATAACGGAGATGTGCTGCCCATGGCACCGGCGTCGGCGAGGGGAACATATTTAAGGGCTGTAAAGAAACAGATTGTCGCGCCCAGAAGCAGCATGGATCTGAAAACCTGCAATTTCAAATTGCTGGTTCGGATCAGTTTCATGCCTTGACTGGGGGCAAGAAACAACGTCATCAACACCATGTGAAAGAAATATCTGGCCCATACAACTTGTGACGGATCGTAAAATTGCGCCGTGTATTTCACGATACTGTCCATACAAACAAACAGAAAAATCGCGGTGCAATACAGCAGAATGCCTTGATAGGACTGCGCAATTGGTAATGAGTTGGATGGAGCAGACATTGATTGTCCAGTTCTTATTGTTAGCGGACATTTTCAACGGTTAATGGTTGTCCTGATGATCAGAAACGATCAACTGAATACCCCAAGATGTCAAGCTTTGTTGTTTTTCCAGCGATATGTCTGGCGATTAGGTCAGCCGATCCGCAGGCCAGGGTCCAGCCAAGCGGTCCATGCCCGGTATTTGTGTAGAAATTTTTAATTTTGGTTGGACCAACCAGAGGGACGCTATCCGTTGTCATTGGCCGTAATCCTGCCCAACGTGTGGCTTTGGCAGGATCTCCGCATTCCGGAAACAGGTCCATCACGGATTTAAGAACCATATCCTCACGTACTGAATTAGGGTCCGTCTGATACCCGTTAATTTCAGCTGTTCCTGCGGCACGAAGAGTATCCCCTAGGCGACTGATCACAATATGGCGGGTTTCATCAGTGATGCTTGTCATTGGGGCGGTATTGACGCCTTTTACCGGAATACTGACAGAATAGCCCTTTACCGGATAGATCGGCAGGTTGACCCCGGCCTTTAGAGCAATCGGCCGGCTGAAAGCACCAGAGCATAAAACAAAGGCGTCAAAACGTTCGGTCCGGTCATTCACAATCATCGCGTCAATAGTTGTGGCTGTGGTGTTAAAGCCGTTGATGGAGGCGGAATAGTGAAATTGCACCCCTTTTTCTTTCAGAATGCTTTCAAGGGCTCTGGTAAAGGCTCGGGCATTGCCACTTTCATCCCCTTTTGAATAGGTGCCCCCGATGAAGTTTGAGGCAGTATTGTGAAGAGATGGTTCAATATCCATACAGCCTTCACGCGTCAGAAAATCCTGATCAACGCCATGGTCGCGCAGCCATTTTTGCCGGATCAGGGCGTCTTCTGCTTCCCTGTCTGTCTCAAACAGCTTTAAGATACCTCTTTGTTCCCGGTCGTATTTCAGATTTTCTGCGCTGATCAGGTCATTCAAAGCGATTTGGCTGTATTTGGCCAGCTCAACGATTTTTTCAGCGTTCTTAAAAAACAAACTGGTTCGGCAATTCAAAAGATAGCGAAGACCCCATGCCCATTGATAGGGGTCAGTTTGCATTTTAAACACGAGCGGGGCGGCGTCATGGCCTAACCAGCGGATGAGTTTGCGTGGTAAATCAGGGCTGGACCAGGGGAAGGGCTGACTAACTGAAATCTGGCCCCCATTTGCAAAACTGGTTTCTTCGGCGGAGGCTGGCTGGCGATCAAATACAGTGACCTCGTATCCTTGACTGGCAAGGGAGTAGGCTGTTGTTACGCCTGTAACGCCGGCTCCAAGGACTGCTATTTTCACGATGAGAATTCCCGAGTTATCACTTGCGGTGCACCATACTCAATCCCGTTAAGGAACCCCACCCAAAAATGAAAAAAAGTGATAGGGATATCTATCTTGTTTGCAAGACGGCAAAACTCTTCTAAAGTTATCGGATCATGACTGAACCATTAATTTATGAACAGAATGAGGGAATTGTAACCCTCACGATCAATCGTCCGGAGGAGCGCAATGCCCTCTCTGACGATCTCATTTTTCGCGCATTTGTTGATGCTGCGGAGCGAATTAACAAAGATAACAGCGTCCGCTGTGTGATCCTGACAGGGAAAGGCAAAGCTTTTTCTGCTGGCGGGAATGTTAAGCACATGCGGGACAAAGAAGGGCTTTTCGCAGGGTCTCCGACAGAACTGCGGCAAGGCTATCGCCACGGCATTCAAAAGATCCCGCTGGCCTTTTACAATCTGGAAGTGCCAACAATTGCGGCGGTGAACGGTCCCGCCATTGGTGCCGGGTGCGACCTTGCCTGTATGTGTGATATCCGAATTGCCGGTAAATCAGCGAAGTTTGGCGAAACCTTTGTTGCTTTGGGGATTATTCCCGGTGATGGCGGCGCTTGGTTTTTGCCCCGAACAATTGGTCGAAGCCGCGCGGCTGAACTGACCTTTACAGGGGATGTCATTGATGCGGAAACCGCCCTTGAATACGGCATGGTTTCCCGTGTTGTTGAAGATGACGATCTTTTGGCGGCGGCGAATGAGCTTGCGGGTCGGATTGCCAGAAATCCCCCTCATGCGTTGCGTTTGTCTAAAAAACTGATGCGGGAAGGTGAACATACACGGCTCGACAGTCTTTTGGAAATGTCTTCAGCATTTCAAGCCCTTAGCCACTTTACTGAAGATCATATGGAAGCAATTGACGCGTTTTTTGAAAAACGCCCGGGCGATTACAAAGGGAAATAGCAATCGGTGGGTCAGCATCGCCATACGATTGCTGACCCATTTCAAACTGCGAATATCAAAGTTTGTTCCACCGATCAAAAATGGACATAAACTGGATGCCGGATCCGGAGTCCTGTCGGTAGCTGAATTTTATCATGATTTTGTCTGTTTCCGGATTAAGCGCCAGCATTTGCCCCGCATAACCAAGTCCCCAAAAGCCCGGCGCCCTTTTATTATCGGTCCACCATTGATACCCATATCCTCTAAAAGACGTTTTCAGGGTGCTGGGGAGTGTGATTTGTGTGCTGGTGGCTTTCCTTAAATACTCCCCAAAACAGGTATTTTGTTTGCGTTCCTTAAGGATCCAGACGGCAAGGCGTCCCCAATCTTTTAGGCGGGCCTGAAATCCTGAACTCGCCATGGTCGCCCCATTTCTATCGGCTTCCCAGTGGGCGGGGCCTTCAGGCCCGGTTTTCTGCCAAATCATTTGATCGAAATACGCGGCCAAGGGTTTCCCGGTACGGCGCTCTACAATTGTTGATATCGCAAGCGTGTCAGCCCCTTTGTAGATGAACATTTCACCGGGAGAGTGCACGTTTTTGTTTTCAATCCGTTCCCATAGTGGCCCCCAAAGAATGTCGGAAACCGTAACCTGACCCAAACGGATGGGCCAGGAATAACCGTTGAAAGGTTTCCCTGTTCTGGGGTTTGAGCCAATACCACCAGTAAATTTAGGCTGGCCACTTCTGACGGATTGATAGGCTCCGCTGCTCATGGTCAAAAGGTGACGAACGGTCGAGCGGCCAAAGGATGTTTCACCAAACTCAGGCACAACCATATTGGCGCTCTGATCGAGGGATGGGATAAGTCCGCCGCAAACGGCCTGTCCAGCAGCAAGGCTGGTCAGACTTTTGCCAATGCTCATACTATAAAATTCAGAGACTTCAGATCCAACGCCCTGATATGCTTCATATAAAATCTGGCCTGCCTCCACGACAAGGATCGCCGTTGTCGCAGGATAGGTTTTTAAATAATCCTGTAGGTTCTTTTGGAAGCCGTTTTGTAAAAACTGATTTCGCGCCTGTTCGCTGGCAACCGGTAATTCACTGGGGATAGGCGAGGGCTGAAAAACATAATCCGCGGTTGGTCCGACATCCACATACCCACCTACATTATGCGCCGGTGTCATCCTTTTCACGACCGCCGACGATGTACCACTTACTAAAATGGTAAAGAAAAGGCTCAAAAGGGCCGTGTGTAATAAAGCGAGCATGATTTAGGGAACCCCTTTCATCCTTCCATAGAGTTGCACTAGAATATAAACCACTCAGTCGTTAAAGGGTGGACGTGATCCAAATGCGCTTCAAGTTAAAATACTGTTTTGTCATTGCTTTGCTTTTCATTGGTGCCTGTTCACCGATGGTTCAACGTTCGGGAACGATAAATCAGGCGCCGGAACTGAAAGAAAGTCAATTTATTGCACAAGACGGTGTTTCATTGCCGATCAAACAATGGCCGGCCCTTGAGGACGAGAAAGCGGTTATTGTCGCGGTTCACGGGTTTAACGATTATCGAAATGGCTTTTCCTTTCCGGCAAGCTGGTGGATGCAAAAAGGCCTGACAACCTACGCGTATGACCAAAGGGGGTTTGGTGAAACAGAACAGCGGGGCATATGGGCGACAAGTGACCGTTTAACCGGGGATTTGTCATCACTTGTTACGCTCATCAAAACTCGGCATCCCGGCAAACCCGTCTATTTATTGGGCGAAAGTATGGGCGGCGCGGTTGTCATAAGATCCGTCACTCAAGCTAATTTTCCCGAGGTTGATGGTGTTATCCTGTCTGCGCCCGCAGTGTGGGGCTGGAAAAGCCTAAATCTGTTTTATAAGAGCAGCTTATGGGTAAGTGCTCATTTTTTCGGTGGGGTAAAAGCAAGCGGGAAAGGCCTTGGAATACAGGCGTCTGATAACATTCCCATGCTCAGAAATCTTGGTCGCGATCCGTATTTCATCAAAAAGACGCGTCTGGATGCGGTGTACGGTTTGGTCGGTCTTATGGATGATGCCTATGAGAGCGCTGAAAAAATGACGCTGCCGACCCTTGTTTTGTATGGCGCAAACGATCAGGTCATCCCAAAGAAACCGGTTGAAGATGTGGTTCAGAGGTTACCGAAAAGTGCTGATATCGTCCTGTATGACAAGGGATGGCATCTTCTGCTTCGCGATTTGCAGGCCCCTGTGGTCTGGGAAGATATTCGTAGCTGGATCGAAAAGAAAGAAATCCCGTCCGGCAGTAAAGTCAGGACCCTTCCGCTTTTTCCAGATGATGCCTAGAGATTTCATCTAAAATTCCGGTCAATTGATCAAAATGATCAATAACATAGGCTGCACCCAACTGATTTGCAGGGGTTTGGGAATATCCAAAGGTGACAGCAATACTATAAATACCGGCGGAATTAGCCGCATCGATATCATTGTGGGTATCCCCGATCATGACCGAGGGGCCGTTCAATGGAGGAAGCATTTCCAGTGTTTTCGTAATATGGGCAGGATCAGGTTTTCGGATGTCAAAACTATCTCCGCCCGTGATAACGGAAAAGTAATCTGCCATTTGGTAATCATGAATGATCGTCTTGGCAAATTCGTACGGCTTATTGGTACAAACCCCCATTTTGCAATCGGACTTTTGCAAGTGGTCCAACGTTTCGCGTACGGCCGGGTAAGGAAAACTATGAACGGAGAGGTGATCCCGGTAGTGATCAAAGAAAAGAGTAACCAGTTCTTCAAATTCATCATTGGCAGGTAACCCACCGGTCGCTTTTAGACCTTTTTCCAGCAAAACACGGGCGCCTTGACCGACCATATGTTTGACACTTTCAAGAGATACGAGGTCTCTATCAAATGTTTTCAAACAATGATTTAGGGTATTGTGAAGATCTGGCGCGGTATCCAAAAGGGTCCCATCCAGATCAAAAAGCAGGTTCATAGGGTGCATTTGTGAAAAATCCCGTAACATTGTTTGATTTGGGAGCAAAGTAATCATTGTGTAAGAGTGCAATCAACAGATAAAAGTTGATCTATTGCAATATTTTATATTGAGAGACTAAATGACAGCGATCGCGACCGTTATCCTGGCGGCTGGTGCGGGTTCCCGCATGAAGTCGAAAATGCCAAAAGTACTGCATCAAATTGCCGGAAGGGCAATGGTGTCTCATTTGCTGGATACTGTTTCCACTTTAAACGCGACCAAAAACATTGTCGTTGTGGCATCGGGTATGGATGACGTGCGGGCAGAAGTGGCCCCAGCGCAGACAGCTGTGCAGAAAGAGGCTCTTGGAACCGGTCATGCGGTGGCCGCAGCCCTTCCTGATCTGGAGGGCTTTGTCGGGGATATACTGGTCCTGTACGGAGATACGCCGTTAATAACAGCAAAAACATTGCAGGCGATGATCGAGGCACGCCGGGCATCAACGGACAATGCTGTCGTGGTTCTGGGCTTTGAGCCGGAGGACCCACTGGAATATGGACGACTGGTGACAAACGAGGCCGGCGATCTTGAAGCCATCGTTGAATTCGCTGATGCAACAGATGAAGAGAAATCGGTAAGACTTTGTAATTCAGGCGTTATGGCGATTTCATCGGAACATATTGAAGGATTGATTTCAGCGGTCGGCAATGAAAATGCAAAAGGTGAATATTACCTTACGGATATTGTTTCGATCGCCCGTTCAAAAGGATTGACCTGCAAGGTCGTCAAGGGACAGGAGACTGAACTACTGGGCGTGAACAACCGGGTTCAGTTGGCCGAAGCTGAAGAAATTGCGCAGGAACGTTGGCGCAAACAGGCCATGACACAAGGCGCAACGCTGATTGATCCTAAAAGTGTCTTCTTCAGCCATGACACTATTTTGGGGCAGGATGTGGTTGTCGAGCCCAATGTGTTCTTTGGTCCGGGCGTCACCGTTGCGGATGGGGTACGTATCAAAGCCTTTTCCCATATCGAAGGTGCAACAGTTGGCGCCAAATCGCAGGTAGGTCCTTATGCCCGCTTACGACCGGGCGCCGCGCTTGGCGAAGAGGTGAAAGTCGGAAATTTTGTCGAGGTAAAAAAAGCGTCTTTGGACGATGGGGCCAAGGTCAGCCATCTTTCCTATATCGGGGACGCGCATGTCGGGGCACAGGCTAATATCGGGGCCGGCACGATTACATGTAATTACGACGGTTATGACAAGGCAAAGACGGTGATTGGGGCCGGTGCGTTTGTTGGTTCTAACACGGCCCTTGTTGCGCCTGTCAGGATTGGTAAAGGGGCGATTATTGGAGCCGGTAGCACAGTTACCAAAGAGGTTGCAGAGGATGCGTTGATGGTGGAGCGCGCCTCAGAAACCCAAAAAGCGGGTTGGGCAAAACGTTTTCGGGCCATGAAAGCCCGGCTTAAGAAATAATTCAGAAGCTTTTTAGCGGATAAGAGGATCTATGTGCGGAATAATCGGTGTCTTGGGCAAAACGGATGTTGTCCCATCTCTGATCGGTGGTTTGAAACGACTTGAATACAGAGGATATGACAGCGCGGGCATTGCTGTCCAGACGGGCGGGTTGATGGACCGCCGACGGGCAGAGGGGAAGCTTGTCAATCTGGAAAAAGTCGTAACCGAAGATCCCTTGACCGGGCTTACCGGTATTGGTCACACCCGGTGGGCGACCCATGGGGTTCCCAACGAGACCAATGCTCACCCGCATATGACACCGCTTGTTGCCCTTGTGCATAACGGGATCATTGAAAATTATAGGGAACTGGCCGCTGAGCTTGAGCCACGGGGTTATTCTTTTTCATCGGAAACAGATACGGAAATTGCCGCCTGGGTCATTACCAGTTTTCTGGAGGATGGAAAAACACCTGAAGAAGCCATTGCGCTGTCTCTTAAAAAGTTTCAGGGCGCCTTTTCACTCGCCGTTATCTTCAAGGGGGAAGATGATCTGATGATTGGCGCCAAGCGCGGCGCCCCTCTTGCTATTGGCTGGGGGGATGGCGAAATGTTTTTCGGCTCTGATGCCATGGCGCTTGCGCCGCTTACCAGCCGGATTTCCTATCTGGAAGAAGAGGACTGGGCGGTTCTGCGCCGGGAAGGGGCAACCATTTACGATGGAAATGGGGCACAGGTTGAGCGTGAAATCAAGCTCACTCAGCTTTCCGGCGCGATGATAGGCAAAGGAAATCATCGCCATTTCATGATGAAAGAAATCGTCGAGCAGCCGGCGGTGATCGGGGAAACACTGAACGGGTTTTTTAACCCGAAATCACGGACCATCACGTTGCCTGATCTTCCGTTCAGTTGGACGGACCTGCCAAAAGTAACAATCGTCGCCTGCGGTACGTCTTATTATGCCGCCATGGTCGCTAAATACTGGTTTGAAGGTCTGGCACATCTGCCGGTTGAAGTGGATATCGCCTCTGAATTCCGGTATCGCAGTATGCCGTTACCAAAAGGCGGACTGGCGCTGTTTATCTCTCAATCAGGTGAGACGGCGGACACGTTGGCAGCATTACGCTATGCCCGGCAACAAGGCCAGCATATTGCCAGTATCATCAATGTTGAAGAAAGCTCGATGGGGCGCGAGTCAGATTTTGTCTTTCACACCAAAGCAGGGCCTGAAATCGGGGTTGCCTCGACAAAAGCCTTTACCTGCCAGCTGGTAACGCTTGCCTGTATTGCGATTGATGCTGGTGTTAAGCGGGGTACGTTGTCTGCTGAAGAAGAAGCGCATTTAAGTTCGGCGCTTTCCGAGGTGCCCGCGCGGGCCGCCGAAATACTGGATCATGACGGCGCCATTCGTGAGCTTGCCAAAAAAATCTTTGAAGCCAGAGACATTCTCTATATCGGCCGGGGACCCGGTTATCCCATTGCCCTTGAAGGGGCGCTGAAATTAAAGGAACTCTCCTATATCCATGCAGAAGGATACGCGGCGGGAGAGCTGAAACACGGGCCCATCGCGCTGATTGACGAAACCGTTCCGGTCATCGTGGTTGCCCCCACCGATCATTTCTTTGAAAAAACAGCCTCAAACATGCAGGAAGTCATGGCGCGAAATGCCCAAGTGATTTTCCTGTCTGACGCAGAAGGAATGAAGCAACTGGGCGAACATGCCCTTGGATCTATCGAAATTCCAACGGTCGATCCGTTTGTAACTCCGATCCTGTACGCAATCCCGGTTCAGATCCTCGCCTATCATGTGGCCGTTTTAAAAGGCACGGACGTTGACCAACCCCGCAATCTGGCGAAATCTGTAACGGTAGAGTAGGGACTGGAGCTTGATGGCAACGCGTGTCGGTGCGCAGTAGAGGTGTGAATATTTATATCTGAGCGAATTTTGCATCAATTCGCTCAGCTGACAATTTACTAAAGGCAAAAGCGGTTGTTAAGGGCCATGCAATGAAAGTCCGTCGCGGGCGGGAAGCGGACCTTGACGCCTTTATACTAAGCAGTATCAAAGCAAGCTAAAACAGACATTAACACAGCCAGAACGGAAGAAACCAAAATTTGCCGCTATGGGCCCAAAAGTTACCGACTTTCTGCATCGCAACCAACGCCCGCTATTAGGACAGAGCGGCCGTTTCTTCGGTGCTTTTTAATGTCGGCTTTCAGCTTTCTTGCATTGTGAGAGCAAAAGGTCCACTGTTTAGCTATTCGACGTCACACATTTGATAAGACGTGCACAGTCATACGTCGGGAAAGCTGAGCATTATGGACTATGCTGAAAAAATATCCACTCACTATGCCCACGGAAACCTTCTGGCGGCCATAAAGGCGGGACTCGAGGTACAAGGAGTTAAGGCAGAAAATGCGAGTGTTGAGGATCTTGGGCCGGTCGATGAATTTCATATCGGTGGCCGGGTCGCGAGTGCACATTTTCTGAACCAACTCGAAATTAAGCCTTCTCAGACGATTCTTGATGTCGGGTGTGGCTTAGGGGGGGCAGCGCGTTTTTTAGCAAAAACCTACGGAGCAAAGGTTGTGGGTGTGGATTTGACTGCTGAGTATGTCGAAACAGGACAGGCGCTTTGCGAATGGGTTGGCCTATCCGATCGCATTGAGCTTCATCACGAAAGTGTGCTCTCTCTGCCGTTTGAGGCGGTGCGTTTCGACGGTGCGTTCATGATGCATGTTGGCATGAACATCCAAGACAAGCAGACCCTGACTGCAGAGGTGTCGCGCGTTCTTAAACCCGGAGCGAGATTTGGTATCTATGACATCATGAAGACCAATGATGAAGAGCTGATTTACCCGGTCCCTTGGTCAAACACGTCTGAGACAAGTTGGCTGGCACGCCCTGAAGACTATCAAGCAGTGTTAAAGGCCAATGGGTTTGCCAACGTAAAAGAAAACAATCGTCGCGCGTTTGCCATGGAGTTTTTCAAGAAGATGAAAGCAGCGGGCGATGCGGCTGAGGGCCCGCCGCCTTTAGGATTGCACGTTCTCATGAAGCAATCGAGCGCAGAAAAAATCCCGAATATGGTCGCGAATTTAGCTGCAAATCGGATCTCTCCGATAGAAATGATCGCGGTAAAAGGCGATTAAACCTCACTGTCTAAGCGTGATAATTTGCTTGTGATTGATGTGAACTCTTTGAAAATCGGCGCAATTGCCGACATTCGCCGCATCGCAACAACTCGACCACGTTGTCCGCAGAGCTGCCGTTTAAGTGCATTTACTCAAGCCTATTACCGAATGTCAGCTTTGGAGAAGTTCAAAACGTAAAACATACCGAGCTCGAAGGTTTGCAAAGGGCCGCGTGCTGACAAACTGATGTACGAAAGAACCTTTTATTTTTGGCGGTTGTCTGTCACAAAACCCATGACAACGAATACTTTTTCCTGTTGGCGTCGGTAAAACAGAATATTGTGTTTTCTTAAAAGAGGGCTTGTGAAAAGGGAATAGTTTTATGGTATGATTTACCCTGTTATCAATGGTTTAGATAGGGCTTAGCTTACGATATTATGGTATTCCCCCACGCACCCGTTATTCAGCAGCATGTCACCGGTTGTGCCCTTGCGAGTACGGCATGGATAACGGAGCGGACCTATGAGCAGGTTCTGGCCCGCGCTGAAGCATTGGGTATTGATATTACGAATTCTACGCTTTGGTCAGAGACAACTGAGGCCCGGCGGCTTTTACACAGTTATAAGGTGCAATTGTCTGCTGATGAAATCCCGTTTACCAATTGGGAAAGTCTGCCGGACCGGGCACTTCTGGCCGTGAAATGGCATTTAGAGCAGGGAAAACCGCACTGGCACTGGGTTGTTTTTTCGCGATCTGGTGCCGATCAGATTGTAATGGATCCCAAAAAAGGGCTGAAAAACAATATTCGAACGGATTTTGGCCGTATAAAACCCAAATGGTTTATCGAAATATTCAGTCCTTGACGTTAAAACACTCGGGGTGCGGCGTTGCGGTACCGTTTTTTATGGTGAGGGCACCTGGAATGGATATGATTTTTGCGACCAAGTGTTTTTGGGGCGCTTTTTGCAATTATGAGCCCCTTTCTGATTTTGCCGATCTTTTTGGCGATGACCAATAAGGAAACGGTCAAACAGCAACGTATAATCGCGGTGCAGACGGTCTTATTCTGTTCGATCCTGTGTATTGTGGTGGCGTATGCAGGCCATAATATTATCGGATTTTTGGGTATCACTGTTGATCACTTCAGGATCGCCGGCGGCATAGTTTTATTTGGTATTGCTTTTTCCATGCTGAACGGTCGGGAAATATCGCCGCACAGGAATCCAGGCTCTTGTGCCGTTGTGGCACCCCGTTCTTCCTGTGGCAGTACAGATTTGTCCGGTGTTTCCTGAATATCCGCTGCAACAGGTGAGTAATTGTGAAGAATATTCGTCATAAAGCCCTGAATACTTGGCTTAATAAAACATCCGGTGACGTTTATTCAAGTAATCGAATGATCTCAGTATACCCTCTTTGCCGAGCATGTGTTATGGGCAGAACACCTTGATTATCGGTACGCGTCTTATCTGCGCCGAAACTGAGTAGTCGTTCAACAATCTCTACATAATTACTGCCGCCATCCCCTAAAATGATTGCCTCCAATAAGGCTGTCCAACCCAGGTTATTCACATGATCAACGTTTGAACCTGCGTTCAGCAACATTTCAACGACTTTTACATGACCAAGGTGAGCGGCAGCAATTAACGCTGTGCCTGCATATGGGCTGGTTGTATTCTTCGCGTCACCACCAGATGATAGAGCAAGTTCTAACATTTCAATATCATTGGCTACTGCAGCAATTGTTACGACATCATACTGGTCGTCTTCAAAAGCATTGACGTTACTCCCAGCCTGAACAAGAAGAGAAAACATGTCTTCATCAGACTGAAATGCAGCAATATGAAGTGCCGTACGACCGGCAGTGTCTCGTTGTTCAAGGTCAATATCTTGACTGATATATCCTTGTACCTTCGTGGCGTCACCTTTCAGAACGGACATTAAAAAAGGCGAATATTGAGAAATTTCGTTGGAGGATGGCGGGGTTTGCGCGTTGCTGTGAGTTGCCGATAGAAGATACAAGCTCAATAATGTGCAATATACAAACTTCTTAATCATAATCTCATTCCTTTCACAATTCACATACCCCGACCTGACATTAGTTATTCAGCACCAATTGCAGCCAAACCAACTTTTGCGCATTTTTCATCTTTGTCACCGCCCGGTGCGCCACCGACACCAATACCGCCAACCAAAGCACCGTTGATTTTAATCGGTAGACCACCGCCCAGAATAACCAAACGAGAGTCCATGTCTCTCAGGCCGTCCAATTCTCGGTGATCTTTAAGGAACATTGCCAGACCCATTGTCGGACGACCCATGCTTGCCGATGTGAAGGCTTTACCTGTGCTGCTTCCAACTGTGTGTGGACCAGAACCATCTGCTTTCAGAAGAACTTTTGTTTCGCCAGAACGGGCAACAATCGCCACGCTAACATTGAAACCATCCGCTTTACATTGTTGAATTGCCGCGTTTGCAGCCTTTTGTGCCATGTCAAGCGGCAGGTACGGTGCTGTCGGCAGATCTGCGGCCATTGCAGATGTTGTCATTGCTGCACCCATTACAGCGAAACCAAATTTTACAAATGTCGAAGGAATGATTTTCATATGCTTAACTCCATGATGTGTTGTCCTGGAATCAAGTTATGGTTTTTTTGCTAATATTGTAATTCGTAGGGTAACGACCACGTATCCGTAGTGCTACGGATACTTTAAACCTGCTTCGAAAACGATCCGCGCCATTTCAGCCACAGATGTTGTCCCAAATTTATCTGCAATTTTTGCCCGGTGACTTTCAACAGTGCGTGGTGACAGATCAAGGCTTGAAGCAATTTCCTTGGTGGTCCATCCGCGTGAAATCAATTCAAGAACCTCTTTTTCTCGTGGTGTAAGTTTTTTAACAAGGGAAATAACCTCATTTGCCTCTTCTTGTTTTATACTTTCGCTTTGCAGGACTTCTTCGCCTTTCTGAATTGCATCAATCAAGTCTTGTTCATTAATCGGCTTACTGATGAAATCAATGGCTCCATTTTTAAATGCTTTACGGCAAGCGTTGATATCACCATGACCACTTATAATAATTATTGGAAAGGCGCAGTTTGCCTCCAGCAGCTTTTCCTGCACTTTTAGACCTGAGACCATTGGCATTCGAATATCCATGATGATACATCCTGCTTGCAGAGTTGGCAGGTCGCTTAAAAACCTCTTAGGGTCTGCAAATGTGGTTACATCATAGTTCATGGTTTGCAATAACAGACTCAACCCGTCTCGCACGGCTTCGTCATCATCGACCAAATAGACCCGTGTATTCATTATGCTGTTCCGTTGTCTGTAAGAGGAAGTTTCACAAGTACAGTGACACCACCGACATCATTATTCGTGATTTCAATCTGCCCGTCGTATCGGTTGATAATGTTCTCACATAACGACAAGCCCAAGCCCATACCTTTTTCTTTGGTTGTGTAAAATGGCTCAAATAGATGGTGAAGTGTCTCTTCATCAAGACCTCTTCCATTATCTTTGACCGAGAAAACTGCACTTTGTTGGTCAATGTCTGTCGAAAAATGAAGGTGTCCCGATCCTATCCCCTCCATCGCATCTACGGCATTTCGTGATAGATTGAAAATCACTTGTTCAATGGCAACATGGTCTGCCTGAATAATTAGCGGTTCAGGGTGAAGCGTCGTCTTTATTGTAATCCCTTTCTCCTTGAGATCAGCTTTCATGAGATCTCGGATACCCTCGGCAACAGAGTTCAGGTCAAACATTTCCATCGTTTCTGTATTATGTGTGGTCCAGGTCCGAAGCCGATTGACAATATCACCCCCTCTTTGTGCTTGCTTGGAGATATTCCCAAGAACCTGCTTCAAAGTCTCAAGATCATCTGGTCTTGTTTCAACAAGCCGAACACCTGCCTGGCTTTGACTAAGGATCGCCGTTAAGGGTTGGGTTATTTCGTGTGCCAGACCAGAAGCCATCTCGCCCAAACCATTTATTCGTGAGGCTTGTGCAATTCGTGCTTCATGCTCACCAAGTAACGCTCGTTCTTCGGCAAGTCGCGCTTTCTGTCGTTGAGTTAAAAAGGCTTTAGAAAATACAATACCAATCAAAGTGAATAAGAGCACTGGTAAAGTCGTTTGCCAACGGATGTAATCAGTTAAATGCAATTGCTGTGAGATAACCAACGTCAATGGCTGGCTTTTGCTGCCCAACAACTTTGAAAACGAAATATCTTGAGTAAACCAACTTTCGGGTGCTGTCTGTCCGACGGAATATACGATCACGCCAGAATTTGTTTTTAGGACGATCTGTGTGTTTAAGTTGAAATCCAGTTCATTCTCGATAAGTTTCTCTGCATTTATAAACAGAGCTAATCCATATCGTGCACTATCTGAATTCGGAGAACGTTTGACTAAAAAATATCCATTTGATGAGGGGATAATCTGAAGTCGACCGTCAGATGCAAAGGCTGCATCATTAATGGCACGGGCATCATTTTGTGCCAAATGGGAATACCGAGTTGAAAACACTGTTTCAGGATTGTTTTTGTCCAACTTGATCAGATCAACATATTCAATGCGTGAGTAAAATTTACGAATTGTCTCCGACAAGTTCAACATCATATCTTTTAACGGTTTTTCATTTGCAGAGGCCAATGCAGACAAACCAGTCAAGTGAGCATCGTGCTGATCTGCGCGTTGGGAGATCAGTCGATGTATCGCCCCCGCTTTAGTATTGAATTCTTCTTTTAAACCCGCAAAATTCATGCTGGTCAGTAATGCCATCAGAAGGGTCGCAAATAGAAACCAACCGACAATAATTAATTTTAGTTGTTTTGCCATGAACATGCAGACCTAAGATATGATTTGATTGTAATATTGTTACATTCTCAACAATAATTCACAATATTTTCAGCGGACTTCACTGTTGCTTTCCAGACTGGCCGATCGAATTGATGCCTGATCGTTTCCCAATGCAGAAGATCATGAGGTTTCCGTAGCTATGACGGTACCGTTATGCAAATACGAATACGGAATGGATATGGGGCGGCCCTATGAGCAGGTTCTGGTCCGCGCTGAAGCATTGGGCATTGATATAACGAATTCTAGGCTTTGGTCAGAGACAACCGAGGCCCGGCGGCTTTTACACAGTTATAAGGTGCAATTGTCTGCTGACGAAATACCGTTTACCAATTGGGAAAGTCTGCCGGACCGGGCACTCCTGGCAGTGAAGTGGCATTTAGAGCTGGGAAAACCTCATTGGCACTGGGTTGTTTTCTTCCGATCTGGGACCGAATAGGGGGTTATGGACCCCAAAAAAGGGCTGAATAATAATATTCAAACTGATTTTGGCCGTATAAAACCCAAATAGTTTATCGAAATATTCAGTCCTTGACGTTAAAACACTCGGGGTGCGGCGTTGCGGTACCGTTTTTTGTAGAGAGGGCACCTGGAATGGATATGATTTTTGCGACCAAGTTTTTTGGGGCGCTTTTTGCAATTATGAACCCTTTTCTGATCTTGCCGATCTTTTTGGCGATGACCAATAAGGAAACGGTCAAACAGCAACGTATAATCGCCGTGCAGACAGTCTTATCCTGTTCGATCCTGTGTATTGTGGTGGCGTTTGCAGGTCATAATATTATCGGATTTTTCGGTATCACTGTTGATCACTTCAGGATCGCTGGCGGCATAGTTTTATTTGGTATTGCTTTTTCCATGCTGAACGGTCGGGAAATGTCGTCTCATACAGGGACAAATACAGAAAAAAACTATCTGGATACAGAGGGTGGGGTTGCATTTTATCCCATGTCCTTTCCCATCATAGTTGGTCCGGGTACCATTACGACCCTGACCATTTATGCGTATCAGACGAAAAAGGTTGAGCATTACGTTGCGTATGGCGCGTCGTTGTTGCTGATCATGGCCATCATGCTGGTTGTACTGTTTTTTGCCAGTGCCATAGGCAAGATGCTCTCCAACAAGATACGGATTATTGTGACCCGAATAATGGGTATGATGCTGGTTGCGGTGTCCGTTGGGATGGTCACAACGGGTTTAAGTGTTTTATTACCGGGGCTCGCTGGATAAACAGACGGAGATCCTGTTTTACCTCACTTCAGCGAAAACCCCCAATATATGGGTGACAATACCGTCCTCGTTTTCGAGCGGGCAATCAACGGATTCAAAATTAATGAATTCTCGGTCCATGATCGCAAGGTCGCCAAAACACTGATAGGCTACTTTTTCAGTCGCCACACGCCACATATGCTTGGCTAACAGTCGATCATCAATGCTGCCATTCTCTTCAGAAAATTCGTGATTAAGGGTTCGTCGGCCGATCAGGTCGGCCACCGTATCGCCATGAAGGCGATAGAGAAAATGACCGGGCCCCAGAACCTCAATTAAGAATATGTTGGCGGGTAAACTTCGATGCTGTGTGATGTCGAAATCATCACGCGAGGGAAGGGCTGGGGCAAACCCGGCCCACCATTCAAACAGCTTGCGGGGTAATGGGGACACGAACTGATCCGCTCTCAAGGCCGGGAGCCTTTCTACCTTATTAAAATTTTCTTCGCGTTTTTGGTCCCGGTTTGGATCCTGCTGCATAGTCTGTACTGCCTCTACTTCATACTAAACGAGCTAGGTCGCTAAATTCTCGCGGTGCCCAGCAATACTTTGTGCTTCGATAAAAATACGCCGAATTTGTGGAAATTCAGCTTTAATTTGCTGTTCAAACCGTGATGTCGACGCTTCAACTTCATTTGCCCCCATGTCCTCTTTAAAGTCGACACTGATGTTCAGCAGGATATCATCTGGGCCTAAATGCATGGTCAGAGTTTCATTTACGGCCAGAATTCCGGGATCACTTTTGATAATGTTTTCGATTTTCCCGGTTACTTCGATCGATGCACTTTCACCAATTAACAGGCCTTTACATTCTATAGAGAGAATGATGGCGACCGATGCCAGTAGAACGCCAATAAGAACGGATGCAATACCATCAAAAATCGGAGCATCGTAATATTGTGCGATTGAAATACCGATCAGGGCAATCAATAGCCCCAGCATCGCGGCAGTATCTTCTAGCAAAACAGTAAAGATTGTCGGATCTTTACTACGCTTGATTGCCCGCCAAAGCCCTTGTTGGCCGATAACCTTTTTGAATTCACGGTATGCGACCGACCAGGCCCAACCTTCAAAGATCAGGCCAAGGCTCAGGATGGCGTAGTTCCAGTTCGGGTTTTTGATCGTTGTCGGGGATTGGATCGCATGGATGCCTTCATAAAAGGAGATACCGGATCCCAATGCGAAAATAAGGATCGCGACCATGAAAGACCAAAAATAAACCTCCATACCATATCCAAATGGATGGAGTTTATCGGGCTCT
>NZ_JBLHZT010000037.1:0-35935 GCF_047631475.1 Sneathiella sp. | reverse complement strand
CAAACTGTCTCGCTTCGCGACAACCCTAGCAATCGGCGCTAGCCTGCTCACAGCCACTGTGGCCAAAGCCGACGATGAAACTATCAAGGTCGGCGTCCTCCATTCTTTGTCCGGGACCATGGCCATTTCAGAAACCACGCTAAAAGATGCCATGCTGATGCTCATCGAAGAGCAGAACAAAAAAGGCGGCGTTTTAGGCAAGAAACTGGAACCTGTTGTTGTCGATCCAGCTTCTAACTGGCCACTTTTTGCTGAAAAAGCACGCGAACTTATCGATGTGAATAAAGTATCTGCCGTCTTCGGTGCCTGGACTTCTGTCTCTAGAAAATCAGTCCTTCCAGTTTTTGAAGAATTAAACTCCATCCTGTTTTACCCTGTACAATACGAGGGTGAAGAATCTCAACGCAATGTGTTCTATACAGGCGCGGCCCCCAACCAGCAGGCAATCCCAGCCGTAGATTACCTGATGAAAGAAGAAGCTGTAGAACGGTGGGTTCTGGCTGGTACAGACTATGTATACCCAAGAACCACAAACAAAATTCTTGAAGCGTATTTGCAGGCCAAAGGTGTTGCAAAAGAAGACATCATGATCAGCTATACACCGTTTGGTCATTCTGATTGGCAGACAATTGTATCTGACATCAAATCATTCGGTTCTGCTGGCAAGAAAACCGCTGTTGTTTCAACCATCAACGGTGACGCCAACGTTCCTTTCTACAAAGAACTTGGCAATCAGGGCATTAAAGCAGAAGACATTCCGGTTGTTGCGTTTTCCGTGGGTGAAGAAGAACTTGCCGGTCTGGACACAAGCCCACTGGTCGGTCATCTGGCAGCCTGGAACTATTTCCAGTCAGTGGACGCTGATATCAACGCAGAATTCGTAACAGCGTGGAGAGCCTACACGAAAAATCCAAAGCGGGTTACAAATGATCCAATGGAAGCCCATTTTATCGGCTTCAATATGTGGGTAAAAGCAGTTGAGAAAGCCGGCACAACAGATGCGGACGCTGTCATCGACGCCATGATCGGCATTGCGGTTCCAAATCTGTCCGGTGGTTATTCTGCCATGATGCCAAATCACCACATCACGAAACCGGTCCTGATCGGCGAAATTCAGGAAGATGGACAGTTTGAAATTGTCTATGAAACTCCTGGTCTGGTTCCTGGCGATGCATGGTCCGATTTTCTACCAGACTCAGCCAAACTGATTTCAGACTGGCGCGCACCAATGTCTTGCGGAAACTTCAATACAGAAACCAAACTTTGCGGCGGTAAAGGGACTAACTAATCCCATTGACGCCAAGACTTTCCTGGCGGCTTCGGCCGCCAGGCTTTCTCATCCCAAAACGAATGCGAATTGATTATGTTGAACCTGCGCATCCTGATTGTGGCCATTGCACTGACTTTTTGCTCATCGATATCCGCCATCGCCCATCATGACGACCTGAACGCTCACATCACCGCTTTAGCAAAAGGCGGATTGAAAGATCGGGCCAAACAGGTGGATCATCTTCTCAAAACCGGTGACCCGAAAATCATCCCGGTCCTTGAGCATTTGGCCGACGGCACACTTTTCATGCAAAAGGCAGATCGCGCGGTTGTCCTGACCGAAAAAAACGGCAAAAAATACACGACAACCGATCCGCTGACAGGTGAACGCAAAACCGATATAGCCAAAGGGGCCCTCAAGAAAATCAAGACGAATAACAGCCTGCGCCGTAAGATCAATGAAGGGTTGAACCTGTTTTCGCTCTCTAGCGCAGACCCTGCGGTTCGTTTGGATGCGGCCCAATCCCTGTTAAAAACACGAACCGAAACGGCACTGGCTTTTATTAATGTCAGCATCGAAAAGGAAACAGTCGAAGAAGTAAAAACGGCGATGAAAAACGTTCAGGCGGTTCTGCGACTGTCGATCGGTAAAGACACCGCGGAACGCCTTGCAGCTCTCGAGACAATTGCACAAATGGGCGGGCGCGAAGCACTGCCAATTCTGGCACAGATTTCTGATGACCCCAATCCGTACATTGTCGCCCGCGCCGCCAAAATCGAAGCCACCATTTTAAAAGAACTCAAACTTTGGGACAGCCTGCAAAATGTTTGGTATGGCCTTTCGCTGGGCTCGGTCCTGCTTCTCGCCTCCATCGGCCTTGCCATTACCTTTGGCGTCATGGGCGTTATCAATATGGCTCATGGTGAAATGGTCATGATCGGGGCGTATTCAGCCTATGTCGCCCAACAAGTTGTTCTTGCCCTTTCTCCCACTCTGGTCGGTTACTCGCTTGTTCTGGCATTGCCGCTGGCATTTCTGACGGCAGGGACCATCGGCTTCGTCATGGAACGCGGTATTATCCGTTTTCTTTACGGACGCCCGCTGGAAACCCTGCTCGCAACCTGGGGGGTCTCCCTGTTTCTTCAGCAAACCGTCAGAACCGTATTTGGACCAACCAATCAGGAGGTCGCCAATCCCGACTGGATGTCTGGTGCGCTTGCGGTGGGCGAAATCTCACTGACCTGGAACAGGATCTGGATCCTGTTATTTGCCGCGGCCGTTTTTGTTTTTCTGTTTTTCCTACTCAAAAAGACCCGAATGGGGCTTCAGATGCGCGCCGTTACGCAAAACCGCAGCATGGCCTCATCGATGGGAATTAAAACACCGTGGGTGGATGCCTTCACCTTTGCACTGGGCTCCGGCATTGCAGGCATTGCAGGCGTCGCCTTGTCGCAGATCGGAAATGTGTCCCCCAACCTTGGGCAAACCTACATCATCGACAGTTTCATGGTTGTTGTTTTCGGCGGCGTCGGAAACCTTTGGGGAACTTTAATCGGCGCCCTGTCACTTGGTATTGCCAACAAATTCATCGAACCATTTTCCGGCGCAGTCCTCGCAAAAATCATGGTTCTGACATTCATCATCTTATTTATCCAAAAACGTCCTCGCGGATTGTTTGCGCTTAAAGGGCGGGCGGTAGAACAATGATTTCTGGTTTTCTTTTCCGTAAAATGGATCAGCGCATTATCTGGGTCGCCAGCTTTCTCGGCTTGCTGGCCATTCTGGCCCCTGTTCTGAACCTGATGACCGACCCGCAGAGCCTGTGGCACCTGCCTGATTACATGATTTCCCTCGCCGGGAAATACCTGACCTATGCTCTGCTGGCACTCGCCCTCGATCTTGTTTGGGGTTATTGCGGTATTCTCTCGCTTGGGCATGGTGCTTTCTTTGCCCTTGGCGGTTATGCCATGGGTATGTATCTGATGCGTCAAATCGGAACGCGGGGTGTTTACGGCGATCCTATCCTTCCAGACTTTATGGTGTTTCTAAACTGGTCAGAATTGCCTTGGTACTGGTATGGGTTTGATCAGTTCTGGTTTGCCGGTCTTATGGTCTTTGCCGTTCCGGGATTGCTGGCATTTGTTTTCGGCTGGTTTGCCTTTCGCTCTCGCGTTACCGGTGTTTATCTATCAATCATTACACAAGCCCTGACCTATGCGCTTCTGCTGGCCTTTTTCAGAAACGATATGGGGTTTGGCGGCAATAACGGCCTGACAGATTTTAAAGATATTCTTGGATTTACTTTGCAAAATTCTGGCACCCGCGCGGCCCTGTTCTCGGCGTCCGCAATCGCCCTGTCGCTTTGCCTGCTTTTATGTTCAGCGATCATTCGTTCGCGTTTTGGAAAAGTCCTGATCGCCGTACGCGACGCAGAATCCCGAACCCGTTTTTTGGGCTATCGGGTGGAAAATGTGAAACTGTTCGTCTTTGTGCTCTCGGCCATGATGGCGGGATTGGCTGGGGCGCTTTACGTCCCGCAAGTCGGTATCATTAATCCCGGGGAGTTCGCTCCCGCCAACTCAATCGAAGTTGTAATCTGGACGGCGATCGGCGGCCGCGGCACCCTTATTGGTCCCATCATTGGGGCGATAACCGTTAATTTAGGCAAAAGCTGGTTTACCGCCGCCCTGCCTGATTATTGGCTATTTGTCCTTGGAGCGCTTTTTATTGCCGTCACTCTTTTCCTGCCGAAAGGCCTTATGGGGCTCTTCAACAAGATTTCTACGATGATACGTCAAAACACCTTTACCAACACCCAACCTTTGATACCCGCCCCTTCTGAACAGGGAGGAGAGAAAACAAAATGACTTCTGTTTCTTCAAGCCTGCTCTATCTGGATGATGTTCATGTGGCCTTTGATGGGTTCAAGGCGATTAACGGCTTATCGCTGGTGATCGAACCCGGTGAAATGCGGGCCATCATTGGCCCCAACGGAGCTGGCAAAACCACCATGCTGGATATCATCACAGGAAAAACACGCCCCGACACTGGCGATGTTTTATTCGAAGGTGAAATCGACCTGACTGAGAAAGACGAAACCGAAATCGCACAGGCGGGGATCGGCCGAAAATTTCAGAAACCCACGGTTTTCGAAGGTCAAACTGTACGCGAAAACCTTGAACTGTCCCTCGCTGGCAACCGAAATATTCTGGCCTCAATTCTCTATCAGGAAAATACAGAGGATCATGAAAGGGTGACCAGCATTCTGGAAACAATCCGCTTGCTTGAACGCGAAAATGATCTTGCCGCCGACCTTTCTCATGGCCAGAAACAATGGCTTGAAATTGGCATGTTGCTGGCCCAGGACCCCAAGCTTCTACTGGTCGATGAACCGGTCGCCGGGATGACAGATGCCGAAACGGTCGAAACCGCGAAACTACTCAGAAATATTGCCAAAACACGATCTGTTATTGTTGTTGAGCACGATATGGGCTTCATTCGCGATCTGGATGTCAAAGTGACAGTTCTTGCGGAGGGATCTGTTCTGGCAGAAGGATCCCTGGATCATGTCAGCGCCCATCCTGCCGTCATTGAAAGTTACTTAGGAAGATAAAATGAGCGCCTTGTCAATTGAAGCGGTAGATTTGCATTACGGTGCGGCGCAGGTCCTTCGAAACATTTCCTTTTCGGCAGAAGCTGCCAAAATCACCTGCATCCTTGGACGCAATGGTGTTGGAAAAACGTCGTTGCTAAGAGCCATTACCGGTCAGCATCCTGTTTCCAAGGGAGACATTCGAATACAAGGGGATATTGTGACCAAAACGGCCCCTTATAATCGGGCAAAAAAAGGAATTGCCTATGTCCCGCAGGGCCGAGAAATCTTCCCGCAATTGACCGTCCGGGAAAATCTGGAAACAGCGTTTGCCCAGTTGGCCCGACGCGACCGGTTTATTGATGAAGAGGTCTATCATCTTTTCCCTGTTCTCAAGGATATGCTGAGCCGAAGGGGAGGCGACTTATCGGGCGGGCAGCAACAGCAGCTTGCCATCGCCCGGGCGATGACAACCCGTCCGGCAATCCTGGTTCTGGACGAGCCGACGGAAGGCATTCAGCCCTCGATCATCAAGGATATTGGCCGCGCCATACAGTATCTGCGGGATGAGAAGGGAATGGCAATATTGTTGGTCGAACAGTATCTTGATTTTTGCCGGGAACTGGCTGACACTGTGCATATTATGGACCGCGGGGAAATCACTCATTCGGGTCCTTCAACAGATCTGGATCGGGACGATGTACGCCGCTATCTCACCGTCTGATAGACTAAGAACGCCCCACCAGCGGACTGATGGTTCCGGTCGGATACGGTTTAAAATATCCCCTTCGGGTAAAACCGTTCTCGATGAACTATATCAACGCGGCGCGTCCAAAATCAGGCTACCCAAGACCTATACCAAGCACAGCAAAGAAGCCGTATTGATTAACAGTTCGGGTGGGTTGACCGGCGGTGATCTGCTTGACTGGCAGATAAGCGCCGGAGAAGACTGTTATGGTGTTATTTCAAGTCAGGCCTGCGAGAAAATTTATAAATCAACAGGTGATACCGCCGTCGTCAAAACTACGCTTTCGGTTGCTGAAAATGCGCGCATTGACTGGTTACCGCAAGAAACAATCCTTTTTGATCGGGCGAAGCTAAGCCGTGATCTGGTTGTCGATCTTGCAAAGAATGCACGCTTTCTTGGCGTGGAGGCGTCTGTCCTTGGTCGCGCCGCGATGGGCGAGCAGGTCCGGTCACTTTCATTTGGCGATCAATGGCGCCTTTATCGAGAGGGCGTGCTGGTCCACGCCGACAATATCCGTCTTTCAGGCGACATGACCGTTCATGTTAAAAACCCCGCTGTTCTTGGCGGTGACCGATGTTTTGCAACACTTGTTTATTGCGGACCAGAGGATTTGGATCAATTAAAGCATCTGGCATCAGAAATCCGGTACAGCTGTACAGCTCAAAGTTTCGGTGTCAGCGCTTTTAACGGCAAAATTGTTGCGCGCCTTACTGCGCCAGACAGCCTGTTGCTCCGCCGCGCTCTCATTCCGATCCTTCAAATATTAAGACCCTCGGAGGCACTTCCAAGAGTCTGGACGACATAAGAATAAAGGGAAACGTCATGAATCTGACACCAAGAGAAAAAGACAAGCTTCTCATTGCCATGGCTGCAAATGTTGCGCGGCGGCGATTGGAACGCGGGGTAATTCTCAACCATCCAGAGGCAATTGCCCTGATCTCGGACTTTATCGTTGAAGGCGCCAGAGATGGGAAAACGGTTGCCGAGCTTATGGAAGAAGGGGCCCATATTCTGACCCGTGATCAGGTGATGGAGGGAATCCCTGAAATGATCCACGACATTCAAGTCGAAGCGACATTTCCAGATGGCGTGAAACTTGTCACTGTCCATGAACCCATTCGATAGAGGAACTCACTATGATCCCCGGTGAAATAATTACCAAAGACGGCAATATCGAATTGAATGCCGGTCTGGACGTTACAGAAATTTCTGTCTCAAATACCGGCGACCGCCCCATTCAGGTGGGCTCGCATTATCATTTTTACGAAACAAACCCCGCGCTTGAATTCGATCGCCCGAACGCTCGCGGAAAACGGCTTGATATCGCTGCGGGCACGGCGGTTCGTTTCGAGCCCGGACAAACCCGACTTGTGACACTCATCCCCCTGTCCGGCAATCGTGTTATTCATGGTTTTCGCGGCGAAATTGAAGGGAAACTCTAATGGCAAATTCAATTTCACGGGCAAGCTATGCGGACATGTTCGGACCGACCACCGGAGACAAGATCCGGCTTGCCGATACAGAACTCTTCATTGAAGTTGAAAAAGACTACACCCGATATGGGGAAGAAGTAAAATTTGGCGGCGGAAAAGTTATTCGGGACGGTATGGGCCAAAGTCAGGTTTCCCGGGCAAACGGTGCGGTCGATACGGTCATTACGAACGCTCTTGTTGTCGATCATACTGGCGTTTTTAAAGCCGATATCGGACTGAAAAACGGTCTGATCGCAGCCATTGGCAAAGCCGGAAACCCCGACACTCAATCGGGCGTTGATATCATCATTGGGCCCGGAACTGAGATCATCGCAGGCGAAGGGAAAATCCTGACCGCCGGTGGCATGGACGCGCATATTCACTTTATTTGTCCCCAGCAGATAGAAGAAGCCCTTATGTCCGGTGTGACCACCATGTTAGGCGGCGGCACTGGCCCCGCCCATGGCACTTTGGCAACAACCTGCACACCCGGCCCATGGCATATTGCCCGCATGATAGAAGCCGCAGACGCATTTCCCATGAATCTGGCATTTGCCGGAAAAGGAAATGCCACACGTCCGGAAGCACTTGTGGAAATGCTGAAAGGCGGGGCCGCAGCCCTCAAACTGCATGAAGATTGGGGAACAACACCCGCAGCCATAAACAACTGTCTTGCGGTTGCGGATGATTTTGATGTTCAAGTCATGATCCATACCGATACGCTGAACGAGTCCGGTTTTGTGGAAAGCACGGTAAAAGCATTTGATAATCGGACCATCCACGCCTTTCACACAGAGGGGGCAGGCGGCGGCCATGCACCGGATATCATCAAGATCTGCGGCATGCCCAATGTGATCCCGTCCTCGACAAACCCGACCCGTCCTTACACGGCCAATACAGTTGCCGAGCATCTGGATATGCTGATGGTGTGCCATCATCTGGATTCCAATATCCCCGAAGATATTGCCTTTGCTGAAAGCCGGATCAGAAAAGAAACCATTGCAGCAGAAGACATTCTGCATGACATCGGGGCATTTTCGATCATTTCATCTGACAGTCAGGCAATGGGCCGGGTTGGTGAAGTTCTGATTCGAACCTGGCAAACGGCCGATAAAATGAAACGTCAACGGGGGCCCCTTGCCGAAGAAACCGGCGACAACGATAATTTCAGGGTCAGGCGGTATATCGCCAAATATACGATCAATCCGGCAATTGCACAGGGTCTGTCGGCGCATATCGGCTCCATCGAAGTTGGGAAACGGGCGGACCTTGTTCTTTGGAACCCTGCATTTTTTGGCGTTAAACCAGATATGATTTTGCTTGGCGGAACGATTGCTGCGGCCCCTATGGGGGACCCAAACGCCTCAATCCCAACACCGCAGCCAGTTCACTACCGGCCAATGTTTGGATCATTTGGTAAATCGCTGACCAACAGTTCCGTAACTTTCGTGTCGAAAGCCGCCTTGGAAGATGGATTGCACGGAAAGCTGGGAACACAAAAGACGATGCTCGCCGTTGAAAATACCCGCTCTGGTATTTCCAAAGCCAGCATGGTCCATAATGACGCAACCCCGGACATCACGGTTGACCCTGAAACATATGAAGTGACCGCCGACGGAGAAATCCTGACCTGTGAACCCGCAGAAACGGTGCCTATGTCCCAACGTTATTTCCTATTTTAAGGCAGGATAAAAAAGATGATTATCGCGTATAAAGTTCTCAAAGAAGAAAAATGGCCGGGAATTCCTGAGGATCAGATTACCTTGGAAGAAGAAGACCGCCATCGCCGTCGCCTTCTGCTAAAAAGCGATGCAGGGCTGGAATTCTTATTATCTCTTGAACATGCAGAACGCCTGGACCATGGCGATGGTCTGCTTTTGGACAATGGGCAAATAATTGAAGTCCTGGCAAAACCAGAGCCTCTATATGAAGTCCGGGCGAAAGACCCCTTGTCCCTGATGAAACTTGCCTGGCATCTTGGAAACCGGCATCAGCAAACAGAGATCATGATCGATCACTTCAGAATTCGGCAGGATCATGTCATTGCTGATATGCTAAAAGGGTTGGGCGCCGACGTCACCGAAATTGAGGCGCCATTTTCTCCAGTTATTGGGGCCTATGCCAAAAAACATGAACACTGAACAAGACCTTAAGGACAGCCGAGCGTTAATCCGACTTTTAACCTGGATGTCGCCGGCATTTCCTTTGGGCAGCTTTAGTTATAGCCACGGTTTGGAAACAGTTATTCAGGATGGCCGCTGTCACTCTGCCGCCACCCTGCAAAACTGGTTGGAAACACTTTTACGCGAAGGCGGCGCGTGGAGTGATGCGATCTTTCTCTGTCATGCGTGGCAAATAGAAAGCGACCTATTTGAAAACCTGAAAGAATTAAATGCCCTCGCACTGGCATTCGCACCGTCCCATGAGCGATACGTGGAAACCGTACAGCAGGGGAACGCCTTTTTTACAGCCAGTAAAGCATGGCCCCGCCCCTTGCATGAAACATTGGAAAGACAGGGTTTAAAAGAACTCGCCTTTCCCGTCATCGTTGGCGCCATTGCGAAAAGCAATCACATCGACCAACAATCGATCCTGCTTGCCTATTTGCACGCTTTTGTTGCCAATTTATGCTCTGTCGCGATGCGCCTTGTTCCTTTGGGGCAAAGTGATGGACTGTCCGTTCAGGCAGCCCTCGAAGATGTTTTTCTCGACCTTACTGATAAAGCAAAAACAGCCTCTCTTGACGCATTAGGAGGCTCCGCAATTCACTCTGATATAGCGGCCATGCGCCATGAAAACCTAACAACCAGGATATTCAGATCATGACTTCCCCCTCGCCTGTTAAATCATCCTCTGCCCAAACAAACGGTCCAATGCGTATTGGTATTGGTGGCCCTGTTGGCGTTGGAAAAACAACGTTAACAGAAAAACTCTGCCTTGCTCTACGGGATCATTATTCCATCGGTGTCGTGACCAATGATATCTATACTCAGGAAGACGCAATGGCCCTTGTTCGCCGGCAGGCTTTAACCGAAGATCGGATTGTCGGTATTGAAACCGGGGGCTGTCCCCATACGGCCATTCGCGAGGATGCAACCATCAACCTGCAAGCCATCGATACGTTAAATGAGCGGCATCCAGATCTGGACATCATTTTCATTGAATCCGGCGGTGATAATCTGGCGGCCACTTTTTCACCGGATCTTGCCGATTTAACACTTTATGTAATTTCCGTCTGTCAAGGGGATGATATCCCCAGAAAAGGCGGGCCTGCGATTACGCGATCTGACCTTCTGATCATCAATAAAACTGATCTTGCCCCCTATGTTGGTGCCGATCTGGATCGTATGAAAGACGATGCGGCAAAACTGCGTCAATCCAAACCCCATCTTTTTACCGACCTTTCTCGCAATGAAGGAACTGACGAAATTCGGGATTTTATTTGCAAAATGTCAGGCTTGCCCTTGATCAATTGATCGCAATTTGAAAGGCTTTGTTTGGTGAAAGCCTTGCTTCGCAAATCAGAATATGTGTAAAGACTAGCGAACCTTGGCATAAACATTGCGTGATGTTACGCACTCTGTTTTTCACGACACCCAAAAGGCCTGTAATTAAAATGACTGCGTTTCAGAATGTTCGCTTTATTCTTACCGATGTAGACGACACCTTAACCTATGAAAGTTCTCTGCCTGCGGAAACGTTTCAAGCTCTCCATGATTTGAGAGAGGCTGGATATATTGTCGTCCCGGTTACAGGAGGTTGTGCAGGATGGTGTGATCAGATGGCGCGGATCTGGCCGGTGGAAGCGGTCATTGGTGAAAATGGCGCTTTTTATTTACGCAAAGACGAACAGGGCCATGTTCATTATCGCCATTGGGAGGATGCTGCAAAACAGAAGCAACTCCAACAAAAGCTGCTTTCTTTGGCGGCCGACGCCCTGCAACTGGTTCCAAAGGCACGTTTAGCCAAGGATCAGGCGTACCGTCTGGCTGATGCGGCCATCGATTACAATCAGGATGTCTCAGGCATAACGAAAGAAGAAGTCGCAAAAATCGTTTCCGTGTTTGAAACAGCGGGGGCGAATGCACGTCCAAGCTCAATTCACGTAAACGCCTGGTTCGGGTCCTATAACAAGAAGATGATGGCCTTGAAATTGCTGAAGGACTGTTTTGATCTGGACGCGGAAAAAGCCAAAGAACAAGTTCTCTACATTGGTGATGCGCCGAATGATGAGCCAATGTTCGAGTATTTTCCGATCAGTTTCGGTGTTGCCAACATACGCAAGGTCTGGGACAGTTTACATCATCGCCCTCGCTGGGTGACCCAATCCAGTGGTGGATATGGCTTTGCTGAAATGGCCGACGGTTTATTGTCAGGGGATATGACCTCTGCCAAATTCAGCCTAGCTTAACTCCTTTTTATCGATCCCGTATTTGCGCAACCGAAGATAAAGCGTTTTATACGGGATTCCCAAAATGTCTGCTGTGCGTTGCATGGAGCCTTCTGTTTCAGCAAGAGTTTTCATGATAATCGCCTTTTCATAGGCTTCCAGACGCGCTTTCAATTCAGTGTTCTCTTCCTGCGGCAGTCCTTCGTCATGTGGCATGCGAACGGCCGGCAGACCAAGGACATGCCGTTCTGCTGCGCTGATCAGCTCCCGTACATTACCGGGCCACGCATATTCAATAATTTCCAGATCTTTCAAACTACTGATCGCGGGAGGGGTTTTGCCAAGACGCCGCGCAGCCTTTTCAACAAAAAAGCGAAACAGCAGAGGAATGTCTTCTTTACGATCGCGAAGCGGCGGGATGCTGAGTTCTGCGACATGGAGGCGATAATACAAATCAGCCCGAAAGGTTCCTTCCTGAGCCAACTGATAAAGATCAGCTTTAGCCGCAGCAACAACCCTGATATCCAGCGGCACACTTCTGTTCCCGCCAATTGGCTCAACAACCCGGTCTTGTAATACACGCAAAAACCTGACCTGGATATCCATGGGCATGGATTCAACTTCATCCAAAAACAACGTCCCGCCGTTGGCGTGTTCAAGACGGCCGATCCTCCGATTTTGCGCCCCGGTAAACGCCCCCTTCTCATGCCCGAACAACTCGCTCTCAATAATGCTCAACGGCATTGCCCCGCAATTCAGGGCGACAAAATTCCGGTCTTTGCGCGGACCACTGTCATGTAACCGCCGGGCAACGGCTTCTTTCCCTGCCCCTGTTTCCCCGCGGATCAACACATTGGCATCAACCTGAGCCAAGTTTTTAATCGCGTCTTTCAGCGCCACCATCGACGGAGCATTGCCGATCAGCCCCCCATACAAAATGCCATTTTGTTCAATCTCCTGTACTTCCCGATGTAAGGATCGGTTCTCCAGGACCACCTCTCTATGCAGCACGGCTCTTTTAACAGACTCGATCAATCGCGGTGGTTGAAGTGGTTTTTGCAGGAAATCCCAGGCCCCCATCCGCATGGCACCAACAGCCAGTTCAACATCGCCGTGACCCGTCAAAAGAATGACCGGCAATTCAGGATCAAAGTCAACAGCCTGTTGCAAAAGCGCCAATCCGTCCATTTCAGGCATCCGAATGTCGCTGACGATAATTGCCGGGCAGTTTTCCTGTAAATTTGCGAGTGCCTGTGCGGCCCGGGTAAAGGTTTTTACAGGAAATCCAGCAAGTTGCAGGCTTTGTGCACAGCTGCTTAAAATTGCCTGATCATCGTCAACCAGATAAACGCCTACTGGCATTTCGTGTCCTGCGCTCATTACCAAATTTCCTCTGCTTGCAATGGAAGATTTGCAGCCTTTGTATTCTTCGGCAAAACAAGGGTAAAGCACGCGCCGCCTTCGCCACGATTGCTCACAGTCAGACTCCCCCCCAGTGTCCGCACAATATTGTATGAAATTGACAATCCCAGCCCCATTCCCTTCCCAACCTCTTTTGTTGTGTAGAAGGGATCGAACACATTTTTCAGCGTCTCTTCTGGAATTCCGGGACCATTATCATAGACTGAAATGGCAACCTGACCTTCACGATGCTCTTGCAGATCGAGGCTTATATGTTTGTCATTTTGCCGGGATGTTGCATCCAGTGCGTTGGCAATCAGGTTGATAAAAACCTGCTCCAAACGCAGGCCATCCGTGGTCACAAGTATCCCATCAAGAATATCAGAATTGTGAATAGAAGCACCTTCCTGCGCAATCCGAACCTGAAACAAAGAGAGCGCCCGCCCCAAAACATGCCCAAGGTCGGTTGGCGAAAAATTCAGGACCGGTTGTCTGGCCAATGTCTGAAGATGGGATGCAAGTTCAATCATGCGCTCCACCTGTGTTTGAATATTTCGCAACGCTTCTCCCGCGTCTGTATATTCACCTCGTTCCAAAAGCAGATCCACATTATGAAGCCAAGATGCGACCGCCATCAGGGGTTGGTTGAACTCGTGTGAAATACCAGATGCCATTTTACCCAACGCAGCCAGTTTACTGGCCTGTATCAGTTCTTCCTTTGTGCTTCGCAGGGCACTTTCCGTGCGTATCCTTGTCTCATTTTCATGGCGGAGTTCCTCGTTCGCCTGACGTAACTCGGTGGTTCTTTCCGCCACCGTTTGTTCCAGGTTTTCTTGTGCCTGTTTGCGATCTGTAACGTCATAAATCGTGAAAATAAACTTTTGTCCACTGCGCTGCTGGATCCCGCGAACTGCTACATCACTGGGGAAATAGCGTCCATCGCGCCTGCAAGCCTTAAACTCCCGAACCATGGGCGCCGGTGTTGCCTGTCCTTCCCGGTCCAGTTCAGTGCGACTTTCCTCCAGCATCTTCAATATAGCGGCCCCTTCGGATGGGGTCACCAGCGCTGTAATATCAAGGTCCGGGGTTGGTCCCTGCCTCGCATAGGCATATCCAAACAGTGTACGCGCAGTATGGCTGAGAAATTCGATTTTGCCCTCGGCATCCGTCATCACAAGACCTGCAACAGAACTTTCAATAATGGCGCGGGTCTGCTGTTCCTCCACTTCCCGTGCAGTCGTTCTAAAGACTTCCAATGCTTCGGCCATGCGCGAAATTTCATCGGTCCCGCTCGTATCAATCATCGTATCCAGCTCGCCCGCAGCGATACGGTTCATCTTATCCCCCAACTGGGTCAGCCGACGAACAATCGACCGGCGCACAAATATCAAACTGGCGATGAAAGAAAGAACGAAAACAATGCCGACAGACAGGGCCAATTGTGTTGTTCTCAGTGAAATAAGCTTTCTGGCTTCGTTCGAGGACTGCGCAATTGCGTTCTGGGTCGCCTTCATATTCAGCGCCAGGATCAGGCGGATCTGAACAATTTTAACCCGTGTTTTCTCCAGACTTCGATCAATATTAAGCGCCGTTTTCAATTGCTCGCGGCGTAAAAAAAGGAGGTTACCATCCCCTTCGAGATGCTTGATCAGTTGCCGGGCGGGCTCTGTCAGGAAGGGTGTCTGCCTTTCAGAGGCTGAAATATCAGCAAGCAATTCCTGTCCCTTAGCCGCCAGCGCGGCAGAAACAGCGTCCAGTCTTTCCATCGATTTGACGTCCGCCAGATAATACAAATCATCATAAAAATCGCGGGCCAAACGTTCAATTTGTAAGATTTCCAATGGCAGAACCTTAGATTCCTGTGCGCTGACAATCTTGAAAACCGTATCTTGAAACTGACGGTAGCTTTCTTTCAAGCGCTGTAGCGCCTCGTCTTGAGAGGCCTCTAACCGCAATCGGTATTGCGCAGTTCCGTTTAGGAGTGCCAAACTTGTATGCAGGTTTTCAATCAACGCTTCGATACGTTCACGATTTCCCTGTTCCTCATGTTCGATATTCTGCAGCTCGTTGAGTTTACTCAGACGGTCCAGATAATCTGTCATGCGGGCTGAGATCGCCTGCCGTTCGCTTTCTGATTTCGCCTCTGCCAGATCGGGTCCAACATCCAGAAAATCGTCGGCAATACTGAACAGATTAATGGTTTTCGATAACGAGGGAACGCGGACTTCGTTAATTTCATTGATTTGACCGCCCAATTCTTCAAAGGCAAGCCAGGAAAGCAGCATGACGACAAGCATAATCGCGCTGATAGCAGCAAATACAAGATTTACACGAGCCCCAATTCCAGAGAACGAGCGCGGCGAAAGTGTTTTCATCGGTTAATCCGAGCAATCCATCAGCGGGGTCCAGTTCATATCGCCTAAGGGAAAAGAGGCTCAGCAAACAGGAAATTGCCGCCGGCGTCCATCTTCAAATATATTCCATTGTGGCGCAGAATTAGTCAATCTGTCAAAATTGTCAGATCAGTGGGGTGCATATCTGACAATTTTGACTGAATTTGAAAAATTTTCCGACTTAAGGCCGTCAGAAATATCCGTTTTTCAGCGTTTTTAAAAGTTGGCCCGACGTTTGCGTAAATAAAGTGCATCACTCCTGAACCAAAAAACAAAAATCATGAGTTGATGAAACAAAATATTAAAAGCTGATGGGAGGCTTATTAAAATGCGCTCTAAACTATTACTCTGCTCGGCATTGCTGGGTGGCTTCCTGGTTTCAGGTATGACCACTCCTGCACATGCTGATTGTGCTCGTGGCTCACTTGATGAAAAATTTTGCGATGTTGATGGCGATCTGGTTGCAGATCCGCCAATGGACGAGTCAAAATGGAAGGACCCAAGCACTTTGGTGTTCACCTATACACCCGTTGAAGATCCTGCTGTATATCGCGATGCGTTCGCTGATTTTCAGGAATATCTAAGCAAAGCAACAGGTAAAAAAGTTATTTATTACACTGTGCAGTCTAACTCTGCTGAAATTGAAGCCATGCGTTCTGGCCGTTTGCACATTGCCGGCTTTTCAACAGGACCAACAGGCTTTGCTGTAAATCTTGCCGGTGCCGTCCCGATTGCGGTTAAAGGTGGCCCAGATGGTTTCCAGGGTTACAACCTGATCCTGATTACCCGCAAAGACAGCGGTATCAAGTCACTGGCTGACTTGAAAGGTAAGAAAGTTGCGCACACGTCTCCATCGTCAAACTCCGGTAATCTTGCACCACGTGCCTTGTTGCCCGATGAAGGCATTACACCAGACAAAGACTATACAGTTGCCTTCTCAGGCAAGCATGACCAGTCTATCCTGGGTGTTGTCTCTGGTGACTATGATGCGGCCCCTGTGGCCTCTGACGTTTACGAGCGGATGGTTGCCCGTGGTGTTGTCAATGCAGACGACATTGAAATTCTATATCGCAGTCCAAAATTCCCAACTTCGTCATTTGCATATGCACATGATCTGAAGCCGGAACTGGTTCATAAAATTGTGGGTGCATTCCATACCTACCGTTTCCCTGAATCCATGCAAAAAGCCTTTAAAGGTGCTGATCGGTTCTATCCGATTACCTATAAAGCTGACTGGGAAGTGATCCGGACAATTGCCAATGCAACCGGCGCCTCCTACGACCGTAAAGGTTTGAGTGCAATGGCCCAGAAAGAAGCGGCTAAACGCGCGAAGAAAAAACAATAGAAACGAGGAAATTCCTCCTAGATTGTTGAGCTAACCGCTCAACTTTCGAACTGCTGGATTGCCTGGACGCCGAATATCCTTGCAATCCAGCTTTCGTTTTAACAATACGACAACTGCCACCGATTGCTGTGGAAAGTCAAAGAGACGCGCTTTGAAGAACGTCTGATGGATAGGATAGTAAGATTATGGCCGAACCCGCAAGCCACACTCATGAGTCCCCGACGGCGGTGTCCGACCGCCAACTTGTCATCAAAGAACTGACTAAAGAATACAAACCCGGTTCGCCCGTTTTGAAAGGCATCTCCCTCACATTGGATGCGAACGGGATTACGGCCATTATTGGGCCCAGCGGAACTGGTAAAAGTACTTTAATCCGCTGTATCAATCGCCTGATTGACCCATCCTCCGGAGAAATCCTGTTTCAGGGCAAAGATCTTGCCAAATTGCGCGGCTCAAGCCTCAGGCAAGCGCGCTGCAATATCGGAATGGTCTTTCAGGAATATAATCTTGTGGAACGCCTGAGTGTCATGGAAAATGTCCTTAGTGGGCGTTTGGGGTATGTCTCTGCCTGGCGTGCCTGGCTGCGTAAATTTTCTGCGGCCGATGTCCAAACAGCTTTTGATCTTCTCGATCAGGTCGGGATGTCTGATTTTGCCGACCAGCGGGCAGATGCTCTTTCAGGTGGCCAAAGGCAGCGCGTCTCGATTGCCCGCGCCCTGATGCAATCACCTGCGATTATCCTGGCAGATGAGCCAACCTCGTCCCTTGATCCTAAAACATCTGTCGAAATTCTCGAACTTATGACCGAGCAGGCTCGGAACCGCGAGATCCCTGTTATCATTAACATTCATGATGTTTCGCTCGCCAAACGGTTCGCCGATCGAATTGTTGGGATGTCAAATGGCCATGTGGTCTTTGACGGGAAACCCGAAGACCTTCAGGACGAGCATCTAAAAGCCATCTATGGCGGTGAGGATTGGTTGTCATGAGCCAGATATCAACCACTGGAAAACGCAAATATGTGCCAAAGCGGAATTGGCTTGCGACCATAAGCTGGGTCGTTCTTGCACTTTATGTGATGTATGTTTTCAGCCTGTTTGAACTTAGCGGCGAGCGGTTTATTGCAGGACTGGGCAACGGTGCCGATTTTATTGGCCGTATGTTCCCTCCCAATTTTGAACGGTATAACCTTCTGATTGAAGGGCTGTTGGAAAGTTTGCAAATTGGAATTATCGCGACGACTGCGGGTGTCCTGTTTTCCTTGCCGCTTGGTTTTCTGGCGGCCCGCAACCTGATGCCCTCCTGGATTACCTGGATCGCCCGCGGCATTATTGTCGCTTGCCGGTCCTTCCATCCGGTGATTGTCGCAATCCTGTTTGTTAAAGCGGTTGGTTTTGGTGCACTTGCTGGTGTGTTGGCGCTGATTGTTGCTTCAATTGGCTTCATCGCAAAACTGTTTGCCGAAGCCATCGAAGAAATTTCACTGAAACAGATTGAAGCCATCCGGGCGACGGGTGCTTCGTTCCCAAACATCATTTTGTTTGGCGTTCTGCCACAAGTCATGGGCCGTTTTATCGGTTTTGTCTCCTATCAACTGGATTCAAATCTGCGGAACTCGACCATGGTCGGATTGGTGGGTGCAGGCGGCATTGGCGGCACTCTTTTCGCAGCCTTCCAGCGTTTTGATTACGATTTCGTCGCGGCCATTCTTATTTCAATCATCGCCGTTATCATGGCCGGTGAAGGCATCAACAATATTATGAGGAAACTGTATCGATGACAGACACAACGACTGTTTCCCAAAAGGGTAACCCGGAAAAGCGTCAATGGACCCGTTTCACACCCTTCGAACGAACCGCCCGCTTTCTGTTTTATATCCTTGTTGTCTCGGCCATTGTCCTCTCTTTGCGGACAATCGAAATCATCCCGGAATTCCTGTATGATGCGCCGGAACAAATCGCGGATATGTTCAATCGGATGTGGCCCCCAGATCAGAGTTATTATCCGGACACCATCCATGCTGCATTGATGGAAACCCTTCATATCGCGACCCTTGGTACGCTTTTTGCCGTCATCTTTGCCATTCCTGTTGGTGTTATGGTGGCAGAAAATGTCACCCCCATTAAACCGCTGAACTGGCTGGCCCGATTTATTCTCGTATCCTCGCGCAGTATTAACTCATTGGTTTGGGCGTTGTTATTTGTTGCGATTTTCGGCCCCGGCCCGCTTGCCGGTGCATTGGCCATTGCCTTTCGTTCCATTGGCTTTATCGGAAAACTTTTCGGCGAAGCTTTGGAAGAAACCAACAAAGGTCCAATTGAAGCACTTCAGGCAACAGGCGCTTCGAAACTCAGCATCATGTTGATGGGCTACTGGCCACAGGTTCTGCCAACCTTCTGGTCTATTCTGCTGTTCCGCTGGGATATTAATATCCGGGAATCTGCGGTTCTTGGGCTTGTCGGTGCAGGTGGGATCGGCGTTGCTTTAAGCACAGCCCTGGAATTGTTCTATTGGGACAGGGTTGCCATGGTCCTTATCAGCATGCTGGTTGTAGTCGCCGCCGTGGAACTTCTGGTCACCCAAATTCGGAAACGAATTATCTGATCAGGGATCAACACCAATTTGAAAGGGCGGTGTCCTGGCGTCTGCTTGGACCGCCCTTTCTTTATGCCCAGCCAGCCCAGATCATGTCTTTATTGTCTGATAGGCATCCAACGCCCTGTTCCTTGATTTTTTCAGATCAACAATGGGCGCCGGATAGGTTTTTCCAAGAACCACATCTGCGTCCGCCAACGCCTCCTCAGGCGCGTCCCAAGGGCTAAACAGGTATTTATTCTGAAGGTTCGCGAGCTCCGGCACAAAGCGGCGAATGTAATTCCCATTCTCGTCAAATTTCTGGGCCTGCGTGACCGGATTGAAAATCCGAAAATATGGTGCCGCATCCGCACCACAGCCGGCAATCCACTGCCAGCCCGCGCTATTATTTGCCAAATCAGCATCCACGAGGCAATCCCAGAACCAACGCTCGCCTTCCCGCCAATCCACCAAGAGATTCTTCACCAGAAACGATCCGACAACCATTCGAACCCGGTTATGCATATACCCGGTCTGCCACAATTCCCGCAGACCCGCATCCACCAGCGGGATGCCGGTTTGGCCTTTTTTCCAGGCGTCCACCCCCTCCGGGTTCTTGTGCCAGGGAAAGGCATCGAATTTCGATTGAAGGTTTTTGCGCGGCAGTTCCTTGTTATAATAAAGCAGACTATAGGAAAATTCCCGCCACCCCAGTTCACGACAAAAATGATCAACTTGATCGGTTTCTTCCAGCGCCCGCGCAGCATACCAGGCCTGGTTGGGTGACAGCTCGCCGAAATGTAAATGCGGCGAAATTCGCGACACACAAGGCAGCGAAGGGTGATCACGGCCTTTTTTATAATGCATCACACCATTATCCAAAAAATCGGCCAGTCGGGCCTGCGCCGCTTTTTCGCCGATGGACCAGTCAGAAAGCATTGCCTGATCCCATTCAACGTCTGGCAACAGGCAGAGCGCATCAAGGGTGCATCCAGTGTCTTCAGGAACACCATAGTCGGCGTTTTCGGGGGCTTTAAGAGGTCGTCTCGGGGGCTCGGCCGCCAAACAGCCCTTCGTGTAGAAAGGTGTAAAAACCCGATAAGGCGTGCCGTCCTTCTTTGCAATCGTCCAAGGCTCCCACAACAAAGATCCGTTAAAACTGCTCACAGTGATCCCGTCCTGTGTCAGTGCCTCTTTCAGGGCCCCATCTCTGGTTATCTGCCAAGGCTCATAACACCGGTTCCAGAAAACCGCCTCAACGCCGTTCTGTTCACAAAGCGCCGGCACTATCGAGAGGGGATCTCCTTTGTAAAAAGAAAGATGACCACCAAACTGTTCCTTTAGCACGGCCAGCGACCGGTGCAACCAGGCCCGGCTGGCCGCGCCCATTGCGTCCTCTCCGGCATTTTCATCATCCAGAATATACACCGGCAGCACACGCCCTTGCTGAACCGCGTGATGGAGCGCCGGGTTATCAGACAGCCTTAAATCCTGACGGAGCCAATAAATAACGGGAGAAGAAGACATAGAGGCAGAGCTTCCTGTTCAATGGTCTGACGGTTTTAATTACATCCATTCATACGCTGTAAACTGATATTTGGATCAAAACACGATCAGATTAGAGCCTGACCTAAAATAAACGTACAGCCAATCTTTCGAACATCAGGGTCCCTGAGGATGGTCTATTTCAAAGCCAGACGATTGCCGCTTCCATAATACAAACCCCTAATCCTATTCCACAGATCAAAGCGCGCCCTCTTTCCTGCGCCTTGCGCTGATAGTGACAAATTTCAGGGGATGCTAAAGAACAGGGTTCTGGCGGAGGGAGGGGGATTCGAACCCCCGATACGGTGTTGCCGTATACACACTTTCCAGGCGTGCGCCTTCAGCCACTCGGCCACCCCTCCGCAGGGTCCCAAAAAGGTCTGGGACCGGGGGAATATACCCAACAAAACGAAGAAAGCAAGCCCGCATCACAGCTTTTAAGGAAAATCATTGTGTGGCGACGGTGTTTGGCGTTAGTCTGCTGCCTTGAACAGGGGGTTAGGCTGACCTTCAGCCTGTAATCAATAAGTGTATTGGGGTTTATTGTGATAGTTGGACGCGTTATCGCCTGGATCTTGGTGATCATTGGTTTATTGCTTGGCGGAGGAGAATTGGTTTCTTCATTACAAGCTGGCGAATGGGCGCCGCAACTATTAGGTCAGCTTTGGTTTGAATTTGATTCTGAAAGTCTCAATCTGACACAGGCCATTGTTCAGCGATACCTGCATCCGTTCTTATGGGATCCGATCATCATTACCCTGCTTTTATGGCCGGCCTGGATCGTCTTTTTTGTCCCGGGTATCCTCTTATTGATCCTGTTCAGAAAACGGGAAAACCCCTACGCTCCTAAACGATTTCTGGACTAAATATGAGCCTGAGCGGAAGTTGCCATTGCGGCACTGTCAAATTTCATCTTGAAGCTTCGCCAAACTGGCTGACAGCGTGTAATTGTTCAATCTGTCGGCGGCTTGGCGCATTGTGGATCCATTCAGAGTATCAGCAGATTACCCTTGAATGCCAGCCCTCAGACACACTGGGATACAGTTTCGGGCCCAGAAACAGGGCCTTTCATTCCTGTATTTTATGCGGATGCACGACCCACTGGGAAGGCCTGACGGAAGAGACCGAAACCAAGATTGCGGTAAACGGCCTGTTACTTCCAGCCTCAGTGATCGAGCCCTTGAAAATCCGGCGCTTTGACGGCGCGGAAACCTGCCAGTATCTGGATAAGGCCTAATCGTCGCCCATTTTAAGGGCTGCAAGGAAAGCTTCTTGCGGAATGTCGACATTTCCGACTGACCGCATCCGCTTCTTACCTTTTTTCTGTTTTTCCAGAAGTTTCTTCTTACGGGTTATATCGCCCCCGTAACATTTCGCGGTCACATCTTTGCGCATGGCGCTGATAGTTTCACGAGCAATCACCTTACCCCCAATCGCCGCCTGAAGCGCAATCTTGAACAATTGGCGCGGGATCAAGGTTTTAAGACGCTCACACAGATGACGGCCGCGGGCTTCAGACTGGGATCTGTGAACCAGCATGGCCAACGCGTCAACCGGCTCTGCATTCACAAGAATACTAAGCTTCACAAGATCACTTTCTTCATAGGCATACATTTCGTAATCGAAACTTGCATACCCCCGACTGACCGATTTCAAACGGTCATAGAAATCGAAAACCACTTCATTTAGAGGCAATTTGTAAACAACCATGGCCCGATTTCCAGAATAGGTCAGGTCCAACTGAACGCCACGTTTTTCTTCACACAGTTTCAGAACCTGCCCGAGATATTCATCAGGCACCATGATCGTCGCCTTGATCCAAGGCTCCTCGATACGGTCTACCTGCATGATATCCGGCATATCAGCCGGGTTATGCAGGGCCATCATCTCGCCGTTCCGCATATACAGATGATAGACAACCGAGGGAGCCGTGGTAATCAGATCCAGATCAAATTCCCGTTCAAGACGTTCCTGAATGATTTCAAGATGCAGTAATCCCAGAAAACCGCAGCGAAAACCAAACCCAAGAGCCGCAGATGTTTCTGCTTCAAACGAGAAGCTGGCATCGTTCAGGCGCAACTTTCCAAGGCTTGCTTTCAATTCAGTAAATTCAGCCGAGTCAACCGGGAAAAGGCCGCAGAACACAACCGGCTGATTAGGCTTAAATCCGGGAAGCGGCTCACTTGCAGGCTTTTTCTCGTCCGTAATGGTGTCACCGACTTTAGTATCCGCAACTTCCTTGATCGCCGCTGTCATAAAACCAATTTCGCCTGGCCCTAATTCATCGACAACTAGCCCTTTTGGTGTAAATACACCCACCCGATCCACAAGATAAGAGGCACCGGTTTCCATCATCCGGATTTTCTGACCTTTACGAATGGTCCCTTCACGCACCCGAAACAAAACCACGACGCCCAGATAGGCGTCATACCAGCTATCAATCAACAAAGCCTGCAACGGCTTGTTCCGGTCACCCGTCGGCGGTGGCATCTGTTTGACAACAGCTTCCAGAACCTCAGCGATCCCCAATCCTGTTTTTGCGGACACCGCGATGGCCCCGCTTGCATCGATCCCAATCACTTCTTCGATTTGCTCGGAAACACGATTGATATCCGCCGCGGGCAAATCGACCTTGTTCAGAACCGGTACAATTTCATGATTAACTTCAATGGCTTGATAAACATTAGCCAGAGTTTGCGCCTCGACGCCCTGGCTTGCATCAACGACCAGCAAAGACCCTTCACAGGCCGACAAAGAACGGTTCACCTCATAGGCAAAATCCACATGGCCCGGTGTATCAATGAGGTTCAGCGTATAAGTCTCGCCGTCCTCCGCCTTGTAGAGTAGGCGAACGGTCTGGGACTTGATCGTAATTCCGCGCTCTCGCTCGATATCCATGCTATCGAGAACCTGCTGCTGCATTTCCCGTTTGTCTAATCCCCCGCAATCCTGAATAAGGCGGTCAGCGAGCGTCGACTTGCCATGATCAATATGGGCAATGATCGAGAAATTTCTGATTTTGTTAAGATCTGTCATCTTTGTACTTTATCCGAAGCAGGAACAGGGCTGATACGCCTAATCCGGTCCTTATACTACGCCTAGCCGCGCGATGGCAGGACAATATCTTTAAATTGCCCGTTATCGCCCGGAATTTTCATAATTCCTGTGCCACTAAAGACATTTTCGCCGTCCGCGGTCAGAACACAGGTGGCAAAAATCGTTTTTCGCGTCTGTTTAATAACCGTTGTCCGCCCCTCAAGCCAGGCACCGTTAGGGGCTGGAGAAACAAAGTCGCAACTCATATGAACCGTTGGCAGGAACTTACCAATTTTATTCGCCACCTGCGAGCCGATCCCCAATTGCATATCCGCAAATGTCATCAGCATGCCGCCGTGGCAGATATTCGCGATATTGCAATGTTTATCCTGGATGCGCAGACCACAATAGGCCTGACCGTCCGCATATTTCACATAAAGGGGGCCGGTTGTTTCCACAAACCCGACGATCCCACTAAACAGCTCAAACCCTTCGGGAACAGAAGTTTCCATTTATCGTCTCTCCTGACAAAGTTGAAGGGGCGCACTGCGCCCCTTTCCTTGTTTCTTATTTGTCCTAGCGACGGAGAATGCCACCACTAGTTTTTTCAACATTCTGAACGACTTTCTGCGAGACCGCTTCGATCTGTTCGTCGGTCAATGTGCCGTCCATTGGTTCAAGACGAATGGAAAGAGCCACAGACTTCTTACCTTCCGCAACTTTATCACCTTCGTAAATGTCAAAGATCGTCGCGTCGGCAATAAGTTTCTTATCTGCGCCCTTGGCGGCCTTCAAAACTTTATCGGCAGAAACACCCACATCCATCAAGAATGCAAAATCCCGGTCAACCGCTTGATAATCAGACACTTTAAGCGGCTCTTTCGCTGTTTTCGCAACCCCTTTTGGCTTAGGAATAGCATCGAGATACAATTCAAAACCAACCACAGGGCCTTTCACCTTCATGGCTTCCAGCACGGCTGGATGAAGTTCACCAAAAACAGCCAACCGGTTCTTAGGTCCTAATTGGAGAACCCCGGAACGACCAGGGTGATACCATTCAGGCGCCCCCGTCACCACTTGGGCCGTCGCCGCCGGACCACCAACGGCTTCTAACAGAGCAAGAACATCTGCTTTGGCATCGAACACGTCATAATCCCGGCCATTTCCGGCCCAGTGACGATCACTGGTGCCACCAGCCCGAATACCACCGGCTACAGTTTGTTGTCCATCAGGCTTATCCGAATGATATTCGCCAGCAACTTCAAACAAGCTGATATTCGTAAAGCCACGGGACTGGTTCCGTCCTGCCGCAGCTATCAGATTGGGCAGCAAGGACGGCCGCATGGCATCCAGATCAGAACTGATCGGGTTATCGAGTACAATGCTGTCATCAACACCGCCGAACAGGTCCGCATGGGCCCTCGGCAGGAAGGAATAAGTGACCGCTTCGATCATGCCCCGGCTGGCCAGTGCCCGGCGGGCTGTGCGCACACGCCGCTGAGTAAAACTAAGAGACGGAGTAGCAACAGCGGTTGCCCGTGGCAACGGCACCGTTGGAATGGCATCATAGCCATGCATTCGCATGACCTCTTCCACCAGATCCGCTTCACCGTCAATATCCATCCGCCAAGACGGCACATCTGTCTCGATGGTCTCACCGTTATCAACAGGCTTGAAACCCAAACGGTTAAGAATAGTCATCATCTCGTCAGAGGGAACATCCACGCCGCCTAATTGCAGAACCCGTGCTTTGCGAAGGGATACTTTCTTATGCCAGTCTGGCCCCACGCCATCAGAAACAACATGGCTTGGTTCGCCGCCGCATAGATCCATGACCAGACGGGTCGCAATCTCCATGCCGCTTTCGACAAAATCCGGATCGACGCCCCGTTCAAAACGATACCGCGCATCAGATTCGATGCCCAGCTTACGGCCGGTCGTTGCGACACAAATTGGATCAAAAAGCGCGGCTTCAATAAAGACATTGGTTGTCTCTTCTGTGCAGCCGCTTAATTCACCACCCATGATACCGCCAATACCTTGCGGGGCCGCATCATCGGCAATAACGCAATCTTCGCTACCCAATGTGTATTCTTCACCGTCCAGCGCAAGTAGGGTTTCCCCGTCCTTGGCCAACCGAGGTTGAATATTACCGGTCAATTTGTCTGCATCGAAAACGTGAAGCGGGCGGCCCAGATCAAACGTCACAAAGTTTGTGATATCCACCAAGGCGGAAATAGGCCGCAGTCCAATTGACATCAAACGGTCCTGCATCCATTTCGGACTTGGACCGTTCTTAACGCCTTTCACATACCGACCCAGAAATTTTGAGCACGGCAGCGGGCTTTCATCATTGAATTTCAACTCAACCTTGATGGGGCTGTCGAAATGCCCCGGAACCGCTGATACATCCAGATCTTTAAGCGTTCCGAAACCGGACGCTGCCAAATCACGGGCAATACCGTACACACCCAAGGCATCCTGATGGTTTGGTGTGATCGCAATTTCAATCACAGGATCATCAAGACCCGCCAAAACCGCATATTGGGCGCCGATCTCTGTCTCTGCGGGCATTTCAATAATGCCATTATGTTCGTCAGAAACACCCATTTCACGCTCTGATACGAGCATGCCGTTGCTTTCAACACCGCGAATTTTTGACGGCTTCAACAGCAAATCAGTGCCGGGGACATAAACACCGGAAGGCGCGAACACCCCTTTCATTCCTGATTTTGCATTAGGGGCACCACAAACAACCTGGACCACTTCGCTGCCGGTATCCACCTGACAGACCCGCAAGCGATCTGCATCGGGATGCTGTTCAGCCTTGATCACGTGACAGACCCGGAAAGCTTCCAGTTCTTTGGCACGATCTGTAATTTCTTCGACTTCCAACCCGATAGCGGTCAGTTTTTCTGACAACGCCTCGAGCGTAGCATCAAAATCCAGATGTTCTCTTAACCACGAAACAGTGAATTTCATCGGGACAACCCTCCCCCAAGTGTTGGGACATCCAGCGGAACAAATCCGTAATGTTTTAACCAGCGTAAATCTGAATCGAAGAAAGCCCGCAAATCAGGGATGCCATATTTCAGCATGGCGATCCGGTCGATTCCCATGCCCCAGGCAAAGCCCTGATACTCGGTTGAATCCAACCCACAATGTTCCAGAACTTTAGGATTGACCATGCCGCAGCCCAGAATCTCCATCCAGTCATCACCTTCCCCGATCTTGATATGATCACCGGCAAAGGTGCACCGAATGTCCATTTCTGCAGAAGGTTCAGTGAACGGGAAATAAGACGGGCGGAACCGCATTTCCACATCATCGACCTCAAAAAAGGCTCGGCAGAATTCTTTCAAAACACCTTTCAAGTGCCCCATATGGCTTGTTTTATCAATCACCAAGCCTTCGATCTGGTTAAACATTGGCGTATGGGTCTGATCAGAATCACTGCGGTAGGTACGGCCCGGCACTACAATACGATGCGGCGGCTCGACTGTTTCCATTGTTCTGATCTGAACAGAAGACGTGTGGGTCCGCAAAAGCTGACGGCTGCCGTCTTCCTTCTCAGGCAGGTAAAACGTGTCGTGCATCTGGCGGGCAGGATGTTCTGGCGGAATATTCAGGGCGGTGAAGTTATGGAAATCGTCTTCGATGTCCGGGCCTTCCGCAATGGTGAACCCCATATCCGCGAAAATTTCTGTAATTTCATCCGTCACCTGACTGATCGGATGAATGCGGCCCTGTGTTTCATGACGAACAGGCAGTGTCACATCGACACTTTCTGTTGCAAGCCGTGCTTCCATTGCAGCCCTGTTCAAGCCTTCTTTGGCCTGATCAATTGCGTCCAGCAGCGTTTGCTTCATCTTGTTCAGTTTCGGTGCGACAACCTGGCGTTCCTCTGGTGCCATTTGGCCCAGTCCGCGCATCATCAAGCTGACCTCACCCTTTTTTCCAAGGGCTGCAATCCGAATGGCTTCCAGCGCATCCAGATCCTGTGCGGCGCTGATTTTTGTCAGTAACTCGCTTTCAAGCGTTTCAATATCCTGCATAATCACTCGCAATAAAAAAAAAGGGGACCCGAAATAAACCGGGCCCCCTTTTAATAAAGTGGTCGTCGAATAAATTCAGTACGCTAACAGCGCTTGAATTCGAGGGCCCGACAAAATCAGGCTTTGGCAGATGCCTTTTCAGCAGCTTCAACCAATGCCTTGAAGGCCTCAGGCTCGCGGACGGCAATATCAGCCAGAACCTTACGGTCCAGGTCGATGCCAGCCAGCTTGAGGCCGTGCATAAAGTTGCCGTAAGTCATTCCAAGCTCACGAGACGCTGCGTTGATACGCTGAATCCAAAGGGCCCGGAAGTTACGCTTCTTAACGCGACGGTCGCGGTAAGCGTACTGGCCGGCTTTTTCAACAGCCTGAACGGCAATGCGGAAAGTGTTTTTACGGCGACCGTAATAACCTTTTGCTGCCTTAATAACTTTTCTGTGGCGGGCGTGAGTAGTCACACCGCGTTTAACACGTGCCATGGTCTACTCTCCTTAGCCGTAAGGTAAAAACTTTTTGACGATCCGTGCATCCTGATCAGAGAGAACTGTTGTTCCCCGCAGGTTACGGATCTGTTTGTTGGTGCGCTTGATCATACCGTGCTGTTTACCAGCCTGGTTGGCGCGGACCTTGCCTTTGGCCGTCAGAGAGAAGCGTTTTTTGACACCGCTCTTGGTTTTCAATTTGGGCATTTTGGCTTCCTTTAAATTACCGTTGAAGCGAATGAGCAAACTCGGCAGCCCTTCTTGGCCGGAATGCTCGACGAAGCGAGGGTTATAACCGCGGCCCGATCAGAATACAAGCCCTGATTTACACGGCAACGATCGTCACAATAATTTCGCAGAAAACAAGGTATAGCCGTCCTTAAATTATGAATATATCCTTCAAACAGGCAACATATGCGTGGAGACAGACAATGAAAGCCGGTCGTTTAAACACTCTGTTGGTAAAAACCATCCTTTTATCAAGTATGATTCTTATGCCCTTCACTCAGGCAACCGCAGATTCGGATGCTTCTTTTCAATTCTATGCGGTATCCGATTTCCCCTATTCTGCAGATCAGGAAACCCTGCTGACCGACGAAATAACGCCTGCGATACGTCGCGCTAAGAGCCCTTTTGTAATTCATCTGGGCGACTTGAAATCTGGAGGAGCTTCATGCAATACGGAGTTACTGCAAAAACGCGCGGCACAAATCCATAAACTTCATGATACCGCCGTTTTCTACACCCCCGGCGATAACGAGTGGACGGATTGCGACCGCGATAAGCTGACCAACCCGGCATCAGAACTTGAAAAGCTGGAAGAAATCCGAACCCTGTTTTTTCATAACAGGCCATCTTACCCAAACCACCTTTCGGTAATACAGCAGCCCCTCTATCCCGAAAATAAAATCTGGCATTACAACAGAACGGCATTTGCGACCCTGCATATGGTTGGCACGAATAACGGCCGCGCCCAGATCCTTCTGGACAATATGGACTTCGCCTTAAGTCAGGTCAAAGCCAGAGATGCGGCCAACCGGCTTTGGTTAGAAACAGTGTTTGCACAAGCAAATTCGCAGAACGCCGATGCCATCGTCATTGCCTTTCAAGCCGATATCAGCAAGGTGCGCCATTCCGGAAAATGCACGGACGAAGAGCCCATTGCCTGTGATGGCCACGCCGGTTTTAAAGAACAAGTCAGATCTCTTGCTGCCGACTATGCCAAACCCGTTCTTCTGCTGCACGGGGATACATCCGACTATTGCATGGACAAAGAGTTTGGCGGCAATCGGGCCCCCAACCTATGGCGCTTCAACAGTGCAGGGGATTTTAAGGTACTGGATGGTGTTAAAATTACGGTCCAGCCAGACAACCCGGCTGAACCTTTCACCATGACAACAATCTTGGCGGACCTTCGGCCAGAGGATGGCTGTTAGCCTCCAGCAATGTTGACAAGGGCGGCAGACAAGGGGCCGGCCTTTACGACCAGTCCGGCTCCTGATCCCAATCGAACCCTGCCGGCGCACCATCGGAAACCTTATCCGTAAATTCCGGTGAGCGCTTTTCAAGAAAAGACTGAACCCCCTCTTTTCCATCCCGCATGCTGGAATGCAGCATGGTTCGACTTTCAATTTTGTGGGCCTCCATTGGATGCTCTGCGCCCATCATCCGCCAAAGAAGCTGACGGTTGGCAGCGACAGACATTGCACTGGTGCCTTCGGTGAAACTTCTGGCGATCTCCTGCGCCCGATCGAGCAGGGCATCGGGAGCCAGAATTTCACTGATCAAACCACTTGCCAAGGCTTCCTCTGCGCCAAACACCTTCCCTGTGTAAGACCATTCCAACGCCTTTGGAAGACCAACCAGGCGCGGCAAGAACCAACTTGCGCAACTTTCCAATGTCACGCCCCTCTGGGAAAAAACAAACCCAAACTTCGCTTTCTCGCTGGCAATACGAACATCCATCGGAAGCTGCATGGTCGACCCCACACCAACAGAGGCGCCATTGATTGCGCCGATCAACGGCTTTTTCATTCGAAACATGCGCAGGGTAAGAATACCGCCGACATCCCTGTTTTTCACCATCTCCGCAGAATTTGGATCAACGCTTTCATCCAGCCCAAAAACATTCCCGTCACTTGATAAATCCATGCCCGCGCAAAAGGCCCGCCCATTGCCTGTAAAAATAATCGCACGAACAGCATCATTTGCATCCGCCTGATCCAGCATTTCAATGAGGGCTTCGCCCATCTCAATTGTAAAGGCGTTCATCTGATCAGGGCGGTTCAGCCGAACGGTTAGAATTCCGCTTTCAAGACTTGATTGAAGTGTGTCTGTCATTTTCGTTTCTTTCTTTTGAGCCCGTTTGTGTGCACATACCAAAAGGGCTGATTTTCACAAGACAAAGAAAAAGCCCTCTGAAAAAACAGAGAGCTTTTTAATTCGGATCAATAAGGAGCGAGCCTTATTTCGCCTGCACTGGCGCGATGACCATTGTCATCTGGCGGCCTTCCATTTTCGGATGCTGCTCCACCTTTGCAAGTTCTTCAGTTTCAGCTTTCACCTTATTCAGCAGGTTCATACCCAGTTCCTGATGGGTCATTTCACGCCCACGGAACCGCATGGTCAGCTTCACCTTGTCACCAGCAGTCAGGAATTTATTCACGGCGCGCATTTTGACTTCATAGTCATGCTGGTCAATGCCAGGGCGCATCTTGATTTCCTTGATCTCTACTGTTTTTTGTTTTTTGCGGGCTTTCGCTGCCTTTTTCTGCGCCTCGAACTTGGCACGGCCATGGTCCATAATTTTGCACACGGGGATCTGTCCCGGAGACACTTCCACGACATCCAGACCAACTTCGTCCGCAAGACCGGTCGCAGCAGTTAATTTCACCAATCCAATATTCACACCGTCTTCCGTGATCAGGCGAACTTCAGGATTATCGATATCTTCATTCGTACGGGGGCCGTCCTTGACCGGTACCGTATTTCTTTGTGGACGAGCTATTTACTTTCTCCTTAGCAGTTCAAATAAGGTAGGAGCTTGTGTAACACATTTAGCTCCCACCGCTATTTTACAGTTTTACCGGAAGAGTTCCAATATTTTCGTAACTTCCTGACAACGGACGTTAAGAAACTCTGGAACCCGGCACTTTTGCTTCTTCAGCCAAGGCGTCCAGCGCTTCTTCCAGACCCATGACTTTCTGATGTTTTTCCCCAAGTCGGCGAACAGAAATTGTGTTTTCTTCTGCCTCACGTTTACCTGCAACCAGCAAAGCAGGAACCTTGGCCAGACTGTGTTCGCGAACCTTATAGTTGATCTTTTCATTCCGCAGATCAAGAATCGCCCGCAAACCCCGTTTTTCAGCGGCGGCAATAACAGCGCGCGCATAATCATCGGCTTCATCCGTAATGGTGGCAACGGCAACCTGAACCGGTGACAGCCATAATGGGAAACGGCCTGCATATTCCTCAATCAGGATACCGATAAACCGCTCCATTGAGCCAAAAATCGCCCGGTGCAACATGACAGGACGGTGTTTTGCACCATCTTCACCAATATAATTGGCGTTCAGGCGCTCCGGCAAAACAAAGTCCACCTGCAAAGTACCGCACTGCCAGTCCCGACCGATCGCATCCGTCAGCACAAATTCAAGCTTTGGACCATAAAAGGCGCCTTCACCGGGATTAAGACTGTAAGATAAACCTGTTGCTTCGACAGCATCCTTCAAGGACCCTTCGGCCTTATCCCAGATACTATCATCCCCCGCCCGTGTTTCCGGACGATCAGAGAATTTGACCTTTACTTCTGTAAAGCCAAAGTCTTTGTAGATATCAAGCAACAACTCGCAGAAAATCTCAGTTTCAGAGGTAATCTGGTCTTCCGTGCAGAAGATATGCGCATCATCCTGTGTGAACCCGCGCACCCTCATGATCCCATGAAGGGCACCAGAAGGCTCATACCGATGGCATGATCCAAATTCGGCCATACGAAGCGGAAGCTCCCGATAGCTTGTAATGCCCTGATTGAAAATCTGAACATGACAGGGACAATTCATCGGTTTCAACGCAAAGGTGCGTTCTTCTGATTCCGTTGTGTACATATTCTCGCGAAATTTATCCCAATGACCGGAATCTTCCCACAACTTGCGATCAACCAGCTGAGGTGTCTTGACCTCTTCATAGCCAGCAATTTCAAGCTTGTTACGAATATAGCTTTCCAGTGTCCGGTATAATGTCCAGCCCTTGTTGTGCCAAAAGACCATACCGACGGCTTCTTCCTGCATGTGGAAGAGATCCATTTCCTTGCCAAGCTTTCGGTGATCGCGGCGCTCCGCTTCTTCCAGCCGGTGCAAATAGGCCTTTAGTTCTTTTTCGGTCCGCCACGCAGTGCCATAGATCCGCTGCAGCATTTCATTTTTTGAATCGCCGCGCCAATATGCACCCGCAAGCTTCATCAGCTTAAACGCGTGGCCCAGTTTTTTCGTGTTGGGTAAATGCGGTCCCCGGCAAAGATCCTGAAAATTTCCCTGCCGATAAATACCGATCGGTTGATCTGCCGGAATAGAGGCAATGATTTCCGCTTTATATTTTTCGCCCTGATCTTCAAAGAATTTGACCGCTTCGTCCCGATCCCACTCTTCACGGTCAATGGATTCATCTCGGTCCACGATATCATGCATCCGTTTCTCGATCTTATCCAGATCTTCCGGTGTAAACGGTTTTTCACGCGCGAAATCATAATAGAACCCGTCATCAATCGCAGGCCCGATTGTTACTTGGGTTTCCGGGTATAATTCTTTAACAGCTTCCGCCAGTACGTGAGCGGCATCATGGCGGATCAATTCCAGAACGTCATCGCTCTCTTCTTTTGACGTCACAATTTCGACGGTCGTGTCTGTATCAAGGGTCGTTTTGAGATCTTTCATCTCACCCTCAATTCGCAAAGCCAATGCTGCTTTCGCAAGACCAGGTCCAATATCTGCTGCTAATGCTTCGCCAGAGATCGGGCCTTCAAAGACACGCACACTTCCATCAGGAAGAGTGATGTTTACATTTCCGTTTTCCAAAATTTACCGCCAATATGTTGGGTTCCGAACAATACCCTGAACTGAACCATGAGTTTCGAGAAACGTGACTGTAGAAATCTACTACCGTATGTCAAGGGATTGCAGGCTCTGCTGAAATTTTTTGTGCTTAAAATCCAGTAGAATGTCTTTTAGGCCTCACCCTTTTCAATTTTAAGGCTTTCAAGCACGGTTTCAAGCGCTAGATTCTCAAGATTGTCCTCCTGCAAGACAGTAACGGCCCGGCCGCGCGGTCGGGCGCGCACCGGATTGGACGCATTTGAAAAAAGAACCGTGACAAAACAGCCTACAGCCGCGATCAAATGCAGCGGCCCTGTATCATTACCAACCGCTAACGCCGCCCGCGTTCCAAGAGTGGCCAGATCCTCAAGGTGTGTGCGGCTGGATAAATCAACGGCCTCCGGGCAGTGTACCTGAATATGGGCGATCGCCTCTGCCTCAGCCGTCCCGCCGATCAAAACCGGCGTCATTCCCTTTTCTGTCAGTGCAACAGCAAGGGCCGCATATCGATCCGCAGGCCAACGTTTCTCTGGTCGGTGCGCCGATCCCCCCGGAACCAAAAGTGCAAAATTCTCTGGCAGGTCAAAGCCGGTCAGATCGGAATTTGCCCAAGAGAAATCAGGCGCAGGCAAATGCTCAATACCGGCCTGCCTCAATTGTTCTTTTTGTCGTTCAATCGTATGAATGACCTTGCGCTGCGGATTACTATCGAAATGAGAACATCCTTTTGCGATACCGGACCATTCTGGCCTGCTGCCTGCGGGGAAAAGCTTAAAATACGAGCTGGAACGTGAAGATGTCTGCAAATCGTATACGCGGGCAAAATGCCCTTGCCGCAGATTTTTCCGTAAAGCCGTCAGCCTTCCCAACTGCCATAATTTTGGTTTTTCATCGACCCAGATCTCGTCAAACAGGCCCGACTTTTCCAGGAACGGTTTGAACATGGCGGTTGTCAGCAACGTGATTTTTGCATCCGGGTGATGGGCCCGAATAGCCTGAAACGGCGATTGCGCCAGAACCACATCCCCAAGTGCCCCATGCTTGATAACAAGAATATTTTCTCGCGCCGCCATCTGCTACTCTCCGGTCAACAGATCTTGATAAACAGCAAGCGTCGATTGGCACATTTTTTCGATTGTAAAATTCTCGACCACATGTTGACGTGTCCGGGCGGCAACAATCTCCCGCTCTGACGATGTCATACCCAATGCCAGATCCAGCGCCTCGGCCAGTGCGGTTTCATCTGTAACAGGTACCAGCCAACCGGTCTCACCGTCCAGAACAGTCTCAAGCGAGCCACCATGTGCCGTTGCAATCACCGGACGGCCCATCGCCTGGGCTTCTACGGAAACGCGGCCAAACCCTTCGGGTACTTGTGTTGCAGACACGACCACATCGGCAAGCATCAGAGCTGCCGGCATGTCACTACAGTAATCCTTGATTTGAACCTTGCCTTCCAGATGCAGACTTTTGACAAGTTCATTTAATTCAGTGCGATAAGCTTCTCGCCCTTCCCCTGCCCCAACAAACAGGGCCAGAACATTCTTGTTCTGCATCGCCGCCAGCGCCCTGATCAGCATTACATGCCCTTTGAGACGCGTCAGCCTTCCGGGTAACATCACCACAGAAACACCGTCGGGCAAGCGCCAGTCTGACGCCATTTTAATGATCCGTTCTGCACTGACAGCCGCAGGATTAAACTTTCTGCTGTCAACACCCCGCGGAATAGTAACAATCCGATCCGCATCGATGGTGTAATTTTCAGCAATATGCCGCGCGATAAAGTCGGAAATAGCGATCACCTTTTCGCCCCGGGCCATCACGCTATTATACGTATTCTTGAAAAATCCCCCACGGGTATAGGCGGCGTGAAAAGTGGTCACAAAATGAACACCGGCTTTGCGAGCAGCGGCCATGGCACTCCAGGCTGGGGCTCGACTGCGGGCATGCACGATGTTCACGTCATACTCTTCTATGACCTTCATCAGACGCTTGACATTCCGCCGCATAACAAGCGGGTTTTTCGATGCAACGGGCAACGTGATGTGCGGAACGCCCAGCTTTTCAAGCTCGTATACCATGGTCCCCCCGGCCGAGACCACAACACTCTTCCAACCAGCAGCCTTCATTGCAGACGCCATCTCAACGGTTCCGCGTTCAACGCCACCGCCGTTTAAGTTTGGTAAAACTTGCAAAACTGTTCCAGGAGAGCGTTCCCTGTCCTGATCAGGAATGGTAGAGTGTGTCACAACATTCTTCTTAAACGGCAAACTGATAATTCCATGACCCATCCAAATACGCCAGATATGCTCCAGCGTCCAGACGGACAATCCATAGCCTACCATCACACACCAGGTGACGCACCTGGCGTTCTTTTTTGCTCCGGCTTTATGTCCGATATGGATGGCACGAAAGCAACAGCACTTGAACAGGCGATGAAAGACCTTGGCCGAAGCTATACACGTTTCGACTATCTAGGGCACGGACAATCGACAGGGCTTTTCACGGATGGGACAATCAGTCGCTGGACAGATGATGCCTTGGC
>NZ_JBLHZT010000036.1:0-36800 GCF_047631475.1 Sneathiella sp. | reverse complement strand
TTTTCCATCAGGCGCGAACGCCATGCCTCTGCGCATTCAGGCCGCGGGGGAAGATCTCCTGATTTACCCGTTCCTGGAAAACAGAACCCCATGGGAACGATGTTGATTTTCGTATCGTCGTAAAATTGGTCCCGCTCTATGCCCATCCATTGACGCAGCCGATCCCCACTCGGGTCATTAAACGGGATACCGGTTTCATGTACGCGGCGCCCGGGCGCCTGACCAACAACAAGAATAGGTGCCGAAGCGGAGGCCTGAACCACGGGCCGCGGGCCCTCTGGTAAAACAGAATGACACAGACGGCACGCCTGAATTTGAGTAAGAAGTGTATCGAGTGTTTCTGTGGTCATTTAGGCTCCTTCGCAAAAACCATAAGCCAGAGAAACAATTTCGTCTTGCATTTTTTGCCCGCCGGACAACAGACATAAAAATTTGCCCGGCCCGACGGAAACAAAAAATCAATGATGCCTAGCGGCCAAACCCTGCGATTTCAGGAAGCCACAATGCCAGCCCGGGTATCATCATTACAAGGAACAGCCCCAGCAGCATCAACAGAACATACGGCAAAGACCCCCGTATGACTTCGGCCAGGGGGGCATTGGCAATGCCTTTGATAACAAACAGGTTCATGCCAACCGGCGGGGTAATCAAGGCAAGCTCCAGATTGATCATCAACAAAATGCCGTACCAGATCAGATTAATATCCAACTGAATAAGGGCCGGTAAAATGATCGGTGTTGTAATCAGAATGATGGAAATAGTCTCGAGAAACATACCCAACACAAAGATCACCAGCATTACCACCAGAATAAAACTAAGCGGAGACAATCCGAGGGCGGTCACGCTTTCCATAAGCTCAATTGGCAGACGAATAATTGTTACGGCATGCCCAAACATGGCTGCTGCTGCCAAAATCATAAACAGCATCGCGGTTGTACGAACCGTTTCATACGCCGTTTCACCCAGCTCTTTAAAACCGAAATTCCGATAGACAAACGCACCAACAAGAAGCGCATAAATACAGCCAATTGAAGCCGCTTCCGACGCGGTAAATATCCCTGAATATATGCCCCCCAGGACCAGCGGTGGCATTAACAACGACCAGATTGAACGCTTCAGCGCAGAACCACAATTTTTCCAGCCAATCCAGCTACTATCTTTACGTTCCTTTTGGAAATAGGCTTGTGAAATACAATGAAAGGCAAAGATCAGCGCCATCAAAATACCCGGGATGAAGCCGGCTAAAAACAGGGCACCAATTGACGTTTCAGTCACAATTGCATACAGAATAAGAGGACCCGACGGTGGTATAAGAATACCCAAGGTTCCACCAGCAGCAATAACGCCATAGGCATCCCTTGGCCGATATCCAAAGCGCTGCATTTGCGGAATGGCACTTGACCCGATCGTTAAAGCCGTCGCGACGGATGATCCTGATATCGCCGCGAAAATTGTACAGGAAAGAACGGTCGCAACACCCAATCCCCCTTTAAAATGCCCCACCATCGCGTTTGCCGCTTCATAAAGATCATCCACCACTTTGGATTTGATCATCACATGGGCCATGAATGCAAACATGGGGATTGCGGTCAGCAAACCGTTATCCAGTTTGGCAAAAACCGTATCTGCGACACTGGAAATGCTGCCTTCGGTCACCAGCATAATGGCCACTGAGGCCAGACCAAGGCCTGCAAAAATCGGCATCCCGGTCAATAAAAGAACAATCAGAAGGCAGAGAATAAAAAACGTCGCCATTATTTCCGCCTCTTTCCAAGAAGTAAATCAATCGCACGGGAAATCGCGAGAAGCATCAACAGGCCGCCCCCAATCAATAGAAAAGACTGCGGTATCCATAAAGGAGCCTCAAGATAACCATCCGAATACACGCCAATACTCCAGGAAAACTCGACTGCGGCCCAGCCGCTGAGCAACAAGACGCCTGCAACAAACGCGGTAGACGCATATCCCCACAAACCGAGGATTTTTGCAGAAATACCCCGGGCCTTTGAAGACAATAAATCAACGCTGATATGCTCGCCCCTTCGCAAGGTCTCGGCGGCCCCCAACATAACAATCGCAACAACCAGAAAACCCGACAATTCGTCTGTCCAGGTAAGGGGTGTTCCAAACACATACCGTTGCACTACGCTATAGCCGGTGATTGCAAGGGTAAAAACAATAAGGACGGCGCTCAGCACCGCCGCTAGCTTTGCAAGAAAACCTAAAGCCCTGCCGTGAAAAGAAGGGGAGTTTTCCTCCCCTTCTTCAATTTCATCTGACATTTTCATGAAAAGTGATCAGATTATAGTTTATTGATAAGCTCAAGCAGCTTTTTGCCGTCCTCACCAGAAGCGTCGCCGAACGCTTTGTCAAAGGCTGGAGACATTTTGGCTTTCAAAGCTGCGATATCTTCGTCTGTCGCGATATGAACCTTCATGCCTTTTTCTTTCAGCTGACCCGGTGCTTTTGCAGCAGACACTTCAGAGGCTTCAATCGCCCAGAAAGCGGCTTTCTTGCCGGCTTCATCAACAGCAGCTTTTCCTTTGGCAGACAGGCCGTCATACCATTTTGGATTTACATAGCCATGGAAATAGATGCTGAACAAAGGCAACACGGTGACGTGATCCTGAACTTCAAAATATTTCCGCGAAACTGCAGCAGAAACATCGGTCAGACCGGCATCGATAACGCCAGTTGAAAGCGCCTGATAGACTTTACTGCCAGACATCGCAGATGGCGCGGCGCCCATTGCAACAAATCCAGCATCCGGAACCGGACCCAGTCCCCGAATTTTCACGCCTTCAAAATCAGCCGGCTTGATCAGACTTTTGCCACTGGACGTGATGGCTGTGCTGCGTGTTGTAAACAGCCAGGTAACGTTCTTAACACCTTTCGTCAGCAGCTTTTCTTCAAGGAAACCAGCGGCTTCAGAACCATCCCATTTTTTCAGGGCATCCAGACTGGAAACCGCAAATGGGCCAAGCGTCACATTCATCAATGGAAGCGTTTTGCCCCACTGAGGATTAATTGAGAAAGCACAATCGATATCACCTTTGGCAACAGCCGTTGCGTTTTGTTTTGCGCCAGTCAAACTGTTGGCACCGAAAACCTGAACGTCGATTTCGCCTGCTGACAGGGTTTCAATTTCTGCTGCCCAACGGTCAATGACCTTGGCAATATGATGGGCTGGTGGCAACTGATGGCTGCAACGCATCTCGGTTGCTGCAGTTGCTTGTGTCACGTTACCAAATGAAGCGGCAACAGCCAGAATACCTGCTGTTAACCCGAGTATTTTTTTCATCGTTTCTCTCCCTAAAAAATTCGATACTATTATCAAGCCGGCCAGGATTTTGGCAGGCCTGCTTTCGCCACTGCCCCATAAAGAGGTTCTGTTGGCATTTCTTCTACAATAATTTTTCTGACTTCACGCAGGGCTTCGATATCAATCCCGGTCGCAAAACCACTACTTTCACACAAAAAGACAAGATCTTCAAAAACCACATTTCCAGTGGCATTCGGGGCAAACGGACAACCACCCAGTCCCCCCATCGCACCGTCCAGCAGCCAGACACCATTATCAAGGGCCGCAGAGGCATTGGCGATGCCCATGCCTCGCGTATCATGCAAATGCACCCCGAAAGGACGCCCATTTGAAATTCGGTTCAAATCGGCGGTTAGCGCTGCGATCTGTTTTGGTCCGGCATATCCGACGGTATCCGCCAGACTAACAAGGTCAGCCCCCACTTCATAACATTTCTCTGCAATTCGGAGCGTTTCTTTTGGGTCCACCGAACCGGCGATCGAACATCCGAAAGACATCGCAATCCCGACATTGACCAGGGGTTTATGGTCCGACTGGTCCCGCATCCGGCACAAGTTCTCGACTTCAGAAAGAGTTTCGGCCCGGGTCCGCCTTGTATTGGCAAGATTATGCTCTTCAGTCGCTGAAACGACGCATCCAATTTCACCGACACCACTTGCAAGCGCATCAATGGTGCCGCGCTTGTTAAGGGCAAGAGCGGCACCATGCGCCCCATCCAGTCGATTGATCGTATCAATGACAGACAGGACATCTGCAAACATGGGATATTTGTTGGCAGGCAAAAATGAGCCAACTTCGAAATGACGAACCCCCGCCTGAAACTCCAGTTCAATCCAGCGTTTCTTGGCTGCACTGTCCGGAAAGGTTTTTACCATCTGAAGGCCGTCACGAAGACCTACCTCACGAAGGCTGATGCGGTTTTCCGGGTAAACTTCAAGAACATCGGTCATTTCAATGCTTCCAATTCTGCCAGTATGGCATCTGTGTCCGCGCCTAAAACCGGGACATCCAACCCTTCTCCAATTCCACTGCCATCCATTTCAATGGGCAAAGCAGGACTTCTGAAAGCGTTTCCGTCTGAATTGATAGAAGAAACAAGGCCGCCTTCTCGCAAAACATGCGGATCATTAAACAGGTCTTCCGGACTGTTTATCTTGGCAAAAGGAATACTCAGCTGATCCAGTTTTAAGACGAGATCTTCTGCGTTTATCGTGGCGATCTTCTTTGCCACAATCGGAATAGTCCAGGCTCGTGCCTCAATTCGATCCGTCGCTGTTTTCAGCCGCTCGTCTTCCAGTAATTCCTGAAGGTCGTAACTTTCACAAAATGTCTGCCAATGTCCGTCTGTGACAACACCGATGAAAATTTTCTGATCATCGGCCGTTGTGAAAATATCATAGACCGGCCACGCATGGGTTCTTTGCGGCATCGGCGTTGAAGGTACACCGGTCATATCAAACTGCACCATATGCTGGGCAACCATGAACAGGCAGTTTTCAAACAACCCGATACGAATATTCTTACCCTTACCCGTTTTTTCCCGCTCCCATAAAGCGGAAAGGATACCGATCACACCAAACATGCCACCCATGATATCGTTCGCTGACGAGCCAACCCTTAATGGCCGCTCTCTGGAACCTGTCATCATGGCGAGCCCGGACATCATCTGAACCACTTCGTCCAGCGCGGGCCGATGTTCATAGGGTCCTGACAGGAACCCTTTGTGCCCGGCGATAATGAGTTCGGGGAATTTTTCTTGAAGATGCTCAGGATCCAGTCCCTGCTTTGCCAGCAAGCCGTCTTTGAAATTCTCCAAAAACACATCGGCGGTCCCAAGAAGCGCCTGAAAAGTCGCTTGGTCTTTTTCAGTATTCAGGTCCAGAACAACACTTTTCTTTCCTCTGTTGAACAAAGGAAAAAAGGAAGTCCCCATGCCCCTCAAGTCACGTGTTTTGTCCCCTTTAGCGGGCTCAACTTTGATAACCTCAGCCCCAAGCTGGACAAGGATCATACCGCATGCGGGTCCCATAACCATATGGCTCATTTCGACGACACGAATGCCGGCAAGAGGAAGGGATGACGTCATAAGAAAACTCTACGTGAATAAGGAAATTTATTTCAAATAGCCTATTGCCAGATACGCCTTCTTAAAAATATAATCTTTTGAACAATACGTTCTAATTTTTAGATATCAGATGAACATTCGCCAACTTACCTATTATATCGCAATTTTTGAGCAGAAAAATCTTTCAAGGGCTGCTAGCCATTGCAATGTCGCACAGTCCGCGATCAGCCATCATCTGGCCAATCTTGAAGAAAATCTGGGCGTTACACTGTTCACCCGGAAACCAAGAGGCATGGAACCAACTGCCGCCGGGATAAAGCTGTACGATCATGCAAAAATGATCCTGAAGGCAGTAAAGTCGGCCGAACAGGATATACGCGGCCAGTCTGATGCAATTGCTGGCGAAATTGCAATTGGATTACCTTTCACTGTCATGAAGGCCGTCGGACTTCCTTTTATGAAGGCTGTTCTGCGGGACTATCCAGACGTGCGCCTGTCGATTGTGGAAAGCCTCTCAGGCGGCACCTTCACGAACCTTCTTTCGTCGGAAGTCGATATAGCGCTGTTTTACAATCCTCAAAAAGATGACCGCGTGTCGTCCCGTCAAATCCTGGCCGAAGAAGTGTTATGCGTTGGCAAACACTCGATTATTGGGGCGTCTGATAGTGTTCTCACCTTTGATGACCTTGTGAAATTCCCCATTCTATTGCTCCGTCAAGGTGTCTCTGTTCGGGCGGTTGTTGACCGACCTGGCATCCTGAACCGACTGGAGGCACAAGTCCCCATCCACCTGAATTCGGTAAATGGGATAACGACCGGTTTACTTGCCGGACTGGGATGTACGCTTGCGCCGCATGTCTTTGTCTCGGACTATCTAAAATCAGGTGAATTGCATGCCCGCCCGATAGAGGGCCCCCTTGTCAATCGGCGGCTGTTCATTGGACAGTTAAAAGACAGACCTGCAACCCGACTGGTAGAGGCCATGACAGATCTCCTGTTATCCCTGATAGCTGAAGAGGTAAATTCCGGGCGGTGGCAGGCCGAAAGCAATCTGGGATAACAGTTTTTATTGGATGCCGCCTCTCAAATGGTGATAGCATTTCCGCTCAACAGGCAAGGGAGAATAGCATGACAATCACAGGACGATGTTATTGCGGGGAATTGACGTATTGCATTGAAAGCGAACCGATTATGAAAGGAAACTGCCATTGCCGGGAATGCCAGTATTTTTCAGGCGGCCACCCAAACGCCTTTCTTGTTATGTCGGACAGCACTTTCCAATACACAAAAGGAAAACCTAAAACTTTCACCCGTTCAGATCTGGAAAAACCCAGAACACGCGAGTTTTGCGGCAACTGCGGGACACATATTTGTACAAAATCAGAATTTCGACCGGGCGCAATCGTTTTAAAGGCTGGCACATTGGACGATATGTCACTTTTCGATAAACCAGATATGGCAATCTTTACGATCGATAAGCAACCCTTTCATCATCTGGATGCCGATGTGCCATCCTATGAAAGAATGAAGCCCTGAAATCACGGATCGCCAGGATCATTAATAACGGTTAGGACCACAGCCTCGTTCGCCGAACTGTTTCGGTATCCATGCGGTTGATCGCCATGCAAACGAATGGACTGTCCTGCCGTAACAAGATGCCAGACATTTTCCGACAAAACTTCCAGCGCGCCGCTAATGACGGTCAGAATTTCGACAACCCCTGCCTTATGAGGCTCTGACAATCGCTCATACCCTGCTGGGAATGTGAGTTCAAAATACTCAAACCGTAGGGTTGGATCATAGGGAAAAAGTGGCGCCACCAACATCGTATCGTCGGCGATCTGCCGACGCAGATCATTTGCATCCCGAATAACAGTTCCCGCCTCCCCGATAGAGGCGGGTACCGGTTCCAGCAAAGACGAGAGCGACAGATCAAATCCCTTCACAATCTTCCATATCGTTGCAATGGTTGGACTGGACTCTCCCCGCTCGATTTGACCCAGCATTGCCTTGCTCACACCCGTTTTGACAGCAGCCTGGCTTAAACTCCACTTTTTCTGCTGGCGAAACCATTTTACATTTTTCGCAATATGTTCAGTTGGATTTATCACTTTATTTCCCAGAGTCCCGCACCATCCACTTATTCACAAAAACACTTGTGCGCTATAACGCACGGATGTTATAGAGTGTCTTGGACGTTATAACGCACAACGCAACCGCAGGTCCAGCCCATCTGTCCAATCTGATTTACACAAAGGATCCAAAATGCTGAAATATTTCTCGCTACCTCATATTTCTGCAGGGTTTGTTTCCATACTGGTGGGCTATAGTAGCGCAGCGGCGATAGTGTTTCAGGCAGCGGCTGCCGGCGGCGCATCACCTGAAGAAATTGGCTCATGGATGTGGGCATTAGGCATCGGGCTGGGTTTAAACTGCATTCTATTATCGCTTTGGTTTAAAGCCCCAATCATAACCGCATGGTCCACACCAGGGGCCGCACTGCTGGTAACAAGTCTTCCTGGTATTCCTATGGCTGAGGCCATTGGGGCTTTTCTTTTCTGTTCTGTCTTGATCACTCTTTGCGGGATCACGGGCTGGTTTGAAAAGATCATGCAATTCGTCCCTCAGTCCCTCGCCTCCGCCATGCTGGGCGGAGTATTGCTTAGATTTGGTCTGGATACCTTTGTCGCCATGCAAAGCCAATTCACTTTGGTTTTTTTGATGCTGTGCGCCTATGTCTTTGGAAAACTGTTTTTACCAAGATACGTAATCCCGCTAACCTTTCTCGTGGGGATTTTATATGCTTTTGCTTTTGGTTTGATGGCGCCCTTTCCTGCGCCGATGCGACTGACAACACCTGTCTTTGTCTTTCCCCAGTTCAACATAACAACGCTAATCGGTATTGGCATTCCGCTGTTTATGGTCACGATGGCCTCGCAAAATGTGCCCGGGCTTGCCGTCTTAAGAGCCCATGGATATAAGACCCCGGCCTCCCCCTTGATCACATGGACCGGAATTACAGGCCTTGTTCTAGCCCCGTTTGGTGGTTTTGCCTTCAACCTTGCTGCCATTACAGCATCGATCTGTATGGGGCATGTGGTCGACCCTGACCCTTCAAAACGCTATCGTGCCGCCATCTGGGCTGGCCTATTTTACATACTGCTCGGACTTTTCGGGGGAACTGTCGCAAGTCTCTTTACGATTTTCCCAAAAGAGCTTGTCATGAGTATCGCTGGCTTGGCGCTGCTGGGGACCATTGCCAACAGCCTTAAAACAGCAATGGATAAAGAACAGGAAAGAGAAGCTGCCATTCTGACCTTTGCCATGACGGCCTCAGGTGTAACGCTACTGGGAATTGGGAGCCCCTTTTGGGCCCTTCTATTTGGAATGGCGCTGCATTTTACAATGCGCACACGGCACACGGCGTAAACTACAATCAGGCAGAAAAGCCCGGGTCATTTGCTTCATGTGCCCCGCTTGCCGTTTTATGTTTCAGTTTGGGGTAAAGCTCGGCTAGATCGCCTAATATGTCTTCAATTGGCGGCTCTTCAAATATGCCCCGGTCCTTCACATATTCCATGTGCTGCCGTTTTTCAGCATCAAATTCATGAAACAGCGCATCGGATTGACCGTCAAATTCAATCGGCTGAACACCAAAGCGATCACAAAGCTCCTTATTAAAGGTCGGTGTGACTTTATAAACTTTGCCGTTCAGCTTCAACGCGACAAACCCATGATAGGAAAATAGATCCGTTTCCATCAGTTCGGCCAATTTTGGTGTGTTGAGGTGATTTTGCACATCTGCAAACCCGACAGCCGCCGGTATGCCAATTGAGCGCAGCGCCGCCGCTAACAAAATGGCCTTGGGGACACAATACACCGCTGGCTGCTGTGCAATATAACTCGCCTTATATGTCGGGGCGTCGAACGTCATCTGATACGGGTCATATCGTAAATCGTCACGAACCGCATTAAACAGGATAATCGCCTTTTCTGTCTCAGAGGCGTTTTCTCGCCCCTTTAGCGCTTTTTCTACAAATGCCTGCACAGAGGGGCTTTCATAATCCAAATACGTATTAGAAGTAATCCAGCCACTCTCCAGATCCTGTGCCGGTATACCCGTCAGATCTCTCATTTCACCCTCTTACTGTTTAATTCCACCAATAATGAAACAGGTGTTGCTTAGCACAGGCAACACCTGAAAAAAATTAGTCGGTTTTTGGTGCAAAGGAGTATTCACCCCCTTTTTCCAATGCCTTCAGATAGGCCGGACGGGATTGGATTCTTGCAACGAAGTCAGCAATGGCAGGAAAGGCCGCTGCAGCACCGCGTGCATTCGCAGCTTCCAATGGAAAGGACATCATAATATCGGCACCGGTAAGGCTATTTCCGACAAAGAACTCCCGCCCCTGTAAATGTTTGTTGATGAAACCAAAATGGTTCATCGTTTCACTGTCGATGCGAGGGTTTAACGGTGCGGCGGCGTCTCCAAGACGGCTTGTATATAGGCGCAGTAACAACGGCAACATGGCCGAGCCTTCTGCATAATGAAGCCATTCTACATAATGAGGGTAATCAGCACTATCCTGTGCCGGCTCGAACGCACCCTTTCCATAGCGGCGAATAAGATATTCAGTAATTGCACCGGATTCATGAAGCAGTAAATCACCATCTTCCATAAGCGGTGATTTCCCTAACGGATGCACAGCTTTTAATGTTTCTGGTGCCAGACGGGTTTCAAGATCCCTCATATACGGGACAACTTCATAATCGACGCCCATTTCCTCTAGAAGCCAAAGTATCCGCTGAGAACGCGAGTCATTTAAATGATGAATTTTGATCACGGTTTTTTCCTTATTTAATCTCTGACAAGAGGACATATTATTTTTGTTTATCGATAGGAGCCGATAGCCGAACCATGGGCTTCAGTAATTATATATCATGGAATTAAATTTCATGATATATAATTGTGCAAGAGGGATGGACAGCCATCTTGCTGTCCTCTCATTGGAGAGAGATATGGCGAACAAGTCATTGGTAATTGAGTCAGAAATGGCGCTGGAACAAAAGGTGCTGACCTTGATCGGTTGCATTGCTCATGAACAAAAGGCAAGCCTTGAACGCCTGATCGCACCAATGCGCCTATCACTATTGCAGTTGAATATTCTGCATACCCTGGACAAATCCTCGACCGGCCAACTGACTGTCAACCAGTTAAAGGCCGCCATGTTTGATGAAAACGCGAATGTGTCACGTACGCTGAATAAACTCAGTGAAAACGGCTTAATCTCTAAAGAACGCTGCCTGACGGATCAGAGAACCGTTTATGTATCCATTACACAAAATGGCCGGAAAGCGCATAGAGATGCGGATAAGTCTCTACTGACCCACTCGACCGGGTTAGACCAAAACGATTTGCAAACCCTTTATACCATTCTGAAAAAATTATAACCGATCAGCAAAGGATCCCAAATGCTGTCTGTACATCACTTGGAAAATTCCCAATCCATTCGGGTCGTCTGGCTTCTTGAAGAATTGGGCGTTGAGTATCATCTGAAAACCTACAAACGTTCCGGCCCCCACGATCTTGCGCCAGAAGGTTATAAAAAATTGCACCCGCTTGGCACCTCTCCTACCATTTCGGACGGTGATCTCGTGCTAGCAGAAACAAATGCCATCATCGACTATATTCTGGACAAATACCCGGAAAGCAGCCTTCGTCCTGACGCCAACGCCACGGGTCGGGCAGACTACCTTTTCTGGATACATTCCGCACAAGGGACGCTTACACCTCTTCTTATCGATTTGCTCATTTTCAAACGGATCGTCACTGGCGTGCCCTTTTTCATCCGCCCGATTGCCAAAATGATCGCCGGGCAAGTGAAATCTTCCTTCATCGAGCCCCGCCTTTTTCGCATTTTGGGATATATTGAGCAAACGCTGGAGAAACAGACCTGGTTGGCAGGCGACCAGTTTACAGCGGCCGACATTGTCATGGGCTACTGTCTGGAAGTCGCTGAGGTGCGTGTCGGATTTGAAAATAGATTTCCGCATATTGCTGAATTTCTAAACACAATACGAGAGCGCCCGGCCTATAAAGTGGCGATTTCAAAAACCGGAAAATTCACACCCCTTCTGGATTGAAACCACCAAAATCATAGAATTTGAACTCTCTAAATTGGGTTTTTCTGCATAAAACGGATCATGACATTGGCAATTTCAGGCCCTTGATCTTCCTGCAGAAAATGTCCGCCCTTTTGAATGGTGACATGATCCTGTCCTGCGGCGCCGGGGATCAGCTTCTGTAAAACGCGATCCCCACCTCGCGTGATCGGATCCTGATCACTGAAGGTTGTCAAAAAGGGCTTACCCCACCCTTTCAGCACGTCCCAGGCATCGCGATTTGCCTGAGATTCCGGATTGTCCGGAGACGATGGGACCAATAAAGGAAATTGACGCGCCCCTTCCTTATACCGCTCCTCAGGATAAGGGGCGTTATACCCGGCGACAACATCCTCAGAAAGATCAGAAACTGTCGCACCCTTGATAATTCCCCCTGCTGGAAATTCAGGTACTGTTTGTGAAAATTCCTGCCATTTGAAAAAGGCTTCAGATGGTTTTTGATCGCCGGTAGGCAAAAACGTATTTCCAGCAACAACGCGCGCAAATTTATCCGGCCGTGCCGCTACCAAACGCAGACCTATCAAACCGCCCCAGTCCTGACAGAACAGGGTAACGTCCGAGATCGCCAGCTGATCAAAAGCGTCAAGCATCCATGCGACATGGCGCGCATAGGTGTAATCCTTGCGGTCGGCCGGCTTATCAGACCGACCAAACCCGATGAGGTCAGGAGCAATCACCCGATACCCTGCGCTGACAAACACGGGGATCATTGTCCGGTAAAGATAGGACCATGACGGCTCACCATGCATAAGAAGGATTACGTCCCCATCCGGTGCGCCCTCGTCCACATAATGCAGTCTTAGCTGTCCGCCTTCAGTATCATCAATCATCAGGTAGTGCGGCTTGTATGAATAGCCGGTTAGATTATCAAAACAACTGTCTGGCGTCCTGAGCGCGTGCATAACATCCTCCATTTTAAAGTAACCGTTCAAAAAAACGGCAAAAAATTTTCTTATTGATTTTAGTCGTTTAGTATATTTAATACCAACTCCAGTGTACCCTTATGCCAGTCCGTTTCATGGTCATACCGCAACCTGACCAGTATACCTGATAGCAGCATCACCAAATGCTGGGCCACTTGATCGGGAGCCCTACTTGCGAAAATCTGTTTATTTTCAATCCCGCGCACAACGGTATCCTGCAGGGCTCTCTTTACTTTTTTGTGCGCTTGTTTCATTTTTTCACGCACATTTTGAGAATGCAGATGGTTTTCAACGCTGGTATTCACCAGAAGACACCCCAATTCCCGCACACTGTCAGGCTTATCCAAACAATCTTTGAAAAAATCAAGTATGCCTGTTTTGGCATTATCCTGGTTCAGAAAAACCTCGATGCGCCGATCGATAATCGTTTCCACATAATGGTCCAGTGCGCGAACAAACAAGCCATCTTTATTGCCAAAACTATTATAGATGCTGCCTGTGCTTAAGCCCGTCACCTTCTCAAGGTCCCTCATACTGGTCGCCGCATATCCCTGTTTCCAGAAACACCGCATTGCACCTGCTAAAACCTTCGTTTCTTCAAATTCTATTGGACGTACCACAGGACCCTCGCTTCAATTAGAGCAAGTGTTTCAAAACGGACGAAGTGTGTCAATCAGATCTTAACAGTAACGTCATCGGTTCCGATGGCCGGGCGGGAACAGCATAACAAAACCTGTCCGTCGTCTGGAACAGCATCTGGTTGCGGGCCATATACGACAGATCCCGATGCCATGGGAACGGCACAGGTACCACAAACACCATTTCGGCAGCTGAAATCTGGCGCAAAACCATGCTGTTCAGCAAACTCTAGAAGGGTGCCATCTTTTTTCTGCCAAACATGTGCGGTTTCTCCGCCAGAATGCTGAAACCGGACAAGCGCCTCTTCAGCCGCTGCAGGTTCGCTTTTCACCTCAACATTTCGTTTGATTGCCGCCGGGCCAAAGGCTTCTGCCTTTATGTCTTCATCTTTTATACCCATCTGAACAAGCAAATCATACACTGATTGCATAAAACGATCAGGGCCACATAGAAAGAATTCTGCCCCCTCACCCGGAAGAACGTCCTGCAAAAGTTCCTGGGTTATATATCCTTGTTCATGATAGTGGATGCCCGGCTCTTCTTGCGCTGTAACCTCTTGCAATAAGGACACATATTGAAGGCTGCCATCCGCACTCTTCACCAGATCCTGAATTTCATCAAAAAAGCCTCGTTCGCGGCTATTTCTCGAAGAATGGATCAGGGTTACCGGGCGTAAGGCGCGCGTTCGGAAACCATCCTGCAATGCGGCCCGCATCATAGATACCATGGGGGTGATACCCACGCCCGCCGACAATAATATCGCGGGTTTGCGCTCGGACGTATCCAATGAAAACGACCCCCGCGGCATTCGCACAGCCAGCGTGTCCCCCGGTTGCAAATTATTGTGCATATAACGCGACGCACCCTGTTCCTTTTTAACGGAAATCCGAATTACTTTATCCAACGGCGAAGAAGAAACAGTATAGGTGCGAATAAGGGGCTGCCCCTCTTCCACCGGGACTTTAACCGGCAGAAACTGTCCGGCATTAAAATGTGGGACCGCCTCCCCGTCTTGAGGAGATAGATAAAATGATCGAATAACCGAACTTTCATCCACACATTGTAAAATCTTGTAGTCCCGCCATTCATTTTTACGAGCGGATAATCGTTCGACCGAAGCCGCATCCTGCCAGGTACCTGTCAGGTTAGAATTTAAAGAAGCCACACCACCCGACCAACGAACAGGAAGTACGCCCTTCAGAATAATTCCTTTTTCCAACGTAAACACCCAACCGCGTTCGGCGCCCTGGAAATGCTCAAACCCTTCATTATCCCAACGAACCTCGACCGTGCCTGTCAATTGGACCATATCACCAGTTTGAAAATCAACGAACAAAAGGCCCGCCTTGGGGTTCAACAGAAAATTTCCGATTGTATTGAAATGAAAATTCCCGACAAAATCAGGAACAAAAAGACGCGTGCCGTCTATTTTCACAAAGCCGGGTCGCCCCCCGCGATGTGACATATCAACACCGCCCGTTGCATCCGCAACGTCATCAGAAGCACTGCTCGATACAAAGAAGGTATCAGCCTCTTCAATCAGCATTTTGACCAGACCATCAAATTCATAAAAAACACGTCTCTGACTGCTGTCCGGAGCGGAGCCGGACGGCTTCTCATAGGAAAGTTCTCGGGTATGAATATATTGCGGACAATTCCCAAAGGACTGATCAACCGTCAACAAAAACCCGTCCAAATCAACAGTATCGACAGTAGCGTTCAGTCGATTACGCCGTCTTGTATGCATTTCAAGGCCCAGCAAACCGAGCCGAGTTCTTACCTGCAGATTTTCAGATAATGGATCGAGAGGATGCGGCCGGGCATTTACCTTAAGTGCGGCAGAGGTATCACTTTGCAAAAACCCGGCCTCTCCGACCAGGGCTGTCGCCCATGGCCATCCGTGAGCATCAACATGACCGACATAAACAATCGGCAACTGACGGAAAAAATCGCGGTGCTGATCAGGCAAATACGGGCGAATAACACGCCGGGCAAAACGACGCATTTGCTCGGCTACGCCCACTTTGCGTTGCGCTTCAATTTCACCTTTGTGAAAAGGTGTATCAGTCGCAGTCCAACCAGTATCCTGCATAACGTTCTCCGTCAATTCACACGAATTTCTTAAGCAGCCAGACCAACCTTGGTCTTTTTCATTCCAACGAACCCAGGAAGCCCTTCAACACGGGATAGCCAAGCGCGGATATTCGGATAACCGCTAATATCAACATTTCCTTCCGGGGCGTGTGCCGTATAGGTGTAAACGGCAACATCAGCGATCGTTGGTTCATCCGCTGCGAGCCAGCTCCGCCCCTCCAAATGAGCTTCAAGACGGTCAAAAGCCCAACTTGCGACAGCTTGTGCCCGTCCGGCATCCAAGCCAGCGCCAAAGACAGTGATCAGCCGTGCTGATGCAGGGCCGTAACTGATTTGACCAGCCGCCAGAGATAGAAAGCGCTGAACCGCTGCAGCACCTTCTGGGTCTTCGGGAAGCCAGTTTGGTGCGTATTTTTTGGCAAGGTATACAAGAATGGCATTTGAATCAGACAGGACAATATCCCCGTCTTCGATAACCGGAACCTGTCCGAAAGGATTTAAGGAAAGAAAAGGCTCTTTCTTGTGGGCCCCGTTCGGCAGATCAACCACAATCGCTTCATAGGAAATGTTGGCAAGATTTGCGAACAGCTCCACTCTATGGGAATGACCGGATAGGGGGAAACCATGGATTTTAATTGAATTCGTCACTTCTTATCTCCAGAAAATACAGAGGTTAATTTTATCGATTGGAATTGGAAGGGGTTGGCGTAGGTTGAGGGGAACTTCAGCCAATTGACCCCCTTCCAGAAGGAAAGAGTATTGAGCCTGTAAAGTCTGGCCGTGACCAGATTCACCTCATGACATTGGGGATTCATGCTTCGGCTTTTCATACTCTGTCCCTTCATTCGTTGATCCGTTTGTATCTGACCTCATTCTCAAACGGATCCATTTTCAGTATTCAATAATGGTTTTTCATCAACTCACCTGAACAACACAAAACTCTTCGCATCAATGGACCAAAAGAACGGTCCACACATTTACAGACGACCAGCGGGAAACAACTTTTCCGATTTAAATCAGGAGAAACGGCGAACTCTTTTGCGTAGATCAATCGAACATCCCGATATTCAATCACAAACAGTAAGGACATTACATTCTTGTAAAAATTGAACACGAATTCCGGCGATTCTTGCCCTTAAAGAGATTCGGCCTCCGTCACCGCATCAATTTTTAATGGCACTTACTGTAACTCATGGCATTAATATGTACAGATCGGTACATTATGTCAATGCAATTTTCTGACAATCCCTTTTTAAAAAATCTCAAAATTTGGATAAAACGTTATTTTTCAACAATATAAGGATTGAAAAAAATATCATATACTCTAAATATAAACGTACAAATCAGTACACGAGGATCAACATGCGCGTTTCAAAAAGAGATGAACTGGTTCAAAAGGCCCTGACTATTTTTTATCGGGACGGCTACCACAAGACAGGCATGGACACGCTGGTAAAGGAAACCGGGATTTCCAAAACGTCCATGTACAAACACTTCAGGACCAAGGAAGATTTGATTTTGGCGACATTGCGCCTACGGGATGAAGTCTTCCGAAATCATTTCGTAAGGCGGGTGGAAGAACTAGCAAAAACGCCGAAAGATCAACTCATTGCCATTTTTGATGTTCTAAGAGAATGGTTTGTCAGCGACGAGTTCAGCGGCTGCATGTTCGTAAAAGCCTCTGGGGAATATCCTGATGCAAGCACCCCTATCTTAAGCATCGCGCGAGAGCATAAAAAACTGCTTTTCAACTACACAAGAAGCCTTGCAGAAGCCGCAAATGCGAAGGACCCCGATCTCCTTGCAGGTCAACTGATGATTCTCAAAGAGGGGGCCACGGTCCTGGCTCATATTAACGGTGCCAGCACTTATTCAGAGACCGCCAAGCAAGCCGCACAGGCCCTGATTGACTCACATCTAGAGAAATAGCCCCAACTTGTTGTACCGATCTGTTAATAAACTTTTTTTAAATTATTTAAATTTTATTAACTCCTGTTAATATCAAAAAATATTAATAGATCGAGGGGCACATGAAGATACTACAGAATTTAAAACTCCTAATAAGCGTGCTGTTTTTTTCGACAGCATCCTTTATGGCACACGCGGCGTTAGTACCTGTTGCCTATACAGGCGCATATAACGAAGCTGGCAACGCACCCGGAAATGATTATGATGGGATTGGAGGGAGCAACGATGTTGCTGTCTTCGACTTGATCGGAACGCCATCAGGAACAAGCAACACCTTTACGGGCTCTGTTTACACACCAGTAGATTCTTCTGATGCCTTCACTATCCGTTTGTCAGAGGGTCAAACCCTGACAGGTGCCCGTATTGTTTTTGGAACAAACCTTAACCCGTTCAATCCACTCTTTTCAGCACCACCGCCAAATTGGTCCATGAGTTATACATCCGGAACAAACCCGGAAATTTTCAATATTCCCGTTGCGCCAGATATGGGCATTCCGAGCCCCCCTCCGGGCGCAACCGCACCGATTTCTTCGGCCTTGATTCCGTTAAGCCTCGGAGAGGGTGTCTACAACATCCTGCTTGGAAACGGAACCTTTGGCACAAATACTGGTGAGCCGGTTGGCTATGTCATGACATTCGATGTGACTGGTAGTCCGCCGCTCTCAACAGTGCCGCTTCCCGCTGCGCTGCCATTGTATGGGGCTGGCCTGGGTCTGATGGCATTTGTTGGATGGCGCAGAAAACGCAAGTCTGCCTAACGGCCGGTAAATGCTAATCACAAAAAATAAGGCGGCCAACGGCCGCCTTTTCTTTTTGCATAAAACGCCCGTTGCTAACGCGCACTCCAACCGCCATCCAATACAATAGACGTTCCTGTCATATTTGCGCCCCCCGGACCACACAGAAATAATGCAGCCTCCGCAAGTTCTTCGGGGGTCGTAAAGCGCAAGGATGGCTCTTTCTCCAACAACAGTGCTTTGGCTGCGGCCTCAATATCCAACTGCTCTTTTTCAGCCAACGCAATAATCTGCTTCTCCACCAAAGGTGTCCGCACCCAACCAGGGCATATGGCATTGCAGGTGATATTGGCCTCAGCATTTTCCAAGGCTGTCACTTTTGTCAGCCCAATGATCCCGTGCTTTGCCGCAACATACGCTGACTTTTCAACAGAGCCTACCAAACCATGGACTGAAGCGATATTTATAATCCGTCCATAATCGCGGCTTTGCATTCCGGGCAAGGCCGCTGCCGAGGTGTAAAATGCACTGGAAAGGTTAATCGCCAGAATGTCTTCCCACTTCTGTGGCGGAAAATCTTCAATTGGGCAAACATGCTGGATACCCGCATTATTCACCAGAATATCAACCGACCCGTGCGCCGCCTGCACATCCAACACCATCTGTTGAATAGCGTCCGCATCAAGCATATTGGCACCGTTATAACTGACACCACACGAAGATACTGCGGAAACCTCGTCCTTGGCAGCTTGGATCATGCCTTCGTCGCCTAAACCGTTCAAGACCACATGGGCACCGTTTTGGGCGAACTTTTTCGCCATTGCCAGACCAATACCGCTTGTTGAGCCCGTCACCAAGGCTACCTTGCCGGACAGATTAACTGTCATCGTAAGTCTCCAGATTAAAAGAAAATTAAATTGGGTTTATGCCATGCATACTGCTTAGCGACCATTTTATCGTCAAGAACAAACTTGCCCGGCTTAACCTCGCATCATTCAACAAGCAACTGAACCCGGTCACTGGTAAAACTGGTGTTTCCGTATTCTATGGGCGTACCTTTTTCATCAACATCAACACTTTCAGTCACCAAAATAGGCCGGCTTTTCTGCTGTTTTAACAAACCCGCTATTTTACCATTGGGAAGCTGGGCACTCACTTTCGTTACTTTGCGCGTATAATCATGAATGTTGAATTCGCGAAAGGCTTCAGTCAACGATTTCGTTTCTTTGAATATCTCAACGATCCCCTCAAACCGGCTGGCAGGTAGCAGGCTTTGACCCACAGCAAGCGGGACACCATCCGCCTCACTCACAGACATGATTTCGATAACGGGATCTCCCGGCTTTATTTCCAAATGACGGGCTACCAGTTGCGTTGCTTTGATTATTTTATCAGAAATCAGTCGCTTGTCCGGTAGTCGATGACGACTGGAAATGATTTGTGAGAAACGTGTCCTGCTACCAAGCGGATAGTCCAGAACCTGCTCCTGAACGAACGCTCCACGCCCCTGTTCCACCCGAACAATATTGGTTTCAACAAGCGCAGCCATTGCCTGTCTGACGGTGTGACGGTTTACGTTAAACCGCCGAGCTAGAGCCATCTCGGTCGGCAATTTCTCACCGGGTTTAAAAAGCTCAAGGGCGATATCACGCATAAGCTGACGTTCAATCTGCTTCCAGATCGACAATCCCTTTTCCCATTCCATGCTTTTTCCTGACCGTCACAAAAGTTTCATGCTGCTGTCTTCTAAAAGACCGATATCAGGCTCTATAACAAGAAATCATATAGACATCTAGACAAATTTAGAATTTGTCGATTTATTTTAGAAAGGATCAGCATGTCGGGAACGTCACTAACGATTGAACAGTCACGACGCAAAAGCCGGATGGAAACACTTGCCCGAAGCAGATGTTCCGAACTGGAAAGCATCTGGGCCGAGACTGGCGAAGGCACGACCTACAGCTTTCTTCGGGAACCAGAGATCGGCCTTGTCATGGTCCGGGGGCGTGCTGGCGGTACAGGCCAGCAATTCAATCTTGGAGAAATGACCGTCGCCCGCTGTTCCGTTCAATTAAATACAGGCGTCATTGGTCATGGATATGTCAAGGGTCGCGACAGGCGTCACGCTGAACTTGCGGCCCTGCTCGACGCTCTGCTGCAATCCGACCCCACAATTGATCGGCATCTTGATCCAATAAACGCAGCGCGCGAGAACGAAAAGCAAATTCATTCCGCCAAAGTCGCCGCAACTAAAGTGAATTTTTACACAATGGTCAGAGGAGAAGACTGATGGGTTTTGATACAGTATCCGCCCCCCTGCCCGGTCTGGAGAATAAGGCATTTTCATCCAACCGTATCTTCAGGGACGTATTGGAGGCACTGTCCCGACCGGGGATTGTTGTAACGGCCCCGGAAAATCTGGAATGTCCTGCGCCCATAAATCGTTCCGCGACAGGTGTTCTTTTAGCGCTTGCTGACATGGACACGCCGGTTTGGTTCAGCCCCGACATTCGTAACCAACAAATTGAACAGCACTTCCAGTTTCATACAGGATGTCCTTTAACCAAGCAGGCGTCAGAGGCAAGTTTCGCTGTGACCCATGCCTCTTCAGATTTATCCTTTTTAAAATCATTGAATACAGGCACCCCCGAAAACCCTCATCTTTCGGCAACCTTAATTGTCATGGTGGACGGATTTAACGGGTCAACCCCTCTCTCCCTAAGCGGTCCAGGGATCCAGACGAAGCATCAACTTTCCCTTCATCCGCATCCTCAAGCACTGATCCAATGGGCACAGACGAACCAGCGGTTATTCCCTTGTGGCGTAGATGTAATTTTCGCATCTGACACATCCCTCGCAGCCCTTCCCCGGTCCACACAAATTGAGGTGAAATAATGTATGTAGCTGTAAAGGGCGGCGAACGCGCAATCGAAAACGCCCATAAACTTTTAGCAGAAAAGCGCCGCGGCGATCCCCAAATTGCCGAGCTTGGTGTTTCGCAAATCGAGCAACAACTCAGTCTGTCCGTCTCTCGAGTCATGGCAGAAGGCTCGTTATATGATCCTGATTTGGCTGCACTTGCAATCAAGCAGGCCCGCGGCGATTTAATTGAAGCCATCTTCCTGATACGGGCATACCGCACCACACTGCCACGCTTCAGCTATTCGGCTCCTCTGGATACCGGGCGGATGCATATCAGCCGGCGAATTTCAGCAACTTACAAGGACTTACCAGGCGGACAGGTTCTAGGGCCCACATTCGATTACACGCACCGGCTTCTTGATTTCACGCTGACCGCAAATGGAGAAACCACTCTCGAAGCCGACAAATCCGAAGAACCGCTGGACGATAATATGCCCCGAGTACTGGATGATTTGCTCAATCGTGAAGGATTAATCCAGCCGGAAACCCGTGACCGAAACGAGGCAGAGACAGCCGTTGGTGATTTGACCCGCGATCCGATGAATTTTCCGGTTGAGCGGGATGTCAGGCTTCAGAACCTTGCGCGTGCAGACGAAGGGTTTCTTCTTTCATTGGGATATTCAACGCAACGGGGATACTCCCGTAATCATGCCTTTGTGGGCGAGATACGGGTCGGAACACTCGCAGTGGAAATTGAACCGGAGGAACTCGGTTTTCCGTTGGAAATTGGTGAAATCGACGTGACCGAATGCGAAAATGTCAATCAGTTCGCCGGCTCGAAAACGGCTCCCCCTCAATTCACACGCGGATATGGACTGACCTTCGGACAAAATGAGCGCAAAGCGATTGCGATGGCGCTTGTTGACAGGGCTTTACGCGCCAAAGAACTGGGGGAAGAGGTCGTCGCCCCAGCGCAGGATGAAGAATTCGTTCTCGCCCACAGTGACAATGTCGAGGCCACAGGCTTCGTTGAGCATATCAAATTGCCACATTACGTCGATTTTCAGTCTGAACTTGAACTTGTCCGAAAAATGCGCCGCGAAATTGAACAATCAGGCGCAATGGCGGCAGCGGAGTAATAAAGTGTCTACTACAAATATTAAATCAGCTGACTATAATTTTGCTTACCTTGACGAGCAAACCAAGCGCATGATCCGGCGTGCGTTGCTTAAAGCGGTCGCCATACCGGGCTATCAAGTCCCCTTTGCCGGACGTGAAATGCCTATGCCATACGGTTGGGGAACAGGTGGCGTGCAGGTCACGGCAGCCGTTATCGGGCCCGACGATGTCCTGAAAGTGATTGATCAGGGCTCTGACGATACGACAAATGCTGTCAGTATTCGCAAATTCTTTGCCCGTACAGCTGGGGTCCCGACGACCACCAAAACGTCAGAGGCTTCCCTTATTCAGACGCGCCACCGCATCCCGGAGCATCCGTTAAAGGAAAACCAAATCCTGATCTATCAGGTTCCCATTCCAGAACCATTGCGGTTCCTTGAACCTCGGGAAACAGAAACCCGCAAGATGCATGCTCTCGAAGAATACGGTCTTATGCATGTGAAACTCTATGAAGACATTGCGCGTCACGGTCACATCGCCACCACCTACGCCTATCCGACCCTGATCAACGACCGCTATGTGATGGACCCGTCCCCCATCCCAAAATTTGATAATCCGAAAATGGATATGATGCCAGCTCTTCAACTTTTCGGGGCAGGACGCGAGAAAAGAATTTATGCCCTCCCGCCTTATACAAAAGTGAAAAGCCTGGATTTTGAGGATCATCCATTTGTCATACAAAGTTGGGAAGATAAATGCGGTTTTTGCAGCGCAACGGATACTTTTCTTGATGAAGTCATTCTCGATAACAACGGAAACAGGATGTTTGTGTGCTCAGACAGTGATCACTGTAACGAACGACAGGCAGCCGGTTATACAGGCCCGCAATCAGAAAATGGCAGCGCGCCAATAAAGGTGACAGCATGAAGACTCAAAATGACACACTCCTTGAAGTTCAGGATCTGACATTGATGTATGGCGACCGCATTGGTTGCGAGGACATATCGTTTAAACTTTGGCCGGGTGAAGTTCTTGGGATTGTTGGTGAGTCCGGTTCCGGGAAATCAACATTGTTGAACTGTATTTCTGCCCATCAGAAGCCAACCCGCGGAACGGTGTCCTACAACACCCGACTGGAAGGCATGAAAAGCGTTTATGGGATGATTGAACCGGAAAGACGCCTACTGATGAGAACCGACTGGGCTTTTGTTCATCAAAGTGCCCGGGATGGCCTGCGGATGAATGTGAGTGCTGGTGCCAATATCGGGGAACGGCTGATGGCGATTGGAAACCGGCATTATGGTGATATTCGTCAGAACGCCGAAACCTGGCTCGAAAAAGTCGAAATATCGGCAGAACGACTGGATGATTTACCAACGACCTTTTCCGGCGGCATGCAACAACGCTTGCAAATTGCCAGAAATCTTGTGACAGGCCCCCGCCTTGTTTTTATGGACGAGCCAACCGGCGGATTGGATGTATCTGTTCAGGCGCGGTTACTGGATCTGTTGCGCGGGCTGGTTCGCACCTTCGGTTTGTCTGTTGTCCTTGTCACGCATGATCTGGCGGTCGCCCGTCTCCTGTCGAACCGATTAATGGTCATGCAAAAAGGCCGGGTGATTGAACACGGCCTTACAGATCAGGTTCTGGATGATCCCCAGCACGCCTACACACAATTGCTTGTATCCTCCATCCTGCAAACATGAGAAACCTCCATGACTAAACTTCTACACGTCGAAAAAGTGTCGAAAAGCTTCACTTTGCATACTCAAGGCGGAACAACAATTCCGGTCTTCAAGGATGTTGATTTTCAATTATCCAAAGGGGATTGCATTGCCCTGACAGGCAACTCCGGTGCAGGTAAAAGCACTTTTATGCGCATGATTTATGCAAATTATCTGTGTTCTTCCGGGACCTTGAAGGTCAACCATAAAGGCGAATGGGTTGATCTGCGCCAAGCGTCCCCTCACCAGATCATCGAAATCCGTAAAATGACCATGGGTTATGTCAGCCAGTTTTTGCGCGTTATTCCGCGGGTTTCGACACTCGAAATTGTGTCAGAGCCTCTGCAAGCAATTGGCGTTCCGAAAAGTCTGGCGCTTGAAAAGGCACAGACACTGCTTTCCCGTCTGAATATACCACAAAGGCTATGGTCCTTATCACCCCTTACATTTTCAGGGGGCGAACAACAACGGGTCAATCTTGCGCGCGGCTTTATATACGACTACCCCCTCATGCTTCTTGATGAACCAACCGCCTCGCTGGATGCGAATAACAGGCAGATTGTTCTGGAACTTATCGAAGAAGCCAAACAAAAAGGGTCAGCGATTTTGGGCATATTCCATGATCAGGCCGCCCGCGATGCCGTAACAACAGGTACGTTTGATGTCACCAAACACCGGACTGAAATCAATGCATGAACAGATATATAAAAATGCCAAGATCGTTTTGGCTGACGAAGTGATAACGGGATCCGTCTGTGTAAGGGATGGTGTTATTCAAGACATCGCCCTTAATGGCAGTCAGTTGCCGATGGCCGTGGATTTGGAAGGCGACTACCTTATGCCGGGCCTGGTTGAACTCCACACGGACAATCTGGAAAAACATCTAACACCACGCCCGAAAGCAGCCTGGCCCCCAATTGCGGCGACCGTCGCGCATGATAATCAAATTGCAAGTGCCGGTATCACAACTGTGTTCGATGCCATTGCGGTTGGGGATGTCAATGACGGCAGTGAACGAATAAACAGATTACAGGCAAGCATTGAAAGTCTTGCGCAGGCGAAGGAAAAGAAACTCCTTCGTGCTGAGCATCTCATTCATTTGCGCTGCGAAGTCAGCTATTGCGGAATGATCAGTGCGTTGGATCAATTTGCAGCCCATGAACTGGTCAGGATGCTCTCCATAATGGATCACACTCCTGGTCAACGGCAATTTGTCAGTCTGGACGCCTATTATACCTATTATCAGGGAAAGTTTGGCCTTACCGAAGCCCAAATGAAAACCTTCATAGAAGATCGACGTAAAGATCAGTCTTTGTATAGCGACAAGCACAGACGGTACGCCGTGGAGATCGCGAAACAAAACAATCTTGCGCTGGCAAGTCATGATGACGCAACCGAAGCCCATGTAAAAGAAGCGGTATCCGATGGTATGACTGTTGCTGAATTTCCGACCACGCTGGAAGCTGCGAAGGCTTCCCATGACGCCGGTCTCGGCGTCATGATGGGAGGGCCGAACCTTGTTCGCGGCGGATCGCATTCGGGCAATATCGCTGCGGGTGATCTTGCCAAACAGGGCTTTCTGGACATTATTTCAAGCGACTATGTACCGCACAGTCTCTTGCATGGCGCGTTGTTGTTATTTGACGATCATGGATATGACTTACCCAAAGCCATAAGAACCGTCACGAAATCACCGGCCGAATGTGTTGGCCTGCACGATCGCGGAGAAATCAAAATCGGAAAACGAGCCGACTTCATTCACGTCCACCACTCCCCTCATCATCCCATAATTCGCGGTGTGTGGCGCGAAGGTTCGAGAGTCTCTTAAATGACAGGTACCCTTATTCTTGTTGTCGGCCCCAGTGGGGTCGGCAAAGACACCTTGCTGGATACTGCCAAAGAATATCTGGCTGAAGATGACCAGTATATTTTTCCGCGCCGTATTATCACCCGACCGCAAGATGCAACAGGTGAAGACCATAAAGCAGTCACGCCCGAGGAATTTGCTAAAATGAAAGCGCGCAAAACATTCGCTTTGTTCTGGCACGCCCACGGACTTGACTATGGAATTCCTGTATCAACTTTAAGGGATGTCGCGAACGGAAACACCGTGATTGTGAACGTTTCACGCACTGTTATTGCAGAGGCTGAGGAAAAGTTCAAAGCAGTGAAAGTCGCCTATATCAATGCCAAACCAGACATTCTGAGACAACGCCTATTGGCAAGAGGTCGTGAAACGGATCAGGATATTGAAAAACGGATTGACCGTGCCAGCCACTATAAACCCTCAGGGCACAATATTGTTCATATTGATAATAGCGGTCCCCTTGAAAGTGCTGTTCAGTCCTTTATCCGTCTAATTTCAGAACCGCTGTCCACGCCAGCGCTATGATAGGCTGAACCGCCGGATCAACCGAAACGGAGATCCGTTCCCCGGATCTCCAAACAGGCACAGTTGGTCCAGAATAAAGGGCGGCCGCCTCAAATCCTCTGTCTCGCGCTCCAATATCTCCACGAGCGGCTCTTTCTCGCTTTCATCAAGAATATCAGTCAACGTCAAATGAAACCGGAAATCGTCCAGGATGTACGGATATCCCCACGAAAGAAGGTTTTCTTCCTGACGATCAGAGAGGGTTTTGCGCCGCCTGTATTCCAATTCTTCCTGACTGAGGGGTAACCGAAAATTGTCCAGCTCTTTCACACAGGAGGCCGCCAAAACGTTCAGCGCCGTCAGATCTCCCGTTGGGCAAAGCGCCATAAAATCACCAATGATCTTTAGTGTGAGCGGCCCCACTTCAACGGCGGATAATTGCTCTGCCAACCCCATAAGGGCTTCTTCCAGATGCCTTTGGTCAACATCCGGTTTTACAAAAAAAGGTGGCTTCAACGTCCCATGAAAGCCGTAATGTGTTGGAGCCCGGGTAAGATCCTGAATTTGTTGAAACGACAATTCCGGGATTTGAGGGCGCGGTATCATCAACCCGGTAAAAGGGTCCCTACCCAGCCAGCTATTGCCAAACTCTGATAACGGCGTATCAAACTTAGGGGCGTAATATATGGCATAACGCTTATAACCGTTCATGAGGCTCCTATTCGACATCAAATTTGCAACAGAATTCCTGCGCAGATAATTCCCGAAAATCTGACAAGCGCGCCTTTAGCAGGTCATGCGACCAATGCCACCACTGAATACGCAAAAGACTATCCCTAACTTCCTGAGAAAATCGTTCGCGCATCACGGTTCCAGGAACCCCTGTAATAATGGTATAGGGCGGTACGTCCTTTGTGACAACCGCCGCAGACCCGATGATTGCCCCGGTTCCAATTCGAACCCCGCCCTGTACCGTAACACCATGCCCGATCCAGACGTCATGATCAATCACGACTTGCAAAGAGCGGCGGCTTTCAAAAAAGCCCTGATCATCTTCGCCCAGCCCATACATATCACTCCGATACTGGAAGTGATGCAGCGATGCCCGGTCCATCGGATGTTGCCCCGGATTGATCCGGACATGCGCGGCGATATTAACAAATTTTCCGATTTTCGAGTAAATGATGTCGCTATCATTCACCACATAGGAATAATCCCCCATCGACGTTTCGGTAATTTTCGTCCGCTCCCCCACTTCGGTCCAGCAACCCAGTTCAGAATTCAGAACTGTCGCAGTCGAATGAAGGCTCGGTGAAGGGCCAAGTTTCTTCTGATTGTCTGTTAGTCTATCAATCATCAGGTAACCAATTTGCGGAGGCGCTGAGATAGAATATCCAGCAAGCTAACACTTACGATAACAATGATCATAACCGCCGCGGTTTCTGCATAATAAAACCCTCGAATATATTCCCACAGGACCATCCCAATACCGCCAGCCCCGACAATTCCAAGCACCGTTGCAGAGCGTACGTTGGATTCAAACCGATAAAGCGAATAGGAAATCCAAAGCGGCAGGACTTGTGGAATAACGCCAAAGATCACTTCCTGAAGACCGTTCGCACCGGTCGCCCGAATACCTTCGACAGGCTGAGGGTCAATTGCTTCTACAGCTTCAGAGTATAGCTTAGCCAGAATACCCGTTGTGTGAATCCAAAGCGCGAGAACCCCAGCAAAAGGACCAAGCCCTACCGCCACGACAAATAGCATGGCGAAAACCATTTCATTGATCGCTCGAAACGAGTCCATGATGCGGCGCACGGGTTGATACACCCAGGCAGGAACGATATTTTCCGAGCATAAAATTCCAAGGGGTATGGAACAAACAATCGACAGAACCGTTCCCCAGATCGCAATCTGGATGGTGATCCACATTTCTGAGACATATAATTTCCATTCAAGGAAATCCGGAGGGAAAAAACCTGCGGCAAACTCAATCATGTTTTCGGAATTGTGGATCAATTCCATCGGACGCATATCCGCGCCTTCCCATGACAGAACCAGCAGTCCCATGAAAGCTGCCCAAAAGATCGTATTGATCACAGATCGTTTCAGATCTTTGGCCGGCAATTGAACCATGCCGTGATCGCTATGTTTAGCTGCCATTGTCATCTTGTCACACCATAATGTCGTTAAAAAAAAGACGCCCCACACTGTGTGAGGCGTCCATGTTGGTCGTGCCATTTCTTATTTGTGGGATACCAAAATTGCCAGTTCAGCCAATTTTTTATCAATCGCCTCGATCTTGCCCGCCTTATCAGCCGCCTTGATGTCCTGGTTTTTCTCCAACTTGATTTTGTCTTTAAACAAGGCCAGCTGACGAATTGGATAAAGCTGCGTGTTATTGCTTTCCATGAACAGGCCCAAGCCATCCGAGATACCGTCCAGAACCTTGCGGGCACCCGCCACATCGCCCAAACGTCCGTAACCAAGGAAAAAGGCTTTAATTTTTGACTTCATTTCTTTTGATAGGTCTTTACGGTAAACCATTGGATCTGAAGGAATAAGCGGTGATGTCCAAATCACTTTAACTTTCTCTGCTGCGGCAGGCGCCTTCAATTTCGAACGTCCAATCTGTTCAGAATTGTTAGCCGCTACATCCACCTGATTATTAGCCGTCGCCATCAAATTTGTTTCATGATTTGCATTGCGCACAGTTTTGAAACATTTTTTTGGATCAACATTATTCTGGGCAAAAACATAATAACTGGGAACAAGAAACCCGGATGTTGAATTTGGATCGCCAATCCCGAAGTTCAGGGATTTATCGCAGTTGAGAATATCGTCCAATGAATTGATATTGGTGTTTTTCACGTTCGTTATGATGTGAGAATAGTATCCCTGAGATCCGTCTTTCTTGGATGTCTGGACAAAGACTTCTCCGCCAGAACGATCAACGGCTTCCATTCCGGATTTGTTGCCATACCAGGCGACATGGACCTTGCCAAAACGCATGGCTTCAATAACACCGGCATAATCTGGTGCAAAGAATGCCTTTACCTTCTTGCCAAGTGCTTCTTCCATATCTGCCATTAAAGGCAACCACTGGCTTTTAAGATTTGACGTGGATTCAGTAGAAATGATGCCGAAAACAATTTCTTCGGGATCCTTATCCAGCGGTTTAAACGATACTTCTGCTTTCGCGGCAGGGCTCATCATCAGACCTGTGGCGAGTGCGGCGGATACCAGCAATTTGCGAACCATTTTAGTCGTCTCCGTATTTAGGTTAAAATATTGTGTTTTGAATTAGCCCGTGGCCAGAAGCAGTTCTTCTTTTCTGGCTGAGGGTGTTTTTGGTTTTTCTGATGGTTTTTCAGCGAATAATTCATCGCTTTCGTCTCCGTAAAGCTCTCGAAGAAAGGCCGGAGTCAATTTGTCAGACGTGCCATCAAAGATGATTTCGCCCTCGCGCATGGCGATTGTTCTCGGGCAATACTGAACCGCATAATCAACCTGATGCAGACTGACAACGACAGTGATTTTGTCTTCTTTATTAATGCGTTCCAACGTTTTCATAACATTGCGAGATGAAGCAGGGTCCAGTGATGCAATCGGCTCATCTGCGAGGATCAACTCTGCCCCCTGCGTCAGGGTTCTTGCGATAGCAGCGCGTTGCTGCTGGCCACCAGAGAGATTAGACGCGCGCTTGGTCGCATGACCCGCGATACCCACCCGCTCCAGCGCAGCCATCGCTCGCTGCTTTTCCTCTCGTGAAAATAAAGCAAGCGTTCCGCGCCATCTTGGTATTTGACCAAGTAAACCGATGAGAACATTTGAAAGAACGGTCAGGCGGCTCACAAGATTGAATTGCTGAAATACCACGCCAATTCTTGACCGACTGCTTCGGGCATTGCGGGCAATCTTGCCGTTCTGCTGCATTACATTGCCTAGAACCTCAACCGTACCGCCATTCGGATCCCCCTTAAGCAGCCCTGCGATATGACGCAGCAAAGTTGACTTACCAGACCCCGAAGCCCCGATTAGCGCCACCATCTCCCCTTGTTCAATAGACAAATTAACGCCATTCAAGGCTTTTTTATCTTGTTGGAAAGACTTGCTTAACCCGGTAACACTGATTGCCAACATAATGCCATCCATCTTGAGTTTCGATGGCGCTATATTGGTGGGTTCGTCAGACAGTGATGTGAATATAGAGTTACAGAAAAGTGAAGTTTGCCGCGCGGATATCTACCTTCTCGGCATTTGTCTAGACCCCTTTCGGATAAAAGGTCCAAAGAGAAGCTGGTCGGCGAGGATTACACGGCTGTTTTTTCTGAGGCATTCAGTTCATCTTGCCTGGACAAATAGACAAGATGCATCAGGCAATCATTACCAATGGCCATCCCACATAGTGACGCACATTGTATGGCCATTAAACACGGACGTTTCTCTTCATCCGGTAACTGATTAAAGTGATCCTGAGAAACCGCCTTTCCATTAATGCCAAACCTTTCCCGATCGGACTGAGCTTCAGTCCATTCAGCATCCGCTTCTTTATCTGCCGAATATAAAATGCCTTTTTTGCAGACCCGGGTGAGTAACGAAGCCGCGGCTTGCGTTTGTTCATTGGCAAGGTCAATGCCTTCGTCCAGAATTAAGTAATCTGCCTGCTCAAAGCCCAAGCCATGATTATAAATCGTATCCACACTATTTTGCAGTAAAGCGACATCGACAGACGGGTTCCAGAGAATAGCCTTAGCCGCATCAGGCGGTGTACCCAAACCAACAAGAGGGCTAGGCCCGACAAACGCGTTTTCGTCGTTTTGAAGGCCCACTGTTAAGCCGTGATAATCGAAAATAGCCTGCAACCAATATGAAACTCGGGAAGTGCCGTTGGATAAGATCGCAACTATCGGGATCTGAGCATCATCCCCTTGTGGCCACATAAGTTCAAAAACCCGTTTGAATTGCTGTAATTTTTGATCCCCCGGTCGTTCAATGTCGAAAATTGCAGGCATGACATTGACTTCACAAATTCGACCTTCCGTTTCCCAATAAGGTCTAGTGATATCTTCGGTCAGGAAATCAACGCCTGCCACCTGCAACCCAATCGCAACCGCAGCCCGTTCCGCCATTGAGATATTATCCGGGTGGACCTGATCTGTAACATCGTCAAAATTGCCTCCCTGACTAAGGTTAGGCACTTGTTGCAAATAAATGATTTGACCATCATCGGGGATAGTGGACCAGTTTAGTTCCTGTTTTTCAAGGTTACGGGTGGTGTCTTCTGAAATGGGAATGCCAAAAATCAGTTTACCATCCGGCCCTTTACGCCAGTCAGCTTCATTGGCCTTCTCAACAAGCACACGAATGCTATCCTGCCCATTCCCCGTCACATTTGCCCGGTTCCGACGAATACATAATTCAAACTGCCCACCGACAATATGAAAACGGTAATCTTCGCCCGTAATATGCTCTTCAATCAGCACATGCTGGTGATATTTTGACGCCCTATGAAACGCGCCTTTCACTTCCTCAAGGCTGTTGGCTTTTGGTGTTATCCCAAAACCTTGAAGTCCAAACAGAGGCTTTACAGCAACTGGAAGACCAATTCGTTTTGCCGCCTGTAAGGCTTGTTGTTCAGATCTGACAACCTGCTGGGGCGCAACGGGCAGACCTGCAAGGCTCATTAATTTTTGAGTTTGCTCTTTGTTATTTGCAGCAGACGCCGCAATATGACTTTCCTGATGAACGATAGACCGGTCACAAATTTTTCGGTTTCTGCCATATCCAAAAAATACCAATTTCTGATTTGCCGATACCTTTCGCCAGGGAATTGATCTTTGCTCGGCCAGTTTAATGAATTCAATAACGGGCCGACCTAAAGACAGTCGTTTGTTCAAAACAGAAGCTTCTTGCTGAATTGCCTCCAGTCGTTGGGCGAATTGGGCAAGACTGTCTTCAAACTCATCGGGCGTGAGTTCATTAAACAAGCCGTACAGCAGGAACATCACCCGTCTGCAAACTTCGTTCACTGTAAAAGGGACGTAACAGGTAAAATAACCGGTATCTTCTTCCTGCTGAACATATCCGTCTGCGATTGGGCCGCAAACCGTCTTCATAAGTTTTGCCGATATCTGGACCAAGGCGCTACATATCAGGAAATCGGGAAAATCCTTGGCTTCTGGCCGAAAATCGATTTTTCCTGCCTCACACAACTTTTGCGCAAAATCACCGGGGTCCGGAAACGAACGGACATCCACCTCAAACACGTATTTAAGCACCGGTCCCTTTGCAAAAAGGTTAGGGCCATCATAAATCGTAACGCTTTTAGCCAGTAGAATGCTCACAGAAATCCCCCTCTTTCAGGCATAAACTACAGGGAATTTCCGTGAATGCGAACCTTATTCTACCAACGCGCTGCGCCGCCACGGCATCAGGCCGGTGCAAGCGCCCTTTCGTGAATGGGTTTCTCTTTCACTGGAAGATGAATGATGGCTGAAAAGGCACCCACCCCGACGCCAACCCACCAAACTGCATCGTAGGATCCAAACTGATCATACAATGTCCCACCGAGCCATACGCCCATGAAGGAGCCGAGCTGGTGTGAGAAAAAAACGATCCCATAAAGAGTGCCCATATATCGAAGGCCATAGATATGCGCCACCAATCCTGACGTCAACGGCACTGTGGCCAGCCACAAAGACCCCATAACAATCGAAAACAGGACAACACTTGTTGGCGTCATCGGGTAAATAATAAACGCGGCCGAGGCAACTGTGCGCCCAACATAGATCCAGACCAGAAGGTATTTTTTCGCAAAATGCTTACCCAATGCCCCGGCGACAACTGTTCCGATTACATTTGCGGCACCAATGATGGCAATCGCAAAGGCGCCAAGGGCAGAGGTCGAACTGATCCCCAGACTGCGCATCATACTATCAGGAGCAATGGCGGCGCAGACTTCTGTAATATACGCCGGAAAATGGGCTGTAACAAAAGCCAGCTGAAAACCGCATGAGAAAAATCCCAGAAAAATCATACAGTAAGATGGGTCATAAAAGGCCTTTTTTAACACCGCCCCCATACTTTCGTGCAGCTCTGCTCGGGTCGCCATTGGCTGTTCAGCGCGCAGGAAAGGAAGGGCAAACAAGACCAAAAGAATAACCCCGGCAAATACCAGAAACACGGAGGACCAGTTCATATATTCCAACAGAAAAACAGCAGCTGGCGGTCCGATAATCTGCCCAGCCGAACCAGCGGCAGTGGCAATCCCCAGAGCCATCGATCTGTTTTCTTCAGCCGCTGCCCGCCCGACAATCGCCAGAATGACGCCAAACCCCGTACCGGCAATACCAAACCCAACAAGGATTTCCAAAAGTTGATGGCTTTCCGGGGTAACGGCATAACTGCTCATTATCAACCCAACGGAATATAAAACTGCCCCCAGAATAATGGCGCGCCGTTCTCCAAATTTTTCCGCAAAAGCGCCAAATATTGGTTGCCCGACCCCCCATGCCAGATTTTGTATTGCAATCGCTAATGAGAATTCTGATCGTAACCAACCAAATTCCTCGGCGATTGGAATTTGAAATACCCCAAAGCTGGCGCGAATGGCGAAACCTGTCATCAGGATAAAACATCCCGCAATTAAAACAGGCGTAAACAGACTTGAACTTTGACGCATTGGGGCCTCACAAACTGGAAATCGCTGATCCGTGAAATTCCGAAAGAGATAGAAGACATTTTTTATAATGTACCAGTCCTTCTGTCTCACCATACCCGCAAATCGGATGCAACCTCTTCTTTGTCTTAAGGACAAAGTTGGCAGGAATTCTATAACTTTCGTCACAAAAAGTGGGCTTTCCCACATAAAATTATTAAATTATAATGTACGTCTTCATTGAGGGGGAAGCGAATGCCGGACTTTGCAACGATAAAAAAAACATCAACAAATCGAATATCCATTGTCATCGCTTTGCTCTTGCTGTGGACCTTGGGCGTCACATTCATTGTCTCGTATATCAGCCCTTTGGAAGAAATTATCGCCAGCGCCCCGTTAGGCGAAGAGGAAAAGAAAACCGCCCAAAAACAACTGGATAGACTGACCCTGCAAAGTGACAGTGCGACGGTCCTTGCGAAATACAGTGATAGCCTTCTGGTTGCCTATAGTGACGCAACTCAGCAGATAAAAAAGTTTCTAAAATATGACCCCGCCGAAAGCGCTTTTCAGAACTACCAGACGATTGTTCACGCCGTGACCAGCATCGAAACCAATAAAAGCGTTATTTTAACAGACAGTCGCGGAAGCCGGTCAAACAAGGTCCTTTCAACAGATTACCGGTACAGCAATTACGACACACAAGAAAAACCGGCAACACTGAAAGAATTATCCCTTCACGTTTGGCAACCCCTCGTCACAATGGCACAGCAGGAAGTAGGAACGGATAATTACAGAACCAATCCGGTGGATTTAGCGTCTCTTACACCGGTTATGCGGGAGGGAATGGAATATAAACCCGTTATTCTGGGAAACGACGCCTCTTACGCGAACCGGATCGAGGCGGCGATGATCTTTACCGAACAGGACGGCAACATTTCAGTACTCCCAAAAGGAGACAGAGACACACCGCTTTATGCGTTTCTCGATTGGGTGTCAGAGGGAAAAAGTTCCGATAATCTGAACAATAGAGCAGAGAAAAACATCCAGCAGATCATCACGGCCCTTGAGACCCATATCGAAAAGTTACAGAAACAAAAAACACAATATGATCAGGCCAAAATCAGTTACAACAATCAACTTAAAGGCCTGCAAAGTCGTTTACGCAGCTCTGAATCCCTGTTTTTTGTTGCGACCTTTCGCGCCTTTCTTGTCACCATCGTCATCATTTCGATCGGTTTTGTCCTTATTCGCGCATTTGCGGCAGAGTTGACGCAGATGCGCAGGGTAAGTTACCTCGAAATCGCTGCTGACCTGACCTCCCAATATCCAGCGGAAGTGTTAAAACATATGCCAGACATCATTCGTGCTGTGGGCGGTGACAAAGCAGGCGCCCCGACCCTTTCAGATGGATCGCCGCCAGACGCGATCACGGTCGCGGAAAAACTTGGGAACGCTGTATCAAAATTCTCAACGGCGTCAAAACCGCTCTAACCCCGTTTAGCGGCCTTCAGAAAGGAGGCCGACAGGAATAAGACAAGTCCAACAATCGGCGCACAGATCAGCACCTTCAGGACAAGCGTATATCCGCCTACTGCCCAGATAAGCGAGGCAATTAGCCCGGCAAATGCTGATCCAATCATATAGGGGACGGATTGAGCCCCGGCCTTTAGCCCAAAATTTTCGGCCCCGAGAATTTCACGCGTAATAATCGGCTTCATAATACTCATCACGCCGATCCCACTTCCTTGCAGAATGATGAAGGCAATCAGAAAAGCCGGCGAAAGACTTGTTCCTATCAAGGCAAGATTTCCGAGAATAACGAAGGAAAAACACAGACAGGTGACGATCAGATTTGAAACATGCCGTTCGGCGAACATCATGGCAAGGCGCCCCAATACCTGCATCGGGCCGATAAAGGTTGCGGCCAGAATGGCGACACTGGTCTCAAACTGACGTTCTTTTAACAAAAGCAACAGGTGATTAATCACCGCGACATGGTTCATATACAACAACGTAAAACCTGCGGCGAGCAACCAGAATGTTGGTCCCAGCAGAAAACGGTATTGGCCTTCCCGTGGTATTTCTGTTGTAGGCCCGTCTTGGTCTTGAGGAACTGCGTGGCGATTGAGATATTGACCACCAAACCACATTAGTGGCACGCCAACAACGCAAATCAGCAACGCAAAAAACGTTGCTGCTACGCGCCATCCTGCATAGTCAGAAATCAAATGAGACACAGGAAAAGAAACTGTCCCAGCAAGCCCCGCAATCAGGGTTACCAGTGTGATCGCCCGTTTTGCTTCGACACCGCGCGTGCGGATCAGAAAAGAAAAACACGGATCATACAGGCAACACCCCATACAGATACCAAGAACGATCCAGATCCCGTAAAAGGCAGGAAGGGTCTCAATAAAGGAAAGAGAAAATAGAAACACGCCCCCCATAAAGCCTCCACCAGCCAAGATATGCGGCCCGTAGCCTTTATCAATCAGACGCCCTGCAAAAGGGGCGATGAGCGCAGAGCTTACAATCGACGCCGTGAGCGCCCCGGTCAATTCGGCTTTTGTCCATCCAAAATCAGTTTCCCAACGCACAATCAAGGCTGGGAAGATATAATAGATCCCCGCCCAGAATAATGTTTCCCCGAATGCCAGGAACAGAATAGCCCGCCGGATCGTCATCCAAATCCCCTATTGCGCCAGATATCCGCCATCGATCGGGATAGACGTTCCGGTCATAAATTTTGCTTTTTCAGATGCACAGAAAAGAACACCCGCAGCGATATCCTCTGGTTCCCCAAAATGGCCAACAGGGTGTAGTTTTCTAAGCTTTTCGGCAAGGTAGTTTGGGTTGCCCTGTTTTTCCAGCGCGTTTTGCACCATTGGCGTATCAATATAGCCCGGCATCACCGCGTTAATACGAATTTTATAGCCATATTGCGCACAATAAAGGGCGGCCGCCTTGGTGAAATTTTTCACTCCTGCCTTTCCGGCGCAATATCCGGTTGCCCCAAAAAAGCCAACATCCGCAAGGATCGACGCGATGTTCACAATGGCTCCCCCTTCGTGTTTCATCTCGCGAATAGCGTTTCGAACCCCCAGAAAAGTACCATCCAGATTTATCGAGTTTTGAA
>NZ_JBLHZT010000035.1:0-41127 GCF_047631475.1 Sneathiella sp. | reverse complement strand
GGCAGATGTGCATGTTCAGTCCCCTCGTATTATTTATATCTTTGCCAAAAAGCCGGGCAAAACAAACTTGTTTGCGCTGGATGGACAAGGACAGGTTCTGATTAATTCGCCGGTTATTATTGAGCACGACATTTCAGCGCTTGACGCCGCGTTGAAGGACTTATCACCAAACTCGAGCTTAAAAGCCCATTCCATGAATGAGGGCATCATTTTGTCAGGGCAGGCCTCTTCGGCTGAGGTCGCTGCAAGTGCCCTTCAATTGGCTTCTTTATACGGTGCTAAAAGTAAGGTCTTCAACCGTATCGTTGTCGAAGGTGCTGTTCAGGTTAATTTACGGGTTCAGGTGGCAGAAGTCGCCCGTTCCGTGACCAAGCAACTGGGCGTAAACTGGGAAAATCTTGCGAATATCGGTAATTTTGCGGTTGGCTTGGGAACAGGTCGGGATGTCATTAGCGGGGCGGCTACCGTAACGCGGACAGGGACAGTTTCCAGTGCTCTTTTAGGATTTAATGACGGCACGACTTCTATTAATACATTGATTGATGCGCTCGAAGACGAGGGATTGATCACGTTATTGGCAGAACCGAATTTGACAGCCCTTTCCGGTGAATCAGCAAGTTTCCTGGCGGGGGGCGAGTTTCCTATTCCGGTGCCGGGTGAAGATGGTGCTGTAACTGTTGAATATAAAGAGTTCGGTGTGTCACTTGATTTCACTCCTAACCTTGTTGGAAACGACCGGATCAATCTTAAGGTGAAACCGGAAGTCAGTCAGCTTTCTTCGAATTCGGCCCTTAATATTGGCGGTATTTTTATCCAATCGCTTGTAACAAGGCGGGCAGAAACAACGGTTGAACTGGCAAGTGGTCAAAGCTTTGTGCTGGGAGGCCTTTTGAACAGTGACACGGACAATAATGTTTCCAAGACACCTTTGTTGGGCGACCTGCCGATAATCGGAGCGCTTTTCCGCTCAAGTTCGTTTCAGAAAAATGAGACCGAACTGGTAATTATCGTAACGCCTTATCTTGTGAAGCCTACAAGTTCGCGGATTGCGTTGCCAACGGATGGTTATACACCACCAAATGATACGGATATTTACAAGGACGGTAAGAATTTCCGTCCGGCGGATGAAACGTCTCAGGCACCTTCAAAGCCGAAAAATACAGAAACAGCGTCTCAGGATGTCAAGTTACTCGGCCCTGCCGGATTTATCATGGAGTGATCAGATGATGTCCACTACTTCAAAATTCTCGAAAAAGTTTGGCTTGATTGGTCTGGGGCTTCTCGCTCTTGGGGCTTGTGCACCAACAGATCCTGTAACGGGTGAAAAGGTCCTGCGGGCGAACCCTGAAAATTCAACGCTGAATAAGCAGATTAATGTGTCCAAGGTGACACCAACTTTTGTTGTCAACTTTCCGCAAAATGATGATGTCTTTTCCGATCTGGAAAAAGGCCGTCTTCTCGGATTTCTGGAAGCACAAGGCACCGGTTTCGGCGATGCGCTGCAATTAGAGCTACCGCCATTTTCAGATTCTGCAGGTATCAATGAAGCCCGGTTTGGTGCCATTGGAAGTTTTTTACAAGACCAGGGGTTTGTTGTTGAGCCTAAGCTCGCCCGGGATGGTCTGGAAAATTCGTTGCGTGTTTATTACACCAAATATGTGGCAACAGTCGATCCAGACTGCGCGAAAGGTTGGCGGCGTCCGGAAGGCACGAACTATGAAAATCTTCCCTTGCCGCATATGGGGTGCGCCACAGCATCTTCACTTGCTCAAATGATTGCCGATCCAAAAGATCTGGTCGATCCGAAGACAATGGGTGCCTATGACGGCCACAGGGCCGCACAGTCTATCTTGAAGTATCGTTCCGGCGGCAAAAGTGCGGCCGGAAAACCAGCGCCTTCTGGCGGGAAAAAGTAGTCTTAATATTTGGAAGGCATGACAAATGGCGAGTGCAGCATCTAATTTAAGCACACTTTTCGGAAACCAGGTCAATGAAGACTTTATGGCTTTCGTTGACGATGAGCAGACTCTGGAGATCTTCCGTCAGGAAGCGTCTGAAAACGGATGGTCCGTTGACGCCATTCTGGACGGCGGTATTCACGTTGCGGTGGATCGCATTGAAGCGGGACACTCTCCTAAAATTATTTTTGCGGATATTAGCAGAAGTATCGATCCTGAAGGGGACGTGACCCGGCTTGTGCGTAAAATGGGGCCTGATAATTCGCTGGTCATTCTTGGCGCGTCAAATGACGTTAGCGTTTTCCGTCGCATGGTTGCGCTGGGTGCGAGTGATTATCTGGTTAAGCCGATTACCCCAGAACTATTGGCGGATGCGGTTCAAAGACTGGATCAGGCGTCTTCTGCCAACAAATTGTCAAAGGGAAGCCGGCTGACTGTTATCATCGGCGTACGCGGAGGCGTTGGCGCCTCGACGATCGCAACAAACCTGTCCTGGATAATGGCAAATGAAGAGAAGTTGACGACGGCTCTGATCGATCTTGATCTGCATTTCGGAACAACCACGCTTGCGCTCGATATCGAAACGGGCGGTGGCTTCAGAGAAGCACTGGAAAATCCTCATCGTTTGGACAAGCTGTTTTTGGACAGTGCTATTTCTAAATCAGGTGACAAGCTCGCAGTTTTGGGAACAGAAGAGCCGATTGATGAGTTTGTTGATATCAATCCAGACTCAGTTGATGCGCTGATCGGTGAAGTAAATCAGGATTATAATCAGGTTGTCATAGACCTGCCGCGTCATTTACTTCCGTCACAGGGTGCATTACTGGCTTCCGCAGATACCGTTGTGCTGGTTGCGGATCAGACATTGGCGGGTATTCGCGATATCAACCGGATTACGCAAGCCATGACATCTCTTTCAACGAAGGGCCGTATCCTTCGAGTGGTTAGTCGGGTAGGCGCAGACAGAGCAGCGCAGGTTTCAAAATCTGACTTCGCCCGCGCGCTGGAAGAGCCAATCGATTGCACGATACCAGAGGATGCGAAAACCCTGACAATTTGTGCAAATGCAGGAAAGGCCATTCCTTCTGTTGCAACGAAGGCGCCGATTTCCAAGGCATTGAGAGAATTAGCTGCGGTTGTTTCTGATTATCAGGAACCGAAGAAAAAAGGCTTTTTTGGCCGCATGAAAAAAAGCAAATCCAAGGTAGAGAGTAATAATTCGTGAGTTTATGGCGTTCTTCAACATCTTCTAATCAGCGCGGGAAAGACAATTCTGGTCCTAATAAGGTACCGGAGACCGATAGTGCTGCGCTGGCCGATAGTATTGGAGAGCTTGCGCGAGAAGCCCTGTTGGATGGGTTCGATGCGACTACTCCGCGCAATGATGTTGCCCAGCAGGTTAAGGTTTTTGTTCGGGAGACACTTTCTCAGCGAAAAGTCGAACTAAACGTTTTAGAGCAACGCAACCTTGTTGCAACCGTCTCCAAGCGGCTGCTTGCTGATGCTGCCGAAAAAATTGTAGAACCAGAGCTGGAACAGGCAGACAACCCAGGTATTCAGGGTTACGTCACAAGCGACCAGGCCATTCCAGATGCAACTCAGATCCTTGAAGAAGGGATCACAGTGTTCGGCGCAGATACGGCGGCGCCCGTCGAAGTGAAAGCTCAATTCGAACAGCCGATCGACGTACCGGTACGTGGCCCGGATAGTTTTGAAGAGGGCGAGGACTATCCCGAGCCGATTATCCCAAAAGCATCCAGTCCGGAACCGAAACCCGCGCCAGTAACCTCACCAGAGCCAATCCCGGAACCAGAGGATACCAGCGATACGCTGAGGCTTCAGGCTGTCACTGAAAAAGCGGCCCCTCGTGCAGCGTCCCAAACAGAGGTTGTGAAAGAACGGGTGCAACCTTTACTGCTTGAACGCATCGATATCAGCGCTGCTGTGACAATGGACCGTTTGGATCTTGCACGAGATATTTCTGACATTGTCGGCGATATTTTGCTGGAAGAAAAAATTCAGCTGAACCAACGTGAACAACGGGAACTGATCGAAAGCCTGATGCATGACATGCTCGGGCTGGGACCATTGGAACCTCTTCTGGCTGATGACGGCGTAACGGACATTATGGTGAACGGCCCGAAACAGGTCTATGTGGAGAAAAAAGGGAAGTTGATCCTTTCTGATTGCCAGTTCCGCGATAATGCCCATGTCATGAGTATTGCCAGCCGTATTGTGAGCCATGTCGGACGTCGGGTGGACGAATCCAATCCATTGGTGGATGCCCGCCTTGCAGATGGTAGCCGTGTTAATATTATTATCCCGCCACTTGCCATTGACGGCCCCAGCATCTCCATTCGTAAATTTGCCAAGCAAAAAATTACCCTTGATGTCATGGAAAAGCAGGGAAACCTGTCGCCTGCTGCGGCAACAGTTTTACGGGTGGCGGGTCGGTGTCGCCTTAATATCCTGATTTCAGGCGGTACGGGCTCTGGTAAAACGACATTGCTGAACGCTATTTCACAGCTGATCGATCCCGGTGAACGGATTGTAACGATTGAAGACGCTGCCGAGCTGCAAATGCAACAGCCGCATGTTGTGCGTCTTGAAACCCGCTCCGCCAATCTTGAAGGCGGCGGCGAGATTTCAATGCGTGATTTGCTGAAAAACTCCCTTCGGATGCGCCCGGACCGAATTATTCTGGGTGAGATCAGGGGCGGTGAAGCCATTGATATGCTTCAGGCAATGAACACGGGCCATGATGGCTCTCTTTCTACTATTCACGCCAACAGACCGCGTGAGGCTTTGACCCGACTGGAAAACATGGTGGGTATGTCAGGGGTAAACCTCCCTGCAAAGGCTACTAAAATGCAGATTGCGTCAGCAATTGACCTGATCGTGCAGGTTAGCCGAATGCGCGATGGCATGCGCCGCATTACCTATATTTCTGAAGTTGTTGGCATGGAAGAAGACGTGATCACTATGCAGGATCTGTTCTGGTATGAATTCCAGGGTGAAGATAAAGGCGGCCGCCTGATCGGTGACTTTAAGTCGTCTGGTCTGCGGCCTCATTTTGCACCAAGAGCGGCCTATTTCGGACTGGATAAAATGTTGATAGGAGCAATGTGATGATCGGCGCAGAAGATCAAATGATGATGACTTTGGTTGTAGGGGGCGCGACTCTCATTGTTGCGCTTATCCTCGGTTTTGCGTTGATGGGCGGCAATGAAGTCGGAGCCAACACAAAACGGCGTTTGGCTGAGGTTGGACGGGGCGATGGCCCTATGCCAACGAAACCGACGCGCCGGAATACAGCTCGATTGAACGACCAACAAAGCAGTATCAAAATCCTGGATATGATTGTTCGAAAGTTTGTCCCTAATCCGGCCAAACTACGCAGTCGTCTTGAAAAGACGGGGATGAAACTGACCATCGCAGAATATTCTCTTGTGGTTGTTGTAGTGATCGCCTTTGCCCTGATTATTCTGACAGTCCTTTATGATTTTGGAATGATGTTGGCCATACCAACAGCGATTTTTTGTGGATTGTTTTTCCCCCATTTTATGATCGGATATTTAGGAAAGCGCCGCATTAACAAGTTTATGAAAACCTTTCCAGAAGCAATTGAACTGCTTGTTCGAAGCCTGCGCGCTGGTTTGCCGATCAGCGAAGCAATTGTTACTGTCGGTACAGATGCACCGGATCCTGTCGGTGAAGAGTTTCGCGGAATTGCGGATGCTGTCCGCATGGGTAAATCTTTGGAAGAAAGCCTTTGGGACGTTGCAAAACGAATTGATCTTCCTGACTTTAAGTTTCTAATCATTGCGATTTCAATTCAGCGGGAAACAGGTGGCAACCTGGCGGAAACATTGGGCGGCCTTGCTAACACTTTGCGTAAACGTCGTCAGATCAAATTAAAAATTAAGGCCATGTCTTCAGAAGCACGAGCAAGTGCCTGGATTATCGGCTCCCTGCCTTTCATCATGTTCTTCCTGTTGTGGCTTGCCAATGATGGTTATGTCATGGCGTTGGTCGAAGATCCGCGCGGCGTTTACATGATCGGTGTTGGTCTTGTCATGATCGCATCGGGTGTCGGTGTCATGGCGAAAATGGTTCGATTCGAAATCTAGGAAGGAATGAAAGATGATCGATTTATCAACGTTACTTCCTGATTGGCTTAAATCTGAAGATGTTCTGGCAATGATCGCCGGTATCGCAGCCATGGCCTCTTTCCTGATCATATGGAACGCATTGCTGGTCAAGGATACACTGCCTGACAGAATCAAAAATCTTGAAAAACGCCGCAATAAATTGCGGGAAGACGTGGTCAACCAGACTCGGCAGCGCAGTCAGCTTATTGCCCGCGAAACCATGATGCATCGTGTTGTTAAAAAGATGCAGTTGATGAAGGGTGAAAAAGCACGGCAGATATCTGTCCACCTTGCACAGGGTGGTTGGCGTTCAAAAGATGCCCTGGTCACCTATCTTTTCGCCCGCATTTGTCTGCCGATAGTTTTCGGCGGCTTGGGTGCACTTTATCTTTTAGGGACCAATCCATTCGAATGGGTGCCCTCTGTTTCACTTGGGGCGTCAGCCTTTCTCGCCCTAATCGGGTACGCGTTGCCGCGCCTGATACTAAAGAACCAGATATCGAAGCGGTACGCGGCAATGCGAAAAAGCCTGCCCGATGCGCTGGATTTGTTGGTGATTTGTACGGAAGCAGGCCTTAATCTGGATAGTGGCCTCGATCGTGTTTGTCGCGAAGTTTCTAATTCCGCACCAGAGCTAGCGGACGAATTTGGACTAACGGCCATCGAATTGGGCTTTTTGCCTGACCGCAAGGAAGCATTGATGAACCTTGCCAGACGGGTGGATTTCCAATCCATGACCACCTTGGTCAATACTCTTCTTCAAACTGAAAAATATGGTACTCCTCTCGCGGTCGCTTTGCGCGTCCTATCCGCAGAAATGCGGGATGAGCGGCTTATGAAAGCAGAAGAGAAAGCCGCCCGGCTTCCTGCAATCATGACAGTGCCAATGATTGTTTTTATTCTGCCATCCCTGTTTATTGTGCTGATCGGCCCTGCCGTTCTTAAAGCAATTGATGCCTTCAGTGGTGGCTAACGCTCAGGCTTTCTCCAATTGCGAATAGTCTATATCGCCTATTCGGTTTACTTTCTTCCTAAGCTGAGCTGTTCGCCCCCTCCAGTGTAATGATCATAAAACTGTTCATAGCGGAATAAGGCCGCGAGGGGTCTGTTTTTCACACCAATCCATCGCCAGTCTCATCAACTTTTTCTGTTATATGTGTTGGTCCATTCGGCGCTCAAAACGTCGGTACTGCAGTTGCTGCGAATAAGGCACGGGCGTGGTGCCATTTATTCTGGGAAAAAGATTGTTCTTTTCTACTCTGCGCCTTCCATACTGTGTGGGCCGCTTAACTGTCGGCATCTTCGCCGGTGGTAGGATCAGCGAGGGAATGAGGGCGGTCCTTGTTCAAGGATAAGGGACAAAAAAACCCGCCATAACGAGGCGGGTTTTTTAAGTAATTAGCAGTGTTAGTATGACCCAGACCCAATATCCGTAATACGCTGAGACCATTCTTGGTTATAGGATCTTAAGGTCGAATAATGTGTTGTCGGGTCGACGATCGCAGCCACAACATTTTCCGTCGCAGAGGGGCTGGGCTTTTGCTCGTTGGATTGGCTTTCAACGGTATCAATGCGGACACGCGGTGTGTAGCAGGCCTCAGAACGACGAATGAGGGTTTCGCATATTGTCATTGGGGTTGCGGCATTTGAAAATGCGCCCACCCGTACTCGATAGAAGGTTCCCTTTTCTTCGCCAAGTTCTACTTTGGCAATCAATGGCTTATGATCGCCAAGCAGGTCAGAATGGCGTTCCTGCAGAAGGGACCACCCTCTATTGGCACGGTCTTCAGATTTAAATGACCCAAGCTGTATGTAATAGTCATGGGTTCTAACCTGTTCACCGATTACCTTGTCAGTCGCCTCGGAAGTGTTATGTTCAGCAACAGGGGTAATATCAGCCTTTGCAAGCGACGTGTCTTCAGGTGTCATGTTCACTTTTTCAGGAATGCTTGCGACTGTGTTCGCGCTGGAGACCTCAGCCTTCGGAACGAAGACTTCATTTTTAGCGGTAGGGGGATCGAAACTACTGAAGTCAGGATCAACTTTACTGTAGGTCACAGGTTTGGAAAGGGCATCCGCTTCAACATCCGCAACGGGAGCCGCCGCGACTTTTGGTCCCTCTGCTTTTGGCTGTTGTTCGCGGATGCTGGCAATCATTTCAGCTGGAGCAGGGGCCTTCGCATATTGTTCAAAATGAGGTGTGCGAGGGATGGTCGGCAGGGTGCTCTTTGTTTCGGCAACCTGTGCAACGGTGTTGAGCTCTGTGCTTTCTTCACGGGCAACAAGCAGGTTGTGTGGCTTGCGAGAGGTTTCCGGCGCCCGGTACTCTATATTGTTGTGCTGGGCAATTAAACTTGCCTGCTGTTCCTGTTCCTTGAGGTTGTCAGAAGTGTTCTGGTTTAGCGCTTTAAAATAAAGGGCATTGTTCCGTGCTTCTTTTTCACTCAAATCCATTCGGGAATACCGCATTGCATCCGCAGACTTACCGGCCATTCCGTAAACCAACGCCAGATTTTGACGGTGTTTCGCATTGGCATGAGGATGCGTGGTAATGATTTCCAGCATGGCAATGGCTTGATCTGTGCGTCCGGACAGCGCTAATGATAAGGCCAGATTGTTCTGGTAAGTCAGATTGTTGGTATCCGCCTTGATGGCAAGCCTGTAATAATCCTGTGCTTTGCCATGTTCGCCTGCTGTATCCAGAGACACTGCCATACCCCCAAGAGAGCGCGCATTGTTGGGATCGAGGGCGATCGCTGATTCAAACGACTGCGCGGCCATATAGGGTTTGTCTTGATTGAGTAGGCTGTATCCAATACCTGTATGCGCAGCGATAACATCTGGAGATGTTTCCAAAACGCTTTTGTAAAGCTCAATCGCAGCGTCTGGTTTTTTGGTTTTCCTCAGGATATCTGCCATTGCAAGAACAGGGGCTGGGTTTTTGGGGCTTTTATGAGCTGCCATTGTATATAAACGCAATGCGGTTGCAGGACTGCCTTTTTTCCAGGCACGATCTGCAATACGCATTAAGCTTTGTACGGACATTCCCTTGGTTGCGCTTTGTGGCACCGAAGCGACAGGTGCTTTTACCGGTTCCATCGTGTTCGAAGCTGCAGGGGTATTGTCTGTCGTATTACAGCCCGCAACAACTAAACTTGTCGTCATAAGCAAGGCAAGTTTGTTCATAGAAAGCATATTGTTCATCCGGGACACGGTGCGTCCTCCCAATCCAATACTGAATAAGGGGTAACCATAGCCAAATCATCCTTAAAAACTGTTAAGAAAAGGCCGGCTATTTGCTCAAAATTTTAGTAAAATTGGGATCCCGTATGTTTATCAGTCCTGCCCCTGACAAAAATTGTCATTGGCGTGTTTTAATATCCTTTTCATTCGCCAACAGGCGGCCTCACATATTAAGCAAAAGGATCTTAAAATGACTGATTTACCTCCTAGTATTGTTTCTCACATATCCCTTGGAACAAACCGCTATCAAGAGGCATTAGATTTTTATGACGGTGTTCTGGCAGCCATTGGTGCAAAAAGGATACTGGAGCTGCATCAACATAATGCAACAGCATATGGGCGGCAATTCCCTGAATTTTGGATACAGGCGCCCCATGATCAATCGAAAGCCACGGTTGGCAATGGTACTCATGTGGCTTTTCTGGCTATCTCAAAACAGGCCGTTGTGGATTTTTTTGAAGCAGCTGTAAAAGCCGGGGGCAGCCCTGACGGCGAACCCGGCGATCGTCCCCATTATGGCAAGGCTTATTATGGATGTTTCGTCCGCGATCTGGATGGCAATAAAATTGAAGCCATGTATTGGGATGAAACACTCGGTGAAGAAGGTCACTGATTTAGTCTTCTCCGCGTGGGCGGAATAGGGGACGTGTGCTCCTGATATTCTGTCATAGGGGGATGCACGTTTTGGGCAAATTGCGGTTGAGCAACTGGTGGGGTTCCGTTTGAAGGAACCCCATTCGGCTGGATAAAGTTACCGGGCAGCGCGTTATTTGAATAGGATTGATTTGCGCCCGCCGCCTGATAAGGTGCGGCTTGAGGCGTGTTTGTATTTGGATCAATATAGCGATCGAACATTCCGGATCCTATTTGTTCAGGTAAGGCCTGAAACAAGGAAATTGTATTTGCCATACCGATCCGGTTCACAAAATTTGCTATCGTAATTGTAAGAAGCCCTGTTCTGAGGGTTTGCTCATCAACGCCTTGTCCTTTGCATTTTGCAAGTGCATCAGACAGTTCTTTTGCGACGATGTTGTTGGTGTTTGCCGCTGTCATTTATGATCTCCTCAACAAGTGGAACCTATCCTTGTATGCGTCTATGATTGCAAGACGCGCGTGGTTTATATTTGTGAAATTGTTCAGGCCACTTGCTATACTGGCAAAAAATGATCAAGGAGGCTTGGAATGGATGACGCGATTGACCATCTGACGCGATTGATGGCGGAAAGTGAAAATATTGTTTTTTTCACTGGCGCGGGAATAAGTACTGAGTCAGGCATACCGGATTTCAGAAGCCCTGGAGGTTTTTGGGAGAAGAACCGGCCTATTGATTTTTCTGAATTCATGGCGTCTGAAGACGCGCGTAAAGAATCCTGGCGCCGAAAGTTTAATATGGAAACGGTGTTGTCTAAAGCCGCACCGAATGATGGCCATAAAGTGATCGCGTCTCTTTATAAAATGGGCAAGGTGTCATCTGTCATTACACAGAATATTGACGGTTTACATCAGGTATCAGGCGTCGATGAAAAGGATGTCATCGAAATTCATGGGAATACAACCTACGCAAAATGTCTCGACTGCCATCAACGGATGAGCTTGGAAGATGTGCGCTCCGTTTTTCAGGTCGACGAAACGTTGCCTGTCTGCCCGGCATGTGGGGGAATAGTTAAAACCGCTACCATTTCATTTGGTCAGGCAATGCCAATAGAGGCTATGCAACGCGCTGAAATGGAGGCGATTAATTGTGATTTATTTGTCGTGGTAGGATCTTCCCTCGTTGTTTATCCGGCGGCAGATATTCCGGTAATCGCGCTCCAGCACGGTGCTGAGCTTGTTATTATCAACCGGGAAGAAACAGCACTCGACAGATTTGCGACACTCGCGCTTAATCGTGAAATCGGAGAGACCCTAACTCGCTGTCACAAATTTGTAGCGTGAATGACTCATAGTGGGTGTCTTGAACAAAATTTGTCATAATTCAGTCAGAGAAGAGAATTTAGATGCTGAATAGCACCGGATTTATTGGGAAAATGTTCGTTTTCCTTCTATTGATCACTACACCAGTTGCCATTGTTGCAATCTGGCTGGTATCGCAGGGGTTATTGCCTGCTGAATATGCGGTGCTGCTTATTCTTACTCCGGTCGGACCCGGTGTTTTGATTTACAATCGCCTTCTTCGGGAAACAACAGTGCTGTCGCATCGGATCGAACATGAGGCAAGCGCTCCACTTTTTGGGCATCTGTTGCCAGGCTCAATTCGGTCGGGCCTGCTTCCAGTCAATGATTTATTGCTGGCAATTCAGCAATATCGCCGCAGTATGCAGAACCTTTTCAAGGAAGCCCGGTCCCACCAGGACGACGCGATTTTGCTGTTCAATCTGCTTCCTGACCCTGTTTTGGTTCTTGATCAAAAACGCCGCATTAGTCGGTTCAACAGCGCGGCCAGAAACTTTTTCAGTGCTGATTTAGCGGAAACTGACCTGACGGCGTATTTGCGTCATCCATCCCTTATCAAGGCTGTTGACGCTGCCCTGGGCGGTGAGATTGAATCGCAGGTCGTTGAGTTCAAGATGGCAGGGAGCGTAGGGCGCTATATTGAAGCACATGTGACACAAATTCCGGGCGACGGCGGGAAAGATTTACGGGTTATCCTGACTTTGCACGACTTGACCACGGCCAAGAAAACGGAACAGATGCGGGTGGATTTTGTGGCGAACGCAAGCCATGAATTGCGAACGCCTCTGGCAATTTTGATCGGTGCGATTGAAACATTGCAAGGGCCAGCAGCCACTGACCGGGAAGCGCAAGCGCGGTTTTTGAGTATGATGCACGCTCAGTCCCGCAGGATGTCCCAATTGATTGATGATCTATTGTCTTTATCTCAAATCGAGATGAACGAGCATGCACGTCCTTCCGATCAGGTCGATGTAACGGATGTACTGCGAAGGGTCGTCGGGCTTATCACAACCAGAGCCAGTGATCTTGGGAAGACAATTAATGTTATGGCACCAGAAGAGCCTTTGCTGGTTTCAGGGGACAAGGATCAGTTGGCACAGATTTTCACTAACCTGGTGGATAATGCTCTGAAATATGGCAAGGAAAATACTGCTGTGTCCATATTTCTGACGCGGTCGGAGAAAAGCATCGCCGTTTCAATCATTGATCAGGGCGAGGGGATACCCTCTGAACATATTCCCAGATTGACGGAACGGTTTTATCGTGTGGATAGCGACCGGAGCCGGGAAATGGGCGGAACCGGTCTGGGGCTTGCCATTGTAAAACATATTGTGAGTCGGCATCGGGGGCAGCTGGAAATCGACTCTGAGCTTGGAAAAGGCTCTCGCTTTACAATTCATCTGCCTGCACTTGTTATATAAAACCCCATAAAATAGCCATTTGTGGGGCTGTAACAATAGTGTCATAAAAATGTAGTACTCCGGTCACCATCGAAGAGCAAGTTCCCGAAATCGGCAGGAAACACTGTCGCTCAAATGAACGGAGACTAGACGTGTTAAAGAAAACTCTCGGACTTGCTGTCATTGCGACAGTAGCATTCGCTGGACAGGCTATTGCCCGCGATCAGATCAGAATTGTTGGATCTTCTACGGTTTTTCCATTTTCCAAAACGGTTGCTGAGAATTTTGGCAACAAAGGCAAGTTTGCGACGCCTGTTGTGGAAAGCACCGGTTCCGGTGGCGGACTGAAACTATTTTGTGCGGGTATCGGTGAAGGACATCCTGATATTACTAATGCTTCCCGTCGCATTAAAAAATCTGAAGTCGAAAAATGTGCCAAAGCAGGCATTACAGAAATTACTGAAGTTAAAGTTGGATTTGATGGCATTGTACTGGCAAATTCCAAATCTACGGCCCCTATCAAGCTGACCAAAAAGCAGATTTTCATGGCGCTTGCCAAACAGGTTCCGATTGATGGAAAGCTCGTCGATAACCCTTACAAAACTTGGAAAGATGTTGATCCTTCCTTGCCAGACACAAAAATTGAAGTTCTAGGCCCTCCTCCAACCTCCGGAACGCGGGATGCGTTTTCAGAGTTGGCAATGGAAGGCGGCGCGAAGAAATTCCCAAGCCTGAAAGCACTGAGAAAATCAGACAAAAAAGCATTTAAGGCAGTGGCCCACTCCGTACGCGAAGATGGCGCCTATATTGAAGCGGGTGAAAACGATAATCTGATCGTTCAGAAACTGGTTGCAAACCCTTCTGCGGTTGGTGTGTTCGGCTTCAGTTTCCTTGATCAGAATGCTGACAAAATTCAGGGCGGCGTCATTGGCGGTGTTGAGCCGACATTCGAAAATATTTCTTCTGGAAAATACGGCATCTCCCGCTCTTTGTTTTTCTATGTAAAGAAAGCCCATGTTGGCAAAATTCCTGGTATCAAAGAATTCGTTGCTGAATTTACAAGTGAAGATGCTTTTGGTGAGTTCGGGTATCTTTCTGAAAAAGGGTTGATCCCGCTTTCTGAGGCAGAACGGGCGAAAGTACGTAAAGCTGGTACATCTCTTTCGAACCTGATGATGTAAGTGGCGGCGGGGCAGAGAAATGTTTTTCTGCCCCTTCTTCCTTCCTTCGACTGCTGAACAGCATAAGGCGCTATAATGAGTTTCTCCCCTTTGATATTCCTGCTTTTGGCCATGTGTACTGCAGGCTATTGGTATGCAACCAAGAAGGTTCTTGCAGGAAAAGGAACAGACGGCGGCGGATATGCTGGTCGCCCTCACCAGTTCGGAATGTATGTTGTGGTGTGGGGTTTGCTTCCGCCACTTCTTCTATTTTTGGTTTGGTTTGTCTTCACACTTCTTCCGTTGGATCGCACCACGGGGCCCCTGCAACAGGTCGATCAGATCATTTTTCCTGTTCTGGCCATGTTGGCCGCGGCGGGCGGTTTATATCTGGGTATTCAGAATATCAAGCCGGGATTACGGGTTCGTAAGACGCTAGAGGGTTCAGTTTATGCCATATTGATCCTGGCATCGACCATCTCAGTTTTTACAACCGTTGGAATTGTATTTTCCCTGTTATTTGAAACGCTTAGCTTTTTTGAAAAAGTACCGTTATCGGAGTTTTTCCTAGGCTTGAACTGGAGCCCGCAAACCGCCTTGAGGGCGGATCAGGTAGGCTCATCAGGTGCATTCGGTGCCATACCGCTTTTTGCCGGTACAATGCTGATTACCCTAATAGCGATGATCGTCGCAGTTCCCTTGGGCTTGTTCAGCGCGATCTATATGACAGAATATGCGTCGAACGGTTTTAGAGCCGTTGTGAAGCCAATTCTGGAGATTCTGGCTGGTATTCCAACGGTGGTTTATGGCTTTTTTGCAGCCCTGACAGTGGGCGTGTTTTTTCGGGATGTGGGCTCGTCTTTAGGCCTATCCGTTGTCTCGGAAAGTGCATTGGCCGCAGGTGTGGTTATGGGAATGATGATCATTCCGTTTATCTCTTCGCTGAGTGACGATATTATTATGGCAGTTCCGCAAAGCCTTCGGGATGGATCTTACGGTTTGGGGGCGACCCATTCAGAGACCGTTCGAAAGGTTATACTTCCAGCCGCTCTTCCAGGTATTGTCGGGGCAGTCTTACTGGCTGTTAGCCGGGCGATCGGCGAGACAATGATTGTGGTCATGGCGGCCGGTTTCGCTGCAAATTTGACGGCCAATCCGCTGGAGGCGGTGACAACAGTGACCGTACAGATTGTCGGATTGCTGGTCGGTGATCAGGAGTTTGACAGCGCTAAGACGCTGGCGGCTTTCGCACTCGCGTTGGTGCTGTTTGTTATTACCCTTGCCCTTAACGTAATTGCCCTTGTGGTTGTTCGCAAATATCGAGAAAAATATGACTGATACTGCTCAGACAGAAAAGAATGCCGGGTGGGGTTCGAAAGAGAGCCGGGCCAAGTTGGCAAAGCGGCATCGCTCGGAGAAGATTTTTAAATCCCTTGGATTAGGCGCGATTATTATTGCCCTGTGCATGCTGACAACTCTGATTGTAAGTATCACAAGCAAGGGATATACCGCCTTTGTGCAGACACGGTTTGATATTGAGATCACTTTCTCAACAGACATTCTGGATCCAGAAAAAACGAATGACCCGGAAGTTTTGCGGGCAGCCAGTTATGGTAGCTTGGTTCGGAATGCTCTTCGATCAGAATTTCCCGATGTAAAGTCGCGCAAAGAGTTAAGGGCTTTGTTCGGTATCATTAGCAAGGGGGCTAATGTTCAGCTTCGCAAATTGGTGATGGAGACCCCAGAATTGATCGGCACGACGAAGACAGTGAGCCTGATCGCAAGTGATGATATGGACATGTTCAATAAAGGATATATTGAACGTGATATTCCGCAAGACGATCGTCGCGTGAAAGATAATGAAATTCGTTGGTTTGATCAGCTGGATAGCAAAGGTGCCGTGAAAACCGTTTTCAATAGTGGCTTCTTTACTTCGGGTGATAGCGGTGAGCCGGAAATCGCAGGAATTTGGGGCGCGGCGGTTGGTTCTTTCTATACATTGCTGATCACATTTGTCATTGCCTTCCCCATCGGCGTCATGACCGCCATTTATCTGGAGGAATTTGCGCCTCAAAATAAACTGACGGATATTATTGAGGTCAATATTAACAATCTGGCAGCGGTTCCTTCCATTGTATTTGGGCTGCTGGGCTTGGCGTTGTTTCTAAATGTTGCCCATCTTCCAAGATCCGCGCCTCTGGTTGGCGGATTGACTTTGGCGTTGATGACCTTACCGACCATTATTATTGCCGCGCGGGCAGCGATCCGGGCCATACCGGATAGTATCCGCAGTGCAGCTCTGGGGTTGGGAGCATCGCGTCAACAAACCGCCTTTCATCATGTCCTGCCGCTCTCCATGCCGGGAATTTTAACGGGAACGATTATTGGATTGTCGCAAGCCCTTGGGGAAACTGCGCCGCTTTTGATGATTGGAATGGTCGCCTTTATTGTGGATATACCAGGCTCAGTAACTGATCCGGCAACTGTTTTGCCCGTTCAGGTTTTCCTTTGGGCCGATAGCCCAGAGAGGGCATTTGTCGAGAAAACTTCTGGTGCAATTATGGTTTTGCTCGGCTTTTTGGTGATTATGAATGCACTGGCAGTTCTGCTGCGCAAGAAATTTGAACGCCGCTGGTAGACTGGCGATGGAACAAGGACACAAGGATATGCAGATGCTTGCAGATATAGCGTCAACAGACACCGCCGAAAAAAACGCGATGATTGAAGCTCGGGATGTTAGCGTTTTTTATGATAACAAGCAGGCGTTGAAGGACGTCTCACTCGACGTTTTCGAAAATGAAATAACGTCGTTGATTGGCCCATCAGGGTGCGGAAAATCCACCTTTTTAAGGTGTTTGAACCGGATGAATGATACGGTTGCTGGATGTCGCGTTGAAGGTACTATTCTTTTGGATGGCGAGGATATTTATGCCTCTTCCGTTGATGAGGTGTTGTTGCGTGCAAGGGTAGGGATGGTCTTTCAGAAGCCTAATCCGTTTCCAAAATCGATTTATGATAACGTCGCATATGGTCCGCGTATTCACGGCCTTGCCAAGGATAAGGACGAGTTGGACGATCTTGTCCTGACAAGCCTAGAGAAAGCTGGGTTGTTAAAGGAAGTTCGAGATCGCCTGAACGCCTCTGGCACCGGTCTTTCTGGGGGGCAGCAACAGCGACTGTGTATCGCGCGCGCGCTTGCGGTTCAGCCTGACATTATTCTGATGGACGAGCCATGCTCAGCACTTGATCCTATTGCAACAGCAAAGGTTGAAGAGTTGATCGAGGAACTACGGCAAAATTATACCATCATTATTGTGACCCATTCCATGCAGCAAGCCGCCCGCATCTCACAGAAGACGGCTTTCTTTCACTTGGGAGAAATTGTCGAGGTTGGGGACACGGAGCAATTATTTACAAGCCCGTCAGATGAACGCACACAAGGCTATATTACGGGTCGTTTCGGTTAATTTCGAAGATCGAGGAGAAACAGAATGAGTGGAACAGGACATATCGTCCGGTCTTTTGACGAAGATCTTCAGGAAATGCGTAACACCATCATCGAGATGGGGGGACTTGCCGAAAGTCAATTGGAAGCGGCTGTTCGGGCGCTTATGGACCGCAATACGGATCTTGCTCAGGCGACGATTGAAGCCGATGTGGCTGTGGATGAACTGGAACAGAAAATTGATAGCTTGGCGATAAAATTATTGGCCTTGCGTAATCCGGTTGCCGACGATCTTCGCCTTGTGATTTCTGCCCTGAAAATAGCGTCGTTATTGGAACGTGTTGCTGACTATTCAGCCAATATTGCAAAGCGCGTGATTGCCCTCAACCTTGCGCCGGCCATTCGGCCGGTGTCCGCCATCCCAAGGATGGGTGAAATGGTTCGTCACATGATTGATGACATACTGACCGCTTATGCTCAGGAGGATGTCGATCTGGCCTATGACGTCTGGCGGCGCGACCGTGATGTTGACCAGTTATACAACAGCATGTTCCGTGAGCTTTTGACTTATATGATGGAAGATCCGCGCAGCATAACAAGTTGTACCCATCTTATTTTCATGGCGAAAAATATTGAGAGAGTAGGCGATCATATGACAAATATCGCTGAAATCATCGTGTATCAGATAACGGGTCAAGCCCCGAAGGAAAAGCGCCCGAAAGGCGATAAGACCAGCATTACAATGATAGACCTTCCAGAAGATCTTGCGACCCGAGGAACTGAAAACTAATGAAAGTCCTAATTGTTGAAGATGAACCCTCGATGATCGAGTTGCTGCGCTACAATCTTGTGAGTGCCGGTTTTGAGGTGAGTTCCGCCATGGACGGAGAAGAGGCATTGATGCTTATCGATGAGCAAACTCCGGACATGGTTCTTTTGGATTGGATGTTGCCAAAACTTTCCGGAATAGAAGTATGCCGGATGCTGCGCCGTAAACAAGAGACGCGCAATCTACCGGTTATTATGATTACAGCCCGCGGCGAAGAGACCGACCGGGTTCGTGGACTGGATGTGGGCGCAGATGATTATATGTCAAAGCCGTTCTCTCCGAACGAACTTCTGGCGCGAATTCGCGCTGTATTGCGGCGCCATAACCCAAATTTGGGAAGCGACATGATCTCCGTCGCTGATGTATCCATGGATCTGGTTGCCTATAAGGTCAGTCGGGCAGGGAGAGAGCTGCATTTAGGTCCTACGGAGTTCAAGCTCCTGCGATACTTTATGGAGCGCGCCGGTCGGGTGCTGACAAGAGAGCAGCTTCTTGACGGAGTTTGGGGGCAGAATGTGTATGTTGAGGACAGGACGGTTGATGTCCATATCAGGCGGTTGCGCAAAGCATTGAACAGTGAAAATGAAGTTGACCTTATACGAACTGTTCGTGCGGTTGGATATTGTTTTGAAAAGGAATAGGGGAAAATAATCCCCTTTTCACCACCAGAATGTGAAACCTTGATTAGCTTTCAGCAGCTGCAATATGCTTTTTCAAAGTGCTAATCAGGCCATCAACATTCCCGCCATTTTTGCTGATGACAGATGAAAATTCATCACGGTGCGTCAATGCCATGCTGACATTTTCAACAACGATATCGACAATTTTCTGTTCGCCTGACTTGTTGGTTCGAACGCGCCAGTCAAGTTTAATGGGCGGCCCTTTGGGGCGGATGATCTGTGATTTGACCAGATACTCGTTCTTGTTAAGAGGTTTTGCTTTGAGAATCGTCAGGTTCTCGCCTGAATATTCACCAATACGCTTCTGGTAGGTTGTAATAATGTATCTTTTGAAAAGTTCCTGATACTCGGATTTTTGTTCGGAAGAGGCTTTGCGCCAATGTTTTCCGAGCACAAATCGGCCGATCAAATTCATGTCAAAGTCGCGAGACACTAATTTATCAAAACCGGCCCGTTTAGCGTCAGCATCCAGTTTCTCATTGGAAAGAAGCGTAACGGCTTCCTTGCCGAGATTCTCAACAAGGGCCGTTGCAGACTTTTCTGAACTCGCTTCAGCATGCGCTGAAAAGAAAGAAGGGCTAACAAGAGCGGGGGCAACGGTTAGTGTAAATGCAGCGACCGATACCACGAGTAATTTGCGTAAAGTCATCCCTTCAAGATTCCTTTTATTTAGTTGAAGGGACAGATCTTCTTACAGTCTCTTCATCTTCCTGGAATAAGAGGGAAACACGATCAGTTGCCAGCGGTGCATCCTCATCCTGTTCAAATGAGATATCCGGAAGCGGTGTCAAGTCACCCTCTCCATCCAGAATTTCACTTTTCCTGTTTTGACGATACAGACTGCGAACAGTCGCATAAAAATCAATAGAATTCTTCTCGATTTCATCGAGTGATTCCAATGAACGTGACCGGAAGTCAATTGCGTGTGCTGCACCACGATAAAGCGGCACGTTGTCAACGTCATTATTGCGGGCGATCAAATTCACCGGATCAATGAAATATTCGCCAGCGATCCCGACGGCTTCACGTGATGTGTTTGGGCCAAGGACTGGCAAAACCAGATAAGGGCCTTCAGGAATTCCCCAAACCGCGAAAGTCTGACCAAGATCTTCTTCATCATAGTCGATTTGAGCAATGTCAAAAAGGCCACCAAATCCAAGGAATGTATTTGTAAAGAAGGAACCCATATTATCGCCAGCGCCATCAAGATCGCCCTGAGCAATATTGTTTAGGAAATACATTGGTTGGGACAGGTTGTTCAAGAAGTTGGTGACGCTGTCTTGTACAGCATCAGGCAGAGCTTCATTATAAATATGCGCAACCGGCTTAAGTGCCAAAGCGTCGAGTGCGTTATTTACATCGAAGAAATAACGGTTTAATGGTTCGATCGGATCCTGAACCTCGTTATAGACAACATTTGCAGGATCTTCTCCTGGAGGTGTTGTGCAGCCGCCCAGTAGACCAAGCGCCAAAGTCGCTATACATCCTGACAACAATGATGCTCTGAATTTTTTTGAACTCATATTCATACCCAGCTTTAGCTTTCTAACGCGGCTTATCTATCATGATAAAAACACAACAATCGTTACTGAAGTCTTTATTTATATCAGAATAAAACCTGACCAAAGTAAAATCATGACTTTGTTACAATTTTTTACCAAACATCTGGAAGACGTATCATAGAGAGGGGGCATATACCAGTGGGGAAACTCACCTTCGCACATTTCATTAATTCAAATGTTGCTAAAAAGTCGCTCAAAAATCATCTGTACAAAGATATAAATATATGTTTATATCATTACAAAGACATTTTGATGATTGGATTGATGCGTGGAGCAATTGCTACAAGGTTTACGGGCTGCGGGGGAAGAAACGCGGATGCGTCTTCTTGTTTTGTGTGGCCACGCAGAACTGACCGTTAGCGAGCTCATTCAGATTTTGGGGCAAAGTCAGCCGCGGGTTTCCCGGCATCTCAAGCTCCTCTGCGACGCTGGTTTGCTGGATCGCTTTCAAGAAGGTAGTTGGGTTTATTACAGGCTTGCCAATAAAAGCGGGACGTCTTTATTAGCCCGGTATTTAGTTGATCTGGTTCCTGAAGAAGATCCTGTCGTCTCTCGGGATCTGGAGCGTCTGAATACCATAAAACAGGCCCGTTTGGACGCTGCGGACGATTATTTCCGGGAAAATGCAAAGCATTGGAACAAGATTCGATCTTTGCATGTTGCTGAAAAAGAAGTCGAACGGTTGATTCTATCCTCCGTTCAGGACATGAAAATCACTGACTTTCTGGATATCGGCACCGGAACGGGTAGAATGCTGGAGCTATTTGGGCCTTTGTCCCAGTTTGCCGTTGGCGTGGATACCAGCCGCGAAATGCTTGCTTTCGCGCGCGCGGCGATTGAGGGGGCAGACCTGCGAAACTGTCAGGTGCGTCTCGGCGACATGTATACTCTGCCTTTTTTAAATGACTCACAGGACGTCGTGGTCATCCATCAGGTGTTGCATTATGCAGACCGACCGAAAATGGTCATTGCAGAAGCAAAAAGAGTATTGCGGAAGAACGGACGCCTTGTTCTCGTCGATTTTGCACCGCATGAAGTTGAAACCCTGCGCACAGAACATGCTCATACCCAGATGGGTTTTGATGCGGATCAGGTTTGGTCATGGTGCGAAGAGGCCGGTCTTAAAAGAAAAGATTTTCATATGCTTGCGGGTGACCCGCTGAATGTAAATATCTGGATTGCTGAGCAGTCTAATACTGATAATCCCTCAGGAGAGAGAGAATGACACTTCCCGACAAGTTTTTAGAACGGGTAGAAACTGAACGTTTGTCCAATATTGGCGGGTCCAACCCTTTATCAATTTCATTTGAATTCTTCCCGCCAACGACCGAGAAGATGGCGAGCAAGTTATGGGATACTGTTGAGCGCCTTGGACCTCTCTCTCCTTCTTTTGTGTCGGTGACATACGGGGCAGGGGGATCTACGCGGGAGAGAACCCATGGCCTTGTTAGCCGAATTCGGAAAGAGACGGATTTGGAGCCTGCAGCCCACCTTACTTGCGTAGGTGCCTCAAAATCAGAAATCGAAGAAGTTGCCCAGCAGTATTGGGAAAGTGGCGTAAAACACATTGTTGCGCTTAGAGGGGATCCGCCTGAAGGGCAAGACGGTTTCGTCGCCCATCCGGACGGCTTTAAAGGATCTGTTGAATTGATCGAGCATCTTAAAAAGATGCACGATTTTGAGATCAGCGTGGGCTGTTATCCAGAAATCCATCCAGATGCTGCGTCAAGTCTTGCTGACATTGATTATCTGAAGCGGAAAATGGATGCTGGTGCTGACCGGGCAATCACGCAATTTTTCTTTGATCCGGATACCTATTTACGCTTTATTGACCGGGCACAGGCCCAAGGCGTTGATATTCCAATAATTCCGGGCATATTGCCGGTAACAAGTTATTCCAAACTTCGGCAGTTCAGTGGGCAATGTGGGACACAAATACCGTCATGGCTCACTCATCTGTTTGAAGGACTGGACGATGATCCGGCAACCCGGAATCTGGTGGCGGCGATGGTCGCGTCCGAACAATGCCGTCAGCTACAGCGTGCCGGAGTGAAGGATTTTCATTTTTACACGCTAAATCGTGCCGATCTGGTATATGCCATTTGTCACACAATGGGTGTCCGGCCCAACCGTTAAGTAACGCGCAACCGAATTATTTATTAGTAATTGATCAGGAACGGGAACATTCCCATGAAAAAATCTGCCTCCTACGCAACAATCGAAGACGCTCTAAAGAATAGAATTCTTGTTCTGGATGGGGCCATGGGCACGATGATTCAGACTTTTTCCCTGCAGGAAGAAGACTACCGTGGGGATCGGTTCAAGGCATCTCCGATTGACCTGAAAGGCAACAGCGACCTGTTAACCCTGACCCGTCCGGATGTCATCGAAGATATCCATGACCAGTTCATGGCTGCCGGATCTGATATCCTTGAAACAAATACCTTCAGTGGCACGACAATTGCGCAGGCTGATTATGGTTTGGAAAGTGCGGTCTACGACATAAATTGTGAAAGTGCGAAACTGGCGCGTAAGGTTGCTGATCGCTGGACTGCAAAAACGCCCGATAAACCAAGATTTGTTGCGGGTGTTCTGGGACCAACCAATAGAACAGCCTCCATCTCGCCGGATGTGAATGACCCGGGTTTTAGAAATGTGACTTTCGACGAACTTGTCACGGCTTATGATGGCGCCTTGCGGGGATTGATTGATGGTGGCGCTGATATCATCCTTATTGAAACCGTGTTTGACAGCTTGAACTGTAAAGCCGCTATTTACGCAGTCTTACGATATTTTGATGAAGTTGGTGTTCGTTACCCTGTCATGGTTTCAGGAACCATTACGGATGCGTCTGGTCGGACCTTGTCCGGGCAAACTGCCGAAGCATTCTGGGCGTCCATGGCTCATGCCGAACCCATCAGCATCGGGTTCAACTGTGCGCTAGGGGCAAAAGACCTGAGACCTCACGTCCAGGCTGTTTCAGCAATCGCACCGACCGGGGTGAGCGTTCATCCGAATGCGGGACTTCCCAATGAACTGGGTGAATATGATGATACACCCGCCTATATGGCAGAGCAGTTGCAGGAATTTGCGTCCAGCAACCTTGTAAATATTGTTGGAGGATGTTGTGGTACGCGCCCGGAACATATTAAGGCAATAGCCGAGGCGGTATCGACAATTGCCCCGCGGCAAATTCCTGAAGCTGACCATATTGCACGGCTGTCTGGACTGGAGCCGCTTTATCTGGATGAAACAGTTGGTTTCGTCAATGTGGGAGAGCGGACCAATGTGGCCGGTTCCGCCAAGTTTAAAAAACTGGTGATGAACGGCGATTACGATACTGCGCTGGATATTGCCCGGGATCAGGTTCTGAATGGCGCGCAGGTGGTGGACGTCAATATGGACGACGCCATGCTGGAGGCTGAAACAGCCATGCCGACATTCCTTAATCTTATCGCTTCAGAACCTGATATCTGCCGGGTCCCGGTTATGATAGATAGTTCGAAATGGAATGTGATTGAAGCCGGGTTGAAGACAGTTCAAGGGAAGGCCGTCGTCAATTCTATCTCTCTTAAAGAAGGAGAAGAGGCGTTCATTACCCAAGCTCGGGAAATTCGCCGTTATGGCGCCGCGACCATCGTGATGGCGTTCGACGAAGACGGGCAGGCTGATAGTAAAGAGAGGATGGTCGAAATTTGCACACGATCCTACAAGATACTGACAGAAGTAGTCGGCTTTCCACCTGAAGACATTATTTTTGATCCAAATATTTTCCCAATTGCAACCGGGATTGATGATCATAACAACTTCTCTAAAGACTATATTGAAGCAACCAAAATCATCAAGGAAACCCTGCCTCATGCCAAGATCAGTGGCGGTGTTTCGAATATGTCTTTCTCGCTTCGTGGTAATAATCCGATGCGAGAAGCCATGCATGCTGTCTTCCTGTATCATGCCGTGCAAGCAGGTATGGACATGGGGATTGTGAATGCGGGTCAGCTGGCTGTTTATTCGGACATTCCAGAGGATATGCGCAATCGGATCGAGGATGCGGTTTTAAACCGTCGCGAGGATGCAACAGAAAGGCTTCTGGAAGTTGCCGAGCAGGCGGTTGGTCAGATAAAAGATAATGTGCAGGACCTTTCCTGGCGTGAACTTGATGTGGCGGATCGCTTGAGCCATGCGCTGGTAAAAGGAATTTCTGATTATATTGAAGAAGATACGGAAGAAGCTCGCCAGGGATTTGCCCGCCCTATTCAGGTCATTGAAGGGCCGTTGATGGACGGCATGAACATTGTGGGCGATCTGTTCGGCTCGGGTAAAATGTTCCTACCGCAGGTCGTTAAAAGCGCACGCGTGATGAAGCAGGCTGTTGCGTATCTGTTACCCTATATCGAAGCCGAAAAAGAAAAGGGCGGAGAAGTTTCAACAAAAGGTAAAATCCTTTTGGCAACGGTGAAAGGTGACGTTCACGATATTGGCAAAAACATTGTCGGTGTGGTCCTGCAATGCAACAATTTCGAGGTCATTGATCTTGGCGTGATGGTGCCCTATACAAAAATCCTCGAAACAGCGATTGCCGAAAATGTCGATATCATCGGCCTGAGTGGATTGATTACGCCGTCTTTGGAAGAAATGGCAACGGTCGCTTCGGAAATGCAGCGGGGGAACTTTAGCAAGCCCTTGTTGATTGGGGGGGCGACGACATCAAAAGTACACACAGCGCTCAAGATTGCTCCGCAATATGAAGGATCAACGATTTATGTTACCGATGCATCGCGCGCTGTTGGCGTAGCCACGTCTTTGATCAGTGACGATACCAGCAACTCGATTGTTCAGGATATTAAAGCTGAGTATGAACAGGTGCGAGAGAATTATTACCGCAAACAGAAACCCGATAATTTTGCTCCAATTGAGGTTGCCCGGAAAAACGGGGCCAAGATCGACTGGGGTCAATTTAAACCGGTTAAACCAACATTTATTGGTTTAAAGCAATTCGATGATATAGATCCATCAAAGATTGTAGAGTTCTTTGACTGGTCCCCGTTCTTTAGAACCTGGGAACTTGCCGGGCATTTCCCTAAGATTCTTGAGGATGACGTCGTCGGTGAAACGGCAACCGAACTGTATAATGATGCTCAGGCGATGCTAAAAAAGATCATCGAAGAAAAATGGCTAACCATTAGAGCGGTTGTTGGCTTTTTCCCGGCGGCAAGTGTCGGCGATGATGTGGTGGTATATGAAGATGAAAGCCGGACAACTGAGAAACACCGGTTCCATTTCCTACGCCAGCAAATGAACCGGACCAATAGCCGGGCTAATCACTGTCTTGCCGATTTCATCGCGCCGGAGGAGGCGGGTGTTCCTGATTATATTGGTGGTTTTGCCGTCACGGGGGGACTTGGAATTGAAGGGAAGCTTGCTGATTTTGAACGGACCCACGATGATTATAGCAGCATTTTGCTGAAGGCTTTGGCCGACCGCTTTGCTGAAGCTACAGCCGAGTATATGCATTCCTATGTCCGGCAGGAGCTTTGGGGATATGCGAAGGATGAAAACTTCTCAAATGCCCAACTTATTCGTGAGGCTTATCAAGGTATCCGTCCTGCGCCGGGTTATCCTGCCTGCCCCGACCATTCAGAAAAACCGGGTTTGTTTGAAGTGTTGGAGGTTGAAGACAGAATTGGAATATCGCTGACCGAGTCTTACGCGATGATGCCGGCGTCTTCTGTTTCTGGATATTATTTTGCCCATCCCAATGCACAGTATTTTGGTGTGGGGAAAATTGCAAAAGATCAGGTCGAGGATTACGCAAAACGCAAGCAGATATCAATGATAGAAGCGGAGCGTATTCTAGCCTCTAACTTGGGTTATGATCGGGGGCGTAGCCGCAGTTAATTGATAAATGACGGAATTTTGATTTCCTTTTCGGGATGAAATCTGAAAACTGGAAAACAGGTTAGGCAAGGGAGCTATGCATGTTTTCCAGAATTTTTATGTCATTGTCGGTTGCTATTGTACTGTTTGTTGCGGCTCCCGCTTTCGCTTTTGATGAAATCAATACCGGATATCTGGGATCAACAGCTTTGAAGGGCTATGACAGTACGGCCTATCACTCGTCGCAGCGCTCGATTGAAGGGGAAAAAGCCTTCTTTTTTGAATGGAAGGGGGCGACCTGGCGGTTTGCTGACGCACAAAGTCGTGACCTGTTTGCTGCAGACCCGGCAGCCTATGCACCCCAATATGGCGGATATTGTTCTAACCAGATGAGTCTGGGGAATCTATCAGACATCGATCCGGGTGTGTGGCTTATCCATCAGGGTAAGCTGTATTTCTTTGGGCATCAGGCGGGTAAAGACCGTTGGGAGCGAACCGGTATTGACGCCCGGATAAAAGATGCTGATAAAAACTGGAAAAAGTATCTTGCAAAAAAATAACACTCTTTGTGAGGAACACTCGCTTGCTGTTTAGGGGCTGGATGACTAATCTCTCTCGATTAAAAATATCGGGAAATTTGGAATGCAATTCATTAGCTTTGACGCAGCAGATAGCAGATTAAGTTGGAAAGAAACAGCGGATGCGCTGTATGCCGGTCATAAGCTGGAAAAAGCTGAAATTGGAGATTTGCTGCTTTCAAAAGGCGATAGAAGCCTGTTGAGTCGTGGCGCATGGATCGATGGTGTGGGATTGGCCCTGAAATCTGTGACTGTGTTTCCTGAAAATACCCAAAAACAACCTCCGGAGCCTTCAATTCAAGGCGCGATGTTGCTTTTCGATAGCAGCAGCGGTGCATTGACGGCAATCGTTGATGGCCCCTTGGTAACGAAGTGGAAAACCGCAGGAGATAGTGTGCTAGGCGCCCGTTTGCTCGCCGCTGATGACCCCAAATCCTATCTGGTCGTGGGGGCCGGGACCGTGGCTAAAACGCTCCTGCAAGCTTACCGCGAAGTTTTCCCCAGTATCGAAACCTTCACTATTTGGGCTCGATCCCCGGAAAAAGCGAGGGAATTTGCAAAGGAAATGCAAGCTGAAGGGTTTCCCGTTCACGTCGCCACTGATTTGGCCGAAGCAGCGGCAGCCGCAGATATTATTTCAACGGCAACCCTGTCCAAGGAACCTGTCCTAAAAGGAGAGTGGGTTAAACCGGGGACCCATGTGGACCTGATCGGTGCGTATCGACCGGACATGCGAGAAGCCGATGATATCTTGATGCAAAAAGCCAAAATCTTTGTAGACGCAAGAGAAACGACGATCGGAGAAATTGGCGAGCTGATGATCCCGATGGCAGCGGGCGTTATTAACGAAGCGGATATCCTGGGCGATCTCACCGATCTGTGCAATGGCAGCGAAGGGCGTCGCCATTCTTCCGATATCACTGTTTTCAAAAATGGCGGCGGTGCTCATCTGGACCTAATGACAGGCACCATGATTGTTCAGAAGATGAGCGGCTGAGACACCGGCCATCTTACGATTTCAATCCTTAAAAGGGGGGGCGCTAATTTTCGCGCCCATAGCCTCCTCCCGTTGGGGTCTGAATAACGAATGTATCGCCGGGGGCCATTTCTGTTTTATCCCGCCCTTCCAACGCTTCTTTCGAGCCGTCCTTTCGGATCACCCATTGATTGCCGGGCTGTCCGTCCTCTCCGCCTTCAAGACCGAAAGGCGGGACTTTACGGTGGCTGGAGAGAATGGCGGCTGTCATCGCTTCGTGGAATTTTATTTTGCGCAAAGTGCCATCGCCGCCGACATGACGGCCTTTCCCACCTGAACCTTTTCGGATCTCAAAGCTTTCGAGTGTGACAGGAAAACGCCATTCTAGAATTTCTGGATCGGTAAGGCGAGCATTTGTCATATGGGTATGAACGGCACTTGTCCCGTCATAATCTGGCCCAGCACCAGAACCGCCGCAGATCGTTTCATAATATTGGTAGGTTTCATTTCCGAAAGTGAAGTTATTCATGGTGCCTTGGGCAGCGGCCATAACTCCCAGTGCGCCAAACAGGCAATCGGTTATACATTGCGATGTTTCCACATTACCCGCCACAACAGCATACGGGTATTCGGGGGAGAGCATACAGCCGTCCGGAACAATAATTTCAAGTGGTTTCAGGCACCCCGCATTCAGCGGGATATCACTATCAACCAAACATCTGAAAACATAAAGAACAGCAGCGGTGGTTACGGCCCGGGGCGCGTTATAGTTTGTTGGGTGAGGGCCGCTGGTGCCGGTAAAATCAATGACGGCAGATCGGGTTTTCCGGTCAATCGTTACAGAGACGACAATTTCAAATCCGTCATCCATTGGATAAGTGAAGGATCCTTCTTTTAAAACATCCAGAACCCGCCGGACAGATTCTTCCGCATTATCCTGAACGTGCCCCATATAAGCGTGCACCACGTCCAAGCCAAAATGGTCCACCATTTTTCGAAGTTCCTGTATCCCTTTTTCGCAAGCTGCGATCTGGGCTTTTAGGTCCGCAATATTCTGGTGTGTATTCCGTGATGGATATTCGCCAGACTTCAAAATGGCCGTCATTTCGTCTTCGAGAAACCGACCGCCGTCGACCAGCAGAATGTTATCCAGCAACACGCCTTCTTCTTCCACTCGTCGGCTATCGGGGGGCATGGAGCCGGGGGTCAAGCCACCGATATCGGCATGATGGCCCCGGCTGGCCACATAAAACAGAATGTCTTTTCCATCCTCGTCAAAAACTGGCGTAATAACAGTGACATCGGGTAAATGGGTTCCACCGTTATAGGGCGCATTCAGGACGAATACATCTCCTGCCTTCATGGCCGGACCATGTTTGCGCATAACTGATTTGATGCTTTCGGACATTGACCCCAGATGAACCGGCATATGAGGGGCGTTGGCAATGAGATCACCATTTAGATCAAAAACAGCGCAGGAGAAATCGAGCCGTTCCTTAATATTGACGGAAAACGCGGTCTTTTCCAGAACAGTGCCCATCTGTTCGGCGACATTCATGAAAAGGTTGTTAAAAACTTCAAGCATAACAGGGTCTACAGTTGTACCAATTGCCTGCACGCGCTCAAGAGGCACAACACGACTTAGCACCAGATCGGAGCGGTTGTTTAATTCAGCCTGCCAACCCTCCTCGACCACGGTTGTTCCGGTTTTTTCGACAATAACGGCAGGGCCCGTAACGGTTTGACCGAAGACAAGCGTTTCTCTTTCATAAAAGGGGCAGCGATGATGCTTGTTCCCTGTGAATAACGGATGTGTTGCGATGGCCGTTAGGGTAGGGGGCGTTTCGGGCTTTTCAAGCAGGGGCAGTAAAACTTCTTCTGATTTTCCGATGACCTCGATCGAAGCAGCCTCGACAATTAAAGTTTTGTCGGGGCTGATAAAGCCAAACCGCTGCTTGTGAGCCATTTCAAATCTGTCCCGAACATTTTGCAGTGTATCGTTATCAACAACAAGGCTGGTATCTGACCCATCATACCGAATGTGGAGTTTTCTTTCGGCAAGAATGCGAACCGGTAGAACCCCCTGTGCCTGCATTTCTTTTGTTCCATTGTCTGCCAATTCGTCCAAAACAGTTTGAATGGACGTTAGGTTTTCTGAGGTTAGTTCCTGTTCGACGGCCTGTTCTTTCATAATACGCAAATCGGCCAGCCCCATGCCAAACGCGGAAAGAACACCTGCATAAGGATGAAGAAGAATTTTTTTGATGCCTAAACTGTCCGCAACCATGCAGGCATGCTGCCCACCGGCCCCCCCAAAAGAGGTCAGGACATATTCAGATACATCATAGCCGCGCTGGACCGATATTTTCTTGATGGCATTGGCCATATTCTCAACGGCAATGTAGAGAAACCCTTCCGCAACTTCTTCCGGTGTTTTGTTGCTGTTGGTACTTTCGTTAATTTTGTTCGTTAAGGCTTGGAACTTTTCTCGGACGATATCGGCATCCAACGGCAAATCTGCATTGGGGCCGAAGACAGGTGGAAAGAAATCCGGATTGAGTTTACCAAGCATAACATTGCAATCAGTGACAGTTAGAGGACCACCTTTGCGATAGCATGCAGGCCCAGGATTGGCTCCGGCACTGTCCGGTCCGACCCGATAGCGGGCGCCGTCGAAATGAAGAATGGAGCCACCACCGGCCGCAACCGTATTAATCAGCATCATTGGTGCCCGCATGCGAACGCCTGCGACTTCTGTTTCAAAAGTGCGTTCCAGCTCGCCACCATAATGAGAGACATCGGTTGACGTCCCGCCCATGTCAAATCCGATGACCTTCTCAAAACCGGCAAGGGCAGAAGTTTGAACCATGCCAACAACACCCCCGGCAGGACCCGACAGGATTGCGTCTTTGCCTTGAAAGAAATGAGCATCTGTCAGTCCGCCATTGGACTGCATGAACATCAACTGGCTATCTCCCAGTTTAGTGGCCACCTGTTCCACATAGCGCCGAAGAATAGGGGAGAGATAGGCATCGACAACGGTTGTATCGCCGCGACTGACCAGTTTCATCAGAGGGCTTGTCCCGTGACTGGTCGAGATCTGCGTGAACCCGATTTCAGCGGCAATTTCCGCCAATTCAGCTTCGTGCTGTGTATATCGGTAGCCATGCATCAGAACGATGGCACAAGCCCTGATCCCCGTATCAAAGACGGCCTGAAATTTTTGTCTGGCGTCCTCTTTATCCAATGATGTTATGACTTCGCCGCGCGCGCCAATTCGCTCTGTCACCTCGATGACGGTTTCGTACAGCATTTCAGGAAGTGTGATTTTCAAATCAAATAATCGGGGCCGTGTTTGGTATCCAATCCTAAGACTGTCACGAAACCCTTGTGTTGTTACAAGAAGGGTTCTTTCACCCTTTCTTTCCAACAGAGCATTGGTTGCAACCGTTGTCCCCATCTTGACAGCATCAACCAAATCATCGGGGATCGCGTGGCCCTTTTCTATACCAAGAAGCTGCCGAATGCCTTCAATCGCCGCGTCTTCATATTGTTCCGGATTTTCGCTCAAAAGCTTGTGTGTTTTGATTGCCCCGGATGGCGTGCGGGCGACCAGATCTGTAAAGGTACCCCCGCGATCAACCCAAAACTGCCATTTTTTTGTTTTTTGGGAAGCGGAGATGTCGTTCATTATTTTAATCCCTTGGGTGGAATAATTTTTTGTGATTTCTTTTTTACGCGAATTGGAAAGTCATTCCAAGACACGATCGTTAATCGGCAAGGACGAAAACCGGGGTTGCTTCGCGGATCCCTTTTAGTGGGAAAGTCCCGATATGTTTGGTGGGTATTGTGAGTTGATTTGCAAGGGCAGCCGATAAAAGAAGGGGTTCCTTGGTTTCTTTAGTCAATTCTTCCAAACGGGCCGTCAGATTGACAGCCGGTCCCGTAACCGTGAAGTCCAGACGATCGACGGCACCGACATTGCCATACATTACCTCTCCGAAATGAAGCGCGACCCCAGAATCAATAAGAGGCTGTTTTTCCAAAGCCCGTTTTCTGTTTTCTAATTCAAACTGTTTGAAGGCATTCTGAGCGGCATGTATAGCATTCTCGCAGGCTACCTGAGCATTCATTTTCTGATCGACAGGAAAAATGATCAGGACAGCATCCCCAATAAACTTTAGAACCTCGCCGCCGTAGTCCAGTGCCAGATCAGACAATATTTGAAAATAGGTGTTAAGCAGCGAAAAGACGTCGGGAGGATCAAGTGTTTCAGAGAGCCGGGTATATCCACGGATATCACTGAACCAGAGTGCGGCTTCAATCGTCTCTCCGGTACCTCGCTGAATTCGGCCGTTCATAACTTGTTCCCCTGATCTGCGGCCAAGGTACGTGTTCAGCAACGTAATAGCGATTTTGCGAGTGGAATGGATTTCCATAATCGGCGCTATATAGTCAACTAGTCCCTCAAGTTCCGTCAGTTGATCATCAGAAAACCCGCCTGGGTTGGCTGTAACAAAAGAGATCAAGGCCTTGCTTTTATCTAAAAATGGCAAGGGAAACATAATATAATCAGTTTGTCCGGCATCCCGTTGTTCGAAAAGAACAAGGTGGTCTTTATCCGGATCAAGGTTTGTCAGGATCTTTCGGAACGGCTTTTTCTGTGAATGCACGAATTCAGCAGGGCTTCCAAAGTAGCTATCTGTTGAACGAATGCCATGGGCGGCACCCCAGATTTCTGCTTTTCTATCTTCATCCGTCCATGTATACGCCCAGATGTCATTTTGCGGGTGAATAGTTCGCACACCAATCCGGCATCGTGAAAGTGAAATGCCCGTTTGGTTGATCCGTTCGCAAAGTTGTTCAATGAACTCCAGCACTTCTGGAATCAGACGGCCTTCTGTCAGTAGCCATTTTTCAACTGTTGTCATTCGGGCTCTTTTCGGATTGTTAATAGTTTGTATCCTAAATATCGGGTATGAATACAATTGGATCAAGTCATAGCGGGTTTAGTTTAACCTATGCATGGACATAGGGCTTAACAGGCTAGGGGGCCTGTTGTGTTTAATCTGACGAACGAGGGGTAACGGAAATGGCGCATAAGGGAATAATTCTGGCTGGGGGAACGGGGTCAAGGCTTCATCCGCTGACATTGGGTGTAAGCAAACAGCTTATGCCGGTGTATGATAAACCTATGATATATTATCCGTTGACAACGCTGATGCTTGCCGGCGTTCGGGATATTCTGATCATTACCACACCCGAAGAACAATATCTTTTTCAGCGTCTGTTAGGGGATGGTGAAAAATGGGGCATTTCGATCACTTACGCCGTGCAGCCGTCCCCCGATGGGTTGGCGCAGGCTTTTACAATCGGCGAAGCGCATATCGGTAATGATCCGTCTGTGTTGATCCTGGGCGATAACATTTTTTATGCGACCCAATTTACCAAACTGTTGAAAAGTGCGGCCGCCAGAACGGACGGGGCCACTATTTTTGGATATCACGTTTCCAACCCCGAAGCATATGGTGTCGCCGAGTTTGATCGCGAGGGGCGGGTCATTGGTGTCGAAGAAAAACCGGTCAATCCGAAATCAAATTTTGCAATTACGGGTTTGTATTTCTATGACAATCAGGTGGTGGAGATGGCAAAAAATCTTAAGCCTAGTGCGCGGGGTGAATTGGAAATTACGGACTTGAACCGCCTTTACCTCGAAAAAGGCCAGCTTCATATGGAACATCTGGGACGCGGCAGTGCATGGCTTGATACGGGGACCCATGATCACCTGATGGATGCGTCGTCCTTTGTTCAAACCATTGAAAAAAGGCAGGGGCTGAAAGTCGCCTGCCCTGAAGAAATTGCGTATCAACGGGGCTATATTACCCCTGATGAACTGGAAGCCTTGGCCACCCCGCTGTTAAAAAGCGGGTATGGCGCCTATTTGATGAGTTTGCTGAAAGGCGCTTAGATAAAGCGCTTTTCTTTTAAATAGTCGATGATGCCGTCGGCTGCTTCCTCAGCCGTCATTTTTGCGCCATCAATGACAATTTCCGCGTTTTCCGGACGCTCATAATCTGAATCAATTCCGGTGAAGTTTTTGATTTCGCCGGCTCTTGCTTTTGCGTACAGACCCTTGATATCCCGCTCTTCACAGATTTCGATCGGCGTATCAATGAACACCTCAAGAAATTCACTTTCCTCCAGAAGACCGCGGGCCATCTGTCGTTCACTGCGGAACGGAGAGATAAACGACACCAGAGTAATCAATCCGGCATCGGCGAAAAGTTTGGCTGTTTCACCCACACGACGGATATTTTCCACGCGGTCAGCATCTGTAAAACCAAGATCTTTATTCAGTCCATGCCGAACGTTGTCTCCGTCCAGCAGATAAGTATGCTTGCCTTGGCTAAACAGCTTTTTCTCGACCAGATTGGCAATTGTTGATTTTCCGGAGCCAGACAGCCCGGTAAACCAGAGGACAGAGGATTTCTGCCCTTTTTGTTCGGCCCGGGCTTCTTTATTGATATCCACGGATTGCCAATGGATGTTGTCTGCCCGTCGCAAGGCAAAATCAATGACACCGGCACCCACTGTCGCGTTGGTAAAGCGATCAATCAGGATAAAGGAACCGGTATCACGGTTTTCCACATACGGATCGAACGAAATAGCCTTATCAAGTGCCAGATTGCAGATCCCTATTTCGTTGAGTGCAAGGGTTTTGGTTGCTGTATGTTCCAGCGTATTGATGTTCACTTTATATTTAAGCGAACTTACCCGTGCGGTGGTTGAATTTGTGCCCAGTTTCAAGATGTAATTCCGGCTGGGCAGTAATTCTTCTTCCCCCATCCAAACAAGCTTGGCTTCAAATTGGTCGGCTGTCGCCGGACGATCCTGAAGCGCACAGATCATATCACCGCGGCTAATATCGATTTCATCTTCCAGCGTTAGCGTAATGGCCTGCCCTGCACTGGCTTCGTCCAGATTACCGTCATAGGTCACGATTTCTTTAACGGTACTGGTTTGTCCTGATGCTGGCTCTACAACAGGATCGCCTACCCGGATTGTACCGCTGGCAATGGTTCCTGAAAATCCACGAAAATCGAGGTTGGGTCGATTAACCCATTGAACTGGGAGGCGAAAGGGTTTGCTGTCCCGGTCTTCGTCAATCTGCACAGTTTCCAAATATTGAATGAGCGAGGGGCCGGAATACCAAGGCATTTTTGTGCTGGTGGACGCAATATTGTCACCGTTCAGTGCCGATAGCGGGATTGCCTGAATTTCTTCAAAGCCCAATTGGGTGGCAAAATTCTCATAATCGGAAACTACTTGATGAAAGATTTTTTCGTCATAGCCTTTCAAGTCCATCTTGTTCACCGCCAGGACGACTTTACGAATGCCCAGTAGAGAGACCAGAAAGCTGTGCCGCATGGTTTGCGTCAGCACCCCTTTGCGCGCGTCAATCAGGATCACCGCAATGTCGGCGGTGGACGCGCCGGTCACCATATTGCGGGTATATTGTTCATGTCCCGGTGTATCGGCGACAATAAATTTTCGTTTATCAGTGGCGAAGAACCGATAGGCCACATCAATGGTAATGCCTTGTTCGCGTTCTGCCTGGAGGCCATCAAGCAATAGTGCGTAGTCAATATTGCCGCCTTGGGTGCCAACGCGTTTGCTTTCCGCCGTCAGGGTTGCCAACTGGTCTTCAAACAACAGTTTGGAATCCCAGAGCAACCGCCCGATCAGTGTACTTTTACCATCATCAACGCTTCCGCAGGTGATGAAGCGCAGCATGCCTTTTTCTTCCTGCGATTTAAGATAAAGGTCAATTTCATGGTTTGACGTTTTCATTTGAATGCCCATTAGAAATAACCTTCCTGCTTTTTCTTCTCCATCGATCCGGATTGATCTTTATCGATCAATCGGCCTTGTCGTTCGGAAGTTCGCGCCACCAGCATTTCCTGAATGATTTCGGGCAGGGTGTTCGCGGTTGATTCAACAGCGCCTGTAAGCGGGTAGCAGCCAAGGGTCCGGAAACGTACGGATTTCATCTGAGGCGTTTCGCCTTCTTGCAATGGCATCCGGTCGTCATCAACCATGATCAGCATTCCATCCCGTTCAACAACAGGGCGCTCTTTAGCAAGATATAGCGGCACGATCGGGATATCTTCCAGATAGATATATTGCCAGATGTCCAGTTCCGTCCAGTTAGAGAGTGGGAAAGCCCGGATACTTTCCCCATTTCTGACACGGGCGTTATACAGGTTCCATAATTCCGGGCGCTGGGTTTTAGGATCCCAGCGGTGATTTTCAGACCGGAAGGAAAAGACCCGTTCTTTCGCGCGTGAGGCTTCCTCATCGCGGCGGGCACCGCCAAATGCAGCGTCGAACTTGTAATGGTCAAGCGCCTGCTTCAAACTTTCTGTTTTCATCACATCGGTATGAAGGGCGGAGCCGTGCGTAAACGGCCCGATGCCTTTTTCGACGCCATCCTCATTAATATGGATTAACAGGTCCAGACCATATTCTTTTACAATTTTATCCCGAAATTCGATCATTTCCCTGAATTTCCAGGTCGTATCAACATGCAGCAACGGGAAAGGAACAGGCGAGGGGTAGAACGCTTTTCGCGCAAGGTGCATCAGGACGGAGGAGTCTTTTCCCACGGAGTAAAGCATGACAGGCTTTTGAAATTCAGCGGCGACTTCGCGAAAAATATGAATACTTTCCGCTTCAAGTTGACGGAGATGGGATAGTCGTGAACGGCTCATACTTGCCTGCCTACTCAAGGAATTTAAGAAAAAAAGAGTTTCTATGCCTTAAGCAGTTATAGGCTTTTAAGGCCCTCTACAAGGGCAAACAGCAATATTTCACATAAATTATATGTATATTAATGTATATTCTTCAAAAAAAGTGATGAATTTCACTTTTTACCATCAAAATCAATCGAATGACGGTTGGGGCCATGTAAATATTTGATGCAAAGTCGATAATTCCTTCTATTTTAATCTAAGAAGTCTTTTTTTGATGAGAAAGGACGATTGAGGGGCGCGTGAAAAAAATACGGAACGAAACCCAGAAAGCTTTGATCGCTTGTCCGGAATGCGATCTCTTGCATACAACACCCGTATTGGATTCCGGGGACATTGGGCGTTGCTGTCGATGCGATGCCATTTTGTTTCGTCATCAACTCAATGGGCTGAACCGACCACTGGCTTTTGCCGCAACGGGTTTGATTTTCTTTTTTCTGGCTAACCTGTTCCCGATCCTGATTTTCGAGATGAACGGAAACATGCAGGTCAATCGGCTTATCGATGGGGCGGTGGAGTTTTTAGATTCCAGTTACTGGATGTTGGGTATTCTTGTTTTAATTTCGAGCGCGCTTGCCCCGCTGCTGGTTCTTCTTTTCCTCATTGGAATTCTTCTACCCTTAAAATTGGGAGTGGCCCCTTTGTGGCCTGAAACCCAGATCCGAATGTTGGAGCATGTCCGCCCATGGGCGATGGCTGAAATCTTTGTACTGGGGATCATGGTTGCGTTTGTGAAACTTGGTGATTTTGCGGAAGTGAATATCGGACTTTCCATGATTGCGTTCATGTGTATGGTCGCGACCACCGTCATGGCGTATATTTCGCTGGATCAGGACATCTTGTGGGAACGCCTGGCATTGGTTCGGGGGCAAAAACGTTGATGAAAACCGCGAAGCAAATTGGCGCGATTTCCTGTCCAACCTGTCATTTGTTGGTAGAGAAGGGGCGGTATGATCCTTCTTATCCGATGTGCCCGCGGTGTCATGCTGTCATTAGTAGCCGAAAAAAAGACAGCTTAAGACGTACGTTTGCCTTGCTAATAGCCGCGGCAATTTTTTATGTGCCCGCCAATTTTTATCCCATTCTGACGTTGATATCCTTTGGTGAGGAAAAAAGTGAAACCATACTCAGTGGAATTTTCACGCTCTTTTCAACGGGACAATGGGTGGTCGCTGTCGTCGTTTTCGTCGCCAGTGTATTTGTGCCCATTTTCAAGATTATTGCACTATTCTATCTTGTCGTCTCTGTGCAAATGAATGTGAAATGGCGGGCGGTTGAACGGACGAAGTTATACCGGTTTATTGAAACGATCGGCCGTTGGTCAATGATTGATGTCTTTATGATTTCGATTCTTGCCGCTATCGTGAAACTAAAGGCGCTTGCAACGGTGGAGCCTGAAATTGGGGCATTGGCGTTTGCCGTCGTGGTTATCCTAACGATGCTGGCAGCAATGACATTTGATCCGCGTCTGATTTGGGATCGATTGGATCAAAAGAAAAATGGTTGAAGACATGAATGATGTTGAAGGGCAGCAGCCTGTTGTAAAAAAAGGCTATGCCGGATTGATGAGCATCTGGCTCGTCCCATTGATCGCAATTGCTGTCGCCGGTTGGCTTGTCGTGAAAACGGTCAGTGAAAAGGGTCCGGAAATCAGTATTTCACTCCAGACCGCACGTGGGATGGAGGCCGGCAAAACTCCCCTGAAATATAAAGATGTTGTTATTGGCGTCGTTGACCGGATTGAAATTCCAGATGAAGAAAGTGATGTCCGGGTTATTGTTTCTGTTCAGCAATTTGCGGAAAAATATTTGACCGATACAGCCCGGTTCTGGGTTGTGGCTCCGGCAATTGGTCTGGAGGGTATCTCTGGATTGGAAACCTTGTTGTCAGGGGCTTATTTGGAAATTGATCCAGGCGATGGGGGCGAGGAAAAATTTGATTTTGTTGGCTTGGATACGGCGCCTGTTATTACCTCCAGTACTGCAGGCCGGGAATTTCTTTTGCGGACCAAACGGCTTGGGAACAGTAAACGGGGCACCCCGATTATCTATCGCGGCATTCGGGTTGGTAAAATACTGGGCCATAAACTGGCTGAAGATAAACAGTCGGTTGAATTATATGCGTTTGTTGAAGCCCCTTATCATGAATTGGTTCAAGAAGGGTCCCGCTTTTGGGATGCTGGCGGGGTCACTGTATCGCTGTCCACTTCGGGGATTGAAGTGGGATCGGAATCTTTTGAAACCTTGTTGTCTGGTGCTGTTGAATTCGAGACGCCTGAATTGTTCAAGGACACGTGGGTCGCAGAAGAAGGGCGTGAATTTGCTCTGTATAAAAGCCGTAGCGCCATGGAAGAGGCAAAATATACAGAACGTGTTAGCTACATTTTATACTTCGATGGTTCTGTTAGCGGCTTGGAAGTCGGTGCTGCCGTTGAATTTAAAGGTATGAAAATTGGTTCTGTTCGCCAGATTAATCTCGAATTCAATCAGGATACGGGTGATTATTTTCTCCCAGTAATTATTGATATTGAGCCTCAAAGGGTGAAAATCGCGGGGAGCGAGAATAAAATTTACTCTGTATTAGAGGCGGAAAAGATACGCGGTGAAGTTCTGCAACTGCTTATTGAACGGGGTCTTCGAGCTCGATTGAAATCGGCTAATTTTCTGACCGGGCAGTTGATTGTGGATCTGGATATGTTTCCCAATAAACCAGCCCTCTATCGCGCCAGAGGGGAAGAGATCAACGAGATTCCCACATTGCCGATGGAGCTGGAAGAAATCACTACATCGCTTACGCATCTTGTTGAAAAAATTGAGCGGTTGCCGATTGATCGTATTTCTCAGTCATTTCTAAACACAGCTGAGGGACTGGAGCGGATCGTAAATTCGGGTGATCTGGATCAGGCGATCAAAGATTATAGTAAGTTGGCTGTTTCGGTCCGGTCGATGATCGATAATATCGACAAAAATACCTTGCCTTCCATTGAAGCCACTGTCGGAGATACCCGCGTTGCGTTGCAAAGAGTGGATGAAACCCTCGGCACGGCAACGTCTTTGTTCAAGAACGCTGATGCGTTATTAAAGGATGGATCACCGTTAAAATATGACCTGTCCATAATGCTTCGGGAGCTTGCCGCAGCCAGCCGGTCTGTGCGTAATCTCGCAGATTTTCTAGAACGCAATCCTAGCTCGCTGCTGAGCGGAAAGAATAAATAGTCATGACTAAATTGGTTTCAAACCTGCCTATAAAATACCTGCTGATTGCGTTGCTGGTATTTGGCGTGTCCGGATGCAGTGTGATTACACCATCGGCACCAACTCAGTTTTATGTTTTGAGCGCGGGCTTGCCGGCCAGCAATGAAGCATCCGTTGGGGAGGTTCCCGCTCACATCCAAATTGGCATTGGGCCGGTTGAAATTCCGGGATATGTGGATCGGCCTCAAATGGTCACTATTGGTTCGGGTAATACATTGGTTGTGGCGGACCTTCATCACTGGGCAGAGCCTGTTCAGGAAAGTGTGAAACGGGTATTGATCGAAAATGTATCGACCCTCCTTCGTCCGCAGCAGGTTTTTGCCTATCCAGCAAATTTTCACCCGTCAGCAAACAGTTTGCAGGTTTCCATCGAAATCCGTGAATTCATACAAGATGATACAGGCATGGCAAAGCTTACTGTCAGCTGGAATGTTAAACGGCTTCTGGACAATACTCTTTTGATCAGAAACGCCGCCCGTTTCGAGCAGGCATCTGTCACCAATGATTACAGTGCTTACGCAGCCGATATGAGCAAATTGTTGCGCCAGTTATCTGTTGAAATCGTAAAATCCATTCAGACTGCGACGGTTGGATAATATCAAATGAACATACTGTTTATTACGATCGATCAATGGCGGGCTGACTGGCTTGGTGCAAATGGAAGCGATTTTATCCAGACACCCCATCTGGATGCGCTGGCAAAAGAGGGCGTGTTATTTAGCCGTCATTATACAAACTCTGCACCTTGTGGTCCATCACGGGCGACCTTACATACGGGAATGTATCCCAGTAATCATCGGTCCATCAGAAACGGAACCCCGTTAAACGAGACTCTTACCAATATTGCTCTGGAAGCGCGAAAAGCGGGCTATAGCCCGACTTTGTTTGGTTATACAGATACATCGGCCGATCCAAGATACCGGGCCCCTGATGATCCTGCGCTACGAAGTTACGAAGGTATTTTACCGGGGTTTGATGTTGGGGTTTGTCTGTCGGAAGACGGTACGCCATGGCTGTCATACTTAAAAGAGCAGGGATATTCAGTGAATAAAATGGGGTATGATATTTATCATCCTGATCCGTCCTATTCGCTGAAAGACGGCGAGCATGTTACAAAAGCGCCTACTGTTTTTAAGTCAGAGCATAGCGAGACAGCCTGGCTTACCCAACGGGCGCTGGAGTATATGACTTTTGATCGGCAGGATAAATTCTTTTGCCATCTCAGTTATTTAAGACCGCACCCACCGTTTA
>NZ_JBLHZT010000034.1:0-42333 GCF_047631475.1 Sneathiella sp. | reverse complement strand
AGCCATCCGTCGGGCGATGGCGGCCCCGATCAAGGGAACCCCGACGGTGAAGAAAATCATGATTGAGCCAAGCGCATTGATTTCCGGCGATATGGAATTGCGGAGCATGGCAAAAATTTGCGTAGGGACGGTCTCAATGCCACCCGGTTTCCAGAAGAGGGTGCCGGTTATGTCGTCAAAACTGATGGTAAAGGCGAAAAGCATTCCAGCGAATACCGCAGGGGCCAGCAAGGGAAGCGTGATTTGGAAAAAGGTCTGTATTGGTGTAGCACCAAGACTCATTGCCGCTTCTTCAACATCTCGGCGAATACCGATCAAGCGGGCCTGCACCACCAGAACCACAAAAGGAAGGGTGAAGATGACATGTCCCATGAGCAGCATGAAAAAGCTTTTGTGGATCGACATGAAATTCAGAAACAGTAAAAGGGCAACGGCGAGCACCACTTCAGGCACAAGAATGGGGGCAATCAGCAGAGAACTGATGAAATTGCCGCCCGGCACTTTGTACCGAACAAGCGCCAGACTGGCTAGAACGCCAAGTGTTGTTGAAATTATTGCGGTCAGTGCACCTAACAGCAACGATGTCTGGAATGCTCTGATGATGGCATCATTGCCTGCCAGTTCGATGAACCACCGAAAGGAGAAGCCGGTGATCGGGAAACTACCAAACTGATTGGCATTAAAACTAAGCAGAACGACAACTGCGACGGGCAGGAACATGAACAAATAGACCAGTGCTGTCCAAAGCCGTATGAAATTCCACCCCATCAGCCAAGCCCCTTCATCAATTGACGCATTCCCAAAAAGCGGTTGTAAACCATGACAATGGCGCCCAGCACAACGATCAGGACAAGAGAGAGAACGGATCCAAGCGGCCAGTCCAGTTGCGTGATAATCGCTTCAAATACAAGATTGGCAAACATGGCGTCCCTTGGACCGCCCAGAATGACCGGTGTGATATAGGTTCCGGCGCCCAGCACGAAACAAAGCAGACCGCCTGCGGCCAATCCTGGCAGCGACAGTCGCAAAGTTACTTCAAGAAACGTTTGCCAGCGGGAGGCCCCAAGCGAACAGGCGGCGTCTTCCAGATTGGGGTCAATATCTTCAAGGCTTACATAGATATTAAGGACCATGAAAGGTAACAGGAAGTGAACCAGACCCAGAATAACGGTGACTTCGTTGTAGAGCATCTGAATGGGTTCATCGATCAGCCCGATGCTTATCATTACGGTGTTCAATGCACCGGAAACGCCAAGAATATTGATCCATGACATGGTGCGAATAATGTAGCTAATCCAGAAGGGCAGCATCAGTAGCAGTAGTAGGATCGCTTTGTTGCCGTTGGAGCGGGCAATATAATAAGCCGCAGGGTATCCCATCAGAGCACAGCAGAGTGTTGTGATCAACGCGATGCGCAGCGTCTGTACCAGAATATCACGGTAAAATTCATCGGTTAGAACTTCTATCCAGTTATCGAGAAAAAAGCCGACCTGATCCGCACCTGTGGCAGTGCGAAGCCAAAAGGAATAAACGACGATGAACATCAACGGCACAATCAAAAGCAGCAATATCGATGTCAGTGCTGGTGACAACAATATCCAAGGCTGCCGCGCCTCCCGTGTTTCAATAGACATAGGCCCCCCAAGAAATTAGATTGAAAGCTGTCAGATATGGTTGTATAGATCAAATAGATATTCAGAATAATAACTATAGTTTGAAACTATGATGACATCTTCATCAAATCTGTCCCCGGAAAAACTGGCCCGTGATCTGGACTGGAATTTGCTAAAAACCTTTCTGGTCATTGCAAAATCCAAAAGCATTACAGATGCGGCTAATAGATTGCGTTTGCGGCAACCGTCTGTCTCGGCGTCTCTCAAACGTTTGGAAGAACGCTTGGGCAAGCAACTGGTTCTTCGGTCGCCGGGCTCCTTTCGGCTAACAAAAGCAGGAAAGCTGCTTGAAAAGGAAATTATTGAAATTCAGGGTACGATCCTGCGTTTTGAAACCATTCTTCGTGATACTGAAGATGACATTCGCGGTCATGTACGCATTGCAATGGCAAGTCATGTTGAATGCCCCCTATTTGATGACGCACTCTCCAGATTTCATCAGCAACATCCACATGCCACCTTGTCCATAGAGATTTCTGCCAGTCGGTATGCGATCGAAAATCTGATCGCCCGGCGGGCCAGCATTGGGATCTGTCTTGTAAAAGATAGAAGTCCAAAACTTCACTATAAGCGTCTGTTCCGGGAACATTTTGGGCTTTTTTGCGGTCCTTCTCATCCCTTGTTTGGGGTGAAAGACCTTCGCCCGACGGACTTGGCCGGGCAGTCCAGTGTTAGTTTTGTGACGGATCAGATGGGGGATGCCTTGAGGCTGGTGGCGCTAATGCGGGCGGAAGCCAACCTGGATGATCGGGTAGTTGGTACGTCCGCTAATCTGGAAGAAGTTCGGCGCATGATTATCGCAGGCCTGGGGATTGGCCCCCTGCCGATCCATGTGGCAAAGCGGGACGTGGAAAGCGGCGTTTTATGGCGATTGCCGCCCTATACCTCTCCGCCGGCAATTGATGTCTATGTGGTCCAAAATCCCAAAGCCCAGTTAAACCGCGCTGAAGTGGCGTTTTGTCAGATTCTGGAAAAACTGATCGATAGCACGCCCATTGAAGAGAGAATCTATCTCTAAAAGTGGACCAGCCCACCCCGTGGGTCTGCAAATTGACGCAATATTCGGGATCACGGTAGGCGACGCGCGTTATATAGTGAAGGGCGGCGAAAACGAATGAAATGGTTTCACCAGATATCATTTACGGTGGTTATTGATTAAGTAATATGCGCATTATTTCAGTGACTTACTATGGATGGTTGTTGTTTGGGGCAGGTCGATTATAAGGGCTGTAGCGGTTTGGTGCCGGCTAAAAATATGAAATACACTCTGAATGGTGATCCTATTTGTTGGTCTCAAAAAGATTTGTCTTGCTATTCCGGCTGAACTGTGACCAATTCTCTGCATCGCGCCGGGCGTAGTTGACCAAATTGTCAGCAACGGTGTGATATTCTAGCAATAAGTCGTATTGATATCGTTGCCTGAAAGATCCATTTTGGATCAGATTTAAAAAAGGCAGCTCTTCTACGCAAGCTTCCAGAACAAAACGGCCTCTGCTCAGCACGGAAAATGTGCAATGCAATTACAGGTCGGTGAAAGAGACTAGTTGATAAAGTTTACAGACCTCGCACTTGCCGAGTCTTTACTTCGAGCGATAGAAATCGAAGGTTATACCACTCCTACTCCTATCCAAGCCGATGTCATTCCTGCCATGCTTGCGGGTCATGATGTATTGGGTATAGCGCAGACGGGGACCGGAAAAACCGCTTCTTTTGTTTTACCTCTTCTTCAAAAAATTGTTGAAGATGGACAAAAGCCCGGAGCAAAAAAATGTCACACCTTGATTATGGCGCCTACTCGTGAATTGGCAGCCCAAATCGGTGAGAATATTCATAACTACGCAAAATTCCTGAACGTTTCCGTTGCGGTTGTCGTTGGCGGTGTTAAACCGAAAGCGCAAATCAAGGCGTTGGCGTCTGGTGTCGATATTGTTGTCGCCACACCGGGCCGGTTACTGGACCATATGAACGAACGGGTTGTTGGGCTTGACCAAACTCGGTCGGTGGTTCTGGATGAAGCGGATCAGATGCTGGATCTAGGCTTTATGCCGACGATCCGTAAGATCATAAGCCGGTTGCCGAAAAAACGGCAAACAGTGATGATGTCAGCAACAATGCCGCCTCCTATCCGGAAGCTTGCCGCTGATTTTCAGTCCAATCCTGTCGAAATTGCCGTTGCGGCGGTTTCAAAACCGATTGAACGGATTGCACAATCCGTCCGGCATGTTCCTGCAGCAAACAAACGTATCGTCCTGACCGAGATTCTGTCACAGGATAAAAGCGGACGGGCCATCGTCTTCACGCGGACAAAACGCGGTGCAGACAAGGTCAGTCGCCATCTGGAAGGGGCGGGTCTTACCGCTGCGGCCATTCACGGGAATAAAAGCCAGTCTCAACGGGAACGGGCGTTGGCCTCTTTTCGGGCAGGACGCACATCAATCCTGGTTGCAACGGATATTGCCGCCCGTGGTATCGACGTGGATGACGTGTCGTTGGTGGTTAATTACGAATTGCCGAACGTTCCTGAATCATATGTGCATCGCATTGGCCGAACAGCGCGTGCAGGCCGGTCAGGTAACGCCATTTCGTTATGTGATGTAGCAGAACAGGGATGCCTGCGCGATATCGAAAAACTGATCGGGAACAGACTCGAAAGTGCCAATGATCCCTTGCCAGCCAATGGAGCACCCTTTGTTGCTCCGGATGCTGGATCAGCAAAATTTTCTCGCCCTAAAAAGACGCATAATCGTCAAGGGCCGAAACGCGGGAACCGCAAGCCTAAGGGGGCTGATGGGAACGCTTTGAAAACAAAAGATCGCACGGCTGGCTCGACAGAGCCGCTTGCGGGCCTTAATCGTATGCTCGGAAATACCGGGTCGCGAAAACAGAATAAGCCGTCTCAAATCGGTAAAAGATAAGTAGATTTTAATACGTAACGATCAAATATAAGGAAAGATCAATATGGCTACAGGTACAGTTAAATGGTTCAACGGAACTAAAGGTTATGGTTTTATCGCTCCTAGCGACGGCAGCACAGACGTGTTTGTTCATATCAGTGCAGTAGAACGCGCTGGTCTGAGTGGCCTGAACGAAGGTGACTCAATCAACTACGACCTTGAAGTAGATCAGGCCCGCAATAAATCTTCAGCGATTAATTTGCAGGTAAAATAAGGTTTCTTAGGGTAATTTTCCCTAAACTATCTTATGAAAAAGTGCCAGTTCACGCGGTGAGCTGGCACTTTTTTTGTCTAAACGATCCTCGGTTCTTGGTTTGAATCTCAAGGCCTGAGCGTGCGCCGTGCCTGTTCTTCTCAACGGACAAACCACTGTATCAGGATTGCGCTTCCGTGAGAAAATACGCGCTGATCATCGACAGAAAGCACATGCCACTAAAAATGCCCAGAACGGCAATTTCACCGAACGCGGCGGCCACAAAACTAAAACCACCCCCTGCCAGCAATAACGTGCCAATAATGGTATTGGAGAGCGCCGTATAAGGGGCTCGTCTGTTTTCATCAGCCATATCCACCAGATGGGTTGAACGTCCCAGACGCACGCCCTGATAGGAGACCATCAGTGCATACAGGATGACGGGCATAAGCCATGCGGTTTCCAGTGTTCCTGCAAGCGCGAAGATCACCGTTACCAGCAAGGCACTGCCGGCCAAGAGACCGGATAGCATCAACACTTTCCGGCTGGAGCGATCTGCGAGCCGTCCCCAGATATAGCCGCTTGAAAGTCCGGCAAGGGACGAGGCGAGAAGCATTAGTCCCAAACCTGCATAATCGGTAACACTGTTAATTGCCAGAGCAATCATGAACGGCGGTGCAAGGGCTGTGGCCATTAAAAGGCCGCGCGTCACGATGAACAGAATAAGCTGGCGATCCTGCAAAAGATACTCCAGATTTTCCCGGGCAATATCGATCGGCGAATTTTTGCCTTCGATATCACTTTCTTCCTCGGTCAAGGTTGAAAAGAGGAGACTGGAACTAATCCAGCAAATCCCAGCCAAAAACAGACCCATCGTAATCAGAGACTGTTTGTCGAATATACCCGACGTGACCAGTAGCGCGTACAAGATAACAAATGCAGCGGCCATAGAGCTCGCTGCGCCCGTTGCAGTTCCTCGATTTGATCGATCCACTGTCTTGCCCAATACATCTTTGTAGGAAACTGAGCAAATGCTGCGGGCAGTGGCCAGTAATGCTAATAAACCAATTATCGCAACGCCTAATGAAAATCCTTCCAATATCAAAACTGATATGCCCAATCCAACGGCACAGACACCTTGAATAACCGAGCCCAAGACCCACGCATATTTGCGTTTGGGTCGAGATTTAAGAAAACCCGCTATGAAAAGCTGTGGTAACAGGGCGCCCGCTTCCCGCACCGGAACCAGCATGCCGATGAAATATACTGGCGCGCCCAGGGAAGACAATATCCAGCTTAAAATCAGCTTGGGGTCGATTAATCCATCTGCTGTTTTCGTTAGTGAAAGCGACATAATATGGATCATGAAATTCTTTGGCTGATCATTATATGAGTTTTCTGAAATGTTTTTATCAACCTGCCCGTTATCTTCAGAGGTCAATGCGTTAAACGTTCTTTGCGAAAGGGATCTGAACATAACTGAGGGCACCTGTTTTGGCATTTCTCATACTTTTTGTGTCTGCGCATTGTGCGCGAGAAGGTGAATTGTATAGAACGCCGTTTTGAGAATAAAGAGATCTTATAACCGGCAAAACGTCCCTTAGGGCACAACCTTTGGAAACTTGGCCTTTTAATCAGATGCAAAAGCGACAAGTTAAGGCAAAAGTAATGTATTCCTGTAATACCAATATATTCTAATTTGAAAAGCATCAATCTCGGCTTTTGCGTTCGCCGGAGCGCATCTTGGAGTGGAAAATGTCATTTGGCAGAAAATTGATTTATCTCATAACCGTTCTTTTGACGGGAACCGTATTGATTGCGGGAACTGTAAGTTATTTGCAAATCCATTCGCTGGTTTCAGACAGGCTGTACGAAAATGAATTCCCAGCCCATGTTCGTGCAATTCGGAATGATATTGAGAAGAAGCTGAGTGTCTATCTGACGGCGTCACGTGGTATTGCGAGCAACACTTATGTCCAGGATTGGTTTGCCGCGGGCGAACCTGAAGAGGGGATCAAGGATTGGGCCGCCTATGCCAGCAGTATTGTCGAGGACGTAAACGCCTTTAGTGCCACATTTGCGTCCAATGTGACGCGTAAATATTATGATCAAAATGGGTTTAACAAGGCCGGCTCGGATAATATGAAATATTGGTTCGATGGTTTTGTGTCCAGTGGGGCCCCCTACGAGATGGTTCTCGACAAGAGTGAAAGCACCGGGAATGAATGGAAGCTTTTCACCAATATCCGATTAGAGTTAAACGGAAAGGTTGCATCTGTTGGGCTTGGTGTTGATGCAAAAGAAATCGCCCAATATATCGAGAGCTTCCAAGTGGGTGAAACCGGGCAGGTATGGCTAACATCCGGCGAAGGGGTGTTCAAGCTACATCGCGATAGCAGTTTGATCGGGAATACCAATATTTCTGACATCGAAGGCATGGAAGAAATTGCTGAAGAACTTCTGCTTGGCACGGATGGTCAGGTTAGAATCTCCAATTACGACGGTGAAAAAGGCGAAATGATTGTAGGCGTTGCCTGGATCCCAACAATCCAGTCCTTTGTTTTTGTAGAACTGCCCGCAAGCGAAGTTTTTGGTGAGATCACCAATTCTCTCCTTATTACTCTGCTTATTGTCCTGATTATATTGGGAGGTGCAATATATGCAGCCTTCCGGATTGCCCGGCAAATTTCAGATCCAATCAATGAAATTACGGAAGTGGTCGAACAGCTATCTGGCGGAGATACCGAAATTGAAGTGCCTTCTCAGGACCGCACGGATGAAATAGGCGCCATTGCGAAATCCATCGAAATTTTCAGAAACGGTATTATCGAGCAGCGGGAAAAAGAAAAGGAACAACGCCGGGCAGAAAAGAAAGCCGCCGACGAGCGAGCGCAGCTTGAAGAGCAAACGCGTATGGAGAAATTGCACGCGGAGGAGAAAAATCGAGAAGATCAGCGCGTACTTTTATCCAAAATGGCAGAAAACTTTGAGACGAGTATTGGCGGTGTTGTTAATTCAGTCGCCAATGTTTCGAGCAAGCTGAACGTCAACGCAGAGACGATGGCGACAACGGCGGAAAATTCCCTCAATCGAGCCAACGAGGTTTCCTCTGCATCTGAGGTTGTATCACAGAATGTACAGACGGTTTCAGCGGCGACAGAAGAACTGACCGCCTCCAGTAACGAGATAAGTCATCAGGTCAACCAGTCGACCAATATTGCCCGAGAAGCCGTTGCTCAAGCCTCACAGTCCAAGGAAAGTATAGATACGCTGGTTATGTCGGCACAAAAAATTGGTGAGGTTGTCAATATCATTACAGACATTGCTGAACAGACCAATCTACTGGCTCTCAATGCAACGATTGAGGCTGCGCGGGCCGGGGACGCTGGAAAAGGATTTGCGGTTGTTGCCAGTGAGGTGAAAAATCTTGCGAACCAAACAGCCAAGGCTACCGAAGATATCAGCAATCAGATCGGTGGTATTCAAAGTTCCACAAAAGACGCAGCTTCCCTGATCGAAAATGTTTCGACCACCATCAATCAGATTGAAGAGATTGCATCGTCAGTTGCAGCTGCGGTTGAGGAGCAAACTGCCGCGACGAAAGAAATTGCTCGGAATGTCGATCAGGCTGCGGAAGGGACGCAAAATGTATTTTCCAGTATTGCGGGCGTAACGGAAGCCTCAAATGAGGTGCAGAATGTCTCTACATCTGTTCTGACAGCCGTGCGCGAGCTGGATGATTGTTCGACAAATCTGAAATCTGAAGTCAGCAAATTTTTAGAGCAGGTAAGAGCGTAAGGGATCAAGGCGACCTCGTGCTCTGATAGCCTCTTGTTTTTTTAAGCAGGGCGATCCGCTAATTTGTAGGGGGCCGTTTGAAAGGTGAGGAACGGGAACGTCTTGTGGTGCAAGTACACTCAGGCAAAGCGTTCTATTTTCAGGTGAAAAAGAATTCGTTAAGCATCCAGTGCTATACTATTGTGAATGTACTTATAAAGGGTTTTTTCAATGGCAAATTCACCAGAAACAGCGCCGCTACTCTTAGAGCGAGAGAGTTTTCTTCTTGATTTGCTGAGAGAACTTTCTGGAACACTCGAAGATGTTGTGGGAATTGATGAAGCCGAAGGGTATGTCAGTCTTGTCGGGCAGGCGATTGGGTCTAAAATTGATCACGACTACAAAGACGCATTGAGTTTATCCAGCCTGACAAGAGAACAGGTTGGCGAGGTTTTGCTGGATTTAAAGCGGCGAATACAAGGCGATTTTTATATCGTGGAAGAAACGCCGGACTATATTGTTTTTGGTAACCATAAATGCCCGTTTGGTGATCGCGTTCTGGGTCGGCCGTCGCTGTGTATGATGACATCAAATGTTTTTGGGCATATTGCGTCCGAGAACTTAAAATACGCAAAAGTCGAACTGAAAGAGACAATTGCTAATGGGGCCGATCAGTGTCGTGTCGTCCTCTATTTTAATCAGAACGGCGAAGACGGCCGTGAATATTTCAAACGATCCTAGACATATTTTATGATAAGCGCATCGTTTGACCTCATAGCATATTCCGACAAGATCCCTAGTCTTCTACTTTCCGTGGACGGAGACATACTGGCACTTAATCCGGCAGCAAGGCGGGGGTTTAGTCTCGAACAAAACCAAAATCTTGTGGCGCTTTTTGGAAGCGGATTCGAGCGTTTTTTAAGCTATTGCTCAGGTAGCCGGGATCCCCTGTTTTCTCGGCAAAAACTGCAGGGTTCAGATAACATTGAGCGGGAGTATCGTTGTGAAGGGGCTGCAATTGTCTCGGGTGATGAAAAAGCAATATTGCTTCGATTTAAAAGCATAGAGCGAAGCCTTGCGGGGTTCTCTCGCGTTAATCAAGAACATGGTGAGTTTAGAGATAAAGCCCTTTCTGAACAGAGGCTGCAAACGGTCATTGATGCTGCAATCGATATTATTATCCTGACCGACCAAAACGGCAAAATCATTTTGGTGAATAAAGCGATCAAGAAGATGATGGGCTTCTCGACTGATGAAATCATTGGCCAAAATGTAAAGATGCTGATGCCATCGGAATTTTCGGATGACGAGGACCCTCAGAATCCCGGATATGATCATAGTAAGGTCGAACAATCGGTTGGGGCGATACGTGAGGTTGTCGCCCGCCGAAAAGATGGCAGCCAGTATGTCGCTAATTTATCGGTTGGAACGTCCCGGTTTGTCAACGAGACCTATTATACCTGTATAATTCATGATCTCAGTGAATATAAAAATATCGAGCTTAAACTCCAGCAATCCCAAAAAATGGAAGCGTTGGGGAAACTCTCTGGTGGTGTAGCCCATGACTTTAATAATCTTTTGTCAGTGATCATTGGCCGATTGGAATTTGCCCGTGAAATTATTCAGGATGAAACCACAGACCGACATATTCGGGTTGCATTAAACGCCGCGGATAAGGGGGCAGGACTTATTGATCAACTCTTGTCATTCAGTCGCCAAAAACACCTGAATAATGAGGTTTTAAATTTGGGCGCTGCTGTGCAAGAGGCACTGGAGATGATCGGTCGAGGCCTTGGAGAGCATATTGAAATCAGTTTAGAGATCCGCAATGCAGAGATAAACGCTTTTGCGGACGCTGTTCAGTTGAACAATGCTTTGATTAATCTGGCGACGAACGCCCGCGACGCCATGACAAAGGATGGTACATTGAGCATTTTGGTGGAACCCGTCTTGGTGGAAGGCGATGCCGGGGATGAAGCGAAAAAAAATGGCGGGCGGTATGTTCGCATCGCTGTTACGGATTCTGGAACCGGTATGTCTGAAGACGTAAGGAAACAAGCGATTGAGCCATTTTATACAACAAAAGAAGTGGGCGAAGGAACCGGACTGGGTCTGTCGATGGTGCATGGCTATGTCGAACAGTCCGGCGGTTTTATGAATATTGACAGTACTGTTGGCGAGGGGACAACTGTCAATCTGTACTTCCGAGCTGCAGATTAAAGAAGCCGCTTATTCCGTCTGAAGGCCCAATGCACAAGGCGCTTATTGTACAAGAAGACGGCTCCTTTAAAGGGGTCGCCCTGCTCCTGAAGACCATATGTTTCTGGCGAAAAGTTTTGTCAATGTTATGGCGCAAGCACTTTTGTTAGCGCACCCGAACTGGCAAGGCAGTGTGATTGGTCATAGAAATTGAAGAGGAGAGTTTGAGGTGGCGGCGGCGGTTTTCTTTGTGTTTCTTTCGCTATTTGCCAAGTTCAACTAGGGCACGCGTTTACTGTCTTTGCAGGGGTGAACGGTTCGAAATATGCCCGATGCTAACTAAGCTGCAATAAAAAAGGGCAGTATTAAACTGCCCTTTTTCAGATGTCTTTTGTCTTCGCGACTTAGGCTTTTGACTTGCGCCGACGAACTACATAACCAATTGCCAGCAAGCCTGCACCATAAAGAGGCAGGGCGGCAGGGAGAGGAACGGCGGATACTGCTGTAATTTCAGATCCGGCAATCAGAAGACCCATTGGATTGGTGCCGCTTCCCTGAAAGTTGACAACAACGACTTCAAGTAGGTTTTCGCCTGCGACGAAGAAGTTATTGATGGCAAAATTAGTCAGTGCCTGAAAGCCAACCACGTTAATTCCCAGAGCATTTCCGTTCAGGAAGAACGCCGCTGAGTTATCGGCAGCGACTGAACCATTGATCTGCGCCGTTGTATGGTCAAAACCGGTAAGATCAAATGTTGTCGAAAATGTGTAGTCGCCAGCTGGGTCTGACACATTGCCGTTTGTCTGTCCAATCCATTCAGCGCTACCCGGGGCAGCAACCCAGTTCGGATGACGGATAATATTGATGGCAGGAGACGGGATGACGTTTCCTGGAGCGAGCATGTCGTAGGCCACTTCGCCCGTATTGACGGTGCCAACGAAGGCAGCCTCGGATTTTTGGGCAAATGATGTGACAGCCAATGCTGCCAGTACGATTACGCCTCCGATTAATTTTTTCATTTCTATCCCCTCAATGAGTAAGCAACCTGCATACCGAAACTCTAATAGACCGAAAAAGAAGGTCGTTGCCAAGAAAATTAATAAAATTTTAATAAATTACTACCGGGCGATCTGTGAGGGCGTGCCGCCGCAACTCTAGGTTATATTTGTTAACCATAAATGGCAGTTTTATTGCTTTTTCGGCGGTTCGATTCGGGAAGGCTGGAGTTGGTTTTCCGGTTATTTCGATGGTCCCGACAGGGCTTCGCCAATTTCAGTGTCCGTACAGACAACAAGTATTCGGGCGTCCTGATCCCCCGCTGAGGCATAAAGATGACCGCGGGTACTGTCAAAATATATACTGTCCCCTTCGTTGAGGCGAACCGGGTCTTTTCCCTGGAGATGAACGGTGATCGTACCATCAAGGACCATCAGAAATTCCTGACCAGGGTGACTGACAAAGGCGTCAAAATCGAGAACATCGTGGGCTTTTAATGTTCCCATCATTGGGGTCATGGATTTATGCCAAAGGGACGGAAACAGCATTTCATAGACGTAGTTTTTGGTTTCCTGACGTTCGAACTCCCCAGATCGGGCAATTGCAAAACTACCGGGTTCAAAATTCTGGCCATCTTTGGAAAAGAAAGTGGCCATGTCCACACCTAAACCGGATGCTAATAAGGCCAATCTGTCATATGTCAGCGACATGACGCCACGCTCCACCTTTGAGATTGTGGAAATAGCGAGGCCGGACTTTTGCGCGACTTCTGATAACGTCCAGCCTCTTTCAGTCCGCAAGTCACGTAAGCGGCGGCCAAAATCAAGTCGCTGGGTATCGGTTTGGGAAATGTCATTCATAGGTAAAGTATAGAATGCCTTGTTCCTGAACACCACCAATTTTCCAATCGGAAAAAACACTTTTCCAATCGGAAAATTGGTGTTACGGTTCAATGGAACAAATGGGGGTGAATGTGCAGGGCAAGTCTTGTGATATTGTGATTGTCGGGGCCGGAATAGCAGGGGCATCAATCGCTGCTGAGCTTTCGAGCCGGGCCCGGGTTCTTCTGTTGGAACGTGAAAGCCAGCCGGGATATCACACAACAGGTCGCTCTGCTGCGCTTTATTCAAGTATCTATGGGCCGCCGATCATTCGCGCTCTGACGCGGGCCTCCGGACATTTTTTCAATAATCCGGACTCCAGGTTTATTGAAACCGGTCTGTTGAGGCCGCGGGGTTTGTATTTCATTGCCCGCAAGGATCAGTCCGAAACCTTTGAAAAGACGCAGCTCGAACTGGGGGACGGTGTTGTCCCGGTCTCTCTGTCCGATGCGCAGGAAACAGTTCCGATCCTGCGGGCGGCGTATGTGGATCGTGTTCTTATGGAAAAAGGCTGTGCGGATATCGAGGTCGATTTGCTGCATCAGCATTATTTGAAAACGTTCAAATCACAGGGGGGGGACCTCCTTACATCCTGCGAGGTGCAGGATATTGAAAAGTCATCAGACGGGTGGCGTATATCGACCAATGCTGGAATTTTCAACGCGCCAATTGTCGTCAATGCGGCGGGCGCATGGGCGGACGATATGGCCCGGCTGGCAAAGGTAAAGCCCATTGGGCTGGTTCCCAAACGACGGACAGCCCTTCTGGTTTCTCCACCAGCGGACCAGATTATCGATCATTGGCCAATGATGGTTGATATCGATGAACAATTCTATATGAAACCGGACGCTGGCAAGTTGTTATTGTCCCCGGCCGACGAAACCCCATCCCAACCTTGCGATGCGCAGCCGGAAGATCTGGATGTGGCCATTTGTGTCGACAGGATCGAAAAGGCGTTTGATTTGTCCGTGCGGCATATTGATCATAAATGGGCCGGTCTTCGCAATTTTGTCGCAGATAAATGTCCGGTTGTCGGGTTCGATTCAGAGGCAGACGGTTTTTTCTGGCTGGCAGGGCAAGGAGGCTATGGCATTCAATCGGCACCCGCCCTTTCAAGAATGGCAGCAGCTCTGGTAATGGGGGATCCGCTTCCCCGGGACATTCAGGATGAAGGGGTCGTTGCAGCAGATCTATCGCCCAATAGGGCAGGACTTTCGGCATGATACAGCTGGTTCCCTTTATTGCTTTGATCTTGCTGGGCTCGGGCCTTGCGATAGCTTACGTGATTGGCGGAAGTGCTGTTCTGGCCTTCTGGTCCACCGGGAACGAACGATATCTGGCCATATTGCCGCAACAGATTTTCTCCAAAATTGATGTTTTTGCCTTGATGGCGATGCCACTTTTTATTCTGGCGGGCGAATTCATGAACCGCGGCGGTGTAACCAAGGCCCTGATCAATCTGTCCATGGCTTTGGTTGGTCGGTTGCGGGGCGGGCTGGGGCATGTCAATATTTTGACCAGTGTCTTCTTCGCAGGCATTTCCGGATCGGCCGTGGCGGATGCGGCGGCGCTATCCAATACACTGGTCCCAGCTATGAAGGAACGCGGATATTCGTTGACATATGCCAGTGCCATCACCGCGGCGTCGTCGATTATTGGACCCATTGTTCCGCCGTCGATCATTCTGATTTTTTATGGTGCGTTGATGGGAACCTCTGTCACGTCACTTTTTCTGGCAGGGATTATTCCGGGACTGATCCTGGCGGCGGCGCTGATTGCTGTAAATGCTGTATTCGCCTGGAAGGAAGATCATCCGAAAGTGAGTAAAGGTGAGGCGCCTCCTTTTGCGGCTACTCTCCTCCATTCACTGCCTGCGTTGCTTCTGCCGGTAATTATTCTAGGCGGCATCGTTTTCGGCTGGACAACCCCGACAGAGGCTGCCGCAATCGCCGTGTTTGCCGCATTGGGCGCCGGCTGGTTCTATGAAGGATTGAAATGGGCATCCATTCTTGAGGGCTTGCGCAGAACAGCAATGTTGTCCGGGTCTATTTTCATTATTATCTGCGCGGTTTCCGCACTGGGTTATCTTGGCGCGATCGAACGGATTCCTGAAGCCATCTCGGACATCGTCGCTGCCCTTGGTCTGGGTCCTGCGGGATATATGCTGGTTCTGAACGTGGTTTTTCTGATTGCCGGTATGGTGCTCGATATTCCTGTTGCGCTGGCCCTTCTCGTGCCCCTTCTTGCGCCCGTTGCGTTGGCCCACGGGGCCGATCCGGTGCATCTGGGTATTGTGCTGTGCTTTAATCTTTGTATCGGGCTTGTATCCCCGCCACTTGGGGGCTGCTTACTGGTTGTGTCTACGGTAACGGGTGTCAATTACTGGCGCCTTGCCCGATCCGTTATTCCTTTTGTTGTTGTACAGATTGCGGTTCTGATTTTGCTGATTGAGGTACCCGCCCTCAGTCTGTTTTTACCGCGTGCCTTTGGCTTCATTGGAGGAGGGTAGCCAAAAGCGTTTATTCGAAAATAACTAACATGGAGAGGTTCAATGAAATATAAAAAAATCCTGTTTGGTGCTTTAGTTGCTGCCACCAGCGCCTTTGTGCAGCCAGCCCTTGCAGAAGTAAAAATTGCGCTGGACAGTCCGCAAAATCTGGAAGCGTCCGGCAGTTATGTCTGGGCAAACAGCTTTAGCACATATCTGAATAATAATGGGATCAAGGCTGAGGAATATCAGCGTGGATCGCTGGGCGGTGATGACGAATTGTTTGATCAGGTCAGTCAGGGATTGCTTGAAGTTTCCATGTCCCCGCTGAATATTGTGGGATCCTTGGATAGTCTGATTTATGGGTTGCGTCTGCCGTATTTCTTTAAAGATATAGCAGAAGTCGACAAGGCCCTGAATGAAGGCGGTATGCTGGACAAAATTAACGCAAAGACCACGCCCGCCGGCGTTCGGGTTCTTGCGGTTAATTCTGTTGGTCAAGCGTCTGGTATTTTCAATACAAAACGTCCGATCAAATCCGTCAAAGATATGGCAGGCTTGCGCATGCGGGCGCTGGATGAAAGTCAGATCGAGCTCTATAAAGCCTGGGGCGCAGCCGGGACGATTGTCAGCTGGGCCGAGGTTCCAAACGCCTTGCAGACCGGGGTTGCTGATGGATATCTGAATCCGGCTTTTGTGCCCCTGTTGTTTGGTCATACTGACTTTATCAAACATTTCACGGATGCCGCGATTACACCATCCCTTCGGATCACCATCGTCTCCGAGATGTGGTATCAGGGCCTTAGTGAAACGGATCGGGCCACCGTGGATGCTGCGGCAAAAGCGGCAACAATGGCCAACCGGGAGTGGCTGAAAAAACAGGATGCGGTTTTTCAAAAGCTGGAAGCTGCAGGTGTTTCAATTCAACGTTTGGACCAGTCTGCACGGGATGCTTTCCGGGCAGCGTCTGCACCTGCCTATAACAGTGGTTTGATCAGTCAGGATCAGATTTCCGAATGGGAGAAAGCCAAGGGGAACTGATTTCATGCGCGCCATTGCAGTAACACTTGATCAGATATCGTCGCAGTTAAACAGGATTGCCCTTTGGGGGGCGGTCGCGGCGGTATTGGTCATGGTTATGGCGGCTTCCTGGCAGGTATTTGCGCGATATCTGCTAGACGCCCCGCCGGTATGGACAGAGGAATTGTCCCGGCGGGCCATGGTGTGGGCTGGCATGTTAGGAGCGTCCGCCGCGTTCCGCTATCGGGCAGATCCAACGCTGTTTCCGGCAATGGTCGCAATCAGGGGGCCCCTTGGCACAATGCTGGCCGTCATTCGGGCTGTTGGGGTTCTGCTCTTTACCCTGCCAGTGATCTGGTATTCTTTATTTGGGGCCAATATGAACATCACTTTCGGCTTTTTGGGGCGCAGTCTGGCGCGTCAGGCTGAACTGCTGCCCGTCTCGATGATCTGGTTCACGGCCGCTGTGCCGATCGCTTTTATTCTCATATTAATTCATATGATTGCCAGTTTGGGTATCCGTTTTACCGGATTGGAGCAGGCGGAAGACTTGAAGAACAAGGAATAAGAAATGAAAGTTTTTATCGCGGGTTTGAGTACAGAAACAAATTCTTTCTCGCCTTTGCCAACAGGGATGCTGAGCTTCGAAGAGGCGGCTATCCATCATGGAAATGCAACGTCAGACCCGATCCAATACTGGACGTCGCCTTTGCATGTCTGGCGCCAGTTGGCGGAAGCTGAGGGTTGGTCTGTAGTTGAAAGCCTGTCCGCACATGCGCAGCCTGCGGGGCCTACCGTGAAAAAGGTATATGAAGGCTTTCGCGATGAAATTCTTCATGATCTGGAACAGCACGGGCCCGTCGAAATTGTCTTGTTGGCGCTTCACGGCGCGATGATTGCCGATGGGTATGATGATTGCGAAGGCGATTTGATAGAAAAATGCCGGGCAATCTGCCCCGATGCCATTATTGGAGGCTTGCTTGACCCGCACTGTCATTTGACAGACGCCATGATGACGGAGGCCGATCTTCTGGTGCCCTTTAAAGAGTATCCGCATGTTGATATTCCAGAACGGGCGGATGATTTATTTCGTCTGGCGCGCGAAACAGCGTTGGGGCATATTAAGCCGGTCATGCGCGACTATGATTGTAAAATGATTCTTGCCATGCCTACCCCTCATGCGCCAATGCGGGGTTTTGTAGATGCGATGAGTGCGCGAGAAGGAAAAGACGGCATTTTGTCCTTGTCTATTGCCCACGGTTTCCCGTGGGGGGATCACCCCAGAACGGGGACCCGGGCGCTTGCCATTTGTGACGGAGATGCAGAGCAGGCAACCGCTGTCGCGACCGACCTTGGACAACGCCTATACGCCCTTAGGCGTGAACTACTCTCTGAAAATATTGATATTGAGACGGCATTGGATAGAGCGGAAGCTGAACAAAACGGGCCGGTCGTGCTTGCTGATATGTCTGACAATGCAGGGGGAGGGGCGCCATCTGACTCAACCTTTATGCTTAAAGCGATGCTGGATCGCAATATGACGTCTGTTGCAACGGGTATCTTCTGGGATCCGATTGCGGTGCGGATTTGCCGGGAAGCGGGAGAAGGGGCCACGCTACCACTGCGATTGGGAGGCAAATGCGGTCCAATGTCCGGAGACCCTTTGGATTTGACCGTTACCGTTAAGCGCTGCCTTTCCGGTGCCAGCCAAATGTTTGGGACCTTGCCTGTACCTATGGGGGAAACGGTTTGGCTTCAGTGCGAGGGGATCGATATTATCGTGAACGATATTCGAACCCAGACCTTTCATCCTCAAGCGTTTGAGCAGCTGGGGATTACTCTTGCAGACTACAAATATATTTGCGTCAAGTCCTCCAACCACTATCAGGCAGGGTTTAATCCGATCGCCAGTAAAGTGATCCCGGTCGCCACGCCCGGTGCCATTACACCGGATTTTGCCAACATACCCTATACCAAACGAAAACCGAATTATTGGCCTAAGAGCGAGGACCCGTTCGCATGACAAACGCACTGATAAAAGCACGGGACGCTTTTTCTTCGCGCCACCCTGAAAAGCGGATGATGTTAAATGGGCGTGATTGGGGCGTACTGGATGTGGGCTCCGGGCCTGCGCTGATTTTAATTCCCGGCACTTTGGGCCGCGCAGATATTTTCTGGCAACAGATAGAGGCGCTGTCTGATCGTCTGCGCCTTGTGGCTCTTAGCTATCCGAATAGTGGCGGCATTGAAGACTGGTCCGAAGATTTGATGCTGCTGCTTGAACAACTGGAGATCGGCCGCGCGAGTATTTTAGGATCGTCCCTTGGGGGCTATTTGGCTCAGTATTTTGCATCGGCTCATCCCAAAAAAGTGTCGGTCCTGATCGCGGCAAACACGCTGCATTCTGTTGTTGGTATGGATCAACGGGCTCCTTATTCCTCAGATCTTGAAGCTGCCCCTATCGAAGAATTGCGTCAAGGATTTGCAGCGGGGCTTCGTTTGTGGGAGGAAACGCATCCCGAGCAAAGTGATCTTGTTGAGCTGCTGCTTAACGAAGTCAATGGCCGTATTCTGGAAAAAGAACTTCGCGCGCGGCTGTCTGCGTTGAAATTTGGTCCGGAATTATCAGAATATCAGGCAAATTCCGTGACGGTCGAAACCGAGGATGACCCGCTGATCCCGGATGATATGCGGCAGTCTGTCAGAGCCCGGTTAAAACCAGAAGTCGCCTATCGGTTTCTGTGGGGTGGACATTTCCCTTATGTTATTCGCCCGGAATTTTATACGTCACTGTTGGAGGAAACCCTGAATTTGGGGCTAACTGGACCACAATGGGGTAAGGGAGGTCTGCGAGAGAAATGATTATTCTGAGCAATGATGATGTGGCTCGTCTGTTACCCATGGAGGCAGCCATCACCGTGGTGTCTGATATAATGAAAACCGTATCACGCGGCACAGAAACCTTGCCGCTTCGTACGGCCATTCCGGTGGGCGGAGCTAATAAAATGGGAGTCATGCCGGGCGCGATAACCGACCCGGCCTGTTTTGGGGTTAAGCTGGTCAGCCTGTTCCCGACTAACCCATCGCTTGGGTTGTCCTCGCATCGCGGTGCGATTGTTCTGTTTGAAAGTGAAACCGGCGGCGCCATTGCGATGATGGATGCGGGCCTGTTGACGGCAATTCGCACGGCGGCAGCAAGTGGTGTCGCGACAGATATTCTGGCCCGGAAAGAGGCGTCATCCCTTGTTCTTGTTGGATATGGAGAGCAGGCAGAATTCCATCTGGATGCAATATGTACAGTGCGACCCATTGAAACTGTAGAGGTTGTGGGGCGTTCTGCGGAAAAAGCGGCTCAATTTATTGCGCGGGCAGTTCAGAAATATCCCAATATTCGCTTTTGCTCGGGCACCGATGTGGAAAAAGCGGTAAAAACTGCTGACATTATTTGTACGGTCACCGCGTCTCCCGCACCGATTCTTGAGGGCCGCTGGCTGACCCGTGGTTCCCACATAAACGCGGTAGGCTCGTCCATCCCGACCATGCGTGAGTTGGACGATGAAGCGATTTTACGGTCTCAGGTGTGGGTTGACTATTGGCCTTCCGCAGAAGCGCAAGCGGGCGAAATAGTTGATATGATAAAATCAGGTCTAATCACAAAAGACGATATTCAGGGCGAAATCGGCGCTGTTTTGTCAGGGGAAATCAACGGGCGGCAGGACAAGGATCAGATAACGCTTTATCGATCTCTTGGAATAGCCGCGCAGGATCTGTCCGTCGCACATTTTGTTGTGACAAAAGCCAAAGAAAACAATCTGGGCCAGCAGGTGGCTTTTTAGTGCCGCATAAGACACTGCAGTTTTTTGGGGGCGCGTGGCCTGCCTGTTCAGCAACGGCTCTACATTCTGCTGGTCAGGTAGGGGTGCACTGACCTTTTGAAGAGGATAAAAACAACTCCGGCGTTTGCACTGATAGTCGGTAAAACCCTGTCCGGATACCATCCTCCATACGGTGCCCGCTCTTATAAAGAGAAGAGCCATGCAGGCCTCACCCTTCCTGCTGGTTTCGGTCTGAATAACTGATCATGGGCATGAAGATTTCTTGTCCTGACAGTGTAATCCCTCTATATTAGATAGTTCAAATTAATAAAAATGGAGAGCAGGGTGACCTTTTCCAGTCCTGCCGCAAGAGGTTCCCTCTTGTTAAGGCTGTCTCTCGCGACGCGCTTGCATCACATTTCAAAGCTGATGTTGTTAGCCGTGCCTTTTTTAATGGGAACGTCGGCCTTTGCAGATGATGACCGGCTTGTAAAAGCGAACCAGAACCGCGAAGCCGCGCAAGCACGGGCGCAAGGCCAGCTTGGATATCCATATGTTTTTCGGGAGTCTCGAGACAGGCAGGTAGACTTTCTATCTCTTGCTGCCCAAATAACAGCCCTTTCTCATTTAATGGATCAACTGGCCGCCTCTCAAAATGAACCCACGATTTCTACTCCGCCAGAGGTTCCGATAAACGCTGGCCTGAGGCGCTCTCGCGCCGGTGCTCTGACGAAAGAGGCCTATGGCCCGGATGGTCCAACCATAAAGTCCGTTCGTTTGATCGCTGAATATCAATTAATCCGAAACGGCAACAAACGCCTGAAACTTGGCGAGATCAAAGACCAGACGGATAGTTTGATACTGGATATCGTGACGCAGGATGGCTCGTTGGTCGAACGATATAAAATAGTCAAAGAAACCGGGGATTGGCTGCCGGTGGAAGATCCGTGAATAACTAACTTTAAAGCTAGGAACTTGTCATGATTGCAAAACCGTTACGTGTTGGATATTCCCCTTTAAACGTTTTTTTGAGTGCTCTTGCGATTGTCAGTCTTCTGGGAGGGGCTGCGAAGGCTGATGAAGAAAAAATTCCGGTTCTGACTGACACAGTTCAGGAAATTAAAGGTCCAAAACGGGTTGTTTCCGTAGGGAAGTTTGACGCAATCGGATCGTTTGAACAGCAATATGGTGATTGGGATATCGGCGGTGGCATATCGGCGATGATGACAACGGCCCTTGTTGAAAGTGAACGGTTTATTGTCCTGGAACGGGCCAATATGGGGCAGGTTCTTGCGGAACAGCAAATGAAAGGTCAAGGCGTTACCAGTGCGACCACAGGGCCCGCCCTTGGGCAGGTTACAGGAACCAATTTCCTGATTTATGGATCTGTCACCGAATTTGGTGCTGCGGATTCTGGCGGTGGGATGAGTTTGGGCCTGTCCGGTGGCAGTCTGGGTAAAATGCTTGGTGTCGGGCTTTCCCGGCAGACGGCCAGTGGCAAGGTTGCCATGGATATCCGGCTGGTGAATGCCACCACGTCCCAAGTGGAGGAAGTGTATCGGGTTTCTGAGCAGATCGACAATTCATCATGGGATATAAATGTCGGCTATGAGGGAGTCAGTCTGGGGACCAATCAGTTCTTGAAAACCCCGCTTGGTGAAGCCACGCGCAAATGTATTACCAAAGCGGTTCAGCAAATAGCCGCTAAAACAGATAACCTTCCCTGGACAGGGCAGGTGGTCGACTTCGATGGCGGTGAGGTTTACATCAATGCAGGTGCTGAAACGGGCCTGAAGATGAACGATAAATTCCGTGTCGAACGTATTCTCAAAAAACTGACGGATCCTGCAACGGGAGAATTGTTGATGCTCCGTAAAAAAGAGCTGGGCCTGGTAACAGTGACAGAAGTATTGCCGAAAATCTCTCTTGGTAATTTTGCGCCATTGGATGCCGATGCTCCACAACGCGGAGATCTTGTTGTAACCATTAGCCAATAGGAGGGGAGGACAAATGCCATGGGCGATCGTCGTTCCGGACCTGCAAAAAGGGTTGCCAGATATCTTCTGATATCTCTCAGTAGTGTTCTCGTCTTAACGGTTGGGGCGGTTCGTGCACAACAAACACCCAGCTATTATCAAAATTCCTCACCGTCCTATTCTGCGGGAGAGACACCGACAACTGGTGGGGGATACGCCACGCAGGCCGGTCAGGCCCAACAGGCGGGTCAGGCAAAACAGGCGACACAGGCACAAGGTTATAAAAGCCCTTATTCAAACTTGCCGACAACCAGCGGGGGCACCTCGACAACCACAGGGCCATCAATTTTATTGCAAAGTCCAAATACGCTACCTGGAACGACCGGTGGTTCCGGCAATACGGGCACAACGGTTGATTACTACAGCAGTAAAGGAACGAGTGGCACTTATGTCATCCCGAAAAATCTTGTACCTCCGAAACCGCATCCGAACGCCGTTCTTCAAGGGGAAATTGTCATTCAAAGTGACACGGATCCGGAGCTAAATGAGACGATCACGGTGCAGGGCAGGCCCAACACGACAACGGCCCCCTCGACAACTGAAACCACCGCCGGAACATCTTCTTCAGCCCCGGCGACATTGGCCGCTCCGAAACAAAGCCTGCCTCTTGGCGCGGTTACGCAATCCCCGTCTCGCCTTAGTGGGGATACCGCCCCAACGGTTTTAAAAGAGACCGTCCCTTCTGTAACTGCAACGGCGCCTAAAACGGCAACAACAAGTACGCCTGAAATCACAACAGGCGGTGCGCCCACGATAAAAACTGAAACAGAAACAAGCCCGAACACTCCAGGATTAACCACAGGTTCGGGGACCCAAACCCGCACAGATACAAAAACGGCGTCGCCAGCTCCCTCGTCAACCGAAGGCACGGCCGAAACGGTCGTAACGACCCAACCGACCGTTCTTGAAAAACCACCCGCTAAACCGGACAGTATCACATCCACAACCGGAATGTCTGCACCGGCGAAAACGGAAAGCGGTGGGGATACAGCTATCTCCACTTCACCGACGCCTGAAACCAAGGCGTTGACGTCAACGGAAACGCCATCCGATGCACCGGCTATCGTTAATCAGCCCGCAGCAACACCGGAAACCGTAGAAACGACGAACAATGCGTCTTCCTATGATCAGGCAGCAAAAAAAGCGGAAGAAGAAGCATTGCGTAAAGCCCGCCGAGAAGAGGCTGGGAATGCGCGCCTGGGGTCCAAGGAACGGGCGCAGGCTTTGTTAAACCAGTCACCGTCCCATATGAATTCTGACCAGCACGGCCAGCAAAGCATGGTCAGTGATACCCCAAGGGCGCCCATAAATTTTGGTGAAATCAACGCGCTTTCTGCGTCGATCGGGCAATTCATCCGACAGGGTGTTGCTATGGCATCACTGCCGTCCAATGTGGCCCCGGAAGAAGATGAACCTGTATGCGCGGCCCCTGAAATTGCTGACGAGTTGCAGGAACAACTGGATAAAGAAAAAGAAGAGCTGAAAGAGGCGTTACGCAAAGCCCGCGAGGAATTGGAGAAGAAAAAGAAAAAGCTGGCCGATGATAAAAAGGCAGATGAAGAAATTAAAAACCGGAAAAAACTGAAAGAAGCGCAGAAAAAACTGAATGACCGTTTTAAGGAGCTGTCTGAGGATCGCCAGAAACTAAGCGAAGAACGGGATGCGCTGGACGATAAGAAAGAGAAATCCCAGGAAAAATATGACGATGCGCGCCGTAAAGAAAGCGAGGCCCGCAAAGGCCCTCCTGCCGATCCAAATTGCCGTAGCGCCAATTGTCAAAAACATCGCACCGCACAGGCAGATGCCCGCAAAGCGTTGAACGAAGTTCAGAAAGGCGAACAGGATTTCCAGCGAAAAGTACGCGATTTTGAACGGACGGAGCGCGAATACCAGAAAGATGCAAACGCGTTTGAAGATGCGTTGGACCGGGGGTACGGACAGTCAAAGGATCAATGGAAAGAAAGGATGCTGAAGAAACAGGATCAGGCACTTCGGGATCAGCGCCGGGAAATGGAGAAGCGGATCAAGCAGCTTGAGACCAAGGCAAAGGGTAATTCGGCAGAAGCCCGTCAGGATAAAAACAAATTAAAACAGATGGAGCGTCAGGCAGATGACGTTCGTAAACAACGAAAAGCCGCGCAGGATTATATCGACCGGTATAAAGATTCAGACAATGGTGACTTTGATAAAATCATGAAAGCCCGCGGTATTGTTGAACAGGCAGACAAATTTATCCGGGATTTGTCGAGCCTTAAGAACGGCGTGGAATATCAGGAGTCCTATGGGCGTGGTTTAAACTCTGGCGAAGCCCGTGAACTGGATCGGCTTAAGCAGGACAGAAAGAAAATCACCGGCCATTTGGAGAACGAGAAAAGTGGACCGGCTTATAGGGCCCGTGATTTGCGCAACCAAATGGAACAGGACGGCGTTCCAACAATGCAGGAGACGTTAAGCTCCTTTGGCGGCATGCTGGATACAGATGCCAGAGATAAAAAACTGGCGGCGCTGGAACAGGGCATAAATGATTTGAAAGCTGCTGAAGACAGAGTGCAAAACTTCAAGGGGCAACCGAATGCGGACGGGCATCAGCAAGCCGTGGAGGCTGACAAAAAAGCGCAAGCCCAACTGAAAGACCTGACAGAGCAACGCGAGAAATTCAGAAGTTCTCTTCCTACGCGATATCCAGATCAATCAACAGAGCTGAACAGCGCTAAAAAAGAATTAGGAGAATTGGAAAACGCCCCCAACAGCTCGTGGCGTGATAGGCAAAATCTCAAGGAAAAGGTTGAGAAGCTGGAACGGGCACAGGAACGTCATAAACGCGAATTTGCCATTCATAACAGGCAGGTTGACGAGAAGTTTGGTGATAAGGTAAGGGCCGCAGAAACGACTGCTGAACTTTCAGGATATCGTGCACTGGGGGCCAAGGGGCAACAGATTGTCAGTGATTATAACCGTGGATTGCCCGATGTTTTTGGCGCAGATGGAAAAGTTGACCCTCTGAAGGTCGGGCGTGTCGCAGCGCAAATCGACAAACAGTTAAATGATCTGGGGCAATTGAACGGTGAGCTGGGAGGTCTAAATCAGGTGCGGGCCAATCTGGTGCCGGGTGAAGACGGCGCACCGTCCTTGGCTGCGCAGGCTGGTATGAGCCAAAAAGCGATCGATGCCCGTTTGAAAGACATAGACACTCGCATTCAAAAAGCCGGTGGGTACCGCGATCAGGTTCGCGCGGGTCTTACCAAACAGGGTTTCGTCAGTGACATACAGCCAACGGGTCAATGCCAGATCAACTCCGTTAATAGTGCAATGGGGGCTGCTTATGTGAAAGGCACGCGGGCTGCGGCGGCGAACCAGAAAAACAATAAAGGAAAACAGGTTGCCTCGGCCTCTGGGGCCTCTCAGGGAACAGCAAGTCCGGCGGCCAATGCTGTTGCTAAAAATATCAGCAATGTTCAACAGGCAAAGCAGGCTCAACAATATAAAATGCCAGGCTCTGGCGGTGGGCAATGCGTCGGTTCTGGCGCGCCTAAAGTCAGTTGCTCTGACGGCCAGGCCAAAGACCGGGGCAGTCAAATGGCCGGCCGGATAAATCAGGCCTCGACACAGTTGGTCCGCGCGGCGGGTAGCGCAATCGGTGGCGCTGTCGCCGGGGGTATTGGATCAACTGCGGAAAACGCACGCGGTCTGGCAATCGGGACATCTCCCGCGCCTGTGTTACTTGCGGATAATCAGGGCCGGCTGCATCAACTGGAACAGGCAGCCGTTGCGCTTGGCGCTCAGGTTGCGCTGTTTACCAGGTTGAAAAAGGACACGCCAGAAACTTCAATTGCTCATCAGGTTTTTGCCCAGCAACAGCTCGTCTTTAAGACGGCGAAAGACGCGCTTCTTCCGGAAATTGCCGCGCTAAAAAATCAGACGAAAGCCCCTCCTGCGGTCAACCAGACCGCGGCGGTTCAGCAATTTAAACAGGCCATTGACGACATTGACGTTCATATCGAAGCCGTAGAAACAATGATGGCGTCGGTTCAGGGGGCTGGAATTCCCGGCTTGCTGGGCGCGCTGGATGGACAGCGTAATTCTTTATTTGCAGGGCGGGATGCCTTGCAGAAGAAAATGGAAACCCTGAAATCAGCCGCCGTGCAGCCTGAAGGGTTTGCTCCCGCATCGACGACAGCAAATAATACATCTCAGGCAACCCCAAAAGATCCGATAATCGAACAGGATAAAATCAAGGAAATTGTCAAGGTTCTGGATAAAACGATCCAAGGGGTTCGGCAGACGGAAACTGCTTTTAAGGACGGCGGGCAACCCGTTGTTGCGCAGGTTTTTACCAACCAGCGGGCCGCTCTTCAAGCGGTGCGCGATACGTATCTTGCCAAAATCAAACGGCCTCCTTCAGCGCCTGCGGGTGTCCGGGCACAGGTCGCCAGTCTTCGTCCGCAGGATCAGCAGGCTTTAACGCCTGTTCCCTCTCCTGAAAAAATAGAATTGGAACGCACAAGACAGCTGATCGACTGGATCAACACAGGCTTGATGCCTGCCTTTGAGCAAACGGACGAGATGGCGCAAAAAGTGCTGCCCCGGATCCTGATTGGCTTGATCAAGCAATTGGGAGCGACGGCAGCGGACGAATTGATCGATGAAACTGCGGATTTCATGGAGGATCATGGTCTGAAACCGACAGGTGCGCTGTTTATCGATGCATTAATGAAGCGGGCGGCGGCTGTCACTGCATTTTCAAAAACAGAAGAACAGATACTGGTTGCGGATCTGGCGCGGGCACATTTTCTAAAACAGGCCTTGCTGGATAAAAACAATAAATTGGGAGAGTCGGAAAAAGACATATTGATGCAGTCTTCCAATGAGTTGCGAAACAGTTTGAACCAACGACTGGAAGGACAGCTGAAAGGGTTGGATAACAAACCTGATGAGATGCTGCAGAAGTTGGCGGCATTGGCAGAAATTGCAAGCTTGCCGGGTCAGTCAGCTAAAAGCCTTAAACCTCTTCTCGATCAAATAACCCGACAACTGGCACGCCTTGAAAAAGGAGAGAAAATACTGGACCATTCGGGCAGCCAGGCGGCCGTTCAACGGTTGAAACAATCATTGACCGCTTTACAAAAAGCACTTCCGGCGAATGCTGAATTTCAAAGCAGAAACCTGCAACTTTCAAATTTGCTGGAGCGCGTCAATGGACAGTTAGCCCGGATCTATGATCATCAGAAAGCGAACGGAGAAAGCCTTGCTGGCCTGAACGGTGCAAAAAGCCGGTTGGATCAATCCCATCAAGCCATGCGCGGGGGGGATTTCAAGAAGGCTCTGGACCTGATCAATCAAACGACGTCGGATGATCCGTCTGTGAAGCTGGCGCGGTCGGTGGCCTTGATCGATACGGTGAATAACCTTGAACGCGTTTACGCGTTGCTTCCCCAATCTCAGCGCGATCAACTCGGGCCGTTAGAAGATTTAACCGCCAAACGCGATACTGCAATCGCCACCGTTCTGGAGATTTCAACCAATCCTAAACTGGTCTCTACGCTACTCCTTGGAAATGCAGAGCGTCTGGCGCGGGCCGGGAAATTTGCTGAGGCAAAACAAGCGATTGAAACGGCGCTCGTCAAAAATCCAGGTGATGAAGCGCTTATTGGTTCACGCTTCAAAATCGAACTCCTGTCAATCGGTGACAAAATAGACGAAAAGAGGCTGGCTGATTTAATCGCTAAATTGCCACAAGACGCGCGTTTGTCGGGCAGTCTGATCGCCCTGAACGATTTAATTTCTTCCGGTAGTTTTGATAAAACAGCCGTGTTGCTGATAAAACAGTTGCGGGAAATGAAAGATATTCCAAAGGATGTGAAAGATCGGTTCGATCTTCAGGTTGAATATGCGGATATCTCACTTCAGTCTTCGAAACTTGGATCGGGTGCGGACGAAGAAGCACTCAAGAAACAACTTCTTGCCTTTAAGGAGAAGCTGGCAACTGTCGGTGATCTGGACAGGGTTTATAGGAAGGCGTTGGAAAAAGCGGCGAACGGCTTGATTGAGCAAATCAACCAGGGTCAGTCATGGGCGCAAAAACTTGCCCAACAAGAAATCTCGCTTTCAGACCTGATGGATATTGTGCGCGGCTCTATTGCTGCCGGGCGTTATGATATTGCGGGTCCTGCCTTGCAGGCTCAGATGAAAAAGCTGATTAAGGAGGCTGGTCCAAAAGATATTCAGATCGGGCTCCAGCAAGCAACACGTTTGTTGGACAGTATTCGACTGCGCATGAACGGTGAAGGCGTATCGGCCGAACAGAGAAAGATACTGGGTGCCTTTTTGAAAGATCAGGGTGCGATTGTGTCGCAAACACTGAACGGTTACCTACAGGAAAGAATTCAAACCGCGGGGAAATCAGCTCGCAATGCCGCTCAGAACAATAAACCTGATCGAAGCGCGGCCGCCTATCGCTTTGAAATCAGGCAACTTGCCGGCTTAAAGCTGCGTCTTGATTTATTGCAGGTGCCTGAAGAAGATCGGGTGCAAAAAATGAACGAGCTGCGGATGGCTGCGAATAAAGCGATCCAGGAGTATGAAGCTCAGATCCGGTCTGATTTTTCTGATCGAGGCCTGTTGCTGAGGGATAAGGACTACGATAAAGCCCGGTTGGCGGGTGCCATTGCCGAGTTGAATCAGCTTCGTTCCGTGCGGGATGGTATGGATGATTATTGGTTCGATAACGCGGGCCAATATTCGGCGCCGGACACACGTGGAGAGCTATGGTATGGCCGTTTTCTGGCAAAAACCCATCGGGAAGCGGCAATGAAAGCCGTTCAGCGCGAACTTGCTGGTGTTTATGCCTATGGTCGGTCTGCGACTGAAATCTGGGACACTCGCAAGAATTACTCAATGACCGCAGGCCGGGGCTTGCGGGAAAAAACAATTGCCAATCATAAAAATGATCCACGGGATCGCGAGTATGAAGCCAATCCAGGAAAATATAAGGATTTTTGGCTGGAAATGGCGCTGGATGACGCCGAACTGGCCTACAAAGATAGTCGCCGGGCAGAGCTCATTAACGAAGATCCTACCCGTTCCACACCGGAAAAAGCGAAACTGTATGACTTCTTCGTAACGGCAGAAGCAAAGTATTTGCGAGCCTTGGTCGGCAGTTCAAATCCGTTACTTGAAATGTTTGAAAAGCTGGCCCAGACAGGGCGTCTCATGACCGGGGCAGCGAAGGATCTGGAAGCCCGGGTTGCAATCAACGATAAGAACCAACTGTTAAACGAATATCAGTCTGCGTTACTGGAAGAAGATCCACAGCGCCTGTTCCGTGCTTTGGTGCCGCTACGGGATGCATCCCTGGCCGGTGAAATCAACGCGTTTGTTAATTATCTGCACGAAGACTGGACGTCGGCCGGCCCCGCCCGGGCGTATAACCTGCTGGTGGGCATGGATGCAACTCAAGAAGCGCTTGAACAGATTACCGCAGAAAGTCAAAAGGTTCAGATTGCACTGATCCGCGCTGGGGCCAACCTGCCGGGTCAATTAAGTGACGCTGACAGAACCATTTTAACCCGTCATGGTTTCCTTACAGACGGAAAATATACCATCCCTAAACAGATCAAGCTTGATCCAACCAAGGTCGGAACTGAATTCGTCAATCTTACTAAAAAAGGCCCTTTGGCAACCGTCGACCGCTTCCTGAACGCAAAACAGGGGGCAGAGCTTTTTGCGACCGTTGCTTTGCCGGGCGGAATTGCTGGAAAATTTGGACGGGCCGTCACCATGGAAATGCTGGCGCTTGGCGGGGTGCGGACCCTCGGCGGAAAAGCGCTTGCTTATGGAACGGGACTTGCGGTTGAAGCCGGTGCGTTTACTGCGCTTAACCGGGGGGCGCGTATCGGACTTGATCCGACACTCGCCTTGCAGGACCAGTTTTGGTCTCGCGAAACGATCGTAAAAGAATATGCCCATAATCTGTTGATCATAGGGGCATTGAAAGGGTTTGGTAAAACAGCGCAGGAGCTGGGCAAAAGAGCCAGAGGCCTAGGGAGCACAGCGGCGGCCGGAAAATCCTACGCACGGGCACTTGAAAATGTCGCTTTCTTGGGCGAAGCCGGTCTTTTGACGGCGATGAACGGTTTGCTTGAGGGCAATCAGATTTCGCAGGACGACTATCTGGGTAATCTTTTGACGATTGTTCTCCTTAAAGGCACGAACAAGGTTCTTGAGGGCGGTGAAAAATCTGCATCGACCCGCTTGCAGGAGGCCCGGATAAATAAAATCCTGTCTTATATGGGCAAAGGCCCTGTTCCGGGCACAGGCCCAACCACACGTGTCAGCCAGTTACGAGAGGCGCAGATCCGCGAACTGAATTATCAAAACTGGCTTCAAAATGTTGATAAGCCAACCCGCATTCTTCTGGAAACCTATGGCGGTAATTGGGATGCGGCGCGCAAGGCTTTCCAGAAAGGGGAGCTGTCCGCCGCGAATATGCGCAAACTGACCCTGTTGCGCAAAGATATCGTTGATAGCCTTGCCAATGAAATTGTCAGGGAACTGGGCGGTGAAGTTCAGGCCTTTGGGTCGGAAAATCTGACCAGCGATTATGATATCAGTTTTGTTGGCCCAAAAGCTCAGTTGGCGGTCATTATTTTTAACGCCCGCTTCGCCAGTCGTTGGGGCAAGGCTGCGCAACTGGGCGGGCGGGAAACCGGTGTTGTTCTGGACACCAACGCTTATACAGAAACCATCCAAAGTCTTATAGAACAAGGCCGCGGCGATAGTGTTTTTCAAGATGCTTTTGCCCATATGGCCAATCGAAAATACCTGTCAGATGCGAACTGGGCGAAGCACCGGGCTTTGGTGTTGGAGAAAACACCGGAAGCGCTGCGGGCTGACGTTCAAAAAGTACTGGATTTCGCCGAGTCTGCTCATCGGGATTTCAAAACGCAAATCCAGTTGAAAATGGCGGAGCTGAGCGCGGACAAGGAAAATCCGGTGCGGGAAAGCGATTTGCAGATCACAGCTGAAAACAGGCTGTATGAAGATGCGCTTAAAGATATTCTGGCGCTCCGTGCGCAGTTTGAAAAAGCGACGGGCGTTGCAAAAGAAGCCTTGCGCCAGCAACTTCGTAATGCCCAGTCAAAGGCGCTGTATTTTGCTCAGGAAGCCTATCATACCCAAGGGGCGATTGAGCATGTGGTGATGTCAATTCAGGCGGCAAAACGCAAAATTACGGTTAAAAGCCTGACATCGGACACTCCGCCTAAATTGAAAATTGATTTAACACCGGATCAAGGTCGGCAATCGTATGTGGAACAGATCGCCAATATGATGAAGGAAATTTTGCACGAGGGGGATGCTGCCAAGCTCGCCTCCAAAGGGGCAAAATACTTTATTCGGGCACTGGATGCTGCCCAAATCGCGGGAATAAAACTGGCGGAGTATCGGGCATTAATCGAGCAGGTTGTGGCGTTGGATGCAAACCGGGCCGATCTTGCGAAAGTGCGGGAGATTTTGGCCGAAAAGGATCTTAAAACCGCAGAAGAGGTCAAAGGGGTTGAATTGACAGCTGCCGAGCGTACGGCAATCGAAAATGCTGCTGCCCAAAAGTTCCTTCAGGATATTCAGCTGTTGTCCAACGAATTGACGGGCAAGCTATATGATGGCCAGACATTACGAGTGGTTGAAAAAGAAGGTCTAGGACGGCTTGCCATCAAAACCGAAGCAATGAACACGCGGGATATAATTGAAAATATTGACCGACCTACTCAAACATTGATGGAGCGCTTTAAAGGAAACTGGAATAAAGCAAGAAAAGCCTATCAAACGGGCGAATTGTCAGCTGTCGAGATGCGCCTTCTGGTCAATCTCCGGCGCCGGATTGTCGATAGTCTGGCGGCAGAAATCATCAAGGAGTTGGGCGGTGAAGTGGAAGCGTTTGGTTCTGAAAACCTGACCAGTGATTATGATATCAGCTTTGTCGGACCAAAAGCGCAGTTGGCGGTAATTCTGTTTAATGCCCGTTTTGCAGCCGGTTGGGGGCAGGCGGCAAAAATCGGTGGGCGTGAAACAGGAACCGTTCTGGATACCAACGCTTACACAGAAACCATTCAAAGTCTGATTAAGGCCGGAAAAGGCGATATTACCTATCAGGATGCATTTTCCCATCTGGCCGGCCGGAAATATATGGAGAATGACGTCTGGCAAGCCCATCGTGATCTTATCTTGCAAAATACCCCACAAGCCAATCGTATCAATGTTGAGATCATGTTGCGCTGGGTGGAAGCCTCCAATGATGTTTTCAGGGCGCAAATTGAAGCGCGGAAGAAGCAGCTTCTGGAGGATCCAAATTCCAATACCAAACCCGAGGATGCTCAGATAACAGCAGAAAATCGGTTATATGAAGAGGCCTTGCAGGATATTCTGCAACTTCGTGAGCAATTCGAAAAAGCAGACGCCACAGGCCAGGATGCATTGCGGTTGAAGTTACGGAATGCCCAATCCCGCGCCCTTTACTTCGCGCAGGAGGCCTATCATACTCAAGGGGCGATCGAACATGTTGTCATGTCGTTACAGGCCGCAAAACGCAGCATTACAGTAGAGAGCCTGTTATCCGATACACCGCCGACCCTCAAAAAGCCGCTGACAACAGATCAAGGCCGCCAGTCCTATTTTGAGCAAGTCGCGAATATGCTCAAGGAAATCCTGCATGATGGCGATCCGGTAAAACTGGCGTCCAAAGGTGCGAAATACTTTGTCCGTGCCCTGGATGCTGCACAGATTGCAGGTTTGAAGCTTGGCAACCTGAAGTCCGTCGTCGAGATGACTGTAGCGCTGAACGACAACCGGGCCAATCTGGGTAGGGTAAGAGATATTCTGTCGAAGGATGCGTTAGCAAAAGCGCGTGCCGAGAAAGGTAGTGCGCTAACCGAAGCGGAAATAAAGCAAATAAGCGATCAGGCAGCACAGGGATATCTGGAAGCCATTCAAAAAGCAGCCAATCAGCTTACCGCTGACTTGTACAAATCCCATCAACTGGAAGGAACGGGCAAGGAAGCTGTCGCGGAAATGAAGCTGGGGCTTCCTGAACCTGCAAATGATAATGTGCCCTTCAGCGGTGAGAAGGTTGCCGGGGCAGAGGGCGTGGTGGAAAATGCCAGCCTGTCCGGCCGTGAAGTCAGGCCGTCATCTGACAGGAAAACTGGGGCGGGCCGTGACAATAGAAGCGCCCTGGAAAATGAAACCTATCGAACCCAGCGCGCTTTGAATTTCAAAGGGCCTAATGGCAAGGACGTTTCGATTTTATTGGGTGAATATGTTGCGAAAGGCGCGACCAGCTATGTTTATCGACATCTTGAGAATCCAAACTGGTTGATCCGCATTATCAAAAGTGGCGCCCGCGATGCGCAGGCGATGGACTCGTTCGGGCGGGATGTCTTGCAAAATGAAGTGGATACCCAATTCGTGCGAGGGGTTAAGGTCCACAAAACACTTGAAGCCACACAGGTCGGGACGAAGTTTTTCGAAAGCAACGGGGTTCGCAGGATCGAAATTGTTGAATATATGAAACAGGGCACGGCGGAAGACCTGATGGCCCGCCCTGAACAAAATGGATCTCTGACAGATGGTCAGCGCATCGCCCTTGATCAGGGAACTCGCGAGCTTAACCGAAAAGGGTATGCATGGCTGGATAATAAGCCAGATAATTATACGTTTGAGCGGGTGGTCGAGGGTAAGGATTTGTGGCGGTTGGTCATCATTGATCCGGGCGGTATTGTCCCGATGAGCGGGAAAAGCGCCTATGAACGGTATGTGAACGCGCATGAGTTACAGGGGCGCATTAATTTACTTGAGGATTATATGATCGAACTGCTGGATCGTCATAAAGGGGCACCTAAATTTGTGGTCATGGATATAAACAAGAAGATTTCGGCCGACCATAAGTCAAAAATAGACTTTCATGTGCTAGGCATCGAACCCAAAAATCTTGCTTATTCGCCGATTGGGTATTTTAACCTTCGTCAGGCACAGAACTTATTTGCCATGACCGCAGAGGCGGCCAATCAAAATTACGAAAATCATGTGCGTCAGCAATTGGCATCCGGACAGTGACAGGGATCATCTAAGGGATCGTTTGGCAGATCAGCTTGCGAGTTTATGAATTTCTTCATCCAGTAATGTGTTCATCGCTGTCATGAGTTTCGGCAAATCCAGCGGCTTGGAACAGACTTCATCCATACCGGCCTCCAGATAATCTTGCATATTCTTCGCGACGACATCTGCGGTTAGGGCAATAATCGGTATGTTTTTGTTGGGGGTCGTGCCTGCCCGAATAAGCCGGGTTGCTTCCAGCCCGTCCATTACGGGCATGCGGGCATCCATCAAAATAAGGTCGAAAACATCTGTTTCTACAGATTGGACTGTATCCGCACCATTTTCCCTTACAGTCACGTCATGACCCAGTTGGGTCAGGATGGTTCGGATGATTTGTTGATTGATGTCGTTGTCTTCCGCCACAAGAATATTCAGTCTTTTTGTCGATTGCCACTTTTTCTTGCGGGAGGTAACGGGCTCGTCAGGAACTTGAAGTTCTGACTTTTTACAGAGAATAGTGAACCAGAAGGTACTCCCTTCGCCCGGTTGACTGCTGACGTCAATCTGGCCGTGCATCAGATCTACAAGCTTTCTTGAAATGGAAAGACCAAGGCCCGTGCCCCCGTAGATTCTGGAGGTCGAGTTGTCCGCTTGGGCAAATGGTTTGAATAGTTTGTCCTGAACGTTTTTCGTAAGACCGATGCCGGTATCCGTTACTTCAAATTTCAGGCAGATATTGTCATCTTCCTGGCTCAGTTGTCTGACAGAAACTGTTGTCCCGCCGTTTTCTGTGAATTTAAGAGCGTTCCCAATGAGGTTGGACAGGATTTGACCGATCCGCAATCGATCTGCACAGATCGACTGAGGGAGATCCGCATCAATCTTAACGTCCAGGTTCAACCCCTTTTCCCGATATTTTGCTGAGAAAAGCTGAACGGTTTCGTCAATTAGATGGCGGAAATTAAAATCAGTATTTTCGATCTCTATTTTACCCGCTTCCAGTTTGGATTGGTCAAGGATGTCGTTCAGGATGGCCATCAGATTTTGCCCGGAAACGCGGATCCCTTGCGCTAAGTCTAATTGTTGATCACTGAGTTCATCTTCAAGTAAAAGGTCTGTTAAACCAATGATCCCCGCCATTGGAGTCCTGATTTCGTGGCTCATTGCGGTTAAAAATTCAGATTTTGCAATATTCGCCAGCTCAGCCTGTTGTTGGGCATTTTTCAGATCTGTAATGTCGACCCGGAAGCCCACGTAACCACCTTCAGGTGTTTTCCGTTCCGCTATTTTCAGCCAGCGACCATTTTCCAGTTGCTGTTCCAGCACTGAGTTACTGTTGCGGTGCGCGGTCATTCGTTCCTGCACCCAGTCTTCAACATCATACCCTTCCGGGATAGCATATTGGCCCCGCACTGCGCCGCCTCGAATAATTTCTTCAAAACTATTTCCTGGAACGAATAAATCAGCGGATTTTTCGTAGAACTGTTTGTATTTTTCGTTACACATCACCAGACGGTCATTTGAGTCAAACAGGACAAAGGCGTCTTCAAGAATATCGATGGCGGAAATCAAACGATTTTGGGCAATTTTGGCTTTTTCTCGTTCTCGCTTGTTTTCTTCTTCTATCTGGACCTTTTCAGTTACGTTTATGCCGGTACCACGATACCCCAAAAAGGTGCCGTCTGAAGCGAAATAGGGTTGACCGGAGCTCTGTAGCCAAATGACGTTGTCGTTGTGGTCAGTGGTTTGATAGATGAAGCCGGAAAAAGGCATTCGGTCTTTTAAATCCTGAATGTGATTTTGCCAGACTTCGGCGCTTTCGGCGCTTTCGGGGCTGTTGGTAATAGGTTGCCGCGCCCGGCCAATCAACTTTTGAGCATTTATGCCGGTGCTTGTTTCAAATGAGTCTGAAAAATAGGTGAATTTCAAATCTTCATCCATTTCCCACAGCCATTCAGATGCGCTCATGGCAAAGTCCTGAAACCGTCTTTCACTGGCTTCCAGAGCTTTCTTCTGACCGGCAAGTTTTAAAATCAGGGGGCGGATTAACAGATAGCTGGCGACGGCACCAAAAATGATAATAGCGATCGCTGAGAAAATCCCGATAATTCCGGTTTCAATGAAAGGGGCTCTGATTTCCTGAATGGCAATACTGCCAACAATACCCAGATTTAGACTGTCAACAAATTCATAGGCGGCCAAAATTTCAACGCCGTTTGCATTTGTGGTAACTATTGTCCCGGAATGTCCGGATAACGCCAATTGCATGGGCACATCTTTTGTCAGCACGTCTGTATCGGCATTTAACTTACTTTTCAGGTGTTTGTGTCCGCCGGTTTCCAGATAATAATTGTTGCCATTCGCGGTACTGACCGCAAAAGAAAAACTTCCGGTTTTGCCAAAGCCTTCAAAATGTCGGTAAGTGTCAATCACTTGACTTAACGTCGTTCCAACAGCACCTTCAGGATTATCGGCATTGACGTCACGCGCATCAAACCGGGCAACGGCCGCGATGGTTTGTGCCTGTGATCGTGTTAGCGCTAACAAGCCTGCTCTTTGTTGTTCGAGGGCTGCGTTGTAGAGTCCCCAACCCCAAAGGCCCGCTGAACCAGCGGCGATAACTATCAAGCCAACAATAAGGGCGATTTGCTGTTTTTGTAAAAACAGATTTTTAGGTTTCAAGCTGAGGCTCCACATTACCACAGCTTACTCTATCATCCAGATGGTTTCGGAAGCGTAAACAGAAACGGAGTTTACGAGGCTTCCTGACGGGTTTGTAAGCCATTCCCGTATTTGGCTAAGTTCTTGCTAGAAAATATAGTTTTTGGATTGCCTGCAGCTTGGAAAGCTCTTTTCTAAGGCTCATTGGCGTGCCGGTGAACGGTCGCATTTATTGGGTCTGATACGAACATTTGATATGGTTCAGTGACGTTTCCCATACTGCAACAGGGGCGTGACCGATAGATTTACGTTTTTAGGGGACGGGCGGATATTCGGTTTCGTAGTACCAAACCTGCTCATGAGACGACCAGGCAGTGTTCTTTTGTTGATACGCCGGAAAGGTAATCCCGTCTAAGATATCAGAACAGATAAGAAAGCCCCGTTTGATCGAAGTTACAAACGAGGCTGTCTGGCTTTAACCGGGCGGCGCAAGGGTTTTTCTTTCGCGTGCCAAAATGATCTGCCGAATAATGATCGGAGATGCGAGCAAAGCGCCAACGCCCATCGTGACTATACCCGGTGCGATAAACAGCAATGACACAATGCCAATATACCACCGTTCCCATTGAGAGAGAGGAGCAAACAGATAGCCGGAAAAAGAGACGCCCAGCAGGCTGATACCTGCCATCACACCGGTTAGTGTAATGATGAAGGCGGACCAGGTGAAATCATCAGTGATTAACAGTAGGGCCGGAGAGTAGACGAAAACAAAAGGCACCATCGCTTTTGCGATCCCCAAACGGAAGGCTGTGTTGCCGGTTGCAAACGGATTGGATCCGGCAATCCCGGAAGCTGCATAGGCGGCAAGCGCAACCGGGGGCGTAATGTCGGCCAGCACGCCATAATAAAACACAAAGAAATGAGCGACCAGTGGCTGAACTTGAAGCTGTGTAAGGGCAGGTCCAGCGACGGCCACCAGAATGATATAGGTGGCGGTTGTCGGTATGCCGGCGCCCATAAAGATACAGGCAATGGCGACAAGGATCAGCGAGAAGAACAGTGCCCATTGAGGGACTTCAAAGAAACTGAACGGCCAGGTTGTCCCAAAGATGGCGCCAATGTCGGTTGCAGTTTGAACTACGACAAATCCCAATCGGAAACCGACGCCGGTCAGGGTGACGACACCCACAATAATCCCAACACAGGCGGCCGCGGCCCCGACCGCGATGGTATTTCTGGCGCCGGCGCCAAGCCCTTCCCAAAGATCGATAAAAGTCAGGCGGTGGGATGGTTTTAAAAATCCAACAACCACGCAGGCAATGATCCCATAGACAGCAGCAAAGTCGGGTGTCCGGCCCGCCAGAATGAAATACACCAAAATGACAAGTGGTGTGATGGCCAGCCAGTGTTCTTTCAGAACAAGGAAAAGTTTGGGTAGCTCTGCGGATGTTAGACCCCGTAAGCCCAGTTTCTTGGCTTCCAGATGCACCATGATGAAGATGCCAAAATAATGCAGAAGGGCGGGAAACAGTGCGGCTGCCAGAATATCCCGGAGCGGAATTTCGAGATATTCAACCATAATGAAAGCGGCAGCCCCCATGATGGGGGGGGTGATCTGCCCTCCGGTTGAGGCTGTGGCTTCAACGGCGGCAGCAAACCGGGCAGGATATCCCACGCGCTTCATGGCGGGGATGGTAAGCGCGCCGGTTGTTACTGTATTGGCAATGGACGATCCCGATATGCTGCCCATAAAGGCAGAGGCAAAAATAGCAACTTTCGCCGGGCCCCCTGAAAACCGACCCGCGATAATCATCGCCAGATCAATAAAAAGCTGACCGAGGCCTATGCGAGTGGCTAAAACACCAAATAAGATAAACAGAAAGACATATTGTGCCATGACCCCGATTGCGATGCCGTAAATACCCTGATTGGTCATGTAAATATGATTTATCAAGCCTAACCAACTTGTCCCGCCATGTTTTAGTGCACCGGGTGCGTAGGGTCCAAATAAGGCAAACAGGATAAAGATACTGGCAATGATGGGCAGGGTTGGTCCAACTGACCGGCGGGTTGCCTCCAGCGTTATAAGCAGGAGTGCTGTTCCCATAAAGACGTCTGATGTCGAAGGATTGCCGACCCGTTCCGAGACGACTTCGGGCGGCAATAACGGCAGATAAATTGCGGCACCGACGGCCAGAAAACCCAAGGAAATATCAATAAGATGAATACCTCCGGGACGATACCAGCGCGGTGCAGGTACATATCCGTCTTTGGCTTTAAAAAATGAATAGAGGAAGAATACCAGTCCGAGAACGAAGGATAAATGAATTCCACGGTGCAAGAGTTCGCGGATAAGACCAAATCCCGAGGCATAAAAATGGTAAATTGACATTGCAACCAGAACGGTTGAAATGAACAGTGCCATCTTCTTTCCAGAAAACCGAAAGGCTGTTTCAGGGTCATAGCGTCTTTCTATTTCCCGTAGTTCTTCAGCACTGGGTGCTCCCTTGCTCCCGCCCTGTTCAGTCATGTTTTCTTCCCCAAAAAACAGCAATAAAAAAAGACCCCAGACGCAGAGGCGTCTGGGATCCTGAAGATGTGAAAGCTTACTTGATCAGCCCGGCTTCTTTGTAGAATTTCTCTGCACCTGGGTGCAGCGGTACACCGATACCCGCAAGGGCGGTATCAGTTGTAATAGTTTTGCCTTTGGCGTGACCCACATCAAGCAGCTTACGGGATTCTTTGTTCCACAAAGCTTTTGTGATGTTGTAAATCAGGGTCTCGTCCTGTTTGGCATTTGTATACCACTGGGCACCCACGGCAACCGTCGGTGTGCCATTGACACCTTCGTAAGTTCCGGCCGGGATCTCACTTTGGGAGAAGAAACCGTATTTGTCGGTCAAAGATTTAGCTGCATCCCCGTCGATCGGTACCAGTTTGATGTCTTCAGCGGAAGCAAGCTCAACCAAGGAACCAGCTGGATATCCTGCGACCACGAAAAAGGCATCAATTTTACCGTTCCGCAATGCTTCGGATGCGGCATTGCCTTTCAAGGCTTCTGCCGTAACATCTTTTGTCGTCAAGCCATTTGCTTCTAGGATGAGTTTTGCATCCACATAGGTTCCAGAGCCTGGCTCGTCGAGGGAAACGACTTTGCCTTTCAGATCAGCAACAGAGTTGATGCCGCTTTTTTCAAGGGCAACCAAATGGATATGCTCTTCAAACAGGGCCGCAATGGTGCGAAGGTCCTTGGCGGGTGCCTTTCCTTCCATTGTTCCGGTTCCGGTATAAGCCCAATAGGCAACGTCAGACTGTGAAAAACCAGAATCGCGCAGGCCGGAAATAATGGCATTTACGTTATCGACTGATCCGCGTGATGACACGGCAGAAGCGATAAGACCGTCAACGCCGCAGCTGCCACCCTGACCACATTCCCGGGACCCGGGAGGCTTTGAGATGGCGTTGGCAATCACGCCGCCAACTGGATAATAAGTATAGGCTGTGCCGCCTGTACCAATGGTAAAGAACTTAAGGTCTTGCGCAGAGGCGAATGACATGGCGCCTGCCACCATCGTGGCGGCTACTGCCATCCCTGTCACAATTTTTTTCATTGATTTCATAAAAATTCCCTTCTCCCGTTAGCGAGGGATCGTCGAACAAACTTACTTTGTGTACGTATTACTTGCTCCAATAAAAAGATATTATGCCCCTAATTGTAAAGAAGATTATTTTCACTCTACAATATTGAATTTGTGATGGTTTTATCTTTGTGCCTCCGTGAGAGATGTGCTGCGTGTGCCCTGTGTCATAAATATGTACGCAAGAGAGCGTTAGCAGAAATCTTTAAGAGGGATCAATTTGAACCGTCTTTTTTTAGGGAATGGGAAATAGGCCCTTAAATATAAGCCAAATTTAATAATCATGCCCATTTGTTCTGGCTTTGCCATTTTCGCACGCTAAATTGAAAAACGGCAGGGCTCAATATAGAACATGGAGCTTGTCTTTTAAGGGAAATGGGAAACCCAGTTTATGGGTTCTTTTTTCCGGAATTTCCACTGGGCCCAGACACCGCGGTTGAACCCAATAAACAGGCCCTATTGACCAGCTAATACAGCATTTTCTTCAGATTTTCGGTAAGTTTCTCCAATGGGGAGTGCGAGAAAACTATTTTGCGGAATACCCGCCTTTTTTAGTGCCTTTTTAAGGGCGATCGGGGGTTCTTCGACCGGCTCACTGGTCAGGACAAAAGTTCCCCAATGAATTCCGATTGATTGCTCGGACTTTATATCCTGATGGATTAGGACAGCTTCCTCTGGATCTACATGGGATCCTTTCATGAACCATCTGGGGGCGTATGCACCGATGGGAATGAACGACAGATCAAATGGTCCAAATTTTTCGCCAATTTGCTTGAACTGGATGTCATTATAACCAGTGTCGCCGCCAAACCAGAAGCTTCTATTCTGGGCAGGGAACTGAACCGCCCAGGATCCCCAAAGGGTTGCAAATCGATCAAACAGTCCCCGGGCAGACCAATGCTGTGTTGGGGTAAGCGTCAGGACCATTCCTTTAAAATCGATTTTCTCCCACCAGTCCAATTCAATCACATTGGTTATGCCAACCTCTTGCAAAAGGCGGGCATTTCCCAGAGGAACCAGCCATTTCGTCTTATTCCCAATGGCTTGAATGGTCGCAAGGTCCATATGATCGTAGTGATTATGGCTGATAATTACGGCATCAATATCAGGTAGCTGATCAATGGATAAGGCCGGTGCGGTATACCGTTTCGGACCGGCAAAGGAAAATGGGGAAGCGCGTTCAGAAAACATGGGATCTGTTAGGATGTTGATCCCGTCGAATTGTATTAACAATGTCGAATGGCCGATCCAGGTGACTTGCAAATCATTGTCGGGCGGAGAGGTGATCGATGCAATATCGACCGAAACACGGGGTGTGGGAGGCATTTTTGCCAGCGCGTTTTCATCAGGCCAATTGCTTTGCAAACGAACTTTGAACAGAAAGTCAAAAAAACCCGCTTTTTGGGTGTCGTCCAGATAAAGATTACGAAAGCCGTCTTGGGTGTGGTGGGCCTTGGGGCGGGTTGGATCAAATGGCTGTAGTTCGTGAGAAGTGGAACAGCCAGAGACAACAAAGAGGATAATGATCAGACCCAGATACCGCATTTATGTCCTGTTCGTTCTTTTTATTTAAGGCAAAGCCTATCTCGGAAAGAGTAGGAACCAGATCTCGCCGAGACCCTCCTGTTTGCCACTATTCTCGTATATGAGTACTATATATATCCTAAAGCGTTTTGTAATGTTTGCTGATTTGGCATCAATAATGTTAGTTAACTTATAAATGGGAATTGCAGACCGCTTAAGAAACCGAAATTGTTCAATGGTCTGTCGAATATGATTAACTGGGCTTGAATATTGTATAGTCTGGCTGAAAGGGGTGGAGATGGTTGGAGGTACCCGATGGTTTGCGGCAATACGTCAGACGATCCGGCCACAGCTTATTGAGCTTATTTTCTACTCTTTTTTCGTCAAC
>NZ_JBLHZT010000033.1:0-44306 GCF_047631475.1 Sneathiella sp. | reverse complement strand
TTTTGCCCAACGATACACGCTCGTAGATGGGCAGGGAAACTTCGGGAATATTGATGGCGATAATGCCGCTGCCATGCGTTACACCGAAGCCCGGATGACGGTTTTTGCTGAATTGCTTCTCAGGGATCTGGATCAGGATACAGTCGATTTTCGGGATACGTATGACGGGGAAGAAAAAGAACCCGTTGTGCTGCCCGCGGCTTTTCCAAATCTGCTGGCAAATGGATCGTCGGGTATTGCTGTGGGAATGGCGACGTCTATTCCCCCTCATAATGCAACGGAACTTTGTAACGCCTTGCTGCATCTTGTGAAATATCCTGGTGCCGGTATTGATAAGCTAATGGAATTTATCCCGGGACCGGATTTTCCAACAGGCGGCGAACTGGTTGAAAAAACTGAAAGCATTCGCGAAGCGTATGAAACAGGGCGCGGTGGTTTTCGTCAACGCGCTACTTGGGAGAAAGAGGATACTGGCCGGGGGACATACCAGATTGTTGTCACGGAAATTCCCTATCAGGTTCAAAAAGGGAAACTGATTGAGCGTATTGCGGAACTCATTCAAGCAAAAAAATTGCCGTTCTTAGCGGATGTGAGAGACGAGTCTGCGGAAGATATTCGTTTGGTTCTGGAGCCAAAAAGTAAGAATATTGACCCGGAAATGCTGATGCAGGGCCTGTTCCGTTTGACGGATCTGGAAAATCGATTTTCTTTGAACATGAACGTTCTGGATGCCACGCAAACACCGCGGGTCATGAGCCTGCGGGATGTTTTGCAGTCTTTTCTGGATCATCGATTTGTCGTTTTGGTACGCCGTTCGAAATACCGCCTTGGTAAAATTGAAAACCGGTTGGAAGTGCTGAACGGCTATTTGATTGTTTTCCTTAATCTGGATGAAGTTATTCGTATTATCCGAGAAGATGATCATCCAAAGCAGTCATTGATGGAAACCTTCAAGCTGACTGAGGTTCAGGCAGAAGCTATTCTGAATATGCGACTTCGGTCTTTACGGCGACTTGAAGAGATGGAGCTTCGCACCGAGCATGAGAAGCTGACAGCAGAAAAAGCGACACTTATTGCGTTGCTGGACAGCGAAGATCTGCAAAAAGAAGCGATCTCAGCTGAGCTAAAAGACCTGAAAAAGACGTTGAAAGAGCATCCTGATGTTGCGCTGCGCCGGACGCGGGTCGGTGAAGCCATCGATCTGCCTGATATTCCGCTTGAAGCGATGATCGAGAAAGAACCTATTACGGTTATTTGTTCGGAAAAAGGCTGGGTTCGGGCATTAAAGGGACATGTTGCCCAAACGGGGGATGAAAAATACAAGGACGGTGACAAGGAGCGTTTCTGGATTACTGCGGAAACCACGGATCGGTTAGTCCTGTTTGGAACGAATGGCCGTTTCTATACGATTGGCTGCGATAAATTACCAAGAGGACGCGGGCATGGTGAGCCGGTTCGGTTAATGGTTGATCTTGGGAATGATCAGGATATCGTCGCCCTGTTTGTTCATAAACCAGGACGGAAATTATTGGTGGCATCAACCGATGGCCGTGGTTTCGTTGTTGATGAAAATAGCATTATTGCGCAGACTCGAAATGGTAAGCAGACCTTGAATGTCTCGGGGGATGTTGAGGCAGCGTTTTGCATCGAAGCAATAGGGGATTCTGTTGCTGTGGTTGGTGATAACCGCAAACTGAACTGTTTCGCCCTGGACGAAATTTCCGAGATGACGCGGGGCCGGGGAGTAACATTGCAACGCTATAAAGATGGCGGTTTGTCTGACATCAGAACCTTTGTTCGCGAAGAAGGTTTGAGCTGGAAATCCGGTGAACGAACACGGACAGAGCATGACCTGACCGGCTGGTTTACAAGACGGGGAAATGCCGGTCGACTTGCGCCTAGAGGGTTTAGTCGTAACAACAAATTCAGTTAAGCCGGAGACATGATGCAAACGGTCTATGAGGCGTTTTGTCGATCAGTTGAACTTTACCCACAGAACGCTTTTTTGTGTGTGCCACCGCTGAAGGGGCGCGACTACAGTCCTGAGGGGGCTGAGATCAGCTATGCCGAAGCGGCTGTGGCGGTTGACGAAATCCGGGCGACATATACCCGGTCAGGATATACCGTTGGGCACCGGGTTGCTTTCCTTTTGGAAAACCGTCCTGACTATATTCTTCATTTGTTGGCCCTGAATTCACTTGGCGTTTCCTGCGTACCGATCAATCCGGATTATCGCCATGCCGAGATGCTGTATCAAATGGATCATTCCGATGCGGATCTTGTCATCTGTATCGATACGCGTTTTGCAGACCTTGAAAAAGTGGCTGCAGAACGGGGGAATCTTCCAGTGATTGGCATTGGAGCTTTTTCCGACGGGGTTCCGGAACCTCAGCGGGAAGCGGTCGGTGGGCAACCGGGACTGCAAACGGAAGCGAGCCTTCTTTACACCTCTGGTACGACGGGCCGGCCTAAGGGTTGCATCCTGACCAATGACTATCATCTGACGGCAGGGAAATGGTATTCTGAACTCGGTGGTTTGGTTGATATTCGTCCCGGTAAAGAACGATTATTTAATCCTCTGCCTCTTTTTCATATGAATTCGGCTGTTGTCTCGTTGGGTTGTATGATCTTGACGGGGGGATGTTTGATTATTCCCGATCGTTTCCACCCTCGAAGTTGGTGGCGGGAAGTCTGCGATACGCGCGCGACTATTATCCATTATTTAGGCGTTGTACCGCCGATGCTGCTTAACCAGCCGGTATCAGAATGGGAAACCGCCCATTCGGTCCGGTTTGGTATTGGGGCGGGTGTCGAACCGGAATTGCATGCAGTTTTCGAAAACCGGTATGGCTTCGCGCTTCTTGAAATTTGGGGAATGACTGAAACGGGGCGGATTTTTGCGGTCAACAGCGAGCCCAGAAAAATTGATACACGCGCCTTCGGACGCCCGCTCCCTGGCTTCGAGGCTAAAATTATAGATGATACCGGAGCTGAATGCCCTCGGGGTGTTGCGGGTGAGCTTGTCGTCAGAAATTCGGAAGAAACACCGAGAAAGGGCTTTTTCTCCGGCTACTTAAAAAACGAACAGGCGACAGAAGAAGCTTGGACCGATGGCTGGTTCCATACAGGCGATACGGTCGTTCAGGATGAAACCGATATGCTTTATTTTGTTGACCGGAAAAAGAATATTATTCGGCGGTCAGGCGAAAATATAGCCGCAGCGGAGGTTGAAGCCGTCCTGCAATCTCATGAAGCGGTGGCGCAGGTCGCGGTCATCGCCGTTAAAGATGAAGTTCGCGAGGAAGAGGTTCTTGCTTGTATCGTTCTGATGGAGGATGCTGAAGCATCAGAGACACTGGCGAAAGAGCTTTTTGATTTCTCGGCTGAACGGTTGGCGTACTATAAACCGCCAGGATGGATCCTGTTTTTGGAGCAGCTGCCGACAACCGGCACGCAGAAAATTCAAAAAACTCAGATCTTTGGTCCAGACGAAGACCCAAGGACTATGGATGGCATAATGGATTTTAGAGTGTTCAAAAAGAAAATGGGGCATTAGCATCAAGTCTCTATTCTATTGACCGCGCGGAAGGGGCTGATAATGAGTTCACCTGAAACGAATGGCCTGTTAATCGATGCACTTTGGCCCCGAACCTTTGAAACTGGTCAATTTGAAAAAACACTGCGATTGACGAGTATTGTCTCTGTTGGTGTAGGATTGTTATTTGTTGGGGGGTGGACCGTGGTTCCCACCTTCACAATACCGACCTCGTTACAGGCAGTCGCCTCTGTTTTGGTCGGGGGCGCCTTCGGCTGGCGTCTTGGTAGCTTCGCATATCTGATTTACGTTGTTTTTGGTTTCTTTGGCCTTCCTTTTTTTATTAGTGAAGGATCATTCCTTGCACTAGATGGGCGGACATACGGGTACGCCTTCGGTATCTGGGTGACAATTTTGCTTTCCAGTTATTTTGCGTCGCGTGGATGGTACCGGCATCTGGGCTTGGGGATCCTAGCGGCAAATATTTCTGTATTGGCTACGCTTTTGATCGGAATGGTTTTTTTGAGTTTCCGCAGCGGCATAGACGAAGCTTTTCGACTGGGCTTCCTGCCTTATGTTTTTAACAATGTCGTTAAAGGAATAATTGTTGCGGTGATCCTTTGGGCATGCTGGAAATGGGTCGACTATCTAAACTCCAAGAAAAAAGCCGCTGAATAAATCAGCGGCTTTTTTTGTTTTTTCCGTCAATTTGCCGGTAAGGCATCAGGCAGGAATGTAATGATTTCCGGGAAATTCCAAAGTAACAACAGGCCAATCACCTGAATAATTACAAACGGAATAACACCTCTATAGATGTCCATAGTCGAGACATTTGGCGGTGCAACACCTCGCAGGTAGAACAATGCAAAGCCAAAGGGCGGCGTAATGAAGGAGGTCTGCAGGTTTACCGCAATCAGGATCGTAATCCAGGTTGGGGGCATCAACGCAGGATCTGCTGCATAAATCACCGGCCCAACGATCGGAATAACAATGAAGATGATTTCAATGAAATCCAGCACAAATCCGAGAAGGAAAAGCACGATCATCACCACAATCAAAAGTGTGCGGGGATCTTCAAAAGACTGCAAAAACTCTTGGATATAGTGCTCGCCACCAAAAGATCGGATTGTCAAACTCAGGAAGAGGGAGGCAATCAGGATCACAAAAACCATCGATGTGACCTTGGTCGTTTCATTAATGATGCCCGACATGATTTTGTCGCGCACCAAAATCCAGCATGAATATAGCAGGCCAAAAACGGCAACATGATAGGAAATCAATGAAACAGCAATCGCAACCTTGTTGTCGAAGTCAATATTTTCCATACTCATCCGCAGGTCGAAGTTACCACGGGTGAGAAGCAGAATAATAATCGCAAGCGAGGCCCAGATCACGGGTTTGGTTGATTGGTTCTTGTCTTTCAGTTTCCGGTTTGCTGCAAGCATGATTGCGCCAGCTGCACCCAATGACGCCGCCGCTGTCGGGTTTGTCACGCCTCCCAAAATAGAACCAAGCACTGCGACGATCAAAATAACGGGAGGGGAAACCACACGAAGGGTTTCAATTTCCATTAGTCTGACAGACGCGTGTTTCAGGCCATAGATAAGAAGAAGGCCGGGTAGGAAATAGTATGTAAATTTGGTTCCGCCTGTCGCGTCGCCACCGACTAAGAACCAGTCTGCGAAGAATAACAGGACAACCCCGACCAATCCGGACACGATCGGTGCCAGCGAGTAACTTGGACGCAGTGCCCAGGCCAAAGTCAGTAAGAAACTAACGATAACCAGAATGGCAAGGTTGCCGCTTGACATAGGTGCATGAACCACGACATTTTCGACAACTTCAGAACCCGTCAGTCCGGCATTTACAAGTATAATCCAGAACACCACCATGGCAATCAAGGGTCCAAAGACAGCGCCGAGCAAAAACCAAGGATTATTTTTATAATAAGATAACAGGCGATAGGGATCCGGCTCTCCCAACTGAACAGGGGGGGCTTTGTCTTTGTTAAGCAAAGCAAAACCCATTGCATAAGTTGCATAGAGCAGGGCAAGGAATACACCAGGAATAAACGCGGCTTTAAAGAGGGTTCCCGTGGAAAGAACAGCCGGCTCGCCCAACATTTCCAGAACGGTTACGCCTAGCTCATTGGCTCTGTTTTCTTGACCAATGGCATACATGTCGCCAACGATTGATCCCAAAAGGACGATCACGATCGATGGCGGGATAATCTGACCGAGGGTACCAGATGTCGCGATGACACCCGTCGCCAACGATTTTGAATATCCATTTTTGAGCATGGTCGGCAAGGCAATCAAGCCCATTGTTACCACAGTCGCACCAACAACGCCTGTTGACGCTGCAAGCAGGGTACCCACCAAAACAACCGCAATCGCAAGTCCGCCCGGAATGGTACCGAATAACTTTGCCATTGTGCTGAGAAGGTCTTCAGCAATGTTTGAGCGTTCCAGGGCGATGCCCATTAGAACAAAGAGAGGGACTGCCAACAGAGTTTCAACATTACCGCCAAAGGCACGGGAGAAAACCCCCTGTGCCCAGGTCGACTCGGTTGAAAGCATCGCTTTTTGCCAACCCCCTTCAAAGACAGGGACCTGCTCCATAACACCGTCGATTTCTTGTAAGGTGTAAAGCAGTCCGGCTTCGTTCAGGATTGCAATCACAGCAAAACTGACAAAAGCAGAGCCAGAAATAGCATAGGCTACTGGATATCCCGATAGAATACCCCCGAAAAGGGATATTCCCACAATCATCAGCGAAATTTCAACGCCGGTGAAACCAAATAACATGGGTCAAAGCTCCGAGATAAATTAAAGTGGATGGGCAGGCTGGTCGCGCTTGCCCGTGTTGGCTTCATCGCTGAGGGATTCAATGCCAATGCCACCGATTGGGTCTCCATCAAACGAAACATGCGTTGGAATGTCTTTGTCCTTTTCAAGAAGCGCAAGGATATTCCGAAGCAAAAATGAAACCGCACAAATAAACATCAACCCAGCAAAAATCAGGACGAGCAGTTTAAAGCCCCAAACCCAAGAAAATTCGGCTGTCCCTGATGTCTCAAGCCGGACGGAGCGCCACCGAGTGGAGGTTGTCCAGATGTTCATTGGTTTTTGTGCGAAGATAGCGTTCATGGCAATTGGCCAGGAAAACCACCAAAGTAAAAGCGTTGACGGAATGAAAAAGAAGAGGGTTCCGAAAAAATCGATCCAATGTTTGGTTCTTTTTTTACAGGACGCATAAACCAGATCGACGCGAACGTGACCGCCTTCAATAAAGGTATAGGCCGAAGCCATTGCGATCAGGATCGCATTGTAGAATTTCAATTGACCAGACAGCCACTGCAATTCTTCGCTGACAATTGTCATCCCTAAAGGCGCCAGAATAATTTCGTTCCCACGGAAAATCTGCCCAACTGCGATAATTATGACCTGTTGGATCATCATTAGCAGAGCAAACCAGGCGGCTGCTTTACCGATTTTCGCGTTGAAATTTTCCAGTGTGTTGACGGTTCCGTATAGAAAACGACGTTTATATATACCGATACCGATTAGAAGGATGACGATCGCGATGACGACGAAAAAGAATTCAATCGACATACCGACTTGCGTCAGCACATTCATTTTCTTTTTCAGAGTATCCAGCGTTAGCCAATTATAAATATGCCAAGGGAGAATAAGTAGGTTTACGAATCCCATGGCAAAATTCAAAAAGAAACTTCCAAGCGCTTCCATGTTGGTTCTTCCCGTTCAGTCCCGCGGATCAATTCTGTGCAGTGATATATATCAGGCAACGTAGGTTAGCAAAAGTTATTGCGTATCTGCCTCGTCCCGTTTTATGCGGGTTTTTCGAGAATTCTCTTCTGGAATTCTTGATAGCCTCAAAGATATCAGTGATTTTAAAAGAGGCTGGGTACATGCACGTATGATTATGCGAACAGTCCGTATAAAAAATGCAGAACCGGACCAAAAGGTCCGGTTCTTTGACTACTCAATACGATTAGGAATTATCCTAGAACTCGTGAGCGTTGAGCGCCGTACACGCCAGAAGAGAGACGGTCCCAAGCAGCAGATGCTTTCATGGATTTCTCAACTGATTCACGGATTTTCTTGAAGAGTGGATCTTCCATGTTGCTGTCGAGAACTTCCAGAGAAGCCTTACCGAATGCATCCCAAACGTCATCTGGGAATTCCAGAGTCTTAACGCCAGCTGCCTGCAAGCGAGTCAGTGCTTCAGAGTTGTTGGCAAGATACTGATGGAGGTTCCAAAGGTTTGCTTCGCCAGCAGCAACTTCGATCATTTTCTGATGCGCTTTGCTCAGGCCGTTAAAGCGGTCTTTGTTGATACCAACAGCAAGACCAGCACCTGGCTCATGGAAGCCGGAAGTGTAATAGAATTTAGTGATTTCCTGGAAACCTGCTTTTTCGTCTGCCCATGGGCCGATCCATTCAGTTCCGTCAATCGCGCCAGACGCCAATGCTTGATACACTTCTGAACCAGGCAATGTCTGAACAGACGCACCAAGTTTACCGAGTGCTTTACCACCAAGGCCAGGCATACGGAATTTCAGTCCGTTAAAGTCAGCAGCTGACTTGATTTCTTTACGGAACCAACCACCCGCCTGGGGGCCAGTGTTACCGCACAAGAATGAATGCAAACCAAATTCTTCACCCAGTTCAAGGTGGAATTTGTGGCCATCCTGATGGTAGTACCAGTTATGCAGTTCATTTGGTGTCATACCAAATGGAACAGCGGTGAAATATGCAAAAGCAGGATGCTGACCAACATAGTAATAATCGGCGGCGTGATACATATCAGCCTGACCGGATGTTACTGAGTCAAAAACAGCGGAAAGACCGGAAACCAGCTCACCATTTGCTTTTACGTCGATTTCAAGTGTGCCGTCTGACATGGCATTGACAGAGTCAGCGAAGTGAACAGCAGCGTCAAAAACGCCTGCGAGGCCACGGCCCCAAGCTGTAACCATTGTGAGTTTTTCACGGCCTTTTGCGATTGCAGGAGCAGCCATTGCTGCTGTGCCTACAGTACCCGCAACACCCACACTTTTTATGAACTTACGACGATCCATTTACTAGTCTCCCTATTGACGTCATTTCTCCCAAACATGCGAGTTCTCCCTTCGCATGATTGGGGCCGAAGATAGCGGCAGTTTTCGATCAGGTCTAGCGATAAAGAAAATGAGATGTGAAAAATTTGACTGAATACGAACAATTTTTAATCATTTCGCACAAAATAAATGCTGTTTTTGAACAAAAATCAGTCGTTTAAGGGAAAAATTGATTTGTTTGACCGGCGATGGCCAAAATCCAAAAAAAATCAGGAAAACAGAACCTGCCAACCTTCTTTTGTTAAAATTTCAACGGGGCGGAATTTCTTTTTATAGGCCATTTTGGGGCTTTCCGCGATCCAGTATCCTAAATAGACATAGGGCATCGCCAGATAGCGCGCCTGTAAAATATGCCAAAGGATAATAAAGCTTCCGGGGCTGTTTTTTTCTTCTTCCGGATCATAGAAACTATACACAAGTGATAGGCCATCATCCATCAGATCCGTCAGACAAACCGCATATAAGGTACCGTCTTCCCGCCGAAATTCTGTGAGCTGTGACTGAACCGGGCTGTCTTCGACCATTGCCTGATAGTCGCAGAACGCCATATCAGCCATGCCACCTTCCGCATGGCGCGCCAGCAAATATTTTTTAAAGAGAGTAAAATGTTCGTCTGTTGCGATTGCGGGCCGTTCAATAGCTTTCAGCAGGCGGTTTTTAGACCACACCCTGCGTTGTGATTTGCTGGCTGAAAACGCTTTGGTTTGGACACGTATCGGAATACAGGCATTGCATCCCTCGCAGGCGGGACGGTATGCCAGATCCTGACTACGCCGAAATCCGGCAAGGCTTAAGGCATTGTGTAAATGATCTGGATCTTCTCCTGCAAGCAGCGTTACGATTTTCCGCTCCATCTTGTCTTCCAGATAGGGGCAGGGGGCGGGTGGTGTCGAAAAGAAGAACCGTGATGGAATTTCGACTCGTTTCATCGTGTGCCTGTAACCAAAATAATCATATTTATGAGGGTAACGCGTTTCGTCAGTATAGCAAATACTACACTAAAATTTCCTAACAAACTTATAGCAAGCCGTAATAAAGAGGCGCGAAAATGGAAAAAACCAGCCATAAAAGGATGACGAGGGGGGCACCGGCTTTAAAATAGTCCATGAACTTGTAGTGGCCGGGTCCCATCACCAACAGATTCGTTTGATATCCCATAGGGGTGGCAAAGGAACAATTGGCAGCAAAAATAACAGCGAAAACAAAAATCATTGGATCAACGCCTAATTCGGTTCCAATGCTGATTGCGACGGGCGTGAACAGAACGGCCGTGGCATTGTTGCTGAGAACATTGGTGAACAGGGCGACCAATAAGAAGAAGATGGATAATACAACCGCAGGCCCTGCACCATCCAGAAGACTAAGCGCTTGATGCGCAAGGTAGGACGCGCCCCCGGTAGCCTGCATGGCTGCGCCCAGACCCAATGCGGCCCATATCAATAGGAATATTCGGCGATCGATTGAGCGGCTGGCCTGATGAATATTCAAGCAACCAGAGACAACCATCGCCGTTGCACCCGCTACCGCAGCGACGACAATCGGAACAAAACCAGTGGCTGCACTCAAAATAACGGCTCCAAAAATCAACCGCGCCCTTAAAGAAAGGGCAAGCGCAGGAAGCTCGCGGGTTGACCATTCCAGCAACAAAACATCAGGGTTATTGCGAAGCTCCATAATTTCCTGGCGTTTGCCCAGAAGAAGCAACACATCTCCGGCCTCAAGCCGAATGTCGGTCATTCTGCTTGTGCGGATCATTCGAGAACGTCGCTGAATGCCCAACACCACGCAGCCGGTCTGATAGTGAAAGCTGATTTGGTGAAGTGCACGACCAATCATACGGGATGCAGGCGCAACAACAACTTCTGCCAGCGTCTGGTCCCGGGTATTCTGCTTGTCGTTAGGCTCACTGTCTGATTGATCGTCATTTTCAAGGAAGTCGTGGAGGATCTCAGGATTATCTGCGAAAGCATCTGTCAAAGACTTGCGGGTTCCCGCAAAGACAACAGAATCGCAAGGCCGTAAAACAAGATCATCAAACGGTGGCAATAGTAGCTTTTCTTCTCGTTGAATGAAGCGGATGGTAATATTGCGTAAACTCGGGAATTGCCCGGCAACGGCCCGTTCACCAACGAGGGGGCTGTCTGGCGAAATCTCGATCTGTACAATGAATTGTTTTCCAGAAATTGGCGCAGATCCATCCGTAACAGCGTCCCTGTTAGGCAGCAATCTTGGCACAACAAGCATGGCATAAAGCAAGCCTGCGACGGCCAGCACAATTCCGGGAACGGAAAAATCAAAAAATCCGATGGGCGCGTGTCCGGCCTGCGTCGCTGACGCAGAGACAAGCAGATTGGTGGAAGAGCCAATCAATGTTGTCATCCCGCCCAGAATAGATGCGTAACTCAGCGGGATCATCAATGTCGACGTGGATCGGTGCATGCGTTCTGCAAGCGCAGTCATTAGCGGGATGAAAATGACAACAACAGGTGTGTTGTTCATAAACGCGCTGATGACCATAACAATCGTAAGGACAAGTGCAATCGCCATAATTGGATGATGGCGGCGAAGGGTCACCAGTTGGCGGATTGGTTTCTCCAGCGCGCCTGTTCGCACGATCCCCTGACCAACAACCAGAAGAGACAGGACAGTGATAAGGGCAGGGTCTGCCAGTCCGGCCAGTATATCGCGGGCGGACAGTAAATCGTTGCCTTGTTTATCGACAAGGGGATAAAAGTAGAAAAGCAGTAATAGGCCGGCGATAACAGCAACAGCTGAAATTTCCAGTTCAATTCTGTCGCTGGCAAACGCATACATGGCAACCGCGATAAACCCGAATACCAGCCACATATGAAGTTGAGTTTCAATCATGTTTGTTTAAAAACCACACTGTTGTTACTGAGCCCGTTTTCAGAAAAGTTCCAAGGGATGCTTATTCTTTTATCACCAACTTCTTCTCATCATCAGGATTGTCCGCAATCTTGCAAGGGGGAGTTCATATGAACACAGTTATATTTTATCAGCGGATCCCGTCTTGAATACACCAATGAACTATTATCAGGCTACAAGAAATTCCTTCGAGGCCTTACCTGTTTTACAGGAGGAGGTGCAGGCTGATATTTGCGTGGTCGGCGCTGGATTTACCGGTCTTGGTGTTGCGTTAGAGCTGTTAAGCAAGGGCTACAGCGTCATCGTGCTGGAAGCGCAAACAGTTGGGTTTGGTGCTTCGGGTCGTAGTGGCGGACAGATTGCATCCGGATTTTCCCCTGGTATGGTGGCCGTTGATAAAATGCTCGGGGCATCTGTAGCAAAAAGCCTGTGGGCATTTTCCGAAAATTCAAAAGAGATTCTGAATTCACGAATCCAGACATATGGGATTGAATGCGATTTGCGAGAGGGTGAGCTTTATGTCGCGCCCAAGCTATCCCATTCAGAATGGCTGCAACAGGAAAAAAAATATTGTGAAGATCACTTTGGATACGAAGGGTATTCTTGGATCAATAAGGATGAATTGCGCGGTTTAATGGCAAGTACGCGATACATCGCTGGACTTCACGACAGGGAAGGCGGTCATCTTCATCCTTTAAATTACACGCTGGGACTGGCTAAAGCGGTCTTGGCCGCTGGGGGAACTATCTTTGAGAACTCTGCGGCACTTTCTGTCGATAAAGGAAAACAAGTCAGGGTTTCCACGAAAGAAGGAACTGTTCAAGCGTCCGCACTGGTGTTGGCAGGAAACGCATATCTTGACGCTTTTGATCTGGGGCAGCGAAAAAATATCCTTTGTGTTGGTAGCGGTATTCTGGCGACGGAACCGCTTGGTGAAGAGCGGGCCAAAAAGCTGATATCAACGACGGCTTGTATTTGTGACACTTATTTTGACCTCGATTATTTCAAGATAACGCCGGATACGCGGTTGGTATTTGGTGGTCAGGATATGGCTCTTTTTCCATTTTCAGAGGGCCGGGATCGAATAAAAAGGAATATGCTTCGGACATTTCCAAGTCTGGGGGGCGTAAAAATCGACTATTGCTGGACAGGAAAAATCGCCGCGACCAGAAAACTGCTGCCAGAAATCAAACGGCTTGAGCCAAATGTCTATGTCGTTCACGGTTATTCCGGTCAGGGCGTTGTGTTGTCTGCGGTTGCAAGCCAGATCGTTGCAGAGGCCATTGATGGCGATCTCGCACGTCTTGACGTCTTCGAAAACATTCATCACGCAGCGATACCGCAGAATAAAATGTTAATAAAACCAATAATTTACACGAAATTATTATGGGAAAAAATCAACGACGCTCTGTGAAGCCGTTGTCATGACGGCTTGTTGTGGACAGAGCTATGGGTCAGGTAGTCGTGCAATAATTTCCCTTCTGAATTAAAAAGAGAAACCAGCAGGATCAATGCCGACGTGATGGCCATTGTGAAATAGAATAATGCTGAATGGATAAACGCGGTGAAGTAATCCAGGCTTCTGCCATCGGCCAGACTGACCTCAAGATTGAATAAGCGCATGCCAAGGGTTGCGTTCCAGGAACTCCCGATCGTCATCGTATGATAGGCAAGCGGAATAGCGGCCAGCAACATTGCAAGAAGTGGGGAGAGCATACCCAGCGTGACAATGCCAAGGATTGCAGCAACGGTACTCGCGGCGATACCAATAAAAAAGATGACGACAACATCAACGATGTACGCCAAAATCCTGTTTATTCTTACGCCAGAATAATCAAACGATTTTTGTGAACCTTTTGTAGCATGAGAGTCTGAGTTCATGCTTAGATCGATAATTGGTCCCGTATTTTTTGACAATGCAATCCCCTAACGCATTTTGTGGCAAGACGGAATAATTCCTTGTATCGTTACCCTTGAAATGAGGGTCGCGGTCATCTATTTCAAGTTATTTCCTTGCCAGATACGTGTTAACTGATTGAAAAATATATCGAATGTTCTTAAAAAAAATTCATTCATTACCCCCTGTTCTGGCCGCCGCTTTTATCCAGCTTGTTGTTTTCGGCACCCTTTCCGTCCTGCTTCCGCAGCTACAGGTCCATTTGACTTTTTCGGTGCCTCTCTTTTGGCAACTCGTTCTGCAGGGTGGATTTGCGGCGGCCATCAGTTTTGCATTGGGGCAGTCCTATTGGTGGGTAATTATTCAATTCTTTGGTCCACCGTTGCTCATCATTGGGTTGATCGTGAATGTGCCGATCTGGGTTTATCCCGTTGTACTGGTTTTGCTGCTGGCGACCTTCTGGAATGTTGCTGTTAATCGAGTTCCCCTTTACCTCACGAATGATCTGACAGCACAGAAAATTGAAACACTCCTTCCCAAAAGGGATGGGTTGCAGGTTATCGATCTGGGCAGTGGCCTCGGAGGAACCATGCGTCAGATCGGAAAAAACCAACCGGGGCACTTTTTCTTTGGTGCGGAAAGCGCACCAGCGCCTTTTATTGTGTCGGTGATCCTGAACAAGGTTTCGGGGGCAAAAAATGTTCGGTTTCTCTTTGGCAGTTTCTGGAAGCTGGATCTAGAACAGTTTGACGTGGTTTACTGCTTTTTGTCGCCTGTTCCCATGAGCGCCCTGTTTGAGAAGGCGAAATCTGAAATGAAGCCGGGAAGCCTGTTTATCAGTAATAGCTTTCAGGTACCCGGACATAAACCAGATCGGACGGTGACCGTAAAGGATGGCCGAAAAACGAAGTTACTAATCTGGAAGATATAACGAAGCCCGGTTATTTCAGGTTTGCCGGTAGAACAGGCGTTTCCCTCAGCAGAATTATACTAATTCGCCGGTTTGTCGGGTTCGACGGATCGTCTTCAATCATCGGTTCGGTATCCGCTTTTCCGGATACCCGTTTTATGCGATCAGGGTCCAATCCGGTTTCCAGAAGGGCCCGCCTGCTGGAATTCGCCCGGTCAGAGGAGAGTTCCCAGTTTGTATAATCGTCACCCGAAAAGCCAGAGCTATCTGTATGACCGCTGATCGATAGCCCGTTGGGTAGGTTTTCGATGGCCTTCGCTATTTTTCCCAGCAGACGCTTCACTCGGGGAACAATTGTTGTTCCCCCTGCGGGGAACATACTTTCGTCAAACTGATCAACGATTTGAATTCGCAACCCTTCAGGTGTCATATCGATGACAATATTATCGGCCAATCCTGCAAGATTTGGATCATCCGCAATGGCCTGCTTAATTTGATCCCGGGCATCTTCAAAGCTTTGTTCTTCCAATGCTGCGAGACGCGCTAGAAATTCTGCTTCATCAACTTCGCTTTGGCCATCGCCGTCAGCATCGTCTTTTTTGCCTTGTTCAGGCGGGGAAATACTGGAAATAACGGAAGGCACACCTGTGTTGGAAACCATGGCACCTTCTGTTTGCATGCTGGTACCCCCAAGTACGCCGCCTGAGCCAGATTCGCTGCTGCTTGCAACGGTTGGTGCAAAATAGTCAGAAATCCCCTGTTTTTGAACAGAGTCGGTTACATTCAACAACCACAGCAACAAAAAAAACGCCATCATTGCCGTTACAAAGTCAGCATAAGCCACCTTCCACGCACCACCATGGTGCCCGTGTCCAGCTTTTTTAATTTTCTTGACGATTATCGGTGCGACTTCATCGGCCATTCTTTTTATCCCGCTCCTTGAGGTGTCAACTTACACGCTCGGTGCGTTGTTACAGGCTTCTTCAACCTCTGAGAAGGTTGGCCGTTCGTGGCTATACAGTGTTTTCCGGGCAAACTCGACAGAAACCGCTGGGGCATAGCCTTGTAAATGAGCCAGCAGACCTGTTTTCATACAGTCGTAATATTTGGCATCCGCATCAAAATATTGTTGAATATTTGTTCCCATTGGCGAGAAAAGGCCATACGCGACCAAAATACCAAAGAATGTACCCACAAGGGCCGCAGCAATCAAACCACCCAGAACTTCTGGCGGCTCGGAGATGGAGCCCATTGTCACAATCACACCAAGCACCGCAGCAACGATACCAAAGGCGGGGAGAGCTTCACCCATCTGAGTGATCGCAGAGGAATAAGCATGATGTTCTGCATGGTGGGTTTCAAGATCCACATCCATCAGGTTTTCTACCTCATGTGGATTTTCCGTTCCCATGGTCATCAGGCGAAGATAGTCGCACATGAAGTCCATGGCGTGATGGTTCTTTGTAAAACTGGTGAAGTTCTGGAAGAGGGCGCTGTCATGCGGATTTTCAATATGAGGCTCCAAAGCGATCATGCCTTTGGTTTTCGCTAATTTGAAGATTGCATACATGAGTGTCAGAAGTTCTTCGTAGGTTTTCTTGTCATAAGGCGCGCTCTTCATAAGTTTGCCCAAATTGCCAAGCGTCCCGAAAATAACCCATTTGGGGTTACCTTGCAGGAAGGCACCAGCTGCAGCACCCAGGATGATCCAGAACTCCAGCGGTTGCCAAAGGACGCCAAAATCACCGTGCACACTGTACCCGCCGGCGACACAACCAAACGTAATAACGATCCCTAAAATCCAAAACATGCGAGAAGCAGCCTTTATCTCAATCAAAATTTCTATCTTCGGAATATTGCTCTGATATTGGTTAATAAAGGGTGAGTAATTTATCGAAGTTTTTAACTAATTTTCTCATAAGGGCGTTCTGGCGGGTTTTTAGGGCGCGATCAGCCCACCCTTAAAATGGTTTTCAATCAGCCCTTTACTGGGAAGGTATGGGGTGTTTTAAAGCAACTGTTAAAAAAAAGAGTGATTTTAAAGTGCAGCTGTGGAATGGTTTCTCCCGTTGATTCAAATCAACCATTTGCTATTAGACTGTTAAGATAAATCGTAAAATTATGACTTTTGATGCACTAGAATTTCGTTCCGCTTTAGGGTGCTTTGCCACTGGAATTACTGTGGTTACATCCATGAAAGATGGACGAAGCCCACTGGGTATTACTGTGAATTCGTTCAGTTCGGTGTCCCTTGACCCGCCGCTTGTGCTGTTCAGCCTTGGCCATCAGGGAAATCACTGTCAGGAATTCAAGGATTCTGGGGTCTTTGCGATTAACATTCTGAGCAGCGAACAAAAATATCTATGTGATCGCTTCGCGTCGCCCTTGGATGATCGTTTCAACGGCATCGAACATAAAATTGGAGAGAACGGAAGTCCGGTTTTCGAAGAGAGCCTTGCCGTGTTTGAATGTCAAACCCACGAAACTGTTGAGGCCGGCGATCATCTGATCTTTATTTGCCGGGTAACCAATGTGACATCCCACCCGGAAAAATCAGCGCTGCTGTTTAATAAAGGAGCCTTTCCGGTTCTTTAAGGGCACGGGTTCAAGGTTTCAAGATAAGCGTGCCAATGGCATTCTTCGTGTAGTCAGCGGGGTCCGTTGACATTTTGCGGTATTTTACTGCCGCCCATTCGTCCGCCATATCACTATAATATTTTGAGACGATATTCCCAGACTGGCCGGTAGACTGGATATACATAGAATTGTTGAGGTTGGATAAATCGTAGATGGCCCGTAAGGATGCTGCATGGGTATTCGCAAAGGGCTGACTTTCGTCAGAATATTTATTGCGTCCTACATTGATCGTATAGGTCCCACCTGCCGAAGGAACTGAGATGTCGAAGATATTCTTCAGCAGGCTAACTTTGGAAAAAGGAAGGTGGTCACTATGGGCAAAATGTGCGGTTCCCCATTCCCAATGATCCAGATTATCGCCATACCGTTTCTGTAAGTCTTCTAAGGTTAACGCTAGTGAGGTTTGCAGGATTTCGTTACAGGTTTCTGTCTTTTCAGTGTTTCGGTTATCGCACCATCTGGACTGGCCGTTAACATTCAGCAACACATTCCGGATGAAGGTCGGACGATGACGCCAATAGCGCGGGAACAGATCCTGAAGCTCATCTGCATAAATTGCTTTGTTCAGTTCTCTGATCCACCCGTTGAAAATAAGAGGAGCATTTTGATCGATGGTCATGCGCCCATCCCAGATGCTGAGCGCAGTAAGAGCCTTGCGGGATAGATCGTTTGCGGGTTTTGTTGTCAACAGAATATCCATGATTTCGAGAGCCATTAAAGACCTCACGTCGGTATGCATATCTGAAAAGGTTTGAAATGTATGTTTCTCTTCTTGCTCCAGTCGTTCTTGAATGCGTTTGGCTCTATAGGGTTTTGCCCAGTCACTTGTTATAAAATGGGGATAGTCTTCGGGAACAATTTTCTCATTTGCTGAATACAGAAATCCTTTGGTCGGATTATAACTTTGCGGCAAATCTTCAAACGGTATAAATCCCTCCCAGTCATATGTTTTCAGCCAACCCGGTACAGGCAGACGTCCCATCGCAAGATTATCTTTATTGCGAACAGGTATATTTGCAGGCGCATAATATCCAATATTCCCGTCAATATCGGCGTAAACCATATTCTGCTGCGGGCTTGTAAATAATTGAATGGCTTTTTTAAATTCTTCCCAATTTTGGGCGGTCATCATTCTACTTGATGCCATCATGGACCCATCTGTTTCCATCAGGCTGGTCCAGCCTAATGCCAGAACATGGTTTTCAGGGATGTCTTTTTTGACAGCCTTGTATATGTCTGAAAGAACAGGCCCGTGTCGGGTGATGCGGACAGTAAGTGTTACGTCAGGCTGATCCTTGATCCGAATTATTTCCTGCCTTGTTTTAAACTCCTGCCAACCATCAGGGGTTTTGTATTGATGCGGATTATCCAGATTTATTTTTTCAACATATAAATCCTGCGTATCAGGTCCCGTGTTGGTGAAGCCCCAGGCAATCCTGTCATTTCGGCCTAGAATAATTCCAGGAACGCCTGGTAGCGTTGCGCCGATTGCATTGAGACCTGGAGCTTCTAAATGGGCGAAATACCAGAGGGACGGCGCAGACAAGCCCAAATGAGGGTCATTTGCCAGTAAGGGGCGGCCACTTTGGGTTTTGTCACCGGAGACAACCCAGTTATTTGAACCGGCACCGGTCGGCAGGATGGCGGGGGCTGCGGTCAAGAGCTTTTGAAGTTCCAGATTGGCCAGTTGATATTCATTTTCGAAATCCGGCAGCGGCACTATTTTTTCACCGGGGTAGGGCGGAAAGAATTCGTTGACCTCTGATAATGACATAATGTTGGAGAGTTGAAGGCGAGCGACTTCATTGGACCAGTTTTTACCAAGATCCCAGGCCATCATTTTTGTCCACACGACTGAATCAATCGGGGTCCATTTTTCAGGTTTCACGCCAAGGATCAGAAACTCTGGAGGGAGGGCGCCGGTCTGTTGATCAAGAAACGCATTCACACCCTTGGTATAACTCTTGATAAGCTTTTTCGTCTGACCGTCAAATTTGGCATAAGAAGCTTTTGCCGCTTGATAAAACCCAACGGTGCGAAGGAATTTGTCAGTCTCAAGTGTCGCATTTCCCAACACTTCTGATAATCTGCCCGCCCCGGTTCGACGGTTCATTTCCATTTGCCAAAGTCGGTCCTGCGCGTGAACAAAACCCAATCCAAACATAACATCTTGGAAATTCTGCCCTTTAATATGGGGCACGCCGGATGCGTCCCGAAGAATAGAGACGGGTTGGGTTATTCCTGCGATCTGTATCTCGCCCTCTGTTTTCGGAAGAGAGGTGCGTAAATAAAGATATCCACCGGCGACCAACAAGATGAACAAAAGTGCCAGAGCAATCAGTCCAGTTGTGAAAAATTTCATTTTCTTCTCCCCTATTGCTGCACATTGTTGCTCTGATTAAGATGAAAAACAAGGTGAGGCTGGACCGAAACTCAACAGTTTGTGCTTTGAACGAACGGTGCATGCATTTAAAAGAATGAGGCGCGCAGTCTAACAGGACGCAGGAGGTTCTATAAATGAGTAAAAAAGCTGCCTTTATTGGCTTAGGTGTTATGGGCTATCCCATGGCAGGATATTTGCAAAAAGCCGGTTATGACGTGACTGTTTACAACCGTACAGCGTCGAAAGCGGAAAAGTGGTCTGCGGAATATGGTGGAAATTTTGCAGTAACACCCCGCGAGGCTGCTGTGGATGCAGACATCGTTATGGCTTGTGTTGGCAACGATGATGACTTGCGCAGCGTTGTTCTGGGAGAAGATGGTGCATTTGCAGGTATGGCAAGCGGCACTTTGTTCGTTGATCATACAACGGCCTCTGCGGAGGTTGCGACCGAACTGGCTCAAATCGGCAAGGAAGCGGGTGTCGGATTTGTTGATGCCCCTGTATCCGGTGGACAAGCCGGTGCAGAAAATGGCGTATTGACGGTGATGTGCGGCGGGGAACAATCAGATTTCGACCGTGCCGCAGTTGCTATCGACGCGTATTCTCAAGCCTGTATGCGGATGGGAGAAGTTGGCGCCGGGCAGCTTGCCAAGATGGTCAATCAGATTTGTATCGCGGGTGTCGTGCAGGGTCTGTCTGAAGGGATCCATTTTGCCCAAAAAGCAGGTCTGGATGCTGAAAAGGTTATTGAAGTCATTTCCAAGGGAGCCGCACAAAGCTGGCAGATGGAAAACCGCTATAAGTCAATGATCAAAGGGGATTTTGACTTCGGATTTGCCGTGGACTGGATGCGCAAAGACCTAGGTATTTGCCTTAGCACCGCGAACCAGATCGGGGCAAGCCTTCCAAATACAGCCGTCGTTGACCAATATTACGGGGACGTCCAGCAGATGGGAGGCGGGCGAATGGATACCTCCAGCCTTATCACACGTCTCCGTAAGCTGAGTGATTAATTTTTTGCAGGCTGCTCGATCTTTGGATCAGGATTGATAGGCGATACCGCTTCAGGAGAAGCCGGATGACGCGCTGGTTCTTCAGCGTTTGGCAAAGAGGAAGGTTGCGGACCTTTCTCTTTGTCTTCTGGTGGTACCGATTGGATAAATGACGCCGACCAGAAAGCAAGTCCAGCAGTATTGCGCGCGATTGGCGATATCGCCAGAGCAACCCCGACATGAGAATATTTGGGATCAAGCAAAGTCGCCCGGTGGGGTTCGCTTTCGCTCCAAAGTGTCAGGACTTCTGAAGCCTCTGGTTTACCAAGGGCCACGTTCTCAGCGGCTGTTAAATACTGGACACCCTCAGCCGTAAGCCGGTCTGTGAAGCTGCTGTCATTCTCTCCAACATGCGACAGGGTATTATTTTGCTGCATGAAAAAGGCATGTTTGGCCGCGGCAGTATCTAAACTTGCATCTTGCGTAAGGGACGGGATATTCTCCGTTTCCCGAAATATATTGATTAACTTGACGAGTTCCGTATCCAAATCCATCAATTTTCCCTTATGCCGTTTTCTGGGTGAGTGAAAAAGTAACGATGGGATAACGTTTGCTGAATTTATTTGTGAATGAGGTTTCCCGTGAATAATAACAAAACAACCCTGACTGTAGAAACAATTTTGGCGCAAGGTCTGGGTTGGATGGATGACGCGAATAACGGTTTGATCCCCGGTATCTTTCCAGGAACAACATTTGAACGGGAAGCAGATAACAGCTATCCCAATGGCCGGGTGTATACACGTGACCAAAACCCAAATTATGATCAGCCAGAAGCTGTTCTTGCCGCGTTGGAAGCCGGCGAGGATGCGCTTTTGTTTTCATCCGGGATGTCGGCAGCTGTCAGTGTATTTCAAGCCTTGAAACCCGGCGACCATATTGTGGCACCAGAGGTCATGTATTGGGCGTTACGTAACTGGTTGCTGACACTGGGCCGCGATTGGGGACTGAAGGTAACGTTTGTGCCCAATGGTGACATCGGTGCGTTAAAGCAGGCGGTTATTCCTGGTGAAACGGTTCTGCTGTGGATGGAGACACCTGCAAATCCGACATGGGTTGTTGATGATATTGCTGCCTGGGCTGAGGTCGCGCAATCGGTTGGGGCTCTGTTAGCGGTCGACAATACAGTTGCCACGCCGCTTTTGTGCCGTCCGATCGACTTTGGTGCGGATATCGTTATGCATTCTGCGACCAAATATTTAAATGGTCATTCAGATGTCCTGGCCGGAGCCCTGATTACTAAAAATCAGGACGGTTTCTGGGATCGTGTGAAAAAAGTAAGAAATGCAGGAGGGGCCGTCCTCGGACCGTTTGAGGCATGGCTTTTGATGCGCGGTATGCGGACCATGTCTGTTCGTGTTCGTCAGGCGTGCAACAACGCAATGGCGATTGCCCGGGCGCTGGAAAATCACCCGAATGTTGAAGAAGTTCTTTATCCGGGACTGGAAAGCCATGCGGGACATGCTATTTCCAAAAAACAGATGTCAGGTGGTTTCGGTGGCATGATGAGTGTGCGCGTCAAGGGCGGGGAAAGCGCTGCTGTCAAAGTGGCTGCCAATCTTCAGCTTTTCAAGCGCGCTACCTCGTTGGGTGGCGTGGAAAGCCTTGTAGAACATCGAGCCAGTATCGAGGGCGACGGCACACCATGCCCGGCCGATCTTTTAAGACTTTCCATTGGCATTGAGAATTCTGACGATTTGATTGCCGATTTAAAACAGGGACTGGAGGCGGAATGAAAGGCTCTATTATCATAACAGGGGCCAGTCGCGGCATTGGGGCCAGTCTCGCTGTAAAGGCCGCGGCCGCTGGATATGAAGTCTGTGTCAACTTTCATAGCAACCAAGGTGCCGCTGATGAAGTTGTTCAGAAGATAACAGAGGCTGGTGGACGGGCAATCGCTGTACAGGGTGATGTGGCTGTGGAACAGGATATTCTTTCCCTGTTCAAAACTGTTGATCGTGAACTCGCGCCGTTGACGGCTCTTGTCAATAATGCCGGCATTCTGGAAACACATGCCAGCGTTACAGATATGACCTTTGATCGACTGCAACGGGTTATGATGACCAATGTGGCCGGTTCATTTTTATGTGCAAAAGAGGCGGTTAATCGCATGGCGTTGTCCAAAGGCGGACAGGGCGGCGGTATTGTGAATATATCCTCGGTAGCAGCGCGTCTTGGGTCGCCTCATGAATATGTTGACTATGCCGCGTCTAAAGGTGCCATCGATGCATTCACAATCGGTCTTGCAAAAGAAGTGGCGGAAGATGGAATTCGGGTTAATGCTGTCAGGCCCGGTGTGATTTATACGGATATTCATAAATTGGGCGGAGAGCCTGATCGCGTGGATCGCGTTAAAGAAAATGTGCCAATGAAACGCGGCGGGTTGCCTGAAGAGGTCGCAAAAGCGGCGTTATGGCTGTTGTCAGAAGACGCCAGTTATTCGACCGGCATTCTTCTGGATATCAGCGGGGGGCGTTAATTGAAGTGCGTTACCCCTGTAACTTTTTAGCGGCCTCAATTGAAAAGTAGCTCAGAATACCATCACAGCCGGCCCGTTTAAAACAAAGCAGGGCTTCAAGAATGACTTTGTCTGGATCCAGCCACCCGTTCTGGATGGCACCCGCGATCATCGCATATTCGCCAGAAACCTGATAGGCAAAGGTCGGTACCCCAAATTCATCTTTTACCCGACGGCAGATATCAAGATATGGCATTCCTGGTTTTACCATAACCATGTCGGCGCCTTCCTGAATATCAAGGGCGACCTCACGGATTGCTTCATCTGTATTGGCGGGATCCATCTGGTAGGTACGTTTATCCCCTGTCCCAAGATTGCCCGTTGAACCGACGGCCTCGCGGAACGGACCATAGAAGCCCGAGGCATATTTGGCAGAATAGGCCATGATCGGTGTATCCGTGTAGCCGCTTGTTTCCAAAGCCCGGCGGATCGCAGCGATACGGCCATCCATCATATCGGAAGGCGCAATGATGTCGCAGCCTGCTTCCACCTGATTAAGGGTTTGTTTGATCAGGGCGTCGATCGTTATGTCGTTCATGACATATCCGTTTTCAACAAGACCGTCCTGACCATGGGTCGTAAAAGGGTCAAGCGCCACATCACACAGAACGCCCATTTCTGGGACCGCATCTTTGATCGCTTTAATTGACCGGCAAATAATGTTGTCAGAATTAAAGGCTTCCTCACCGTCTTCAGATTTTAACGATGGATCAACCGCCGGAAACAACGCGATGACGGGAATACCAAGACTGTAGGCTTCCTTTGCAGCTTTTGCTAGTAAGTCTGTCGAAAGGCGCTGGACACCCGGCATCGAAGGAATATCAACCGCAAGGTTTTTGCCTTCGTGAACGAATACAGGCCAAATCAGATCGTTTGGCGTGATGCTGTTTTCTGCAACTAATCTGCGAGACCAGTCAAATTTCCTATTCCGGCGCATCCGTATTGCAGGGAATGAGGTCATGGGCGTCTTCATTTTTGGTCTTCTCCATCCAAATATTGACGGGATAATACCGTCCGGAATAAATCTGAGCAAATTTAATTCTGACTGCATATTGTCGCAGGGGCGTTGTGCAAGAATATCTCTTTCACCTAACGAGCGTTTGGCATAAGTTTGACACAAACGGCAGAAGACCGTATCAAAAGGCACGGGATTTATAGGAAGCAGTCACATGGACTTTAATCTGACAGAAGACCAGACCCTGATAAAGGATATGGCACGGGCATTTGCAACTGACGTTTTTGCGCCAAACGCAGAAAAATGGGATGAAGAAAAGATTTTTCCCGTTGATGAGTTGCGTCAGGCAGCAGAGTTGGGATTCGCCGGTATTTACGTTGATGAGGAATATGGCGGATCCAATCTGTCGCGGCTCGATGCTGCCATTATTTTTGAGGAATTGGCGTCTGGCTGTACGTCAACCGCGGCATATATTTCGATCCATAATATGGCGAGCTGGATGATCGATAGTTTCGGATCTGATGCGGTTCGGGCAAAATTTTTGCCTAAACTGACAACAATGGAGCATTTTGCCAGTTATTGTCTAACGGAGCCGGGCGCAGGGTCAGATGCCGCATCCCTTAAAACCAAGGCCGTTCGAGACGGCGATGACTATGTTATCAATGGTGGAAAGGCCTTTATTTCCGGGGGCGGACGGGCTGATGTGTATGTAACGATGGTGCGAACAGGGGACGATAGCGCTGGCGGTGTTAGCTGTCTGGTTATTCCCAAAGACGCGCCGGGGATCAGTTTTGGGGCTCAAGAACGGAAAATGGGTTGGAATTCGCAACCGACTGCACAGGTCTTGTTTGATGATTGCCGTGTCCCGGTCGAAAATCTGGTGGGTGCAGAAGGAGAAGGCTTCAAGATTGCCATGAAGGGCCTGGATGGGGGACGGCTTAACATCGGCGCCTGTTCCATTGGTGCGGCGCGGGCCTGCCTTGAAGCAGCACAGGATTATACCGCCGATCGAAAACAGTTTGGCAAACCTGTTGGCCAATTTCAGTCCGTCCAGTTCAATCTGGCCGACATGGCAACGGAATTGGAAGCCTCTCGCCTGATGATCCGTCAGGCAGCCAGCAAGTTGGATGCAAAAGACCCAGAGGCCACGTTGTTTTGTGCAATGGCGAAACGGTTGGCGACGGATACAGGATTTGATGTTTGTAACAAAGCCTTGCAGTTGCATGGTGGCTATGGATATTTGAGGGATTTTCCGATCGAGCGGTATGTGCGTGATACACGTGTTCATCAGATTCTCGAAGGTACAAATGAAATCATGCGGGTTGTTGTTTCCCGCAAATTACAAGATGGTCAGGGACGCGCTTAACATGTCAATGTCAGTGGATCAGGAAATTTATTTTGAACAGAAGGGGCAGCTTGGCGTCATCCTTCTAAATCGGCCCAAAGCGCTGAACGCGCTGACGCACGAGATGGCGATTGCGTTGCACACGAAACTTGATGACTGGGCTGCGGATAACACGGTTCAGGCTGTCTTGATTAAAGGCGCAGGCGAGAAAGCCTTTTGCGCGGGCGGTGATATCGTCAAACTTTATAATGAAGGAAAGGCCGGTGGGGATTACCCTTATCGGTTCTATGAAGACGAATATAAATGTAATGCGGCGATCAAACATTTCCCAAAACCATATATCGCCTTTATGGATGGTATCGTTATGGGCGGTGGCGTCGGTGTTTCGGTTCATGGCAGTCATTGTATCGCAACGGAACGGACCCTGTTTGCTATGCCAGAATCCGGAATTGGTCTTTTCCCGGATGTTGGTGGGACGTATTTTTTGCCCCGTTGTCCGGGCGAAATCGGGATGTATTTGGGGCTGACGGGCGCTCGTCTTAAGGCCGCAGACACAGTTTATGCCGGTGTGGCCAGCACGTATGTCCAGTCTGTAAATCTGGACGGGCTAGAGCAGTCTTTGGCCAGTATGCAGTTCTCCAAAGATCCGCACGGCGATATCGATCAGTTGATCGCGGTATATGCCGAGCAAACGGAAACGCCACCATTGGAAGAATACCGAGCGAAAATTGATAAACATTTCAGTGCTGATAGCGTGGAAGGAATTTTGGCCAGTCTTGATGAAGCGGGGGACGAGTGGGCCGTGAAAACGGCAGCTGGCCTGCGGTCCAAATCACCAACCAGCATGAAAGTCACTTGCCGTCAAATCAGGTCAGGGGCGTCAAAAACATTCGATGACTGCATGAAGCTGGAATGGAGAATGGTCAACCGGATCATCAAGGGGCATGACTTTTATGAAGGCACACGGGCTGTTGTTATCGATAAAGATCAGAAGCCGGTCTGGTCACCCGCTACACTTGAGGACGTGAAAGACGAAGATATTGATTCGTATTTTACACCCCTGGCGGCAGGTGACCTGGATATTTAAGAAAAGAAATTAATCAATGAGGTCAGGCAGGCTGATATCCATCGAGGATGATGAATTGGCCTGTCGCCGCATTTTCTCGTTCCGCTTTGGCTCTGGTATACTCAGGACTATCATAAAATTTCTGAGCTGTTTCATAGTCCGGAAATTTTACAATTACCACCCGGTGGGTTTCTGGCTCGCCCTCCAACGTGTCCATCGCACCGCCACGTGTAAGATACTCTCCGCCATATTTGTTGATCGCAATAGGCGCTAGTTTTTTATATTCTTCGTATTGAACCGGATCTTTCACGTTCACACGGGCGACCATGTAAGCAGGCATATTTCGTTCCTTCTTTTTACAGTTATTTCCTGATACCTTAGATTGAAAAAGAACAATAAGGGGGCCGCCTGTGTCATACAAGTATGTAACACTAGAAAAAAATAATCGGATTGCCATTGTGCGTTTTGACAGGGGGCATGAAATGAATGCCCTGTCGGTGGATCTCATGAAAGAGCTGCTGGAGGTCGCCCGTTCTTTTGAAGGGGACACTGAAACCAATGCGATCATCCTTACCGGAAACGGAAAGAATTTTACCGCGGGTTTTGATTTAAAAGATGCAGCGCTTAAAGAGCGCATGGATGCGGGCATGATGGATAAGCGGGAGATGCTGCGGGTTGGTCCTCGTATGTGTCAGGCGTGGGAAGATTTGGAGCCCATGACCATTGCAGCCATCGACGGATATTGCATCGGCGGCGGTGTTGCCCTGTCTGTTGCCCTCGATATGCGTATTGCTTCAAAAGGGGCGCAATTTTATGTGCCGGAAATTAAAAATGGCATGAACATGAGCTGGCAATCTGTTCCGCGAATGGTGAATTTGATGGGGCCTGCCCGGACAAAACAGATTTCGATCATTGCCGATATTGTACCCGCAACCGAAGCGTTATCCTGGGGCCTAATTGAAGAGATTTCCCAGACGGAAAGTGCTTTTGATCTTGCTTTGGAATACGCACGAAAAATTGCGGACCGTCCGCCGCTGCCCGTTCGGATGATTAAGCAGGGAGCGAATGTTGCTGCTAAAGCTTTAAATCATGCAACCAGTTATATGGATATTGATCAATACGCTTTGGCGACTGAATCTGATGACTATGCAGAAGGGATCCGCGCTTTCATAGACAAGCGACCTCCTGAATTCAAAGGCCGCTGAGGCAATGTATCCGTCTTCCCCGCGCAATCAGGCAGGCGTTGGTTAGGCCTTCTCTTGAAGGTCTGACAATTGCCGATCATGCAGGCGCGGTAACAGGATCAAAGCCAGAATACTCCCAAGAAGGGCGAGCGCCATGTCAGACTGCGTGTCCCAGACATAGCCTTGTGTGCCAAGGAACGCTTCCGCGGCCTCGCCGCTCAGGAGTGCGGCCCACCATTCAATCAGTTCATAAAACGCACTGAACGCTAGGCAGATGCTTATAATAAATAGTGTTCGCCATTCTGGCGTTTTGACAACAGACAGTCGGATGAGGATTTCGCGCGCAATGATTGCGGGCACAAAACCCTGTGCAAGATGCCCGACTTTGTCATAGTTATTTCGGTCGGATTCCATCAAGTCGCGGATCACATCGAATAGGGGCACTTCAGCATATGTGTAATGTCCGCCAACCATCAGGATAACTGCATGAACGAGGATGAGAAAATACAGCAAAGGAGTGAGCGGGAACCGCTTGCGGGTTGCTGCTAAAAGTCCCAAACCGATTATGGCGGGCAGGACTTCCAGAAACCATGTAAAATAGTCTTTCGGATTTATTCCCGACCAGATCAAAACAGCCACAAAGACCGCCAGCCATAATATCTGCATGAATATTTCCCTCAATCAGACATTCATTATGAAGAAACGCCTAGAAACCGGTCCCGTAATTTTCGCATGCCGCCGATCCAGCGATCATAGTCAGCCGTTTTCCGGCGCATATATTCCAGTACCTGAGGGTGAGGCAAAATGAGAAACTCTTCTTTTTCCATGCTTTGAACAACACATTCTGCAAGTTCTTCGGGCTCCATTGTGCCATCCACTGCGGCCACTTGATCCTCTCGCCCTGCAGTCATGCCGGTGCGTACCTGCTGTGGGCAGAGAACAGAAACCCGTATCCCTTTGTCGCCATAGCGAATGGCTAGAGTTTCCGCGAATGCTACAGCGGCATGTTTGGTGGTTGCATAGGTTGCGCTGTCAATCTGGCTCAGAAGGCCAGCTGCGGAGGCTGTATTGATCAGGTACCCGGATCCACGTTCAACCATTTTGTCGACAACGGCGCGGGCCGCGAAGACATGTGCCATGACATGAATGCGCCAGTTCAAGTCCCAGATTTCGTCTGATGTTTCTTCCCAGCCGTACCGTGCTATTCCTGCATTGGAGACAAAAATATCAATGGGCCCATAGGCCTCTTCTGCTTTTGCCACAAGGTTTTGGATGTCAGCTTCATTGGAAACATCACATTTTACAGCCAGTCCGTTCACACTTTTTGCAACGGCCTGAAGGGTGTCTTCTGTTAAATCAGCAACCGTTATGCCGGCGGCCCCGTCTGCGTGAAACCGTTCTGCAAGGGCCTTTCCAATGCCGCTTGCTCCCCCTGTAATGACGATATTCTTTCCAGCTGCTTTCATAATTTCCTCACCTGTCCGGTCTGTACCGCCGGTTTATTCTTTGTTGATCGCGGTTATTCTTTGTTCTTGTTTCTTGCACGGTTATGTTATCGGGAATTTGTGCGCTGACAACAAAAAATGGCCCGAGCAATTCTGCCCGGGCCATTATCATAGGGTCTTAAAGGTGGGTTCAGGCACCTGTGAAGGACTGAATACCTGTTTGAGCGCGTCCAAGAATGAGGGCATGCACGTCGTGTGTTCCCTCATAGGTATTAACCGCTTCAAGGTTCATAACATGCCGAATTACATGATATTCGTCGCTGATACCATTTCCGCCATGCATGTCGCGGGCAGTACGGGCAATATCCAGAGCCTTGCCACATGAGTTGCGTTTGATCAGGGAAATCATTTCAGGCGCAGCACGGTTTTCGTCACGCAATTGACCCACCCGCAAACATCCTTGCAAACCCAGAGTGATTTCGGTTTGCATATCAGCCAGTTTTTTCTGAATAAGCTGGTTTGCCGCAAGCGGGCGACCAAACTGTTTGCGCTCCATGGTATATTGAAGAGCTGCCTGCCAACAGAATTCCGCTGCACCAAGGGCGCCCCAGGCAATGCCGAAGCGCGCGCTGTTCAGGCATCCAAACGGTCCAGAAAGGCCTTGCACATTTGGCATCAGGTTTTCTTCCGGAACAAAGACATTGTCCATTACGATTTCACCCGTAATCGACGCCCGAAGGGAGAATTTACCTTCGATTTTTGGTGCGGATAGGCCTTCCATTCCTTTTTCAAGAATGAAACCCCGGATTACATCATCATCGGTCTTGGCCCAGACAACAAAAACATCTGCTACTGGTGAATTCGTGATCCACATTTTCGCCCCTGATAAACGATAGCCACCGTCTACAGATTTGGCGCGGGTCACCATGCTTCCCGGATCGGATCCATGATCAGGTTCAGTAAGGCCGAAACAGCCAATCCATTCACCGGTTGCCAGTTTTGGCAAATATTTCTGACGCTGTTCTTCAGTTCCATATGTGTAGATAGGATGCATGACAAGGCTGGACTGAACGCTCATCATTGAGCGATAGCCGCTGTCAACCCGTTCCACTTCGCGGGCAACCAGTCCATAGGAAACGTATGAAAGGCCGGCACAGCCATAGCCTTCAATTGTACTTCCCAAAAGACCAAGCTCACCCATTTCGCGGAAGATGCTTGTATCCATTTTTTCGTGTCGGTTGGCTTCAAGAACGCGTGGCATCAGCTTTTCCTGACAATAGTCATGGGCTGTTTGGCTAACGAGGCGTTCTTCCTCGGTCAATTGTTCATTGATGAGAAATGGATCTACTGCATTGAAGGTAGGGCGATGTTTGGCAGGTGCGCTGCTCATGGATTGTCTCCGATACTGACAAGTTTTTATAATTATTTTAAGCTTAAAACTTTATATGGATAGTCCTTATCTACAGAATATTTTACATAAACTCAATAAGCTGTGTGATACAATTCCATATAGCGCTATTTTTACCTTACGGAAATTGCAATGACGAGCAGTGATGATCAAGGGGAATATATCATTGAATTTGTTCCCATCGGCAACTCAGTGAAGGTGTCCGCGATGGATCCAGTTTCTTTGACTGAGGTATCGATCGTTGGCCCGGTCACCGCCAGTAAATTGGAGTTACAGCAAACAGCGGTGAAAAAACTGCTGTATGTCATGCGAAAAGCGTCCGGAGCAGATCAAGAAAAAACCTCCCCGTCGTCTGACGGTCGGGGAGGAATAATCGTTTAGGAGCGGGTTCGACTATGATCTGCTGATCTCGCCCGTTTCAGCTCCGCGCATCAAGATTTCGAAGTCCCAGTCTGTTACATGCACAAGATTTTCATGATCTCCGGCTTCAAAATAGATATCCGTTTCCCCTTCAAGTGCGGTATCCATCAGAACAGGCATGCCATAGGCATTTCCAATTGGCGGAACGGCGCCCACTTCACAGTCGTTAAACAAGGGGGCGAACTCTTCCTCTGAAGAAAGCGAAAATTCCCGGTTGGTCATTTCTTCAACTTTCGACAAGGAGAGACGGGTTTTGCTGGGGATTACAGCAAGGGCAAATCCGTCGCCATCTTTCAGGACAACAGCTTTTGCAACGCAGTCTTTTTTGATGTGAGCATTTTGCGCAGCACCTGCCAATGTGGCCGAGGGTCTGTGATGCACTAAATCATATTCAATGCCTGCGCGAAGCATATAGGTTTCAAGTGAGGAGGCCATTCCCATGGTCAATTCCTTTCGTGACATTGTGAAAGAGGATTAGAACGCCACCAAGTAATGGGTTGGCGATTCTGTGGGAATTATTACATTATTCTAATATAGACTAAATGTTGCTTGTTTCTCAAGTAAAAAGCGGGACCCCGCGGTCTTATTCCAAAGGGTTCAAGGCGATCTACAGCTTTATTGCATTTTCGGGTCAGTTCTCTCTAGGAAGGACAAATAGGATGTGCTATCCAACCCGCGCTGAATTCGGCTAATATCGGCTGGTGTAAGTCGCCGGTAAAAGTCACAGTTGTACTGGTTTTAGGAAATCCTTCAGCCGAAGAAGTCCTGTCCAGTATATCCTAATGGCGTTACTGAAATCCGGGTGAAACTGCAAAATGTCCCGGGTCGTTGAATATGGAGTGGCACAGGTGAGCAAACAGAATTCTGACCAGATTGATTTTTTCAACGCAGATTTGGAAAAAAATGACCCGGACGTGTTTGGTGCGATTGAAAAAGAACTTGGTCGTCAGCGGGATCAGATCGAATTAATCGCATCCGAAAACATTGTCAGCTCTGCCGTGATGGCAGCGCAGGGCTCTGTTCTGACAAACAAATATGCGGAAGGGTATCCGGGCCGTCGTTATTATGGCGGTTGTGAGTATGTTGATATTGTTGAGAATCTTGCGATTGAACGGGCGAAAAAGCTTTTCAACGTTGATTTTGTAAATGTCCAGCCTAATTCCGGCTCGCAGGCCAATCAGGGCGCGTTCATGTCTCTGATCAAGCCGGGGGCGACCATCCTTGGAATGTCGTTGGCGGCTGGCGGTCATCTGACCCATGGCGCGGCTCCAAACCAGTCAGGTAAATGGTTCAACGCTATTCAGTATAACGTCCGTCCTGATGATCACCGTGTTGATTTTGACGAAGTGCTGGCTCTTGCAAAAGAACATAAGCCTGAACTGATTGTCGCCGGTGGATCTGCCTATCCTCGTCAATTGGATTTTGCGAAATTCCGTGAGATTGCAGACGAAGTCGGTGCATATCTGATGGTGGATATGGCGCATTTTGCTGGTCTGGTTGCCGCTGGAGAACATCCAAGCCCGTTCCCACATGCCCATATTGCGACAACAACGACCCATAAAACATTGCGCGGACCACGTGGTGGTATGATCCTGACCAATGATGCAGCGATCGCCAAAAAGGTGAATTCTGCGATTTTCCCTGGAATTCAGGGCGGGCCTTTGATGCATGTGATTGCCGGTAAAGCTGTTGCATTTGGTGAAGCGCTTCAGCCGTCGTTCAAAACTTATGCTAAATCAGTTGTGGCAAATGCGGATATTCTCGCAAAAACGCTGATTAGTCACGGATTGGACATCGTGTCTGGTGGTACAGATACACATGTTGTTCTTGTTGATTTGCGGCCCAAAAAACTGACCGGTAATATTGCCGAGCATTCCTTGGAAAATGCGAATATGACTTGTAACAAGAACGGTATTCCTTTCGATCCAGAAAAACCAACGGTTACGTCTGGCGTCCGTCTTGGCTCACCAGCCGCGACAACGCGTGGCTTTGGTGTCGAAGAATTTGCGAAAGTTGGTGACCTGATCGCCGAAGTTCTTGACGGATTAGTCTCAAATCCTGAGGATAACAGTGCAGTGGAGGCTAAAGTCCGGGCAGAAGTGAAACAGCTGTGCGATAATTACCCGCTTTATTCATCCCTGTAAGGTATTTGGTCAGGATGCGTGTTAGCGCAGGCATCCTGATATAATTGGGGGAGCCGTGAATGCGTTGTCCGTTTTGTAACAGTGAAGAAACCCAGGTTAAGGACAGTCGTCCGACTGAAGACAATACTGCAATTAGGCGCCGACGAGCCTGTATGGCCTGTGGTGCCAGATTTACGACGTTCGAGCGCGTTCAGTTGCGGGAATTGACGGTCGTAAAGAAAAACGGTCAGCGAAGCCCCTTTGAACGTGAAAAACTTGAACGCTCGGTGACAATCGCAACTCGCAAGCGCCCGGTAGAGCCCGATAACATTGATCGCATGATCAACGGAATTGTCAGGCAGCTTGAAAGTAGCGGTGATCAGGAAGTTACGTCCGATAAGATTGGCGAACTTGTGATGGAAGGTCTGGCAAATCTGGATAGTGTCGCCTATGTTCGATTTGCATCGGTGTACCGGGAATTCCGGGAAGCCAAAGATTTCGAAGAGTTTATTGGCGAACTGCAGAGTAGTGTCACAGACTGACCTTAAAACAGATCAACGGTTTATGCGTGTGGCCCTCCGTCTTGCCAGGCGTGGCTTGGGCCGTGTTGCGCCAAATCCGGCTGTCGGCTGCCTTATTGTCAGTCAAGGCCGTGTTGTAGGCCGCGGATGGACCCAGCCCGGAGGCCGTCCCCATGCTGAAACCGTTGCGCTAGAGCAGGCGGGGCCGCTGGCAAAAGGGGCAACCGCCTATGTGACACTGGAGCCCTGTTCCCATCACGGCAAAACGCCCCCATGCTGCGACGCCCTAATCAAGGCTGGAATTGCGCGCGTGGTTTCTGCGTTGCAGGATCCCGACGAACGGGTGAACGGACGCGGGCTTGAAATTTTACGCGAGGCGGGCGTAGAGGTTGTTGAAAAAATTTGCGAGAGTGAGGCGCTGGATGCCAATATCGGTTTTGTTGAAAGTAAGACCATCGACAAACCGTTAGTTACTTTGAAGGTGGCGACCAGCCTCGATGGAAAAATCGCAACAACGACCGGAAGCAGTCAATGGATTACCGGGCCGCAGGCGCGCCGGTACGGGCATATGTTACGGGCCAAAAACGATGCGATCATGGTGGGGATTGGAACCGTCCTCGCTGATGACCCGGAACTTTCCTGCCGCATACCCGGCCTGACGGAATATTCGCCAACCCGGATTGTAGCTGATACCCGGTTGAGAATACCGTTGACCAGTCAGTTGTTTAAAACTGTTCGCGACATCCCATTGTGGATTGTTACGGTTGCTGGAAACGATCCAGAGCGCATTGATGCGATCCGGAATTTGGGCGCTGATGTCATTGAGGTTGAGGCCACGGAGTCAGGTCTTCCCGACTTAAAACACACATTGTCCATTTTATCGGACAAAGGAATTACACGATTGCTTGTCGAAGGAGGTTCCCATCTTCAGGCATCATTGATAAAAGAAGAGTTGGCAGACCGCTTGATGTGGTTCAGGGCTGCTAAAGTCATTGGTGGAGACGGTATCTCTGCTTTTCAATCCATCGGACTGAAAGATGTGTCGGACGCACCAATATTGGAATTAGAGGGTACTCATCGTTTAGGTGAGGATCAACTGGAACGTTATTTTCTTCGGAACTAGGTAAGCATGTTTACGGGAATTATTACAGATGTCGGGGAAATAGCCTCGATTGAAAAAAGCGGCGATACAAAAATTAAGATCAAAACCGCGTTTGATACGTCAGACATTGACATCGGCGCCTCTATCGCGTGTTCCGGTCCCTGCCTTACTGTTGTCGATAAAGGGGAAGACTGGTTCGCTGTTGAGGCTTCTGACGAAACCCTATCCTGCACCAATCTGAACGAATGGGAAGTGGGAACGATGGTCAATCTGGAGCGAGCGCTGAAACTTGGCGACGAGTTGGGTGGCCACGTGGTGACGGGGCATGTCGACGCCGTAATTGTTCTTAAGAATCTGGAAGAAATTAATGATTCAACGAAGTTGACTTTGTCCCTGCCAGACGATTATGCCGGCTTTGTCGCTGCGAAAGGCTCCATTACCCTCAATGGTATTTCGCTAACGGTAAACGAAGTTGGATTGGACTTTTTCAGCGTAAACATTATTTCGCATACCAAGGCGCATACGACTTTTCGGACTTTGAAAATTGGTCAGCGGATTAATTTCGAAATTGACGTGTTGGCGCGCTATGTAGCGCGTATGACAGAGGTAAATAATAAAAATGACTAAAAGCAAGAACCTCTCTCCCATTGAGGAGATCATTAACGATGCCAAAAATGGCAAAATGTTCATTCTCGTTGATGCTGAAGATCGGGAAAACGAAGGCGACCTGGTTATACCAGCCCAGATGGCGACGCCAGATGCGATTAACTTTATGGCTAAACATGGCCGTGGTTTGATCTGCCTTTCCATGGAAGAAGAACGGGTTCAGGAATTGGAACTGCCGTTGATGGCGCAATCCAATGCGTCCCGACTGCATACTAATTTTACTGTATCGATTGAGGCGCGCGAAGGCGTGACCACAGGAATTTCGGCGGCTGACCGTGCAACGACAATTGCGGTTGCTATCGATCATACCAAAGGGCCGCAGGATATCGTAAGTCCAGGGCATGTTTTCCCGCTTGTCGCACGTGAAGGCGGTGTTCTGCGCCGCACGGGTCATACAGAAGCCGCGGTAGATATTGCAAGACTTGCCGGCATGATCCCTGCAGGTGTTATCTGTGAAATCATGAAAGATGACGGCACGATGGCGCGGCTGCCCGATCTACTGGAATTCGCCGAAAAACACGACCTGAAAGTCGGAACGATTGAAGATCTGATCGAATATCGTCGTCGCCATGACAGCCTGATCACGCGGGAAATCGAGGCGGATGTCTCCAGTAAGTATGGGGACGACTGGAAAATGATCGTGTTTTCGAATAAGCCGGAATATGCGGAACATGTGGCGTTGATCAAAGGGGATATCTCCACCTCTGAACCCATTATGGTGCGTATGCATGCGCTGAACCTTTTGGGGGATGTTCTGGGTGATCTGGACGAAAACCCGGATATGCTGCATAATGCGATGCACCAGATTGAAGAAGAAGGCCGGGGTGTTGTTGTCCTGATCCGCGAGCCACGGCCGATGGCTCTTTCTGATCGTTTGCGCCGAAAATTGGGTGAACCTGTCAAAACGCCCCATGAATTACGTGATTACGGCATTGGTGCGCAGATATTGCTTGATCTTGGTGTCAAGAATATGGTTCTTCTCTCCAACACTGAACGGAATATTGTTGGACTGGATGGTTATGGTCTCTCGGTATCCGAAACACGGCCTATAAAGGTCAAGGAATAAGCCCTATGCGAGACAATTTACATATACTGATTATCGAGGCTGATTTTTACCGGGATATTTCCGATGCGCTGCTTGATGGTGCAAAAGAAGAATTGGACCGTGTCGATGCGACTTATGAAGTTATTCAGGTGCCTGGTTGTCTCGAAATTCCGGCGGCTATTCGGTTTGCAATCAAGGCCATGGAATTCATGGGCGGGCGTCGCCGATTTGATGCCTATGTTGCGCTTGGCTGTGTTATTCGCGGTGAAACATCGCACTATGACACCGTTTCAGAAGAAAGCGCCCGTGCATTGATGGACCTGTCTACTGAATATTGTCTGGCGTTGGGCAACGGAATTATCACCTGCGAAAATGAAGAGCAGGCATGGGCCCGGGCCAATAAAGATCAGAAGAACAAAGGAGGCGGGGCTGCACAGGCCGCGCTTCAGATGCTGACTGTAAAAGAACAATTTGGACTATTTCCGCGATGAGCTCAAAATCTGAAAAACGGGGGGACAAACATAGTCGCCGCCGTCTTGCCCGGTTAAATGCTGTTCAGGCATTTTATCAGATGGGTGTTGAGGAAAAGGCGGCAACCGAAGTGGTTGACGAGTTTCTTGAACATCGCGTGGGTGCAAAAATTGACGACATGCAGTTCAAGGATTCCGATAAGGCCTTGTTCCGGGATCTGGTTATCGGGGCGACTGAACGTCTTGAAGAAATTGATCAGCAGATCAATGCTGTTTTGGATAAAGATAGAACCCTCGATCGGTTGGAGTTGGTCTTGCAGGCGACTTTGCGTGTTGCTGTGTATGAGCTCTTGGCCCGTCTGGATGCGGATGCCAAGGTGATTATTTCAGAATATGTCGGGATGGCCCGGACGTTCTTCAATAACAACGAACCTTCATTTGTGAACGGTGTCCTGGACAGAATTGCCAGAATTCTTCGGCCCGGCGAATTTGAATAAATGCCGGGGCCCGATACCAAAACGGGCGAATTTGGCATAATCGAAACCATTTTTTCGCCGCTGACCCGCAACACACCAGGGGCTCTTGGTTTGGGGGACGATGCGGCCTTACTCTCCGTTAGAGACGGCCATGAACTGGTCCTCACCAAGGACGCAATGGTCGCTGGGGTTCATTTTTTTGAGAATGACCTTCCCGCAGACATCGCGCGCAAGCTTCTTCGTACAAATTTATCGGATCTGGCCGCGATGGGGGCTCAGCCTGTAGGCTATCTGTTGGCCACGGCTTGGACCAAGGGTTGCGATGAGGCCTTTATCAAGAGCTTTGCAGCTGGTCTTGAAGAAGACCAAGCTCTCTTTGGTGTTGGTTTGCTTGGCGGTGACACTGTCAGAACATCCGGGCCGTTGACGCTTAGCCTGACGGCCCTTGGTGAAGTTCCCAGAGGGCAGGCCCTCAGGCGAAATGGTGCCAGGGTCGGCGATCAGCTGTATGTCAGCGGAACGATCGGGGATGGCGCGCTTGGATTGCAGGCAAGGCTGGGGAAATTACCTTTCTTGGATGACCAGGACAGACAATTTCTTGAGAGACGATACAGGCTTCCTGATCCAAAAATTACGCTGGGGGCTGTGCTTCGGGATCATGCCTCTGCCTGCCTCGATATATCAGATGGGTTGTTGGCCGATGCAGGGCATATTTGTAAGCAGTCCGGTGTCGGGATGACAATTCATCAGGCACGCATTCCACTGTCTGATGCCGCCCAAAAAGTCCTTGAAACTCATCCCGATCAGTGGACGGCCATCCTGTCCGGAGGGGATGATTACGAGCTCTGTTTTACGATTCCATCTGCTTCCGTGCAGGCGTTCGAAGAAATTAACCATAAATTGGGTCTTCATGTCACGTTAATTGGAATGATTACAGAAGGAGAAGCCCCGGTTTTACTGGATTCTGACGGTCAAAGAATTGAGCATAACTGCGCTGGTTGGACCCATTTTTAGGTTAATTTTTTCGCCTCTTCGTTTTATGCATGATAGCTATGCATTTCTGTGCGTTGTCATCTTCCCGCCGTTTTGAAAAACTCTCGGCGGTTAAAATTGTTTCGGGAGAACTCTATGCTGGCTATGCAGTATACGGTCCGGTTGCCAAGTGAGTATGATGCTCAGATGGTTAATGACCGTGTCTCAATGCGCGGTCCCATGTTTGACGGATGCCCAGGGCTTGCACACAAATTCTACCTGTATGACAGGGAAGAACATGTATATGCGCCATTTTATATTTGGGAAAACAGTCAGGCAGCTCAAAATTTCTTAATGAACACCCTGTTTGAGGACGTGGTCGAAGATTTCGGCCGACCTAGGGTCCGAAGCTGGCAAATCTTGAATTTTGGCTATGGTCGGTCAACGATAGCACCCAAAAAGATGCTTTCTGAAGTTGATAAAGTTTGCGAAAAACAGAACCTGACAACGCTTAAAACGCATGAGCAGGCCAATCATCTTAAAATGCTTAAGAATGATGATCTATTTGCTCATATGGTGCTTTTGGATCCTGATCGCTGGGAAATTTCTCGGGTCAGTCTTTGGAGCCGAAGGGATGAAACCTACAAGACCCGCGCGGATTGCGTCTCTGAGTATGAGGTCTTGGAAGAAAACAGATCCATGTCGGGTGCTGCATAAAGAAATTCGGCTTGCATGCTGGTTGTAAACTTTTCTGAAAGGCTTCGCTGAGATAATCAAACTTCTGTAACGACTTTTTTCTGTCAGCAACGGATTTGATCATGATCGCGGCTTTTAAAGATTCTATGTCAGGCTTACTCCTGGCAACCTGTGTGCTCCTTGCTTTGGCGTTGGTGCCGGATGCTCGTGCATCTTCGTCTGCTGAACCTGAAGAAGGGGTGGTTGAAGAGGGGCCATTTTATCTGGAGCTTAAGCCCTTAAGTGTTCCGATCCGGCGTAAAAATGGCGACATACGGTATTATATGTTCATGACGGTCAGTCTTGAATTTGATGAAAAAGAGAAAAAAGATGGGACCCGGAAGCTTATTCCCCGTGTTCGGGATGCTTTCTTGAAGGACCTGAGTGGTCGCACTGTTTTATACAAAGATAAAACACGCGGTGTTGACTATGACCGACTAAAAAAACGTTTGCTGACACAAGCAAATCAGGTACTTGGTAAAAAAGCGCCCTCTGATATTCTTGTGGTCAAGGTGTTCAAAGGTAACTAAAGGGTCGATTATCATTAGCCCTTCTCATGTATATAGGAGGGCGCGTTGAGAGACACCCGCACAAAAGTTAGTATTTTTCTGATGGCCGGCGCCCAAGCCATGCTGAATAGTACAACCTCTATCATGATCAGTTCAGCATCCCTTGTTGCTCTTCTTCTATTAGGGACAGACAAGTCTCTGGCGACGGTTCCTGTTACGGCGGTAGTGACAGGAACAGCACTTGCTACTATTCCAGCATCCTATTTCATGAAGCATGTGGGCCGTAAGGCCGGGTTTTTATTCGGGATTTTGCTGGGCATGCTTGGTGCATCCATTGCGGCTTATTCCATCTATGTTGGAAGTTTTATCGGCTTCACTTTGGGCGTTATGCTCGTTGGAACCTGTTCGGCTTTTGGCAACTATTACCGGTTTGCTGCCATTGACGTTGCTGGCCCAGAATTTCGGAGCAAGGCTGTCTCTTATGTGATGGCCGGCGGACTGGTCGCTGGCTTCATCGGGCCGCAAATTGCAAGCCATACACGGGACCTTTACGCGCCTTATCTGTATTTGGGCCCATATCTGGCAATCATCTTGCTGGGAGTTTTTGCCCTTGTTTTTGTAAGCTTTGTCAAAATCCCGCACATCAGAAACCAGGTGTTTGATGAAAAGCCTCGCCCGCTCCTCGAAATCATGAAGCAACCGACGTTCATTCTGGCAGCTTTAAGTGCGATGATCGGGTATGCGGGAATGAGCTTCATCATGACGGCAACACCTCTTGCCATGATCGGGTGTGGGCTCACCCCGTCAGACTCCTTCAACGTCATTAGTTGGCATGTGGTTGCCATGTTTGGCCCCAGTTTCTTTACCGGATCCCTGATTACCAGATACGGCGATTTTAAAGTTATTTTCGTTGGAGCGATATTGGGCCTTGTCTGTATTGGTGTTGCCTTGTCCGGATTGGCCATCGCCAACTTCTGGATCGCCCTGGTTCTTTTGGGGGTTTCCTGGAACTTTATGTTTATTGGCGGGACAACGTTGCTGACGAAAACATACCGGCCGAGTGAAACAGCTAAAGTTCAGGGTTTTAATGATTTTCTTGTTTTTGGGACGGTTGCGACGGCTTCGCTGTCTGCTGGCATCCTTCAGCAAACGCTTGGCTGGGATGTCGTGACCATGAGCATGATCCCGTTCTTTGGTCTGGTTGCGATTATTGCCTTGGTTAATCTTAGCCGGCAGGTTCGCGCCGTCGCGCCCGCAGAATAAAAAAAGCCGCTCCCTTTTTTTCGGGGAGCGGCTTTTTTAACATCTTCGTTCAGAGATTACCCTGTGAAGGCGTCTTTCACCAAAGAATTCTGGATCATTGCGGCAGCTTCGTCAGCATCGCCCCAGCGAACAATCTTTACCCATTTGTCTTTTTCAAGATCTTTGTAATGCTCAAAGAAGTGAGCAATCTGATCAAGCAGAACATCCCGAAGGTCAGTGTAGTTCGCGACATTTGAATAATAAGGGTGAAGCTTATCAACCGGAACACCGATAATTTTTTCGTCCTGTCCGGCCTCATCTTCCATAATCAGAACGCCAACAGGGCGTGCCCGCAGGACAGCCCCTGGAATAACCGGGATAGGGCCAGCTACCAGCATGTCGGTCGGGTCGCCGTCATCGGCCAGTGTGTGAGGGATAAAGCCATAGTTGCAAGGGTAGTACATGGCGGTGTGCAAGAAGCGGTCGACAAACATCGCTCCTGAGTCTTTATCGACTTCGTATTTTACCGGAACGCCACCAATAGGGATCTCGATAACAACGTTCACATCCCACGGGACATTCTTGCCAGCAGAGATTTTGGAAATATCCATTCTTTTAAGCTCCTAATATTCGTTGGCGCCCGGATAGCACGTTCTGAGGAGGAGCGCCATAATCGATTGGAAAAAAATGGGTTTTTTTTGAAGATTCAGGGTATTTAGCAAATATAACGAAAGTGAAAATAACAAAAAGATAAAGTAGTAAAATATCAAATAATAACTTCTATTGTTTTTCAGTCATGTTTTTCTTGAGTAAACTTCCTGAATTAAATAGAAAATATAGTAATTAACGAGATTAGGAATGGGATTTTGCCGAAATACTTTAAATAATTCTCAAATAAAAAGTTGGACTATTTAAGCAAAGAAATCGGTAATATTAAAAAATTGGTAATATTAAACTTAATATTGCCCGTTCAATATTTATCTGTCATTGTTAAAAGGCAAGTTGATTGCCCAGTAACTGATTTTTATGAAAAGAACTTAAGTTCGTTAATCAAAAACAGTTAGTGAGCCCGTAGCTCACTAAAGAATAGGGTGGAGTCAATGTCTGAATTTGTGTGGATTCCTATTATTTGTGGTGTCATAGCGTTAGTTTATGGTCTGTATGCAGGACGTTCCGTTTTATCAGCAGATGCTGGGACGGAACGGATGCAGGAAATATCCGCTGCTGTTCAAGAGGGGGCAACAGCATATCTAAACCGCCAATATTTAACGATCGGCTTAGTTGGGATCGTGATTTTTGGCATTTTGACATTTTTACTTGGCTTGAAAGTCGGGATTGGCTTTTTAATCGGTGCCATATTATCAGGCGCGGCGGGTTTTATTGGCATGAACGTCTCGGTGCGGGCGAATGTGCGAACGGCTGCTGCTGCTGCAATCGGATTGAAAGAAGGCCTTGCTGTATCGTTTAAGGCAGGGGCTGTGACCGGCTTACTGGTTGTCGGTTTGGCATTGCTGGCTGTTGCTGGATATTATGCGGCTTTGCTGTCGATGAATGTTCAGGGCCGCGAAATGATTGATAGTCTGGTTGGACTTGGTTTTGGCGCATCGCTGATTTCCATTTTTGCCAGATTAGGGGGTGGCATTTTTACAAAGGGCGCAGATGTTGGCGCTGATCTGGTGGGTAAGGTTGAAGCCGGTATCCCTGAAGATGATCCGCGTAATCCAGCAGTTATCGCCGACAATGTGGGAGATAACGTCGGCGATTGTGCAGGCATGGCCGCCGACCTTTTTGAAACCTATGCGGTTACGGTTGTCGCGACGATGGTGTTATCGTCAATCTATTTTGCCAATTCGCCTGAATTGATGACTTATCCGCTTATGATCGGTGGCGTGTGTATCATAACATCCGTGATCGGTACTTTTTTCGTCAAATTGGGAAGTAGCAATAATATTATGGGCGCCCTCTATAAAGGGTTCGCTGTCACTGCCGTACTTTCGGCCATTGCCCTTTGGCCCATTACGGCAATGACCATCGGCACAGGAACAGAGTTCAGTATCGGAGACAAAACCTTTACTGGCGCCAGTTTGTTTTATTGCGGCTTGATCGGGTTAATTGTAACGGGGTTAATAATCTGGATTACGGAATATTATACATCCACCGAATATCGCCCGGTACGTAGTATCGCGAAGGCTTCGGAAACGGGGCATGGTACGAACGTTATTCAGGGACTTGCCGTTTCCATGGAAGCGACTGCTGTTCCAGCGATCATTATTTGTGCAGGCATTATTGTCGCCTATAATTTTGCGGCGCTTTATGGCATTGCGATTGCCGTGACCACTATGCTGGCCCTGGCCGGGATGGTGGTGGCCCTTGATGCTTATGGACCCGTCACAGACAATGCTGGCGGGATTGCAGAAATGGCTGATATGGATGAGGATGTCCGTAAAACCACGGATGCACTTGATGCTGTTGGTAACACGACCAAAGCGGTGACCAAAGGATATGCAATCGGTTCTGCCGGGTTGGGTGCTCTGGTCCTCTTTGCGGCTTATACCGAAGATCTGGCCTATTTTATTTCGAATGCCGGGCCAGACAAATATTCCTTCTATCAAGGGGTCACGCTGGATTTCGGTCTACAAAATCCATTTATCGTTGTTGGACTCATACTGGGCGGGCTGCTTCCCTATCTATTCGGGGCGATGGGCATGATGTCTGTTGGCCGAGCCGCGGGGGCTGTCGTGCGTGAAGTTCGCCGGCAATTCAAAGAGATCCCGGGGATTATGGAAGGAACGGCCAAGCCGGATTATGGGCGTGCTGTTGATATGCTGACCAAGGCGGCGATCAAGGAAATGATTATTCCGTCCTTGCTGCCTTTGCTGGCGCCCATCGTCGTTTTTGGCATTGTTATGCTGATCGCCGATAAATCAGCGGCGTTTGCGACTGTCGGTGCGATGTTGCTGGGCGTTATCATTACAGGCTTGTTTGTGGCGGTTTCCATGACGGCCGGCGGGGGTGCCTGGGATAATGCGAAGAAATATATTGAAGATGGTCATCATGGTGGCAAGGGAACAGATGCACATGCCGCCGCGGTTACCGGAGATACCGTTGGTGATCCTTATAAAGATACAGCGGGTCCGGCGGTAAACCCAATGATCAAAATCACTAATATCATAGCATTGCTTTTATTGGCGGTTCTCGCTCAGTAATCAGCATGTTTTTGAAAAGAAAAGCCCCCGGATGTTTCGGGGGCTTTTTTATTGCGGCATGACGACACCGACGTTAATTGGCGCCCGGGTTGAAGCGACCGAAGTTTCCAAATATCTGTTCAAAGAAGCCCAGCTCGTTCCCGCCGGTTGGCGTTGTACGCTCGACAATATCAATTTCTTTGCCAGACTCTTTGTCGTAATTCTTGATTACCTCTACCACATCATTTTCATCAAATTTTATGACGATGACATTCTGTTCAATGACGTTTTTATCCAGAAAGGCATAATGCTCAGTTTTCTTGGAGATGTAGTACCACGCTTCACCATTTTCAGCGAATGTGGAAATGCTGGAGGGAGAGCCAAGATTCTCAATAACGCCGTCTTTGTCCGTGATGCCGGGCTCAAGTTTGGCAATTTGATCAGGGTCTACGCGGTAACCGGAGCTTTCCTTGGTATAT
>NZ_JBLHZT010000032.1:0-46582 GCF_047631475.1 Sneathiella sp. | reverse complement strand
CCCTTCCTAACACATTCATAGATAAAGGAGGTCTGTAAAATTTGATGCAATTAACAGAATATTAGGTGCTTTTTGTCAAAATCGAAGACTAGGAACAAAGTCTTAATAACGGTAACGGCTGGGAGCTCCCATGAGCACAACACAAAAGAAGATGTATTCTGCAGAAATCAGGCAGCTTCAAAAAGACGGCAACGAAACACAAAGTTCTGTCGTGGGTGAAGGAATAAGCCAGCAGCAATATCAGGAATTGCTGGATGCTATTAATTCTGTAAGAGAGGACATCAATAACGTTGATCCGTCTTCTGCTGCAACGGCGGCCGTCAATGAAGCCGTGATGGAAGATTTCAAAAAAGAATTCGCCGAATCGTTACAACTGAAAAGCGAGCTTGAAGAATTATCTCGGGTCATTCTCGATACCCGGCGCGAAATTGCATCTTTAAATGCTCATGATTCAGGCCCTAAAATTCATGCGATGACGGATCAGCTGGACGCCGTTGTTGGCGACACGGAAGGGGCGACTAACGCGATCCTTGAAGCGGTAGAGGTTATTGAAGACAAGAACGAAAGCCTTCAGCTAAACGCGACTGATCCTGATGAGATTGAAATAACCGAAGGCATTAGCAACGCGATTATGAAAATCTATGAAGCCTGTAACTTCCAGGACATTACAGGGCAAAGAATTTCCAAAGTCGTTGGCACGCTAAAATTTGTTGAAGACCGTATCGCAGCCATGATTGATATTCTTGGTGGCGATAGTGAATTGGCAGAGCTTGAAACAATCAATCAGCCCTCACGCATGGACGGCGAGGTTGAACTTAGTGGACCAACTGTCGAAGGCCACGAAATCAGCCAGGACGAAATTGACGCCCTGTTTGATTAAGGAAGGTCGATACCAAATTCTGCGACGGATTTTACATCTCTCAGAAAGCGGATTTTCTGTAAATATTCTGACGGGTCTTTTGGTTTTACCAAGGCCCCGTCAATCTGATTAATCCAGTCATACAACCGTGTTAGATAAAACCGCATTGCTGCCCCGCGAGATAAGAGAGGGAGGGCTTGAAGTTCGGTTTTTTCAAGTGGCCGGGCGCGTTGATAGCTGTTTAAAAGACGCCGGGCCTTTGTAATGTTAAAGCTCGCATCACTTTCAAAACACCATGCGTTCAGGCAGACAGCAATATCGTATGCCAGAAAATCATTGCAGGCGAAGTAATAGTCGATAACGCCGCTAACCTGACCGTTCAAAAAGAAGATGTTATCCGGAAACAGGTCCGCATGTATGACACCTTCTGGCAGATTTTCAGGCCAGTTTTTCTCCAAATCTCCAATTTCTGTGGAGATCTCGCTGATTTCCCGTTTTGAAATGAGGTCGATGCCCGTACTGGCAAGACTGGCCTCAAAAAGGGGACGCCAACTGTCAATGGTCAACGAATTGGGTCTTTGTATTTGAAAACCGTCACCCGCAATGTGTAAATCAGCCAGTGAACGCCCCAGCAGGGCACAGTGTTCAGGGGAAACGCGTCGCATCGACCGGCCTTCAAGAAATTCGATTAAGGCGGCAGGTTTACCCGCAACGCGGGACAGGCTTTCACCGGATTTGGTTTTAACCGGGCGCGGCGAAACATATCCATGATCTGCAAGATGCTCCATTAATCCGAGGAAAAATGGCAGGTCTTCTTCGTTTACCCGCTTTTCGTAGATCGTTAAAATAAAATGTCCTGTTTCTGAATGAAGCAAAAAGTTGGAATTTTCGACCCCCTCCGCGATCCCTTTACAGGACAGTATCTCGCCGATGGGATAATTCCCGGCAATCAGATCAAGATCATCGTCAGATATGTCGGTGTAAACAGCCATGGTGGTTCCAGCAATTCCTATTCTTATTCGCTCACATTTTCCAATTCGCGCGGAAGTTTGAACGTTACATGCTCTTCGGTTTTTACAACTTCTTTTATGGTCACGTCATACCGTTTGGCAAAGGCATCAGTTACCTCTTCAACAAGTGTTTCCGGGGCAGAAGCACCAGCTGTTATCCCAATCGTCTGGCAGCCTTCCAGATTGTCCCACGGAATGTCCGTCGCCCGTTGAACCAGTGATACATGCTGGCAGCCGATCTTTTTTGCCACTTCCACCAGACGCATAGAATTTGAAGAGTTTGGCGCACCGATGACCAGAATACCATCACATTGCGAGGCAAGTTCCTTTACCGCAGCCTGCCGATTGGTCGTCGCGTAACAGATGTCTTCTTTCTTGGGCGCTGCGATTGACGGGAAACGGCGGCTTAACGTCGCCACGATGTCTCTTGTTTCATCAACAGACAAGGTTGTTTGCGTCAAATAGGCAAGCTTTCCATCTATATTTTTTGGCTCGAATTTCTCGGCATCCGCAACCGTTTCGACCAGACTGATTTCTCCGGCGGCCAATTGTCCCATTGTGCCAATGACTTCCGGGTGCCCTTTATGGCCAATCAGAATAATTTCCTGTCCGTCCTTTTTGTGCCGTTCTGCCTCCCGGTGGACTTTGCTGACCAGTGGGCAGGTTGCATCAATGAAGAACATTTTCTTTGCTTCTGCCTCGGCTGGAACTGACTTTGCAACACCATGGGCGGAGAAAATGACAGGGACGTCAGCGGGGACATCTGACAGTTCATCAACGAAAACAGCCCCCTTTTTTTCCAGATTTTCAACCACATAACGATTGTGAACAATCTCATGGCGGACGTATACGGGAGCGCCATATTTTACCAACGCTTTTTCAACGATTTGAATCGCTCGATCAACGCCAGCACAAAATCCGCGCGGAGCGGCGAGAAGAAGAGTTCTTTTTTCACGTGTCATACCATCCACCTCCGGCAGAAATAGCTGATTTATTCCTGCTTTTCAGAATTATCCAGCAACAATGCGCCGCGTCGCTTGCTAAAAGGAGCCGTCCATCCTAAATTCGGCGAATTAGTACATCAATTTCCAGATGAACACCAGTGTGAGACGTACTAATCCGGTCATAGAATTTGGAATAATGAAAGAAAAGCAGGGTATGATACGTTTTTTCAGTCGCGGAAAACTTGTAGCTTCGATGATTTCACTGTCTTTGTTGAGCGCGTGTAGTGGATCCTTTGATGCGGCCCTCCCAGATATTTTTAATCCAAATAAAGTCGTCCTGCCGTGCCCTGCTGTTTCAGTTCTGCCAAATGCGGACACGATAACCGTTTTTCAGGAAGGCCCGGGCCGCGATCTTGTCGATGTCGAATATGAGGGAATTATTGCACCTGTCAGCGGGGAATGTTTTTATGAAAACGATGATACCGAACTGGTCGTGGAGTTAATTTTACGAATTGGTGCGATCAAAGGGCCCGCGGCGAAAAGCCAAACCCATACATTCCCGTTCTTCGTAGCGATAGCAGACAGCTCTCGTCGGATTTTGACAAAGAAGGTCCTGCAAAGTCCGGTAGAGGTTGCAGAAGGTCGGCGTCGAGGTGCTGTTCAGGAAGAAATTGTGCAACGAATCCCCTTGCCAACCAATCGGGACGGCCGTGATTACACGATCGTTTTAGGACTGCAACTCACCAAGGAAGAGCTGGAATATAACCGTAACAAGGTCAACTAGTTACGGCGCCGGATCGCGGACCCGCTGTTCAAAACGACTTATTGTCAAACGACCTTTCGAACATGTTCAAGGAAGGAAGAGACATTGTCTTCCAGCCCTTTTGAATGTTCCTGAAGGGCGTCGGCTTCGGTAAGTAGCTTTTTACTGGTGGCGGAGGTTGCCTCCGTCGATACTTTTACAGTCTTGATATTATTTGACACCGATACAGTGCTTTCAGAGGCACTGGCGACACTTTGCGCAATTTCCTGAGTGGCGGCATTCTGCTCATCCATGGCCGAGGAAATTGCGGTGACAGCATGGTTGATATCGCTGACCGATGAATTGATTGTCTCCATGGAAGAGACGGCTTCATCCGTCGCGTTTTGAATATCAATGATCTGCTTGCTGATATCTTCGGTTGCCTTTGCTGTTTGATTGGCCAGATTTTTAACTTCGTTGGCAACGACCGCAAAGCCCTTACCTGCATCGCCCGCCCGGGCGGCTTCGATGGTGGCATTCAAGGCCAGAAGATTTGTCTGACTGGCAATATCTTCAATCAGCTTCACAACTTCGCCAATCGATTGGGCGGCGAGCGCCAGACCTTTGATTTTCGTATTTCCGCTATCGGCCATTTGTGAGGCCGTTTGTGCATTTTCAAGGGAGTTCCGAACTTGTCGTCCGATTTCCTGAATAGAGGCTGACATTTCTTCTGCTGAACTTGCAACAGTTTGAACATTAGAGGAGGCACTTATCGCTGCGTTGTTGACATTATCGACCTGTGTTGCTGCATCACTTGCATGACTTGAAAGAATATCGGCTGAATGGTGCAACCCTTCGGCGCTCTCATATATTGATTTTGAGACGCTGCCGATTGTGTGTTCAAACTGATAAATGACATCGCTAAATTCATTCGTCCGATGCTCAAACATGTTTGTGCATTCATTAATGGTAGCAGCCGTGCGCTTGAACGCACCATCCATATCAAAATCAATAATTCGGCGGTAATATTTCTGGTCGGCCACATGTTGCATGGACGCCGCGGCTTCCCTCATAAAGGCATCGGTCCGATCTGCCAATTCATTAATGGACCACATCAATTCAGTGAGATCGGTGCCTTCTTCTATGTGGGAAATTCGGGCTTCAAAATCACCCGTAGCCAGTCGTTTGCAAATATTTTCAATTTTTTTGATTTCGTCAGCGGAATGGGAGGAGGTTTGAAACCCGGTATGGTTCATGTCGCCCGCCCGTGCTTCCAGCATCAATCTCATATTGTCCCGTTCCTGCGCCGCTTTTCGGGCGTCCAGTCTGAACTTAAATGCGACAACGGCCACTGCCGCCAAAGCACCGACAAATGCAATGGACATGAAGTTGAACGAATTTTGGGTAAACAGGTAAATCGCGAAAGCCGCACTGGTAAAAAGGACGGCTCCAATTACGGGCGAAATGGATTTAAAGAGAGAAGAGCCATTTGTCATAGTTGCCTCCTTGATCCTGGATAAATGTTGAGAGCAAGCCAAGGGAGGCATTTAATCCTTCTTTCGGCGACGAATGGGATTTCTCTTCGGCAACAAGTTTCTGATAGAAAGGGGCAATTATGTTGGTGACGATGTCCGGATCAACGGCCCGCCTGTTGGAATGGTATCCGACTGTGACGTCATCTTGAATAGAAGGGGTTACATGAGCGAAGACCCAGTAGTAATCACCGTTCTTGCACAAGTTTTTCACATAGGCAAAGACTTCATTGCCTTTTTCCAGCTGATCCCACAAAAAATGGAAAATCGCTCTTGGCATATCTGGATGGCGGATAAGGTTATGCTGGACACCAAGTAGTTCCGGTTCGGAAAAATCTGATATCTCCATAAATTTCCGATTGGCGTAGGTAATCTTACCACTTAGATCTGTCTTGCTGACAATGATTTCTTTTCTGCCAAGATGACGTTCCTGATCTGTGGGCGGAGTGTCTGGGCGCATTCTGTTTTAAACCATCTTTGTTTCACTGTTCTATTTCCCCACAGTGGCTTAAAATGGTTAATACTTAGTAATATTATTAATTTGCTGTTGTTTAAGTCAGCAAGAAATTTAAGTCTAAATGTTCTTAGTTCGTAGGAAGGCCGTTTGTTCGTTTGACAGAATGAAAAGCTTGGCTATTATCACGGCTTCATACAGATGATCCCTGCGGGAGAGATGGATTTGTCCATCGCCGAAGGAGCAACCGCCCCGGAAACTCTCAGGCACCCGGACCGCAGGGGGATGAAACTCTGGAAAGCAAATTACCGTTGGTAATTTCACCGAAGGGGTAAGCGTTCGAATCCAGTAGGATTCGCAACGTCAAATCTCTCAGGTCCTTAAGACAGAGGGGGTTGCTTTCGGTACAAGTGTATCGCGGCATAACCTCTTTGCTGGATTGAGATTTCTTATGGTAAACACTTCTGATGTTAATCGGACCGTTCTTTACGACCTTCATGTAGAGCTAGGCGCCAAAATGGTCCCGTTTGCCGGGTATGATATGCCTGTGCAATATCCTGATGGAATTATGAAGGAACATTTACAAACCCGCGAATCTGCCGGGTTGTTTGATGTGTCTCATATGGGGCAGGTAGTGATCACCGGGAACGATCCTGCAAAATCCATTGAAAAGCTTGTGCCCGGCGATATCCAGTCCCTTAAGACCGGTGAAATGCGCTACAGCTTTTTTACAAATGAGCAGGGCGGTATTCTGGATGATCTTATTATCACGCGCCGCGAGAATGATCTGTTTGTTGTGGTGAATGCTGCCTGCAAAGAACAGGATATTGCCCTTTTAAAAAACGGATTGGCGGGCGAGGCCGTTGTTGAAGAGCTGACAAACCGGGCTCTTGTTGCTTTGCAGGGCCCAAAAAGTGCCACCGTTTTAACGCGCTTTAATCCGGAAGTGGCGACTATGCCATTTATGAGTTTCAAGGAACTCGAGATCGATGGCGTCCCGTGTTTTGTAACCCGGTCAGGGTACACAGGTGAAGACGGATACGAAATTTCAATTCCAAATGAAAACGCCGTTGCAATTTGCAAGAAACTCCTCGCAGAGACGGAAGTCGACCCCATTGGTTTGGGTGCGCGCGATTCCTTACGTTTGGAGGCAGGCCTGTGTTTGTATGGCCATGACTTGACAACGGAAACAACTCCCGTGTCGGCGGGTCTGTTGTGGGCAATCAGCAAACGGCGACGGGAAGAAGGCGGATTTCCAGGCGCCGATACTATTGTAAAAGAAATTGCGGACAAGCCTGCCATGAAACGCGTTGGAATTCTGCCTGAAGGGCGGGCACCCGCAAGAGAACATACAGAAATTGCGGATATGGACGGAAATGTTGTCGGCGAGATTACATCCGGCGGGTTTGCGCCCAGCCTGCAGGCACCGATTGCAATGGGCTATGTTCCTTTGGCACTCGCAGCCGCGGGAACAGAAGTTCAACTTATTATACGCGGAAAAGCAAGGGCGGCAAAAATCGTCAAGATGCCGTTTGTCGAACAAAGATATTACCGGGGCTAGGCCCTCAAACCTGAAAATTTAGATTGAATTTGGGAAAATCAGATGAGCATTAAATATACCAAAGATCACGAATGGATTTCCATTGAGGGTGACATTGCGACCGTTGGCATTAGTGATTACGCACAGCAGCAACTGGGCGATGTCGTTTTTGTCGAAGTCCCCGAAGTAGGCGCTAACCTTGGAAAAGGGGACGAACTTGCTGTTGTTGAAAGTGTTAAAGCAGCATCAGAAGTTTATGTTCCTGTTGCCGGTGAAGTTGTTGAGGTGAACGGTGATCTTGAAGAAACACCGTCTTTAGTAAATGACGAAGCGTTGGGCAGCGGCTGGTTTGCAAAGCTTAAAGTGGCGGACGCCTCTGATCTGGACGATCTGATGGATGAAGATGCGTACAAGTCTTATATTGAAGGTCTTGGCTAATGAGATATATGCCGCATACCGCTGCCGAGAGGCAGGCGATGCTGGAAAAAATCGGTGTTGGGTCGGTTGATGATCTCTTCGTTGATATTCCAGAGGACGCGAGACTGAAAGGCCTGCTGGATTTGCCAAAGCATGCACCCGAGATGGATGTGGATGCGCAGATGCAAGCCTATGGCGCGAAAAGTCTTTCGCCGACAAAAGCACCTTTTTTTCTGGGGGCCGGTGCGTATCGACATCACGTTCCTTCGGTTGTTGATCATTTGATTCAGCGATCTGAATTTCTGACTGCCTATACGCCCTATCAGCCGGAAATCAGTCAGGGAACGCTTCAGGCGCTGTTTGAATTTCAAAGTCAGGTGGCATTGATCACCGGAATGGATGTGGCAAATGCTTCCATGTATGACGGCGCAACATCCTGTGCGGAAGCCGTCTTGATGGCATGTCGCGTGACACGGCGCAAAAAAGCAATCCTGTCCGGTAATCTGCATCCGCATTACCGAGAAGTTACTCAGACAACGCTGCAATATACTGATTTTGAAGCTGTGGAATATCCAACAGTCCCAATGGGAGATGAGGATTACACAGCAGGTCTTGGAAAAGATATTGCCTGTGTTGTTGTTCAGAACCCGGACTTCTTTGGTCGTTTGCAGGATCTAAGTGACCTTGCGGAGCAGTGCCACGAAGTAGGCGCATTGCTGGTCGTTGTTGTGAACGAAATTGTATCGCTTGGCGCGGTAACACCTCCCGGTGACATGGGGGCTGATATTGTTGTGGGTGAGGGGCAGTCTATTGGTGTTCCTTTGTCTTATGGGGGACCTTATGTTGGTCTGCTTGCAACGCGCGATAAGTTTGTCCGGCAGATGCCCGGCCGGCTGTGCGGCGAAACAACCGATCAAGAGGGAAAACGTGGTTTTGTTTTGACCCTTTCGACGCGGGAGCAGCATATCCGCCGTGAGAAGGCGACCAGTAATATCTGTACCAACGCTGGTTTGTGTTCGTTGGCATTTAGCATTCACATGAGCCTTCTGGGAGAAACTGGTTTTGCCAAACTTTCAGAAATCAATCATGGTGAAGCGGTTACGGTCGCTGAAGCCATTGATTCTTTGGAAGGTTTTGATGTTCTGAACGACACTTTCTTCAATGAATTTACCGTGAAATTACCGTGTTCTGCCGAAAAAGCTGTCGAAGCGATGGCCGACAAGGGAATTTTGGGGGGCGTCCCCGTCTCTCGGCTTATCCCCGGAAATGCCGCGCTGGACAACCTGCTGCTCGTTGCCGTCACGGAAACAGTAAAAGCAGCCGATGTTGAAAAGTTGGTTTCTGCCTTGAAGGAGCTTGTCTGATGCTAAACAATGTTGGACGTCCGACCCGTCCGGGTGAATTGGATGAGGCACAGGCCGTTTCTGATACCTTCACGGGAAACCGGGCGCTTAATCTCGAAACACCTCTCATTTTTGAGCAAGGGGTTACTGGCCGCGTTGGTGTTGATTTGCCGGAACCGAAAAAGGTAAAATCCCGTCTTGGGGGGCTGGGTCGCAAAAAAGCGACCGGACTACCCGATTTGTCAGAACCGCAGGTTCTTCGTCACTATGTCCGGTTAAGCCGCCAAAATTATTCCATTGATGCAGGTTTTTACCCTCTGGGTTCCTGCACGATGAAGCATAATCCGCGCATCAATGAAAAAGCAGCGCGGATTGCCGGTCTTGGCGATATCCATCCTTTACAGCCAGTAAGCACTGTTCAAGGCGCGCTTGCCCTTATTGATGATTTGGGTCATTGGCTGAAAACCATAACCGGTATGCCTGCCGTTGCCATGTCTCCTGCAGCAGGCGCCCATGGTGAGTTATGCGGTGTTATGGCGATCAGGGCTGCGCATGAAGCAGCCGGAGAAGGCGCGCAACGGAACCGCATTCTTGTTCCTGAGTCAGCACATGGTACCAACCCTGCTACCGCAGCTTTATGCGGATATAAGGTTGACGCTGTGCCCGCAAGGGCTGACGGTCGCATGGATATGGAGGCCTTTAAAGCCAAGCTGGGACCTGATGTTGCGGGTGTCATGCTGACCAATCCAAACACCTGCGGCCTGTTTGAAAATGACGTCAAGTTGATTGCCGATCTGGTGCATGAAGCAGGCGGGTATTTTTATTGTGATGGTGCAAACCTGAATGCCATTTTGGGCCGGACCCGTCCGGGCGATCTTGGTGTTGATGCGATGCATATCAATCTGCACAAAACCTTCTCTACGCCTCATGGCGGTGGTGGCCCGGGTTCAGGCCCAGTTGTGCTATCTGATGCCTTGGCGCCTTATGCTCCTGTTCCATACGTGGTCAAGGACGACAGCGGATATAGGCTTCAGGAACATGTGGAGGGGAATGCGGAAAATAGCTTTGGACGCATGAAAACCTACCATGGACAGATGGGTATGTTTATCCGGGCGCTGGCCTACATGCTTAGCCATGGCTCAGATGGACTGCGGCAGATTGCCGAAGATGCCGTTCTGAACGCCAACTACATTCGCGCTGGCTTAAACGATGTATTGCATGCACCCTTTGATGGAGTTTGCATGCATGAAGCGTTGTTCGATGACAGTACTTTGAAGGACACTGGTGTTACGACACTGGATCTGGCAAAGGCGATGATCGATGAAGGATATCATCCGATGACGATGTATTTTCCTTTGGTTGTTCATGGTGCGATGCTGATTGAACCGACAGAAAGCGAAAGCAAGGAAACATTGGATCTGTTTATCGGGAGCATGCGTTATCTGATCGATAAGGCAAAAACCAGCAATGATCCGACTGTTTTTTCTCAGTCTCCGCAATATGCGCCGAGGCGTCGCCTGGATGAAACAGGGGCAGCCCGGAAACCGATTTTGAGATGGAAACCATCTGAACAATAAGATCGGTTAAGAACCTGCAACGCTCCGCCATTTTTTGGCGGGGCGTTTTTTTGTGGAATGGCCAACAGGGGCCAAGTTTATCCCCTTTTTGGTCGGGAGAGGGAAGTGGATGCCAAGCAGCGCCATTGGGCGCTCATTCGCGCTTTAACGCGGTTCTATGAATGGATTTCAAGGCGGTAACACTCAGCCACCTATTTCCAATGGTCTTTGTTTAAAGGGAAAGACGCTTTCAATGAAATATCGAAGGCATAAAAAAACCCTGCATCGAAATGCAGGGTTTGTGAATTTTTGCGTTGGAACGGCAATCAGTTCAGCTGTGATCCAAGATCCTTGATCGACTGATCGATCAGGCTTCCGGCTTCTTTCGCCTTCAGGTTATCTTTCATCAGCTTCTCGGACGCTGCGATCGCAACATCAACGGCAATATTCTGAACTTCAGCGAGGGCTTTTTCTTCGGCCTGTTTTATTTTGGCTTCAGCAAGTTCCTGCCGTCGTTTTAGCGAGGCCTGCAATTCTGCTTCACTCTCTTTACGGAGAATTTCAGCATCTTCTTTGGCTTTTGCAACAATGTCTTCAGCCGTAGCGAGAGCATCCCGCTGGCGGCGCTGATAATCAGCAAACATTGCTTGGGCTTCTTCGCGAAGCTTCTGTGCTTCGTCAAGCTCGTTTTTAATACGATCGGCCCTGTCGTCGAGCTGCTTACCGACAATGGCAGGCAGCTTGTAATAAATAACGACAGCAATAAAACCAATAAAGGCAACTGCAACCCAAAATGAAGGAGACTGTAACATTATGCGTCCCCTTTCAGATTTGCATTTACGGCGGCTTGCAGATCTTTATCTGCAACATCAATGGCAATCAGTCTGGAAACCGCAGCTTTTGCAGCTTCCCCAGCGATATCCTTTACGTTGGATAGGGCTGTTTCTTTCGCCTTGGCAATGCTCTGTTCTGCTTCTTTTGCATTTGCAGCAAGAGTAGCTTCCAGTTTGGCTTTGCTGGCTTCCTGATCGCTGGCGAGTTCAGCTTTTAGCCCGGCAACCATGCCATGGGCCTTATTGCGAGCATCGTCCAAAGCGGCCTCATATTCGGCTTTTGCTTTTTCAGATTCTTCGCTAAGCCGTTTGGCTTCGTCCAGATCCCGTGAAATACGGTCCTGACGGCCTTCCAGCACCTCAGAAATGCGAGGAATAGCAACTTTCGCCATTGCGATATACAAAATGACGAAACAAATTGCCAGCCACACAAGTTGAGGTGGGAAATCTGCTATATTTAGCTGCGGCATAACCGTTCCTAAATCCTAGTGATCAAACAATTCTCTAACGGGATGTCAGAGAGATTATACGAACAGGATAATAAGAGCGATAACCAGAGCAAACAGAGCAACAGCTTCTGTCAGAGCAAAGCCGAGCAGAACGTTACCGAAAACTTTCGGAGCGGCTGCTGGGTTGCGCAAAGAACCGGAGATGTAAGATCCGAAGATGTTACCCAGACCAAGGCCAACACCGGCAAGAGCGATAGTCGCGAGACCTGCACCAATCATACGAGCGGCTTCTAATTCCATGATTAACTTCCTTCTTCAAACAAGATCTATAAAGATATTGGGCTAACAGTAAAACTTAGTGATGCAGGTTGACCGCATCGTTCAAATACAGGCACGACAGGATGGCGAAAACGTAGGCCTGCAAAAATGCAACCAGGAATTCCAGTCCAGTCAAGGCTGTGATAAATCCGAGTGGCAACCAGCCACCCCACCAGCTCAGGCCGACAACAAAGGCGCCGAAAACTTTCAGCAATGCGTGGCCCGCTACCATGTTGGCAAAGAGACGAACAGAAAGACTGATCGGCCGAACAAAGTATGAGATGATTTCAATAGGCACCAGGATCACCAGCAAAAAGACCGGGACACCGCTTGGTGCGAAAAGAGAGAGGAACTTGAAGCCGTGACGGAAGATACCCACAAGGGTGACCGTGATGAATACGGTGGCCGCCAAGCCAAAAGTAACAACGATATGGCTTGTTACAGTAAAGCTGTAAGGGACCATGCCGATAAGGTTACAGAATAGAACAAACATGAAGATCGAAAAGATGAACGGGAAGTATTTACGACCTTCCGAGCCCACGTTCTCTTTCAACATGTTGGCGATAAACTCATAGCTGAGCTCAGCAATTGACTGCATACGGCCAGGCACCATGGCGCGGCCACGCATGCTCAGCGTCAGAAAGAGTGTAATGGCCGCAATAACGATAACCATTAACAAGGATGAGTTGGTGAATGAGACGTCGACGCCGCCCACTTCCATTGGAATCAGTCTTTTGATTTGAAACTGCCCCATAGGGTCGATCACAAGCCCTTGACCTTCTGCCACGATACTATTCCCGCCTTGTCTGTTTCACATGCATAAACAGGCAAACGCCTGTTTACTGTTCAAAATCATCTGGGTTCATTGCTTTGGCTACTTTATAGACGTTGTACACGCCAACGACCATACCAATTACAGCAAACACCAATATAAATACTGGCCGAGTGTCCAACCAAGTGTCGATCGCCCAACCAAATCCACCGCAAACCACAAAAGCCGCAACCATCTCTACAGAAAGTCGCCAGGCCCGGCCCGCTGCGCCAGATCGCTCGACACCAAGCTGCCCATCCCATGAACTTTCGTCCCGTTTATGTTGGGCGGCCTTTAGCCGAGCTTTAAATTCCTGCTTCTGCTGGTCAGTCGGCTCATTCATTTTTCGTCACTTACACGAAAAATTAACATAACACAATTCCCCCTACAGAAAGCGCGGGAAACATACGGTCTGGCTATCCCACTGTCAAGGTCCAAACCGCATGCAAATATACTCTTTCGTAAAAAACAGAAAAGCGTGAAAAATAAGCTGTATTTCAAGGGCTAGACCGTTTCATTTGTCATCAGCTGGGCGCGAGTGAGATCAACAGAGACCAATTGGGAGATACCGCGCTCCGCCATGGTAACGCCAAACAATCGGTCCATCCGCGCCATCGTTATGGGGTGATGCGTAACAACCAGAAAGCGGGTGCTTGAATTTTCCGAGATACTATCGAGCAAATTGCATAGGCGTTCCACATTGACATCATCCAAAGGTGCATCCACTTCGTCCAACACGCAGATTGGCGCGGGGTTTGTGAGGAAAACAGCAAAAAGCAATGCTACCGCTGTCAGGGCCTGCTCGCCACCAGATAACAAAGACATCAATTGCAGCCTTTTTCCCGGTGGGCTTGCCATTATCTCCAGTCCTGCAGCAAGGGGATCGTCTGATTCCGTTAATGTAAGATGGGCATGACCGCCCCCGAACACCTGCTTGAACAGGGTCTGGAAATGGGCATCCACCTTTTTAAACGCAATGAGAAGGCGTTCCCTGCCTTCTTTGTTAAGGCTCGCAATTCCCTGCCGTAGGCGAAGTATGGCATCTTCCAGATCTTTTCGTTCTTTCAGTAGCGTGGAAAGCTGCTCGTCAATTTCATCGGCTTCGATTTCGGCTCTTAGATTAACCGGGCCCATACCGTCCCGTTCCTTTTTCAGGCGCTCGACCCTGCGTTCACTGACATCAACAGGCGGGATTTCTTCATCCTCTTCGATTTCCCCGGCTTTGCGAATGTCTTCGGGGCTGCATTCCAGTTTTTCGTATATCTGATTGGCCAGTTGCTGGAGGTTTTCAATGCTATGATCTTTATCAGCTTGAAAGCGCACCCGTTCTTCCCGGCATAGTGCAAGTGATTCTTGGCTTTTTCTCAACGCTTCATTGCACTCGGAAACAACGGCTTCTCCCTCACTTAATTGATCCTTAGCCGTCGATCTGGCGCCTTCTGCTCTGGCTATTTCGTCCATCAGCTGCCCGCGTTTTAGCGAGATCTCTTCTGGTTTTCCTTCAAGGTCTTTGAGTTCCTGCTCGGTAGAGGAAAAACGCATTTCAAGTTGGCTGAAGTGACTGGCTACACTGTTACTGCGTTGTATCCAGCTTTCTTTTTCCACCGCAATGGCGTCCAGCCGATCGCGACGCAATGCTGATTCGCGAGTAAACTGATCAAAGGTTGAGCGCATATTACCAAGAGATTCGCGTTCTTCCCGCAAAACCTGACGGGCTGATTCCAGTTTTTGCTGGGCGTCAGTAATATCAGGAAGGGAAGAGCGTTGCTGTTTGATGTGGGATAATACCTGTTCCAGATCAGCCTTTTCCTGCAAAAGCGCTGTCTTGCTTTCTACGAGTGAAGACTGTCTGGACTGTAAGGTTGCAAGTTTACGGGTCTGTTCTGAGACCAGCGCGCGAAGAGAGTTCGCTTCCTGCTCTTTTGTTCGCAAGAGTGTCCTGAGTTCTTTTTCCTGCTGGCGTAAAGCCGATAGCTTCTGTTCGAATTGTTCCAGTTCAACCCGTGATTTTTCAGCCGCCGCTTCTTTGCTGGATTTTTCTTTTTCCAATCCAGCCAGTCGATTGCGTTGCTCCAGCCTTAGGGCTGCCGCCGTTTTAGCACCGGCCTTGCGAACAAACCCATCCCACCGCCAGAGATCTCCTTCCTTGGAAATCAGGCGTTGGCCGGGTTTAAGGGTTTTGGACAGGTGGTCTCCTGCTTCGGCATCCGTTATGCCGATCATTTTAAGACGGGACATCAGGATCTCTTCACCCGAGACGAATTGATCCAAGGTGGCAAGGTCATCTTCAAATGACGGTAGTGGGTGTGCGGTGCAAGTATCCGCCGACCAATAGGATTGCGCACTTTGATCCAAAGGCGCTTCTAAATCTTCGCCAAGGGCGGCGCCAAGGGCTGCTTCATAACCCTTTTTAACCGAGAGATTCTCAGCAATGGGGGTCCATTTCCCCTCTGACCCATCCTCTAGCATGGATAAAAGTGCTTTTATTTCAGCCTGTACAGCTGATGTTTCTTTTTCGGCCTCTCTAACCCGATCTCGTGCTTGCCGTTCTTGATGATCCGCGGATTTACACTTCTCGTCAAAGGCCTCAATGTCAGAAGAATAGTTGAGGATTTCTTTCAGATGCAGTTCCAGTTTAGCCTGAATATCCTGATTATTGGTCAGGGAGGTAAGCGCTGCGTCAATTTTAGTGGTCTCGCTTTCGATTTCGGTCAATCGCTGGGTCAGTTTGTTCAAGGATGCTTCGGTGTTTTTTTGCTGATCAAGAAGGCTATGTTCTTTCGCCTTATGAGCCGCCAGTTGTTCCGTTTCCAAGTCGAAATCTGATTGTAGCTTGCGAACCTGATCCTGACGGTCGCTTATTTCACTCTGAACGATTTTCAGTTTGGGGGCATCTTTTGCCGCTTTTTCATGAATGCTTTTTTGCTCTTCTGTCAAACGGGTGACTGCATCGGCCGCATCTTTTTCAAGCGACTTCTCGCGGCTCATATCATGGGAAATTTGTACCCGTTGGTCTTCCAACTGCTGGCGCGCACGTTTTAAGCGTTCTTCCTCTGCATCCAGATTTTCGCGTTCCAGCGTTAATCGTTGAACCTTGGCCGCGGCAGAGGCTTCACGTTCACGGAGTGGCGCAAGGATCTCATTGGCTTTTAGAGCGGCATTCTGTGCGATGGCGACCTGCTTTGTCAGTTCGGCAACAGCGGCCGAAGCATCCGCGAGTTCTTTCGTTGCTTTTTCCTGCGCACGCAGCGCCTGCTCCTGTTTTCGAAGTAATAATAGAGCTTCGGCTTTTCGTATATGACCTGAAATATTTCTGTATCGGTTGGCTTGGCGAGCTTGCCTTTTCAGGCTGCCTAACTGGACTTCAAGTTGTCCGGCAACATCATCAACACGCTCCAAGTTGGTTTCTGCAGCTTTCAGCCTGAGTTCGGCTTCATGCCGACGGGAGTGCAGGCCGGATATTCCCGCAGCTTCTTCCAGCAGGTGACGGCGATCTTTTGGTTTCGCATTAATAAGGGAGCCAACCCGGCCCTGACTGACAATTGCAGTTGAATTCGCACCGGTTGCCATATCCGCAAAAAGAAGTTGAACATCACGGGCCCGGGAAACCCGGCCATTGATACGATAGTCCGATCCGGAATCCCGCCTGATCCTCCGGGTAATGTCCACTTCACGGGAATCATTATATGCGGCAGGCGCGATTCTGTCAGAGTTATCCAGTCCCAACGTAACTTCTGCCATATTGCGCGGAGGGCGACTGGATGTGCCAGCAAAAATAACATCATCCATTGCGCCGCCGCGCATATTCTTGGCAGATGTTTCCCCCATAACCCATCGAAGGGCCTCGACCAGATTGGATTTACCACACCCGTTGGGACCGACAATGCCGGTGAGGCCGTCTTTAATCAATAATTCCGTTGGTTCCACAAAAGACTTGAAACCAGACAGACGCAATTGAGTAAATTTCACGGCCCCTCCATTCTATGCCTTTAGATGCCAGCGAGATACGGCCCCAATACCTCGTATTCACGGGAACCTTCGTATTTCTCGCCGTTAATAAAGAGGGTAGGGGTGCTGCTGACACCATATTCATTGGCGCCAACCATCCGGTCCGTTAAAATGCTTTCTCCCAGTTTTTCATCTGCGAGGTTCTTTTCGAAAGTGGCTTTTGAGATACCAACCATGTTTCCGATCTTGGTCAACGCTGCCGTTATGTCCGACGCTGCTGTCCATTCTGCTTGCTTTTCAAAAAGGATCTTAAGCACAGCAAAAAAACGATCTTTTCCTGCGGCATGCGCCAGAACGGATGCCTGGAAGGCGTAGCGATCCAGCGGGAAATCCCGATAAATCAGGAACGCTTTTCCCGAATTGATATAGTCTTCTTCGATGTTTTTCAGGGCATTGACATGAAAGTCAGCACAATGTGGACAGGTTAAGGAGGCATATTCGACAATTGAGATGGGGGCCTTCGGGTCACCTAAAACATTGTCATTTTCCAGAATATCCATGACACCGGCCTGCGCAGTTGCAGGAGACAGCAAAGTGCCCGCTGCACCCAATGCAAGAGGGGCGATACCGGCGGAAGCCACAAAATGTCGGCGTGATAGTGTCATTGTCTGCTCATTCATACTAGATATGGTGTTAGTATAGCTTTTCATAAACGATTCCTCAATCTTTCGAATATTCCTTAATAAACCCAGCATTTATGCGGGTTTGATGGGTGACGTGTTGATATTTCAGGTGTTGTTCTTTGCCAGAATTGCGGCTCCCAGGGTCATTAAATGAGCTTTCAGCTCTTCATCTTTGACCTCTTTTACAGAGTGTTCTAGCCAATTTTTTTGTTCCGAAGTTGGCTCTGGGGGCGCAGTTTTCTTGGGTTTTTTGGCTCTTTTTACTGGTGCTTGAATGATGCTGATCCGGCTGATCGCCTTATAGCCAAAGAAACTGTTGATTCGTTCAATGATCAAAGGCTCAAAATGTTGAAATTCCGGCGCGTGCCCGGGCGCTACTCTCACTTTGAGGGTTGCTTCTGCATTTTTGTTCTTCGAATAAGTTAATCTTTCCGGACTGGAGAAGTGATAGAGCGTGGGGCCAACAATATTCTGCCAATGCGACAAAATGTCGGCTTGGGCAAAGCCACGCTTGACCAACGCTGCACGCGCAGTTTTGCCGACATAGCTGCCAATGGCCTTCGGTCCTTTTAAATGTCCGACTTTTCTCACCGGATCTCTTCTCCCTCGCCTGATTATTCCTGTATATAGGTGGCAATGTCCTCTTTGAGAATGATATGATCGAAAAATTATGGATAATCAACTTTTTGCGACCAAGGATTTCTCTCAGAAGATCCTTAAATGGTACGATGTAAAGGCCCGAATTTTACCGTGGCGAAGCCCTCCCGGGAAAACGGCGAATGCCTATCATGTCTGGCTGAGTGAAATCATGTTGCAGCAAACAACGGTTGCAACAGTTGGGCCGTATTTTGAAAAATTCCTGAATAGCTGGCCGACTGTGCAACATCTTGCGAATGCCTCATTAGATGACGTTTTGGTCGCTTGGGCTGGCCTTGGATATTACGCGCGCGCCCGAAACCTTCACAAATGTGCTGGCGAGGTTTGTCAAAAATATGGCGGACATTTCCCTAAATCCGAAAAGGAACTCCTGGCCTTGCCTGGTATCGGTGAGTATACAGCGGCGGCGATCGCCTCGATTGCCTATGGTGTTCCGGCAGTGGTTGTGGATGGGAATATTGAACGCATCATCACCAGAGTTTACCGGGTTCAGGAGGCTCTTCCAAAGTCCCGACGCCAAATTCGGGAACTGGCAGCCAGAGTCTCTCCTGAAAACAGGCCAGGCGATTATGCACAGGCCTTGATGGATATCGGTGCAATAGTCTGCACACCTAAAAAACCGCGTTGTTCGGATTGCCCTGTAAATAAAGAGTGCGCGGCATATGCAAAGGGCGATCAGGAACAATTTCCAAAAAAGGCGCCCAAGAAGACGAAACCAACCCGAAAAGCAGCGGTTTTATGGATTGAAAACCATCTCGGTGAAGTGTTGTTGCGTAGAAGGGAAGAGAAGGGATTGCTGGGTGGTATGATGGAGTTCCCATCCACTTCGTGGGTTGAGGCTGACTATTCGGGAGACGATATCAACGCGCTGCTCTGCGAGTTGGGCGATCTTGATCATCAGGAAGTACACAAACTTGGTGACCGGATTACCCACACATTTACGCATTTCCATCTGCATTTTACGCCCCACATCTTGCGTTTGAATAAAGAGGATCGGGTTGTCTCAAACCATCTTTATTGGGTGCAGCCGGAAAAATTTGTTGAAATCGCCTTACCCACCCTGATGACCAAGGTTGTGTCTTCCGTCAAAACTGGGCAAGGCGTTCTGGGATTATAACTTAGAGACCTGGCGCGACAAATTCCGGTTGAGAGATCATTCCGTCATTATTCGTATCCAAAGCCTTAAACGCGGCTTTCCCGGCAGCCATAAATTCTTCCCGCGTCAAAACGGTGTCGCCATTTTCGTCGTTCCGTTTATAGGCGTCGGTTACTGGAACGGCTGATCCGGGCCCGGCCGTCGCGGCTCTCAGTTGATTGGCTTTCACATATTCTTCGAATTCGACGCTTCCGTTGGCATCAAGATCAAGGTTGGTAAATAGTCTTTCCCGATAGGTCGCGGCTTCAGCTGGGGAAATGATATTGTCGGCGTTCCGGTCAATTCCCAGGAACTGAGCAGAATTAAACTCTGCCGCGTGAAGCGAAGGGGCTGCAAATAGTGTAATCATGCAGCCCAGTGCGATTGAAATAACTTTTGTCATTGTGCGCCCCTTTGATGGTTGAAGGGACAACAATATCCCTTCTAGTTCATTTCTGCGCGTACCTGTTGACGGAGAACGTCAATCGAAATGGCTTGCCCTTCAGCGTCGAAATGCCAGAATGTCCATCCATTGCAGGTGCTGGCGCCTTGCAATTGTGCACCAACTTTGTGAATAGAGCCACTGACATCTGAAGCAATAAGACTGCCGTCGGCGCGCACCTTTGCTTTGTACCGCTTACGGGAGTCAAATAAAACCTGACCTGCGGACAATAAGCCTCTCTCGACCACAGAGCCAAAAGGTACACGGGGTTCTTGTCGCTTGCCTTTCGTGATTTCAAGATTTTCAGGCCCCAAGGCCTGTACTTTGCGGATACGTTCCTTTGCGACATTGATGTATTTCGTTTCCTGTTCGCAGCCAATAAAGTGGCGCCCCAATTTTTTGGCAACAGCACCCGTTGTGCCAGAACCGAAAAATGGATCCAGAATAACGTCTCCCGGATTAGACGCTGCAGTTAGAATACGATAGAGCAGGCTTTCCGGTTTTTGCGTTGTATGTGCTTTTTCACCATCAATCTTTAACCGTTCGCCGCCACTGCAAATGGGTAAATGCCAATCGGAACGCATCTGTATATCGTCGTTCATGACTTTCAAGGCATCATAATTAAAAGTCATGCCTTTGGCATTCTGGTCTTTTGAACACCAGATCAGTGTTTCATGTGCATTGGTGAACCGGGTTCCGCGAAAGTTTGGCATAGGGTTGGTTTTACGCCAGATAACATCGTTCAGGATCCAGTATCCCAGATCCTGCAGGGTTGCCCCAACCCGGAAGATATTATGGTAAGAACCGATCACCCATAACGTGCCATCGTCTTTCAAAATTCGTTTTGCGGCTTGTAGCCATTCACGGGTGAATTTGTCATAGACCTGAAAACTTTCGAATTGATCCCACTCGTCATCGACCGCATCAACTTTGCTGTCATCTGGCCGACGTAACTCGCCAGAAAGCTGCATGTTGTATGGAGGGTCGGCGAAAATCATATCAACTGATTTTTCAGGTAAGCTGTTCATCAATTCGATGCAGTTACCTTGTAGTATTTGGTTCAATGGAAGCTTTGTTGTCTCTGTCATAAGGGCATCACCTGTGGTTCCGGATAACACCAATACTGATTCGGCCGATTCGTTCAGTCAATAACTTTTGTTGAATCAGTGTCTTAGCGGAGACTCTTAAATTATAGTCTCATTCTCTTCCAAAATTTTTCGAATTGGGGCAAAACTTCGCCTATGTTGTGGTGTGACACCAAAGAGACTCAACCCCTTGCGATGCTCGGCCGTGCCGTAACCCGCATTTTTCTCCCATCCGTAGTGCGGAAACAGCTTCGCAAGAGCACACATTTTTCGATCGCGTGTCACTTTTGCAACAATCGAAGCGGCCGCAATTGACACTGAAATGCTGTCACCTTTTACAACAAGTTGTGTCGGGATCCCAAGTTTTGGATCCCGATTACCATCAACCAAGGCAAAGTCTGGCGTAATATTTAATGCAGTTGCCGCTCGCTTCATTGCCAGAAAGGTGGCTTGCAAGATGTTCAGCTGATCCACTTCCTGAACGGTGGCCTCGCCGATACCGACATTGGCACAGGCCATCAATGTCTCATAAAGGGCTTCGCGTCTATTTTTGCTGATCTTTTTTGAATCTTGAAGGCCATCTGGAATATTCTGAGGATCCAGAATAACAGCGGCAGCAACCACCGGCCCCGCAAAGGGGCCTCGGCCCACTTCATCGATGCCGACAATCCGCCCGGCCAATTTTGTCTCTAGAGAATAATCTGGTTTATCAGGCATTTTATCAGAGATGTTGTCTATCCAAGATGTCTACTTAGACGAATATATTGATTGACACGACCCGCTGTTTACCGGATTCGTTGACATGATTATAGGCGGTATCAGAACGCCAAAACAATAAAGTATGAAGCCAATTGGTCACAAATACGTATTTTCTGATTTAAACTAGACCATTTGGGAGACATTTAATTGCGTTTTGGTTCTATAGTTTTTAATCATGTAGGGAAGATGCACCAGCAAAATAGGGATTTTGCAAAGTTAAACGGGGGATTGGTCTCTTCATGATGCGCTTTTTTGGCAGCATGGCGATCGTTATGCTGGTTTTTATAATGGGACTCCCGTCGGTTTCGAACGCGGACGAGATATCGTGGCCTGCAGAATTTCTGCCAGAGGATAACCACGATGGCCGCTCTTCACTTGTGATAAAAATCAGCGAGGCTGTTCGTACTGCTGAAGAGAGCAATTTTGCAGTCGAACTGGATAACATCGACATCACAGGGCTGGTAGAACAAACCCCAGACGCTCTTATTTTTAAGCCGATCGAAACCTTGCAGCCCGGATATCATACTCTGCGTTTATATCAGGTGACCGGTTCTGGTGAATATATAGAGCAGCATTTCTGGGAATTTACCGTTCAGGAAAACTCGGTTTTGGTAACGAATGGTTCCTCTGAACAGGGGAGTGCCGCACAAACGGTTGCCAGCGACACACAATCGGCGCCAGAGGGCCTGACTGTCGAGGCCTCAGCTGATAATAATATTGAAATTTCCCAAAGACTATTTGATAGCAACATTGCATCCTCGCCAAACGATCTGACGATTTCGGGTTCGGGTAATGGCGCCCTGAATATGACCGGTGGGCGCTGGACGTTTGATGCGACCGGAAATTACTTCATTGAGTCTGAAGAAGACTTGTCTGTAACCGGGAACGAAATTGATTTGGGGGAGTATACGATCAATCTTGGATACCGCGGGGATGCTGTCAATGGCTCGGCCATTTTGGGGCATCAGGACATCGGCATTGAAAGTCTGTCCATGTCTTCGTATATGCGCCGGGGGGCATCTATCAGCGTTGGTGCGGCTGATGACCGGTTGAAATTTACAGGCTTTTCACTGAGTAGCGATTCACTTGCGGGGGCTGACGATTTTACCGGTCTACAAAAGAAATCCGGGCATGTAACCGGGGGAGCTGTTGTTGGACGGCCCGTTTGGCACGAAGACACGAAAATCGAACTAACCGGATTATATTTTGCCTCTGAGGGGGGCGAAGATGATTTCGGGAGCGGAGGCGGACTGACATCGGACAGCGCCCCAAAGGGAAGCGGTGGTGCTTTGATTGCCGACAGTTATTGGGGGCAGGATCGGTTGCGATTGCGCGGGGAGCTTGCATTTTCAAATATGGACCTTGATGGATCTGGGAGTCTGGGTACTGATTTTGCAGACGCCGAAACTGTCGATATCAGTTACGTTCTTATTCCAGATGATGGTCAATCAGATGTGCCGCTTTCGATGACGGTTGGCGGAAAATGGGAGCAGGTTGATACTTTTTTCTACAGCCTTGCCAATCAGGGGTTAAGTGTCGACAGAAACAGTTATTCTGTCTTCTCCAATCTGTATTGGGGGGCCTTAAACCTGAATGCGCAAGCCAGCTACGAAACCAACAACACCGCGGACCTTGCTGATGTTGCCACTGATCAGGTTATGATGGCGGGTGTTGACGGCAGTTATTCTTTCTCGATTGACCGGGAAACACCGGATGATCGTGCCTGGTTGGGCACCCCGTTTGTTGGGTTTGGTTTTAATCTGGTTGATGCAGACCGGAAAGAGACACCGCTTGGGTATCTAGGGGATCAAACAGATAATATATCTGTAAATTATTATGCCAATGTCGGGTCGAGCTATGAACGCTGGAACTGGCAACTGTCCTATAACCGGTCGACATTTACCGATGAAACTGAAGTGTCGTCCGATACCACAGACCAAACGGTGGATCTGTCGGCATACTGGACCGTTTCAGATGCTTTGAACCTGTCTCTTGGTACAAGTTACAATCAGTATGTTCAAAAGGCTGATGGTGAACGATCCTATAATGTGACCGGTAATCTTGGCGTTCAGGCAAGCTTAATCCCGCAAACACTTACAACGAATATCAATTATAATATGAACCTTTCTTCAGGAAGCGGCGACTTACCAGATAAGCATATTCTATCAGGTGAGATGGAATGGACGTTTATTCCGGCAGATGTAAACAGGCCGGGTGTCGCGCTTGCTTTCCGCGGCGCAATGGAGAAAGAAAATGGAAATTCGGATAATGCGCTGGATGACGCGAAATATGAGGGATTTATTGTCCTGCGCCTCAAAGCGCCGGTTGTATACTAGGCCAATGATAAATAGTTTGAAAAACATAACAGTTGTTCTATTTGCCCTTTTGTCGCTGACACTCTCGGCAGAGGCGAGTGTGAGTAGTGTTACGGCCGTTCCCAGCAAGGTGACGGTTTTGCCGACCGGCGGGGGCGTCAGTGTAACCTGGCGTGTGGTTCACACAATCAGCGCGCCGGCAACGACAGTCACATCCTCAGCTTCCTATGATATTATCATCAACGGTTTGACCGTTCTGACTGTTTCAAAAAGTTTGAGCAGAACAACAACGCCGACTGTTGGTGTACCAGAGACCCTGACCTTCTCTGAGGTTATTCCTGTCTCGGTGACCCTTGCGAAGCAAATTGCCAAAGGTGGTAATGATGCCCGTATTCAACGTATTTTTAATGATGGTTTAGGGGCTGGAACGGGATTCGCCCAACTCATCGCTGGCGGTGGGGCCTCTGGCGCACTTAATATAAACCGGATTGAATTGTCATTTGAAAATGGCGGCAAAACGAATGTTGTCGGCCAAAATAGCGATTTAAGAGCTGTTGCAGAAATTAATTTTGTCTCGCGGGGCTTGTTGCAGGCCGAATGGCGCGTGATTGATAGTCCCTCTATTCGGGGTGGGCAATTTGAGCGGCGGTTATCACAAGTGCGTCGACAGTTGTCGTCATCCGGGAACGGTCGTGTTCGCCTGCTGAGCCCAAAACTACCAACAGGAACAACAGGATTGCATGAAGTGAAGCTGGTTCTGATTGACCCGCAAACTCAGTTTACACAGCCTGTTCTAAGATATTATGTAAATCCTAATTCCACACCGGGTTTGTCACGTTTGTCGCCACTGGAAGCGTTTCGTCCGGTTGAGGGTGTGCCGTTCAATGCAAACACAGTATTTGATTGGCATCCAGTTGCTGGTGCTGCGGCCTATCAGATTGAACTTTTTGATCTTCCAGGCGGGAAAAATCCGCTCAGCAACTTAAATGCCGCCCCATTGATTGTCAGTCCATTTGATACGGATGCGGAGCTTGTTGTTGGTAAAATTGTTCCGGGCACGCAGACGTCATCAACATTTGCGGGATTTGCCGAAAAACATTTGCTGCACGGTAGTACTTATTTGTGGCGTATTCGGGCGATCAGTTCGGGCGGCACTGTCCTCGCTCAGTCAGATTTTAGAAAGATCCTATACCCTTGATCTGTTTCAGGGGAACATAGCAAGGCAGTTGAAACGCCGTGACGAACTTGTTCGCCACGGTTTTCTTCTTGGAGAGCAGCGGATGATGAATGTGACCGGTTCCTTGAACGATTTAGAGCTTATTGAACATATTAAAAAAGGCGATAAACAAGCCTTTGACGAGTTTTATCGCCGGTTTGAGAAGAAAGTTTATCATTTTATTCGTCAAAAATTGAACGATCCCTTCGAAGCATACGACATACTTCATGAAGTCTTCCTCGATGTCTGGCGTAAGGCCGACGGATTTGAAGGCAGGTCTAAAGTCTCAACATGGGTCTTTGGGATTGCTTTTAATAAATCCATAGACCGCCTTAGAAAACGCACAGTGGACCAGCTTGATGAAGACAAGCATGAAACAATGGCGGATGACGAAGGATTAAGTCCCATGGAATTATTAAACGCAACTGAAGAGGCGACCTTTCTTCAAAAATGTGTCGAGGCGCTGAGTGAAGCGCAGCGTATGGTTGTCCATATGGCTTTTTTCGAGGATCTCTCATATCCTGAAATTGCTGCCATCATTGATCGGCCCGAAGGAACGGTAAAGACCCGGATTTTTCATGCAAAACAAGCCTTAAAGCGGTGCGTTGAAAAATTCACAGGAGCAAGATCATGAGTGACTTTACGGACAAAGAACTGGATCATCTTCTGCCTTTTTATGTCAATAATTCCTTATCCGGAGCAGAGAAACAAGCGGTTGAAGATCGTTTGAAAACCGATCCGGATTTTGAAGCGGAACGTCAGTTCCTGGTTGCTTTACAAGGGAAGATTAAAGAACAGGTCTTTGAAAAAAGCCCTGGTGAAATGGGGCTCGCCCGTCTTCATGCTGCAATGGGTGAACACGGAAAATCCTTCAAATCCACAGATGTACCAAAGGGTGTTCTTGCGAATGACAATAGCGTGCAGGGGTGGTGGCGTCCTGTTGCTGTTGCGGCCTGCATCGCATTAGCTGTGCTGGGTGGCATTCAGGTGAATTCCACCCTGACGGAAGAAGGAATGGTCACAGCGTCTGGCGGTACTGCTTCTGGCCCTGTCTTACAGGTGTTTTTTGAAGAACTATCAACGGAAAAAGATATTCGAAGTCTTCTTAGGCAACAGCAGCTCAATATTATTGAAGGGCCTACGGCACTCGGTTTTTACCGCGTTGAAATTTTAGGGGCTGACAAAGATAAGGACGTGGAAGCGCTCATCAAAAAGCTGGTGGCCAACGTCCATGTGATTGAGGTGTTGGAGGAGTAAAATGCTTACTCTGTTCCTGAAGGATCGCTTTTTCAAATTCTTGCTCATCTTTGCACTGTTTGCCGGACCTGTTGCGGCCAAAGAAGAAGGGCGGTTTTTGTCGCAACACCTTGATCTGGTTGCGTCTTCTTCATCCGCACCGGGGACATCACCAGCAACGGATCCCGCAGCTCAGCCTTTGACGGCCACGCCTTCGCGTCCGACAGGTGCAGAACCAGGAACTGCCGCTCCTCGCCCGACAGGCAAGAAAAGTCGGGAGGTGACCCCTGAATTGAAAAGAGCACTTCCGGTATATTTGCGAACAGCAACTGGTTGCTTGGACAAGCAAAAACGGGTTCACCTGATTGGCAGTAATTTGGGCGATGTCCCCCCCAGGGTTCGGGCTGTTACACTCAAGGGCGCGGGACAGTCGGCTTCTCTTGAAATCAAAAGGTGGTCTGGAAAAGAAATAATTGTCGCCTTTCCCAAATCGCTCGATTTGCAACCGGGTCAGAGGTACCAGATTATTCTTAAAATAAATGGGCTGATTGTTGCCGGGGAGGGCAATCGGAGGTCATACAGGATGTGTGATCCAACTGATGCGAACCTACCTGTCAAAATCCAACCCCAAAAGGCTGATCACATCGCCGCCGAATTGCTTGTTTTATTATCCAAAGACCTGTTCGGTCAGGCGCGTGTTGACGCGATTAAGCAGGAATTGGATCGCGCCGGTTATTTGTTGTTAAAGGAAAGTAACCTTGCGGGGCTAAATTTTGTCCTTCTGCGCGTTAAAATGCCTTCTGCTGTGGATGAAGATGAAGGTCTGAGGGCGTTGCGCGTACAATATCCTGATGCGGTAATTGACTTCAATCATATCAGCGAACTTTCCGGGCAGCCCAGACTTTATGCCGATACGTTGACGGCCCGTACAGTTCAGGCAAAGAAATGCCAGACGGTAGATGGTGAGGGCTTCTCGATCGGTGTTCTGGATGGCGGGGCGGATCTGAATCACCCTGCGATCCGGGGGGACAGAAACATAAAGATGGCCGCCTTTGGCCTAGATGGGGGTGGGTTGCCAAAGGCGTCGGATCATGGAACCGCAATCGCAGTGCAATATAAAGGTCGTTTGCCGAAAGAGGGATATGACGGCTTAATGGTGCAGTCTTCCTTATTCATTGCAGATATTCTTTCGCGGAAATCGGGTCGCATCTATGCTGCGACCAGCTCTTTTTTGGAAGGCATGAACTGGCTGATCGGAAGAAAAGTCGACTTTATCAATATGTCGTTGGAAGGCCCTGAAAATAGGGCCGTTGGAACAGTCCTAGCAGAAGTATCCAACAAAAATATCGGCCTGTTTGCGGCTGCGGGGAACGGTGGCGCAGAGGCGCGCCCTCCTTATCCAGCGGCGCATTCGGATGTGGTTGGTGTTACGGCTGTAGATCGCGAGAAGCAGGTGTATCGCTTGGCAACGCGTGGCTCTCATGTAGACTTTGCAGCGCCGGGGGTTATGTTGTGGTTGGCAAAGGCAGGCGGCAAAGGCAGTTACCGATCAGGGACGTCGTTTGCCGTTCCGTATGTCGTCGCCAGAGCCGCGTTGGAAATGACAAAGGCGGGCGCTAAACAGCAAAATAGTCGTTCGATGATTTTACCTAAGCTATCCGCATCGGCACTTGATCTGGGGCAGAACGGCCCAGACCCTGTTTTTGGCTTTGGCCTTATTCAATTTGAAGGATGTTAAACAAGGCTCTGCTGTTTAAGCTGCAGAGCCTCGCTTGGTTAGTTTAGCCTCGGCCCATGGTGAAAAACTCATCGTTTGGCCGCATGCTTGTTAAGTTCGCCATGCGATTGCTGAGCCCGAAGAACGCTGTGATGGCCGCAATATCCCAGATATCCTCCTCAGTGAAACCATGGCTTTTCAACAGGTCAAAATCGCTTTCGCCAATTGACTGGGCGTCATTCGATACTTTGAGGGCAAAATCAAGCATGGCTTTTTGACGATCCGTTATATCGGCCTTGTGGTGGTTGGTCGTCAATTGGTCGGCAATAAGCGGGTTTTTAGAGTAAATCCGCAAAATGGCACCGTGGGAGACCACACAATAAAGGCAATTATTGTCGGACGACGTTGTTACGACAATCATTTCTTTTTCGGCTTTCGTCAGGTTACTCTCCCGTAGCATGATCGCGTCATGATAGTTGAAGAAAGCCCGCAATTCGTCTGGGCGGTGGGCCAATGTCAAAAAGACATTGGGAATGAATCCTGCTTTTTCCTGTACGCCCAGAATTAGTTCCTGTAGATCCTCCGGCAGATCCTTTATCTCTGGGATCGGGTAACGGCTAATTGCTTGATCGCTCATGTTGCGCCTCTTTCTTATGCGTTTCTTTATGCGTTAACGTTAACGACGGCCCGGCCTCGAATGGTTCCCTTCATCAGGTCACTCGCGGCTGAAATGGCTTCAGACAGTTTTATTTCATTGGTAATCAGATCGATATGTTTCGTATCCAGATCCTGAGCCAGTCTATTCCAAGCTTCAATGCGGGTTTCAATCGGGCAATATACACTATCAATCCCGTTCAAAATAACACCGCGCAGAATAAAGGGCATCACTGTTGCAGGTAGATCCATGCCTTGAGCAAGTCCGCAAGCTGTGACAACACCACCATATTTTGTACCAGCGCAGATATTCGCAAGGGTGTGGCTGCCAACCGTATCGACTGCGCCAGCCCATCGCTCTTTGCCAAGAGGGCGGCCCGGAGCGGACAGTTCTTCTCTGTTAATGATGTCAGAAGCACCCAGTTCTTTCAGATAATCCGCCTGATCTGCACGGCCTGTAGATGCGACAACGGAGTATCCAAGTTTTGCGAGAAGTGAAACCGCAACACTACCAACGCCACCCACAGCGCCGGTGACCAATATATCCCCTTTGTCCGGTGTCACGCCTTGCCGTTCAAGCGCCATGACACACAGCATTGCTGTATACCCTGCGGTTCCAATTGCCATCGCCTGTTTAGTTGAAAACGCGGCGGGTAGCGGCACCAGCCATTCAGATTTTAGGCGGGCCTTCTCAGCCAGTCCGCCCCAATGGGTTTCTCCAACGCCCCAGCCGTTCAAAATGACCTTGTCGCCTGCCTTGAATTGATTGCCCAGGCTGTCAATAACGGTACCGGCGATATCGACCCCGGGAACCATCGGAAATTTGCGAACAACCGGAGAGGAGCCAGTGATCGCTAGGCCGTCTTTATAATTTAACGTCGAATATTCAACTGCAACCGTTACATCCCCTTCAGGAAGCTGGTCTTCTGAAACATCGCTGAGCGCTGCTTTGTATTCTTCATTTTCTTTGGTAATCAGAATTGCTTTCACGGTTTTCACTCCTGTTATTCTCAATTGGATTATTTTTCTTGATCATGCCGAAAAACTGATCGGCAAATAGGTCTAATGGATCGCAGGACTGGGCGAGTTTGGCCCTTAAAATGGCACCTTCCCAACCAATCCAGAAAAAGGAAGCCAGATCCTGGCAGTTTAGATGAACGGCAATCTCGTTTTGTTGCTGGGCCTCTTCAAGGCATCTTGAAACCCGGGTTTGCCACGTCAGAAAAACTTGTTCCAAGGGAAGCCGGAATGTTTCATCCACTCCTGCGAGTTCCTGACCCAAGTTACCAATAAGGCAGCCCCGTTTAAACTGGTATCGTTCCATGCCATGTTTGGCATCAGCAATAAAGTCAGCCAATCGATTAAGGGGAGAGCGGCTGTCATTCAAAAGCCATTTGTCCAGTTTGGCGCAAAAATAGGCGTTATAGTTGTCAATGACGGCGAGACCGAACGCTTTCTTATTAGCAAAGTAATGATAAAAAGAGCCTTTTGGAATGCCAGCTTCTTTTAAAATACCATCCAGTCCCGTACTGGAAAACCCTTTTTCCGTTAAAACCTGTGTGCCCATTCGAAGGAGCTTTTCCTTGGTTTCCAGATGGCCGCTATCCAGTTTTGGTGGGCGCCCACGGCCTCTTTTTAGGGGTACTTCCTGTTGCATTCGTTATTTTTAGACTGATCGTCTAGTAAAATGCAATGAAAATCAGGTTAATCATCAAAAAGAGAATATTGATTGATGGGTCCAGTAGGCTTTTTAAACAAGTCGGTTGCAAGGTCGTGTTTTCGTTTTTTCAGTCCGTATTTACGGCAGGCGAGAGTGAACCGGTTAGCGATGAGATCCGCGTAGGCTCCCTGACCTCTCATCCGGGTTCTAAAATCAGGGTCATAATCGCTGCCTTTTCGCATCGATTGGATCAGCGACATGACTTTGGCGGCCCGATCCGGGAAATGTTCCTGCAGCCAATCTCGAAAAAGAGGAGAGACTTCACGCGGTAATCTGAGAAGCAGGTAAATAGCGTCAGACGCACCATTTTCCTTGGCAGCTTTCAAGATTTGTTCCATTTCCATATCATTCACAGCCGGGATGACAGGGGCCATTTGAGCAACGACCGGAATTCCGGCATCGCTTAGTTTCCGAATGGCCTTTAAGCGTTTATGGGGCGCACTGGCGCGCGGCTCCATGGTTCGAGATAAACGATTGTTTAAGCTTGTTAAAGAAATGCCGACCGTCACAAGCCTTTGTTTTGCTAAAGGCTGCAGAATGTCGAGATCACGTAAAACAAGATCAGATTTCGTTGTAATGGTGAAAGGGTGTTTTGTTTTTGCTAAAACCTTCAAAATCTCTCGGGTAATGCGTCTGTCTTTTTCTATTGGCTGATAGGGATCCGTATTGGTTCCCAGTGCAATGGGGGCACATTCATACTGGCTGCGGCCGAGTTCATTCCATAGAAGGTCTGGCGCATTTGGTTTTTCAAAGAGTTTGCTTTCGAAATCCAGACCAGGTGATAAATCCATATAGGCATGCGACGGGCGGGCATAACAATAAATACAGCCATGTTCACAGCCCCGGTAGGGGTTTATCGAACGGTCAAAAGGCAGGTCTGGTGATTGATTGCGGGAAATAATTGATTTTGCCCATTCAACCGTCACCGATGTGCGAAGGGCCTCATAGGCATCATCATCCTTTTCCCATCCATCATCTACCCTAACATGTTCAGTCGTTTGAAAGCGGCTCACCGGGTTGAGCGTCGCGCCGCGCCCGCGTTTGCTTATTTCAGGAGGTGGAAGGGTAGGCTGAGGTTCCATTCTTTCATGGTAAAACCAAAAAAAGAACAATTCAAGAACATTTGTTTAGGTGGTACTTATTATAAGCAGATTGGGTTCGTTATTTACCAGCGTTGGAAAGTAGCGTGAGGCGCTGCATACTGGCTTTTTCAAGAAAATCAAATGCGGCTTCATCCAATTTGTTAAAGGCGAAGGCCACCTGGTTTTTACCTAGAATAATACGGGTTACCGTTGCGCGGCAGTCAACAGACACCGAATTTTCAAGCGAATAGGACAGCTCTGAGATGCGGACAACTTCGCCAACTGGCGGCCGACCTCGATAATCATCTATTCGGAATCCTCCAAGACTCCAATCATAAGTATCAAACCGGATTGCACCGATCTGGATTGTCATGCATGGCAACTCATGACGGTGATCCCGTCTGTTGTGAGGTCGGTATTTTCCAACTGTAAAAAAGTTTGCCATGGTTAAACTTGGAGTGCTTTCAAATTTGTGTAGACCCAACTATCAAGCTAAAAAATTAACAAACTGTTTTCGATAAGCGACTTGTTTCATTTATCCGGAAATTAGCATTAGAAGGGCTACGATTTACTGCGTTTTAGATGTTCCTGAAGGCGCGGAAAGAGTTCGACAAAGTTACACGGCATGAATCGGTAATCCAATTGATGAACCAAAATATCATCCCAAGCGTCTTTAACGGCCCCTGTCGATCCGGGCAGGGCGAACAGATAAGTACCGCCAGCGACCCCCGCTGTTGCACGAGACTGAATTGTAGAGGTCCCGATTTTCTGATAGCTCAGCATTCGAAATAACTCACCAAAACCGGGGATTTCTTTTTCATACAGGGCTGTAAACGCTTCGGGAGTTACGTCTCGACCCGTCACACCGGTGCCACCAGTAGATATAACGACGTCGACTTCCTCATTGGCAATCCAGTCTTTGAGAAGCGCTTGAATTGCCGGGATTTCATCTTTGACGATTTGGCGATCCGCCAGCAGATGGCCGGCGTCTTTCAGGCGATCAACGAGCGTTTGACCGGAACGATCTTCAGACAAATCTCTTGTATCTGAAACGGTAAGAACGGCAATTCGTACAGGAATAAAAGTCCTGCTTTCATCAATTCCGGGCATTGTCTGCAACCTTTCTATTCTTTTTGTCCAACGAACGGTACTGGGGCCATCTTCCCTGCGCAATGTCGTCAAGCGCAGGCAGGTCTTGCCCCAATCTGTGCCGATAGATCCAGAAGTTGGTCAATACCCGTTTTATAAAGCTTCTGGTTTCACGGCTTTGCATGGCTTCGATAAAGAAGAGTGGATCTCCATTTGCTTTTGTTCTGGATTTCCATTTTATCAAATTTCCAGGCCCGCCATTATAGGCGATTGTAAGATGGAACAGATTTGTCTGAACTGTTTTGTCTTGCATCAAATAGGTCAAATATTTTTGACCCAGCTTCAAATTGTAAGACGGGTTAAACAGCTTCCTGTTCTTTCTATTGCGCAGGCTTTTGTCTCCGGCAAGATAACTTGCTGTGGACGGCATCAGTTGCATAAGGCCCTTCGCCCCAACGGGGCTTTCGGCGCGCGAATAAAACCCTGATTCTTGACGCATAAAAGCATAGATCAAGGCGCGGTCTACTTTGAAACCGCCTTGAGGGATCCATTGGGGCAGCGGATATATAGCGGCGTCAATTGCAGTATCTTTTCGTTCCCATAGATACAAACCCATCCGCATGGCAACGGCAGGAACGCCAATGCGCTCGGATAAGGTCAACAAAAGGTTCCCGTCTTTTGACCGCAACTTAGAAAAGGAGGATCGTAATTCGCGTTCCGCCAAGTGGAACTGGCCGGCTTCGCTTAGGGCAATTGCCCGTTTGGCGGCCGGCAGCTTTAGAAGTTTTTCAAGATTTACTGCTGTTAATTTCGGCAAATCCCAGTCGAAAGGCTTGTAAACGCCAAGTTGCCGCAACGCTAACAATCCATAAAATGTCCTTGGATGGGTTGCCGCCTTTTGGAGATACTCAATCGCTTTTTCAGCCTCTCCCAATTTCAGGAAACTACGCGATGCCCACCAACTGGACCGACTGGCTGTCCAACCAGAGATCCGTTTAACATTGCTTAACGCTGTGAAATGGTTGGCAGCCTTTTTCATCTTTCCAAGACGCCAAGCCGTCAAGCCCGCAGTCCAGTGGGCGAGGGGGACATAACGGCGGGACTTTTGCAAAGCCGCTTCTGCGTGTTCTAAAGCAAGGTCATCTTTTGCATAGAGAAAGAAGCTTTTGGCAATTCGCGCCTGCAAAATGGCGTACTCGGTTTTATCCAATAATTTCTGGATTTTCTTTTGTTCCAGATACTCGATCGCCTTTGTTGGCTGACCTCGATACAAATATCGCCGAACTACTCGATGCGCATGTTTGACTTCAGTAACTGTTTTTGTGCTTCGAGAACGTTTGCTCTTATAGGATCTTGAAAGGTAAAACGGTTGGCCCGGGCCTGTTCCACCAAGATATCTGCCGGTTTTCGGCTTTGGTGTGGCTTTCCAATCAGATAAATGGCGACTGACGGCCAGCCGGTATAGCTTGTCGGCACCAGGATGATCCGCATATTGTTTCATCCATAGATGCAACTCCGGATAAGTCGCCCGATAATGGGTTGGGTGCATATATCGCTGTTGCTTGACATGTCCCATCAGCAGAGGGTCTTCAATTTTCTTGATGAGTTTGTCTGCTTTATTCCAGTTGCCTTCTTCCTGCTCCCGAAAAATTTGCTGATATAGGCCGGCATCCTTGTCACTGAGAATTGTCGGTATTGTCTCGGCGTTTACTTTTCCTGGCAGTGCAGAAAAAGAAATCAAGATCAGCAATCCGATCAAAATGAGGCGTTTTGAGAAGGTCAAGTTCATTACATGCTACTTGTGATTAAACGGTTACTGTTGTGAGGGGCGATGTCATGGGCGCGCGGCATTGATCGCAGACTGTATGGTCAACAGGTCTTTCCAGGCAATCTTTTTTGATGCGGGATGTTCTAGCAGGAAGGCAGGATGGAACATTGGCAAGGCCCGGACGCTGGTTTCACCATATTCCAGGGTCAACCACTTTCCGCGTAACCGGTTAATGCCAGATTTTTTGCCGGTTAAGAAAGAGGCGGCTTCTCCGAATAAGATAACGGTCTGAGGGGCAGCAAGTTCAATATGCCGTTCGACAAAGGGCAGACAAACAGCTTGTTCTTCGGTTGTTGGCGCGCGCCCTCCCGGTGGGCGCCAGGGAAGAATGCTTGTCATATAGACGTCGTCTTCCGTAAGGCCAATGGCATTTAACATTTTGCTGAGCAGTTCGCCGCTTTGTCCAGAAAAAGGAAGACCGGTTCGATCTTCATCTGATGCCGCGGGCCGATCAATCAGCATAAGCGGACTTTTCGCGTTGCCCCGGGCGAACACTGTATGGGTGGCAAGCTCTTTAAGCGAGCATCCGTCGAATAATTCGACGGCATTTTTCAGGGCGTCAATCGTGGCACAGTCAGCCGCCACAGATTTGGCATGGTTCACCAGCTCAGCATTGGGGCGCGGCGGTTTGGCTGCTGACACAGAGACAGTCGCAGCCCGAGCCGTTGGCAGGGGGCGACGGACTGTCTGTTCTGCTGGGGCTGATTTTACGGGTGGTTTAAGGGCGAAATGATCGATCGGTGTCTCACCGATGGTTTCATTGACGCCTGCCTCCAGATAAAAGTCCAGAATTTGTTTTATGTTTGCATTCCCGTACATGACGCGCATCATAGCAGCAGTCGATTATAAATTTGAACCCTGTGTCGTGTCTCATTTTTATAATCGCAAATTATGTTTCACGGACTTTCCCAAGGGGAAATCTGCATGTTTGCGCATATTCAAAGCTCCTGATTTTCCAATCGCAACTGTAGAAGGGCAGAAAACTGCCAATGCGTTCAAAAAAAACAGGATTGACGCATCATAAAAAAAATATAGTGTCAGGAAAAAATAAAGTTGGACACTCGTTTGGTTTACCGAGAAAAGACGATTGCAGGCGGCTTGTTCGGCCCGATTAAATAAAAATGCTAGAAGAGGCTTTATAATGGAACGCGAATCTATGGAATTTGATGTCGTAATTGTTGGCGGAGGACCGGCTGGTCTGTCTGCGGCGATAAAATTGCGGCAATTGAGCATGGAAGCTGATATCGACATCAGTGTATGCGTTCTGGAAAAAGGCTCTGAGATTGGCGCGCACATTTTGTCGGGCAATGTTTTTGAGCCACACGCGCTGGAAGAACTTTTTCCTGACTGGAAGGAAAAGGGCGCTCCGCTTAACACTCCGGTGAAATCAGAAAATTTCTATTTTTTGACAGAAGCAAGTGAGATTGCTTTTCCAAACTTCCTTTTGCCTAAGCAGTTGCATAACAAGGGCAATTACATCATCAGTCTTGGAAATTTGTGTCGCTGGCTGGCCGAACAGGCTGAGGCGCTTGGCGTGGAGGTCTATCCTGGATTTGCAGCAGCCGAGGTGCTGTATCATGAGGATGGCAGCGTTAAGGGTGTCGCAACCGGCGATATGGGGATCGGCCGCGATGGCACGCCGAAGCCGACCCATGAGCCGGGTATGGAACTGCATGCGAAATACACGCTTTTCGCCGAAGGGGTTCGCGGATCTCTTACCAAGACATTGTTTGAAAAATTTGATCTGCGCGAAAACTGTGACCCACAGTCCTTTGGGATCGGCATCAAAGAAATCTGGGAGCTGGACCCTTCACAACATCGCGAAGGTCATGTTTTCCATACGGCGGGCTGGCCGATGGATATCAAGACCTATGGTGGTTCTTTCGTTTATCACCTTGAAAATAATCAGGCTTATGTCGGCTATGTTGTCGCACTCGATTATGAAAATCCTTATTTGTCACCGTATGACGAATTCCAGCGTTTCAAATCTCATCCAATGATGAAAGAAATGCTCAAAGGCGGCAAGCGGATTGCATATGGTGCCCGGGCGATTAATGAAGGGGGCCTTCAATCCGTTCCCGAGCTGGTATTTCCAGGCGGTGCGATTGTTGGCTGTTCAGCCGGTTTTGTGAACGTTCCAAAGATCAAAGGATCTCATACGGCGATGAAAACAGGTATGATGGCTGCTGAAGCGATCATGGCTGAATTCAAGGAAAATGCAGAGACCCCTGCGAAGGTTCTGGAAACCTATCCAAAGCTGTTTAAAGATTCATGGGTATATAAAGAACTTTATGAAGTTCGGAATTCAAGGCCAGCCTTCCGGTGGGGCCTCTTTGCAGGAACACTTTATACTGGTATTTCACTGAAGCTCTTTGGCGGTAAAGAGCCTTGGACCTTTAAGATCCATGATGATCATTCTGCGCTGAAAAAAGCAAAAGATTGCAAGAAAATTGAATATCCGAAATATGATGGTGTTTATACATTTGATAAACCCTCTTCTGTCTTCCTGTCGGCCACAAACCACGAGGAAGACCAGCCCGTTCATCTGACATTGAAGGATGATACGGTCCCGGTTCGTATTAATTATAATGAATATGCGGGCCCGGAACAGAGGTTCTGTCCAGCCGGTGTTTACGAGTATTTGACGGACGACGACGGCTCCAACCCTCGTCTGCAGATCAATGCTCAAAACTGCGTGCATTGTAAAACCTGCGATATCAAGGATCCAACCCAGAATATCAATTGGGTGGTCCCTGAAGGAGCGGGAGGACCAAATTATCCAAATATGTAAGATATTAACCGCTTACATATTGAAATCGCTCCTCATAACATCCTATTTCTGTTACCTGGTTATCAAAAATAAGTTAGTGTCTTATCGCTAAAAGTAGAGATAGTATCCGGGTAACAGAGGTATTTTGAATGAAAAAACAGACATCACGACGCTTTGTATCCCTATTGACCGGATCGGTCTTTCTTGTCTCGCTTGGGGCGTGCGCAGGGACGGGCTCGGGTGCTGGAAGTGAAACCTTACCATTTTCTTTTCAGGATGACGGGGGGATTGCCGATCCTTATCCTTCATCTTTTGCCGGTCAGTATCTGGCAGGCCGACAAGCCTTTCGAGAGAAAAACTCTGAAGAAGCTGCCAAATATTTTGATCAGGTTCTGGAACAGTATCCGGAAGACGGGTTTATTCTACAAAATACGTTTCAGGTAGCGCTTGCCAACGGGGATATGGAAAAAGCATTATTGCTCGCCCGGGACATTACAGCGCAAAATGCCAACGACGACGGCGCTGCGCGCCTTATCCTTGCTATTGACGAAATCCGGTCCCGCAATTTTCTGAAAGCCAGCGAGCATTTGTCGAAAACCCGTGCGGCCGGGTTCAATATTCTTATCCGACCTGTTCTTGGCGCCTGGGTTAAGTTGGGTCAGGGGCAAAAAGAAGAAGCTTACAAAGCGCTGGATGAACTTGATAATTATGATGGCTTTAAAGCCCTGAAATCTTATCATTTGGCGTTGTTGGCGCATGTGTCTGGGGACCGCGAAGAAGCCCAAAAACAGTTTGAAGCGGCGTATTCCGGGCCCGCCGGGCGCGCCGTTCGGTTTGTGCAGTCCTACGGTCGTTTCCTGATGGAACAGTCGGACAAAGAAGCCGCTCTGAAGATTATTTCGGACTATCAAAAACGGTTTCCGCTCAGTCCAACGGCAAACCGACTGTTGGAAGATCTGACCAAAAACAACAATGTCGAACCAGTATTAAATAATCCCATCGATGGCGCAGCAGAGGCCTTATACAGTTCGGCGACTATCGTAAGTCAAGAACGGGTGCGCAGCGTTGCCGCGACATATGCCTATTTCTCCTTGATGTTGCGTCCGGACCTGGTGGAAGCAAAGGCATTGCTCGCCGAAATCGCGGAGGACGAGCAAAAGTGGGAGAAAGCGCTTTCTTACTATCAAGCGATCCCGGAAGGCTCACCTTATACACTCAACGCTCGTATCCGATCCGCGTGGATTGCGCACCGTCTGGGAGAAACGGACCGTGCGGTTTCCCGGTTGGAACGACTGGCAAAAGACAACCCGGATAATATAGAGCCACTGGTGGTTCTGGCAGACTTGAACCGCGATGTAAAAAATTGGCGCCGGGCCGCGAGTGCCTATGGCCGCGCGATTGATAATATTGGCGAAGCAAAAAGCAGGCTATGGTCCTTGTTATATGCGCGTGGCATCGCTTTTGAGCGCCTGAATGAATGGAATAATGCTGAGGCAGATCTGGTGAAGGCGCTTGAGCTCCGTCCAGATCATCCGCAAATTTTGAACTATCTCGGATATTCCTGGGCTGACCGCGGTGAAAATCTGGAAGAAGCCAGGAAAATGCTGACCAAGGCCGTCTCGTTGCGCCCTCGGGATGGCTATATCGTTGATAGTCTGGGATGGCTGTATTACCGGATCGGTGACTATGAAAATGCAGCGCTGCAACTTGAAAAAGCCGTGGCCCTTCAACCAGAAGACCCGACAATAAATGATCATCTGGGCGATGCTTACTGGCAGGTTGGCCGGTATAAAGAAGCACGATATCAGTGGCAGCGGTCTTTGTGGCTGGATCCGGAAGAAAAGCTGATCCCGATTATTGAAGATAAATTGAAAAACGGCTTGCCTAAGGGGAATGGCACAAGTCAATGAAGCGGGTCGCTTATGCTCCTCCGAAGGTTAATCTGTTCCTGCATGTGACAGGCAAAAGACCCGATGGATACCATTCGCTGGAGAGCCTTGTCTGTTTTCCAAGGGGCGGGGACGAACTCACTCTTACAGAAGATGAGTCTCAGCTTCAATTGTTCGAAACGGGGCCATATGCTGCGCAGACAGGGTGCCAGTCTCGTAATCTTGTGATGCAGGCGGCGGACCTGTTGAAACGGAAATATTCAGTATCAAACGGAGCGCGCCTTCTTTTGCAGAAGAATTTACCGGTTGCGTCCGGCATTGGCGGGGGGTCAGCTGATGCCGCGGCGGCGTTATTACTTCTCAATGAAGCTTGGGGCTTGAATTTGTCTAAGGAGACGCTGGGCGAAATTGGCCTGACGCTTGGGGCCGATGTGCCGGTATGTCTTTTGCAGCAGACCGCGATGATGCGCGGAATAGGGGAGCAGATTACCCCGGTAGCCAACGGGCCAGCCTGTGCCATTCTTCTTGTTAATCCCGGAATATCGATTTCAACGCCCGACATTTTTAAGGCGCTAACGCTCTCTGACAACACGCCGGATTGTCCCCGTTTTGAAAATCTGGATTTCGAGCAATTTATAGAGGCACTTGATGCGTGTAGAAATGACCTTCAACCCGTGGCCGTAGATCTGGCACCTGATATTCAGACTGTTCTGAATAAAATAAACGACACCGAGGGCTGCCGCCTTGCGCGCATGAGTGGGAGTGGGGCAACCTGTTTCGGGCTTTACAAGACTGTGCCTGAAGCGGAAAAGGCACGCGCTGAACTTTTGGACAGCAATCCTGCCTGGTGGACGCTGGCCTCTCATTTCCCAAGTCTGGACCACCCTGATGACCAATAGGTATTTGGGGCGCCTGTCCGCAGCTTTTGGGCTGTTAGCACTGCTACTGGCAACGGCCTGTTCCTCGCCATCGGATCCACCCCGTGCCGATGTCCCCCAATTCAAAGCACCGGTTACTTCTGATCTGGAACGGATCTGGCAAAATGCCGTTGTGGCGGTGCCTGTTCGCGGAACAACGGGTTCTATGGTGACGACCAATCGGGGCCGGGCCGGGCCGCCGCAAGGTCTGGCTGGAGTGGGGCCGGATATCAGATGGCCAATCATTGTTGTTGTGCAGGCCTGCGGGTTGCCTGACCCGCTTGAATTAATGCGCGCGATGGCGGAACAGGGCTATGTCGTCCTGTCTCCCGCCTCCAATTCGCGGTTTTTTAATCCGTTGGACTGTCAGTCCGCAGCATCTGTGCACGATCGGGCAGAAGCGACACTGGATGAGCGGCGGCTGGAAATCAGATATGTTCTGAAACAGTTGTCAAAGCAGTCGTGGATCGATCCCGCCAATGTTTTTCTTGTTGGTCTGCACGATGGTGCGGCGGCTGTGGCCCGCTATACTGGCCAAGACGTGAAAGCCCGAATTCTTGCGGAATGGGACTGTCAGGGAAGCGGTAAGGTAAATGGCGTGGCCCACGCGGAACGGTCGCCAATTTTCGCGGTCACATCCGCACGAACACCAATATTTGGTGGGGATTGCAGTCGTTTTTTTGCCCCAGCGGAGGAAAGCGTTGTTCTATCCATGCCCCAGAAATATGCCAATAATATCCTTCTGGAGCCAATTGTTTACACACAGTTTCTCCGTTTTCTGGACCGCCAACTTTTTAAATGACACGGGATTGTCATTTTTTTTAAATTTAGACTTGAGATTACCGAACTTCTTGGATAGAAAGAGGCCTCTCGTTGGGGTGTAGCCAAGCGGTAAGGCACCGGTTTTTGGTATCGGCATGCGCAGGTTCGAATCCTGCCACCCCAGCCATTTTTTCCCAGAAATTTAGATATTTGGCGTTTTGCCACTCTCTGGGGCGGACGTTCTGAATATCAGGGACGTGGTTGAAGACTGAAAGTATAGCGCGGTCGAGCTTGGAAGAGCGTTTCCTTCAACGGGCTCACCGGAATATTATATCCTCTCTCAGAATGAGAGCAGGATTTCTCCGGCTTCAATTTGATGAGATGCTTTTCCAGCAAGATATTGTCCAAGGCATCTTTTCCATTTCATTGTTTTCGTGTTTTTCGTTCTCGCAGGACGATATAGCAGCCGCTTGTGACGACAATTGCGCTGCCCAAGAGTGTCAGTCCGTCCGGGCGTTCTGAGAAAACAATGGCGCCCAGTATCATCGCGAATACAAGGCGGGTATATCGAAACGGTGCGACGACCGAAATTTCCCCGGTTCTCATTGCGATTGTGAGTGCGTTATAGGCCACGACCCCTGCGGCGATGGTTGCCAACAACTTGAACCAGACCGTCAGTTCAGGCACAACAAACGAGATGCCGTGCCACACAGACAGGATAACACCTGCCAAGAAGAGGATAAAAAAGCCATAGATGCCCAATTGCCGGTTGGACATGGTCATTGGAGCGGCCCGTGTGGCAAGATCGCGGCCTGCAAAGCCGAGGGTTCCCAAAACGGCGAAAAGTGAGGCTGCTTCAAAGCCGCTCAATCCTGGGCGGAGGATAAGAAGCACACCCGCAAATCCAAGGATAATACCTGCCCAGCGGTGCCAGCCAACGCTTTCTTTAAAGAAGAAAATAGCGCCTAACGCCACAAATAAAGGGGTTGCCTGCAATATGGCAGAGGCGCTGGATAGTGGGGTATACGCAATGGCGAGCGCAAAAAACAGACGCCCCAATAATTCACATGCCGATCTGATGATCAGGGGCGGGGCCGTGATTTGCGGATGGATGATCTTTTCCCGCTTGGCCATGCTCAAAATCATGAAGACAAGCATACCACCCAGGCCGAATAGAATAAGGGCCTGTCCCACCGGGATGGTTTGCACGGCCGATTTGAAGAACATGTCTTCCAGGGCGAAGGCTGCCATTGCGAGAACCATAAAGAGTGTGCCGCGTATATTGTTCATTTTCAGCGCTTTATTATTTGTGCATTCGGGAAGAGATGTGTGATTGGGGTCTACCGGTCTTTATTAGTGGCCGTGGCCGATGTTGGCCAGTGAGAACAAAAAATGTTCGATGAATTTGTGATCCGTGTCAAATTCTGTTTGACTGAAATCCGCTTCAATAGAGAGTGTCCATCAATAGAGACGAAAGCTGTTTATGCCCCTTAAAATATCAAATCAAGATGCCCGGTTGTTGCTATTAGAGGCGATGGGGCTTTGTGCAAAAGTGACGGGCCCCGTTGATGTTGAGGCCCTTTCTAAATCATTAGGATTTGTTCAGTTGGATACGATCCGAGTGGTTGAAAGGGCACACGATCACATTCTATGGACGAGGCACCCCAAATACAGACCCCACATGTTGCCTCAGGCCTTTTCGAAGAAACGGCAATTGTTTGAACATTTTACCCATGATGCATCGCTTATTCCCATGGCCTTTTTTCCCTATTGGCAACGGCGGTTTTCGCAGTTAGAGGAAAAAGTTGGCAGACGGTATCAGGATTTAAAGACGCTGAACCTGGCGCATTTGTTGCAGCGGATTGAGGCGGAGGGACCTCTGTCCACCCATGCATTTGATACAAAAGTTGTTGGCCAAAAAAAGATGTGGCAACGCCCACCTCATAAACAGGGGCTGGATTATCTTTGGTATTCTGGAAAACTGTCCACGTCTCACCGCGTTAATTTTAAGAAGTTTTACGATCTTACTGAGAGGGTCGTTCCGTTTGAACTGCAGCAACGGAAGATTTCTGATGAGGCCCAGATTAACTGGCTTTGTGAAGCGGCTCTCAACCGTCTTGTTTTCGCGACTGAAGGTGAAATCCAACGGTTTTGGGAAGCGGTCAGCTTAAGGGAGGTGAAGGCCTGGACAGAAAAGAATGCAAGCAGGCTTGTACGCGTTGAAGTGGAGGGGCATGACGGGGCGGTCCAGCCCTGTTTTTCGTTTGCCGATATCGAAGAGCGGTTGAACAAAGTTGGGGATCCATCAAAACAGCTTCGTATATTAAATCCGTTTGACCCTCTTATTCGGGATCGAAAGCGGTTAGAGCGCCTGTTTGGTTTTTATTATCGTATCGAAATCTTTGTGCCAGAACAAAAACGGCAGTGGGGATATTATGTTTATCCTATTCTCGAAGGCGCAAGATTTATCGGTCGGATCGAGGTGAAGGCAGACCGTGCTTCTGGCCAGATGCAGGTTCTACATGTCTGGATGGAAGACGGGTTCCCTCTTACCAGCGGGCGGTCAGCGAAACTGGAAGCTGAAATCAACCGTTTTAAGCGATTTGCCGGACTGGATGAAGTGTGCTGGGCGGTTTAAGGGCTGCTCTGGCCTATCTGATTCGATTTCGTGTTATCTGACTGTCCAATATGTCTATATCTAACGCAAAATATTAACCATAAAGACCCACCACGTTAACCTAATAATTCAATTTATGGTTAATTTATTGTGTCAAATTTGACGATTTCTCGACGAAGATGATTAAAATTTTATTAAATTGTAAAGAATGCCCTTCTGCGCGTTGACAAGTTTGAGCGCAAACATTAATCAGACGTTAATCATTTGTTAATGTTTTCTGCAGGCGTCAACAGTATCGACGTGACTGTAGGTGTAAAATTTCCGCTTTATTGGATGGAAAAATGCTTAATCGAGTTAAACTTTTAGCTGCTGCTGTCAGTGTTTCTGTTTGCGCAATCGCTGCGACACCAGCATCTGCTACAACAGTCTTCTTCAGTGGGTTTGAAACACCTATTGCTGATACAAATAACAATGGCTGGGACGTTATCAACCCTCTTTTCGAAGGTTGGGCAGTCACAGCAGGTCCTGGTATTGAAGTTCAAAAAGGAAATATTGGCGGCGCAAATCCTTATGCTGGCAATCAGAAAATTGAACTTGATAGTGACTTTGCTCCAGATTCAAACTCTGCAATGGCGCAAAGTGTAAATCTTGCTGCTGGTACATACGAGTTTTCATTCGCGTATCTTGGTCGTACAGGTGACGTGAACACGAACGGAATTGGTTATAGCATCGACACCGGTGTTCTTGCTGATACACTTGTGACTGGTGTTCGCTCAGATGGCTGGGAAATTATCTCTCACATCTTTACGCTGGACACTGCACAGACTATCACAATGAATTTCTGGGCGTCTGGCACAGACGATACCCGCGGCGGTTATCTGGACAATGTTCAGATTTCTGCAGTTCCACTTCCGCCTGCTGTTCTTCTGTTCGGCGCGGCGCTTGGTGGACTTGGGTGGCTTGGCCGTCGTCGCAAGAAAGCAGCACTTACTGCATAAGTGGTAGACCTAATACTTATAAAACGGCGGCTTGTATGGCCGCCGTTTTTTTTGCCTAAACGTCAAGATCAGGCCTGTTTCTGGCAGAGGACGGAAAAATAATCATTTAGGTCGTTTGATTCGTTTTTTTCGTGATAAAAAAGTGAATAAATTTTTTTTAATGTAATTTTATAATTACATAGACGTCATCTATATGACGTTAAGTAAAGAATAAAAATACTAAGAAATAAGCCTATGCTATTAGATTGCTTATTGTTTTCGTTTGGCACCGGCAATTCTGTTTGTTCTTGATCTTTCCCGTCATTATGCAGATACTCAAAATCAGTTGATCAGTTCCAAGAATTGATCTGCTGGATATCCCCCCCGATATCCTAGTAGATGTAGTATCAAGTACCCTAGTATTAAGTACATAGTTGCGTATTCGTACCGATTATTTAGTATCAAGTACCCTAGTACCCCTCTGATGTTGGAGAGATCTAATATCAGCCGATATGATCCCGGCACACACCCCTCGTGCCGGGTCATTTCTTTTTCGGGTAGGCATTTTCCACTTTCCTCATCAGATAATGCAAATACTGATCTTTGACGTTGATTTCTTCTAGATGCGTTACGGTATTGCTTAGATAATCACGGCATGTTCCAAGATATCCTTCTCCCGTTGCAATCAGTTTGATCTTTTCATCAATATCGATCTCTGGCGTATATCTTCTATGCTGATGATTGACAACAAACGTCAACGCAGGGACCTTTTCACCGTTTTGAAGGGTGAGTTTGCATTCGGTGGCCCGATAGGCGCCAGAAAGCATCTCTCTCATCCACAGGATACGGGTTTCACTCTCTACTTTTTGCGCTGGGATATAGAACCCTCTGCCATTACAGGACCCCCCGTTATCAAGGGCGAGCATAAGTCCTGGCTTTTCAGCGCTCCCTCGGCCCATCGAAAGTTTCAGGCAAAAACTCCGCCGGTAGCCGTATAACCGTGCTGGCATAGAGTGATCAAACTCAAAGGCGGGATTCCAGAGAAGTGAACCATATCCGAACACCCACAAACCGTCCTCGCTTTGCCTGTTTTTTAAAAAGTCCTGCCGGCTATTTTCCCTTTCTTCATGAGTAAGGGCATCATAAGGGCCATACTTGCGCGCTTCTGCGATCAGTTCATCGATCCGTTGGGGGGTGAAATCTTCTCGTTTCAGCATCATCTCTCCTTTGCCAGAATGTTGTGGCTTTCGGGAACGGTCAGAAAACTCTTTCTCTGGGCCCATAAATGGCGTCAAGGCTCAGGGATTTATTATTGATCGATCCTAAACGAGAATGTCGCTTGGGTGAGGAGCCTTTGAAAAGCAGAGCATTTCTTTTTAAGCATAGAATTTGGTGAGTGCAGGATAATCGTTTCTTTGGAGGGTCTCTGTATTTTTGCGCAAGCCATAAAAAGTGGAGCAGGGCCTGACGAAGAGAGCTTTGCCCTGAATGGATAGGATGGCAAAGAACTGTCGATGAGAGGGGTATCACAGGACCTCCGGCAGGAAATGGGGCCGGTCCATGGACCGACCCGTTATCTTATAGGCCGAGGATAAGTTTTGCCATAATGTTCCGCTGGATCTCGTTTGATCCACCGTATATGGAAACTTTTCGGGCATTAAAGTACCGAGGCGCGACGCCACTGGCATAATCCGCGCCAAGGGGCTCGTCATTTCGTCCGGCCTGTAGCGGAATGAACGGCGTTGAGTATGTCCCGACAGCCTCGTACGCAAGCTCAACAACATCCTGATACAGGTCAGTGCCCCGACATTTCATCAAGGACGACTGAGGGCCCATATTCTGTCCGTTGCTGAGTTTACTCAAAATACGAAGTTCAGTCATTTCAAGCGCCTGAATATCAATTTCCAGTTTCGTCAATTTCGACCGGAATGATGGATCAGACAGAAGAGCCTGACCGCCGGCAACTTCCTTTTCAGCAATCGCTTTGACCTTTTGAACACCGCGTTTTAGGCGGCCTGCATAGGCGTTTCCGCGTTCAAATTCCAAAAGATATTTAGCGTATGTCCAACCTTTATTCACTTCACCGATAAGATTCTCTTTTGGAACCTTCACGTCGTTGAAAAAGACCTGATTAACTTCTTGAGCGCCTTTAACAGGAAGGTCTGTCGTTTGAATTGGGTCTACTGAAATGCCTGGTGATTTCATGTCGATCAGCAGAAACGAAATACCTTCCTGTCGTTTGCCCTCTGTCGAGGTACGCACAAGGCAGAAAATCC
>NZ_JBLHZT010000031.1:0-48235 GCF_047631475.1 Sneathiella sp. | reverse complement strand
AGGTATCTACTCCTATGATAAACATCCGAATATTCAATCCCTTTCCGCCTGAAGTTGCCCCGTGTACCTAAATATTCGTTTTACGGCGGTTATTTAGGTCGCACCGGCGGCGCAATCCATGTAAGTCACCGGGGCAGCAGTTAAGCCAATTCTAAAACTGCCCCCTTGAACCGGAAAAAAAACCGCTAAAACCAGACTTATTTATTCTCTGTCGCCAAAACAGCCATCGGAAGGGAACCCGGCACAGAACGAATTAGCATGTGGTTCGTCAGTTGGCGTCAAAAAACGGCTTCTCTAAAAACCCGGATTTAGAATTAGGATTAGTCGGGGACAGATGTTGGTCAGGCCTCCCCTTTGGTTTCCGTGGGGTCATCAGGTTTTTTGAAAGATTACCACCTCAGCGTCAGAGGCCCCCGGAAACAGCTTATGACGGGCGATCTCAACTCGGCGCCCCTCTCCCGGATTAGCCAGATGACCCGTTGCGAAATAACTGAGCAAAGTGCCACTTGCATCCTGTATCTCTACAATCAAGGTCTCATCAAACTTATTATTTTCAGCCAAAATGGCCTCAAGCCACTTGGTTTTCAAACCAGCGACAAGGATGTATTTAAGCGCTCCGTCCTCTTCGAAAAAGGGTTGCGCCACAGCAAGGACAGGTAGGCCCGACACCTTTCCAACCAGAAACTCACCAATAACGAAGTCTTTCTGCTCGATCACTTTTTTGTAATAAATTCGCTCAGAAAAACTGACGCCGCTGACCGCGGACTTAGGTGTGCAATCCAATTCACCGTTTGGCTTCACTCTCAAAAAGACGTCAAAAACTTCCTTTTTTTCATTTAGGTAAGCGGCAAGCGGGATTGCGCAGTCATCATTTTTTGCACTCAACGTATGTTCTTCATCACCCAGCTGCTTCAGAGTATCCTTCGCCTGTTCCGCAACGGTTGCAACCCTGTCCCGAATAAGAGCATAGATTTGCGAAGCATCTTTCTGCGCTGTCGATGTTTTTACCTTCAGCCCATAGGCGAATGCTACAAATGCTGCAACGGCAACCAAGACTGCAACGAGAGAATAGATTTCCTTTTTCTTCAAAATACGCTTCCTTCACGGATTATGGCTGGGAAAACTGAAAAACTGAAACATCGGTCTCATATTGACTGATAATATTACTGGCCTCTTTGAAATCAGAGGCAAGCCAGATTTCCAGCTCATGATACAGCCGGGCAACATCTTCAGAATTGGCGGTATTAAACTGCATCTCTTTTGATATTTCAGCCGATTTTACAAATCCAAAATTGGAAACCATTCCTCTTAGTTCATGAGAATACACTTCCACATCACGCGCCTCATCGAAACACTCCTTAAGCCCCATCATAATTGTATCCGCTCGTTCCTGTGATTGCCTTAACAAGTCCCGTACGACATCAACACCGAGCATTTGACACATTTCTTCCAATTTCTGTTTTTCAAATATGTAAGTTGTACCCTGTTTTCCCTGTGTCGAAACAGGTTCTTTGTTTTTCAGTAACTTGGTTAATAGGTTTATGAGGACTTCTTCATTAATCGGCTTGGTCATCACATCCGTCATGCCAGCTTCCAAATAACTTGCTTTTTGCTCAATAAAGGCATTCGCCGTAAGTGCGACAATCGGTAGGTCATTCCGAATTTGAGACATTTCTCTAATTTTTTTAGTGGCCTCAGTTCCGTTTAACACGGGCATTTGTATATCCATTAAGACCAGATCAAAGGAATTTGGCTTGGCCGCCAACATTTCGACAGCTTCGCGCCCTGTTGAAACAATGCTGATATTGTGGCCCTGTTTCTCCAGCATACCGCGAACCACCAACTGGTTGACGGTATTATCCTCAGCAACCAGGATAGAATACGCATTCGTTAAGTGCTCTACCGATTGAGCCGACGGTTCAAGGGTGTCCGGCGCGGCAACGATGCTCACAGGAATTCGCACAGAAATCTCTGTCCCTTCTCCGACCCGGCTTTTTATGGATATATTTCCGCCCATATCGTGTACGAGGCCGTCTACAATAGAAAGCCCCAATCCACTTCCTGATCGGCTCTCCCCATCGATCGTACTTTGCTGAAACTCTTCAAATACTTTACCAATATCTTTTTCCGGTATTCCCGGGCCCGTATCGATGACACGAAAGACCAGCCATGTCTGTTCCTCAATTTTTTCTTCTTCAACAAGAAGCTTCACATAGCCTTTTTCAGTGAACTTGGCTGAATTACCCAGCAAATTAAATAACACTTGTCTGATATGCTCAAAGTCTCCCCGATAACAGCGGGATTTGTTCGAATATATTTCAGTCAGGAATTTCAGATTTTTTGTAGACATCTGGAAGGCAAATATCGAAGACAGTCCATCAACCAAGACTTCAATATAAAAATCTTCCTCAATAATCTCTGTTTTACCGGATTCAATCTTGGCAAAATCAAGAATTTGATTGAGGAGACTTAATAGAAAGAAACCAGACTCCCGTGCCAGCTTCAAATCCTCTTCGATTTTTTGAGGCAACTGTTCCTTTAGTGTTAATTGTATAATCCCCAATATGCCATTTAATGGAGTCCTGATTTCATGGCTCATCGCTGCCAAAAACTTAGCCTTTGCAAGTGAGGCCTGGTCTGCGCGGCGACGCTCCCGGACCAGACGCGCTTCAGCAACACGTCGGTCACGCTCTTTGCCCATTAATGTCGCCAATATCCATACACCAATAAGATTGGCAATCCATAATTGTGGCCATACGCCAACCAGAACCGGGTACTGAATATGGGCGGGGAATGTAAAAATCAGAGGAACTGTGATTAAAGTTGAAACAGTTGTAAGCGCAACGATATGCATAAACTCAAACGGGTTGTGCTTGTTTTTTCTGCAAAACCATCCCCAGAAAACACTGATAACACCAAAAATGATAATATAGGATACACCGGACGGTGCGCCAATACCGCCAACCATCCAACGGGTAAAGGCTGCTATGACAACCGTAACAGATGCCGCAATAGGCCCGCCGACGATCCCCGATATTAAAATGGGTGCCCCGCGAGCATCCCCTATAATGCCTGGTTGAAATTCAATGGGAAGATTAATCAGCAAAGCTGCAGCAAAACCAAAGACGAGCCCCAACCGGAAAGAAAGCCACCCGCTCAAACGACGTTTATCCGAAAACAGGGCGGCACCAAATAACGACACGCACCAGGCCAGCATTGCCAGCAAGCCTAGATTTGCGATCAGTCCGACATACCCTCTAGCCAGGGCTTCCAGAAAAGCATCCAAAACAGCGCCCTTTGGGTTTCTCAACAATACAATTGGTTTCTTAATAACACTAGAAATGCTAATTAGTCTGGGCAAAAACTGTCAAATTTACCTAAAATAATCTCATTCTGTCTTATTCGTATCCCACATGAATTACTAATCTATTAATAAAGGCAAAATGCAAATGAATTTCTGTGAAGCATTTGACTTTTAATTTTAGCAGAAATGACGGATAAAATTACAAAGGCCGAGAAGAAAAACATTGATTCATTATTTTACCCGCTAATAATCCCAGTTCCAGAATACACCGATACTGCTGTTACTACTCTGGTCGGTTTTACTTTCCACTTTTACATTAGGCGTAACTTCGATTTCGACTTTCGCCGAGGTACTGCCGGCGGTGGCCCCCTGTGAAACGCCCACATAGATCTGATCCGTTATATATTTTCCGGCCGACACCTCTGCACTGCCCGTATCTTCGTTAATGCCAGCAGACAGAACATCAACACCAAGCGCCTGACGGGCAAAATCCGTGATACCGCCAAACCCAGCCCCCCCAGAAACACTGGAAATCGCCTGCGCAAGTTGAACGGCCTCTAACGCAGACAGTTTAGCGGCAGATTTTCCGAATAAGACGCGCGCCAGCACTTCGTCCTCAGGCAGGTTATCGGGTGACGAAAACCGAATGATCGGACTGTTGGCCGTCCCTTCAATGTGAACCACCGCGGTCACATTCTTTCCTTCATATTTGGCGGATAGAGACAGTTCCGGGTTTATGTCTTTATTGCCGAGCAAGCGGATTGATCCTTGTTGCAGTTTGAAATCTTTACCGGAAAAACTGAACTGACCGCGAACCGGACTAAGGTAGCCTTCAATAATCGGAGCATCAGAGGTACCTTTTACCGCAAATTTCCCCGCCCATTCTGAATCAAGGCCCCGCCCTCTGATAAAAAGTCGCTGGGGTATATCAACAGCAATCCCCAAACGGACAACAGCGCCGGCAGGTGGCTCATCCTGCGGATTTGCCTGCGCCAGATCGCGCGGAAAATTAGTCAGTGTGACAGGCATGTCGACAACGTCCGCAGCCAGAGTGCCTGCGATACTGACATCAATATCACGTGTCCGGACATCTCCTGTAACTGAAAGGTCATCGGGTCCTCCAAGCACCCTCAAATTTGCATCCGTCGCGACTTTCAGAGCATCCTGATAGATCAGCTGCATCTGTTCCAACGTCAGCAGCATATCAGCAGAAGGCTGATTGTCTTCATCCAGAAGAATACGACCCGATAGCGACGCGCTTCCTTCTTCCCGGTCCGTTGCCTGTGCACGAATATCGAAGACAGAAGCGTCCTTCGTAATCATGGATAATTCCAGATTTTTCAGGATGGTCCCATATTGTATTTCTTCATATCGACCACCTTCCAGCTGTACCTGTCCGAAATATTTAGGTTTTGATACGCTTCCCTGGACACGACCATCCGCTGTTAATATTCCTGACAACAGATGTTTATCCAAGCCCGCCAGACCCCAGATTTTTCCGATATTACTCTGTATTACAGCCTGCATATCAACCGCCCCATCTGCCGGTAGTTCGGCGCCCAATGGCTTTAATGAAATACGCAGCGGAATGTTGCCTGACGCCTGAATAGCGGTTTCATCCAGCCCTGTAACGGTCCAGTCGAAATCGGCAACGCCATTTTTAAGGGTACCATTTAAACGACTGGAAAGGGTGGGTAAATCGGGATAGTCTTCGGTAACAAGAACCGCCTTATTCACGGTCACTGAAAAATTCCCGTTCGTTTGCTGTTCGGCAATCGTCACCCTCGCATCAGCGTCCAAAGCTCCTCGAAAAGAGCCTTCTGGCATTAACAAATTCAACAAATCCAGCGGCAGCGCCTTTATGAGAAGTTTCGCATTGGCCTGCTGATCATTTAAATCCCCTTGCGCCTGCAGCTCCCCATCTCCGATCGACAGGGACACTGGTGACAATGCCATTGTGCCCTGATTATATTCAGCCGAAACAGGGGATTTCAAATTAACGGGCTTGTTAAGGAACTGCCCCGAAAAATTTTCCAGAAAGAGTGTCTTTTTGGGCTCTGCGGCTCGAATACGACCAATCGTGTTTATGTTATAGGTCGGCGTCAACGGACTGATGAATGAGGCCGAAAACACGAGTTCTTTTAGTTGTCCCTCCGCCTTCATTGTCACATCTGGCAATGCGAGATTCCCCGCTGTCATCGTATTGCCGGACAGAGAAAGCTGAATTTTCGGGTCTGAAAAGGCACCGACAGCCTCCACCTGCCCGTCCAACGTTCCAACAGACAATTTTTCTTGCGGGTAGGCAATGTCACGCGCCTTCACAGTGACACTGGTTTTTTGATTTTCAAGTATATTAGAAAATTCCACCCACCCAGAAAGACGCCCTGATGCTTGCTGATCCGCCATGGAAGCAAGGCCCGCCAAATCGGGAAAATCGATTAACAATTTCCCCGAATGAGGGGTGCCGTTTAACGAAATATCCAGCGCGCCCTTTATAGAATTTCCCTTTTGTTTAACAAGGATATCCGACAGGGAGACAATCGTTGGATTTGGCGTTTTTATGGTGGCCGATACGTTTGTTTCAATTTTGGATCCTGATAAAGCACCGCTTATCTTTGCAATCAAAGAGCTTGTTGGGTTCTCAACCTGAAACTCGGCCTGCAACTGACCTAAGAGTTGCCCGTCAACGTGAAGAGAAGAGACTTGCATGGCTCCGTTAATATCCGGGTCCATCAACGGACCCGACACGTCACTTTGCACAAACGCCGTTCCGCGGAGGGCAAAACCCGCGATAGCATCCAGTTTTTCGAGTTGGGGCACCTCAACCTGAAAGGCTCCTGTGACCGTTTCAAAGGATCGAGGAAATTGAACCCCGCCCTGAATACGCCCAATGGCCAGAGGGGCATTTAAGTCTGAAACACTGATTTTTTCGCTATCAACAGAAAATTGAGCCCCCATTTTAACAGCGGTGCCAACAAGCCGTTGAATATCCGGATCCCCAACATTGAGCCCAGATGCAGTGATGTCAATCTTTCCGGCAAAACCTTGTGCAAGGTTCGCGCTTGATGCCCTTACATCAGCCTGAACGCGCCCTTCAATCGACGGTACAATCGTTTGCATCTGATCTAGCGCCACAGATATCGTGGCCTTGGACTGCCCGTCCCCCAAGGCGATGTTTCCGCCGCCAAACACCGTTAGATGGGAGGTCGCAGCCGAAAGTTCAAAGATTTCAATTTGGTTTTGTTCACCAGAAAAGCGTCCTTTTCCCTCCATTGTCAGTGAGGGGCCCAAAAGCTGCGCAGCCTGCGGGGGAAGATTGGTTATTCCGGTCGCAGCGACAAACGTCTCGAATGGCACAACCGCCAAATTTTCGGGCTGGATTTCAGTTACCAGCCTGTTGGTGATAGTTTTTGCTTTAAGAGAAGGCTGCCCCTCTCCTTGCGCGATGGCGACACCATCAACAGCTGTATTTGCCTTGATGGATATCCTTTTCAAACCTCCGTTCAGGTGAATAGTTGAAGAGGCCGCCCGTAAAGACGCATTTGGCAGCAATGTGTTCACCGCTGAAATATTCTTCACTGTGCTGCTGACATCCAGCGCACCCTGTATTGCGGCCAGATCAATCTTACCCGTTAAAACGGTTTGCAGGTTTGGGTTCTCAATCGTCAGAGAATTCAGCGTCACATTCTGCTTGTCAGTATCAAAAAGAAAAGAGCCAACAATGCTTATCCGCCGGCTGTCGATCAAGGGAATGGACGCGGCGACACCTTTCTCCAAACGAAGTCCGCCTGATAGATTAAGGCTCGTTTGGTTCAGGCCATCCGTTTCCACTAATAGATCACTGGAAAACAGACCGTCAGCCTGCGCAATCATCTGCCCCCGCCAACTCTCAATTGGTCCATCTCCGACGATCGACCCGGAAAGAGCTGGCAAGCCAGGGAGTTGTAGCAAACGACTGAAAAAGCCCCCCTGCGCCCCATTTAATTCTGCGGTTACCCCTAAATGATTTTTCGCTGGATCAAAAAAGACCTCACTATGAACACTGTCTTGCAGAGCATCCAAAGGAACAATGGAAAACTGGCTGGCCAATGTGTTATCCAGCCGAGAGTTTAAGGCCATTGAGACGCCCAGAATAATCTCTTGCCCCAAAACCGGCTCTTCAAGAGAAAGTCTATCTATAGAAAATTTCGACAAGGAAAGACGAACGGGCAGCTTTGGAAAACCAGTTGTCCCCTCATCGCTTTGCGAAGAGGCTGGCAGGTCAGGCTGGCGTAGAACTGTTACGCTAATAAAAGAAATTTCCGCGATCTGCAAACGACCTTGCAGAAGGTGCAATGGCGACCAGGAGATCGTCACCCCCTCCAAACGCATCCATCGGCCGGCTGAGTCATTTAGCGTCAGGGACGCGACGCTAAATTGATCAAATACGTTTCCCCGCAGGCTGTCCACACCAATTGACAGTCCCCCTTCCTGTTTTGCCGCCTCTTCAACTTGCGAAACAAGAAAGTTTCTACCGGTCTGAGTTTGCAAAAATGTGTAGGTTCCAGCCATTGCCAGAACCATCACAGCAACCAAAGTCAGCAAACTCATGCTAACTTTTCGGAAAAACGAACGCATCATTTCTAAAATGCCTGCCCGATGCTTATATAAAATTGAAACGCGTCATCTTTATTGGCACGGCGGTTCAGCGGAAGCGCAACATCCAACCTTAACGGTCCGAAAGGCGTATAATATCGGGCGCCCAATCCAGCGGCCCATCTGAACTCTTCATCAAAATCGGGCATCATGCTTTTGTAGACATTTCCGCCTTCGATAAAAGGAACGATTCCGATTGCCTCTGTGATCCGAATGCGCGCTTCCAGCCCCACCTCGACGACTGATCGCCCCCCGATGGGATCATTGCTATCATCCAATGGTCCGACAGATTGCAGTTCATACCCCCGAATGGATCCCCCGCCGCCGGAATAGAAGCGTTTTACAGCAGGAACATCCGCCCGGCTACTTCCCACAATACTGCCAACGCGGGCCCTTGCGGCAAAGATAAGGCGCTTATCGGCCAAAGCGGAATAGTAACCAGACCCTTCGATATCTGTTTTCACAAAGTCCGAGGAAACGTCGTTTAGCCCAAGATACGATGTTAGCGTTGTACTGAAGCGAAAGCCTTTTGACGGATCCAGCAAATCATCGGTTGAATCGTAAGCTGCGGTAATCGGAACGCCAAAATAAAAGAAATCGTCACTAACGCCGTTTTCCTCAATTTGAGAGAGTTCAAAAAAAGCGCCGCCGCCAACGGTCCAGTTTTTTCCGTAGGTTCTATCAAGACCGACATAAACACGTGCCGCCTCTTCTGAATAAGCGTCGGTATCCTCTATTCGTAAACTGGCTTCTGCTTTTAAATTCTGGTGACGCCTGTAAACATTTGGTTTGACGAACGAAGCAGATACCTCCTGCGTAATTTCAGAAAGCCTTAAATCCCCTCGCAACTTCTCCCCCTGCCCGAAAAAATTCCGGTTCTCCCAATAGGCAGAGATACCCGCACCATCACTTGTCGAATAGTCAGCACCAACGCCGATTGACCGATGTTTTCGTTCTTCGAACTCGAAAGTTACGGGCACAACGGCGTCATAAGTCACGCCTTTTGGAATAGAATACCGGACAACGTCGAAAAGGCCTGTTTCCAGAAATATCTGCCGAACCCGTTTTAAGGTTTTTTCCTGATAAATTACATTTTCTTTCCATCCAGACAAACTCAACAGATACGCCTTATTTATTTGCTCCAATCCGGTCAGTTCCAATTTCCCAAAATATACAAGCGGGCCTGACTTGATGGTCTGCACCACCTGCATTTGTCTGGTCGTATAATCAACAACGGCATTCTGGCGCTCAAACTGAGCAAGGGGGTATCCTCTGTTCGCCAAAAGAGAGATCGCTTTTTTCTGTGCATCTACAATTGGTTGGGCTACTGCTGGTGCGCCAATATCAATCCCGAGATCTTTTGGATCAAGAGGCCCCGGGCTAGTCTGCAAAGTATCGAACTCAACCCGAAAAGCACCAATGGTATAGCGCGGGCCCGGGTCCAAATTAAATGTAACCAGAACAGGATTTACCGAGGGATCTACATCATAGGTAACGCGGGCAGAATAATATCCTTCTGAATTCATGACTTTTTTAAAGCCTTCCAGATCTGCATCGATCCGCCGCCGTAGCGCCGCAAGACTAACCGGTGGCTTGTCTTTTAATTGATACATTTGCGAAGACAGCTCTAGCAATTCAGAAAGCGTCTCATCCTCAGGCAAATTAATGACCGTATCATACGCCCACCGGTCCGCCTCTTCCTGAGCGTAAGCAGCCGAACTGCTCGCCACAAGAAAGGAAAATATAGCAGCCAATAAACCGAAAAACAGAGCGGTTTCTTTGACCTCCTTTGAGGGGGATACATAAATGCAGAAGGTCACGTATTTTTGTCCGCGTAGAGGCTTAGGAAAACATTTTCAAAGCACAGAGGATTAATTTCTATCATTTAACATAGTGTAGTTTATTCAATACTGATGTCCAGCAACCCAAATGCAGAACGCCCTCTTTATATTTAGATCGTTCCCTTCTGATTAATAGTCCAGTTAATCGAATTTACGGAAATGCTGCAAAAAATCCCGGCCTTCCTGAAATTTCCCAACAGTTCCCCGCAATTTTATTGGCTCACCAGATCGTTTTCAAGATCCTGCTTTCGATGTCAATGTGGGTTTTAAACGCCTTTTCCACCGGATTTAACCAATAGCGCAGAAAAGGCGCTTTCTTAAGAACAAGCTAGGCAATCTTGAAGAAAGAAACCATTTCCCCAACCTGATCTGATTGCTCCTTCAACGATAGCGCCGCCGCTGAACTTTCTTCAACCATCGCTGAATTTTGCTGTGTCATTTCGTCAATATAACCCAACGCGGTATTTGTTTCGGAAATGTCATTAGCTTGATCATTATTAGCGATGGAAATCTGCTCAATTGTTGCCGCTGTCGCTTGAATAGACTGGGCCATATTATCCAGAAACTCACCGGTATATTTAACTTGCTCAACGCCTTTTTCAATTTGATGGCCACTATTGGCAATCAGAGATTTTACATTGGAAGCTGCCTCGGCAGTCCGCTGCGCCAAAACACGTACCTCTGTGGCAACGACCGAGAATCCGCGACCGGCATCACCTGCCCGCGCGGCTTCAACACTGGCGTTTAACGCAAGCAAATTGGTTTGAAACGCGATTTCATCAATAACGCCTATAATCTGACTGATTTCTTCTGAGGAAGACAAAATTGCTTCCATCGCCTGAATGGCTTCCTGTGCAACTACCTGCCCTTTTTCAACTGACGCCCGTGACTGCTTTGCCTGCTCGTTCGCCTGAGCGGCATTTTGCGCATTCTTATTCACCTGCTCTTGCAGACTGGCCATTGACGAGACGGTTTCTTCCAACATACTCGCCTGAGACTCTGTTCGTTTGGCAAGATCGCCACTGCTTTGTGAAATATCACTCGCAACAGCATGAGCGTTATGGGTTGATTGCTGAATTTCTGTTACAATTTCAAGAAGCTGCGCAGATGTTTTGTTGCTGTCTTCTTTAAGTGTTCCATACGTCCCTTTGTAATCGGCTGTAATTTCATGCGTAAGATCACCCTTTGCCAACGCTGCAAAGGCTGTCGTCGCCTCTTTCATAATACTGCTCACCGTATCGTTTAACTGGTTCATCGCCTGGGCAAGCGATTTCATGAACCCTTCTTTTCCCTCAAGAGACAGCTTCTTGTTAAAGTCGCCTTCTACGACGGCATTGACCATTGCATCTATTTCGTCCTGTACAATCAAAGCCTCAGTTAGATCTTCCCACTCAACAGTAGTGCCGAGTCGCATATTCCCGTCACCAATCACAGGGCTGAAGGTTAAATTGAAGGTTTTTTGGCCCATCTCTGTTCGGACGGATTTCGCAATGTTCAATTTGTATTCATTTCCCTTGCAGAAATCCTTAAGGGTACTTCCGTTCAGGTTCTCGACTTTGAAACCGGGAACATATCGCGCGACATCGACACTCGCCTTACCCAGCATCTTCAGCAACGACTGATTACAATAGATAATTTCATCCTGATCATTCGCGACCATAATATTCGCGGCACAGGTATCTAAAGCCTCTTTGATCCGCGCGTTTGCTTCCGCTTCTTTGAGGCGAATTTCATTTTCCGCTTTTTCTTTCTCACGCCGTTTTTCGTCGAGTTCCTCCTGTTTTACTCTCTCTTCCTTCAGGCGACTCTTTTCAATTCCGTTTTCCTTGAAAATCTGAACGGCATTCGCCATCAAGCCAAGTTCATTTGTTAATTGCAGTCCCGGCACTTCAACCGAATAGTCATTATTTGCCAACTGACGCATCACATGAATAATATTTGCAATCTGGCGGCTGAGGCGATCCCCGATTAGAAAGGCAACGGCCCCGGCCATTAAGGCCGAAATGATCATGGTGATCACCATACCAAAGACGGTTGTCGTCATGGACATTGTCAGGTTCTCGCGTGCAATCTTGTCCTTTTGCTCACTCTGTGAAATCAGATTTGCCAGAATTGGCTCGGCGACAGCAAATAATGCACTCATCTGCGTGCTATCCGGCTTCAACTGCAGGGTCAGATCTGCAAGTTGACGAAACGAATTATAATAGTCGTTCACCATGCCCGACAGCTTCACCTGTTCAGGAACTGGTAACGAGGATTGTTCGAGCTGTTGACTAAACTCAGCAACTCTGGCTGACATCCGTTCCACATATTTGACATCTTCGCGAAGAATAAAATCCTTTTCATGGCGGCGCATCATGAGCATCGTCAACATCAGGTCAGTGCTATTATATTGTTTCAGTGCTTCCTCGACCGCATGAACCTTTTTGCGCAAGGTCCCACGCAGACCTTCTTTTTCGGTTAAACCAATGGTCACCCAACTCTCTTTCACTCTGGAAAATTGGGCTAAATAGCGTGTAAATGTATCTTCAACTGCCGAGACCTGATCCTGTTGTTCAAGGGATGACAAAGCCCCTTTTAATTGTTTCAGATTATCCAGAACCTTCATGCTGGTAACAGCATGATTGTTTGCATATTTTAGCTTCAGTCGAATTAGGAAATCTTTTTCATTTCGCCGGGCATTAAGAAAATAATATTTAATATTCGAGGTAATTTCCAATGTGTGCCGGGCGGCTTCTCGCTCTGCCAGTGCCTTGTCGACAACATTCTGATTGATAAAAAAGATGCCGCCCGTTACGACAAATCCAATCAGGATGATCAGCAAAATAAGGATGATCTGAACACGGATTTTTAAGTTTTTCATTTTCACGCCTTGTTAAAACAAAAACAGAAGTTGTTTTTACGGTTAAGACAAAACTGTAATTTAGTGTATTATTATATTGTGAAAATATTAATAGAATGCGAATTTAATCATCACTCTTAATCGTTATGGATGTTTGCCAGGCTTGAGGATGTCAATATTCATGACGCCCCTCTGATCGTTTTCGAAGCTTTATAGCTGGATTAATGCTTTGAACTGTTTGTTGACCAGTGTTCAAAAATAGCCGCATACCTTTAAAGTCCTGCACATATGAAGATGAAAACCTCGATCGATTAAAACCATTGATTTGAAAAACCAATAACCTGAGGGGTACTTTTAGCAAATCAATCACTGGTCGAAGAACTCGGGGCAGGCTTTTACTTTTTGATGTTACATTCAATGTTCATATCGGGTAGTTTATCTGAGATTACGCTTCACTATAATCAAAGTGTGATTTTTAATAATCCCGCAAACAGGTAAGGCTTTTGCTATGCTGCTACGTGTATCCATCCCCACCATCCTTCTTGGTCTGAGCATTGCATGGGCAACTTCTGCATCAGCACAGTCAGGTAACGTTTGGAAAACAGTCTGTGCAGACGCCCAAAAGGCAGAAACCTGCAGGATCTCTCAGCAAATATTTTTGACGAAACAATTAAAATCCGGTGAAAAGAAGGTAGCAGGCCGCGTTTTGGGCCTTGACGTGATGTATGCCACCGATACAAAAAAACAAACACGTGGTCCCTATTTAAGCATATCAATGCCACTTGGCGTTGACCTCAGACCCGGTGCAGTTTTAAAGATTGACGATGGTCAGGATATTTCGGTGAAATATCTACGCTGCACCACCGCTGGCTGCGATGCCAGCTTACCGTTAACGCCAGCTGTCTTACAATCAATGAAACAAGGAAATTCACTTTTTGTAGGCTTCAGAGCGTGGGGAAATGATAAGGTGACCGTGCTGAAAGCGTCCTTGCAAGGCTTCACCAAAAGCTTCAATAATATAAAATAATCAACCAATGGGCGTCTCTGCAAAATTAACACATCCTGTTCAATAATCTGCTGAAACATAAAATTTAATACAAATATTATGGAATTTAATTCTATAGTGCCTAACAAAATACCGACCATAAAACTAAAGCAATGGGAAGCTAATATAAATGAGCATCAGATTACGGCGCCAAACCTTAAAGAGCGTACTTCTAAGCGGCATGTCTATCATCGCCTTTACCGCCATGGTCGGTATCGATCAAGCCAGCGCGGCTGCATTGACACCGGCATCTGGTGCAAATTCAGCAACTGGTGCGGATACAATTGATGCCGCTGCGCAAGCCGGGGCGACGGATGCGAATTTGACTTTCGATCAATCTGGAGCTGGCGCAACTGCCGTCAGCGTAACCGTCACAGGAGCTGGCACAACAAACCTTGGTGCCATCGCCGTGACAGGAGATGATGACGCGGGTGATACTGCAGATTTAGTGATTGGTGATGGTAACGCAAACACCGTTGTCATAATAAATGGTGCTGTCACTGGTGACGCACAAAACAACACAGGCGGCGGTACGACCCACGACCTGGATATTACAATTGACGCCGCCGATGGCGCTGCTGCAGCTGGCAACAGTTCGCTTTCCATCTTCGGCAACACCGATGCTGCCACCGGCGTAACAATGCAGGGTGATGCCAATGGCACGGCCACATTGACCATCGGTGATGGTACCAATGCCGCAAACTATGCCGGCACGATTGACATGAGCAACCTTGCCGGTACTGTGTCTGTCGTGAACGTTGCAGCCGGTTCAACTTTATCCGGTGCCGTGGACCTTTCCTCTGCAAATGGTGCAACATCGACGACCATTAATCTTGCAACGGGTGCGACTCTGTCCGGCGCAATTTCAGATACCGCTGATGCAACCCTCTTTACATTGAATGTAGACGGAAATGCAACGGTCAGTGGCGCTATTGATGCGGCGACAACAACATCTTCGAATATCGAAATTGATAGCGGCGTTACACTTACAGCAACCGGTACTGGCGCCATTACAGTTGATAGCATTGACCTTGATGGCGGTACCCTGAAACTGGACGGTGCTAAAACAATTACAGGGGCAATCGACGGTAATGATGCCGTTGAAGGCATTTTGGATGTCAACGCAGCGACGACACTTGTAAGTGCCGTGGGTGCGACGAACGCTCTTGCGTCCATCGATATCGCTGCCGTGACATTGACTGCGCAAACCAACGTAAAAGCGACGACGATTAACTTCTCTGGCGATGGCACGCTTCAGACAACAACAGGAACCCCTGTTATCGAAGGTGCCATTACATCAACAACTGATAATACAGGTACGCTGGACCTTGACGTTGCAACAACGATTACAGGAACTGTCGGCTCGTCTACAGCCGCCCTTAAATCAATTGATGCAGCCGCGGGCTATTCAGTCTCTGGCGACGTTTATTCACGATTGATTTCAGGTGCGGGCGCAGCTGATTTCAATGGTGACGTAACCGCCGCCACCAGTATTACGACCGGCGCAGGGGGCATGACCTTTGCGGGAGATGTCACTGCAGGTGCCATCAATATGGCAGGCGGCGCCCTCACCTTTGACGGGGGAACCACGGCTCAAACGATCGCGGGTGCAATTGATGGGGCTTCAACTCTAACTGTTACCAATTCTGCCGGCGCAACCTTCGCCAATGCCGTTGGTGATACTGTACAATTGACTGAAATTGCAATCGCAAGTGGGCAAAGTGCTATTTTCCAAAGTACCATTGATGCGGCGACAGTGGATGTTGACGGAACGATCAGGCTGGATGTTGACGGCAATACGGCAACAACTCTGGAAATACAAGATGGCTCAACCGTCACCTTGGGATCGGGCATTGTAGCCGGTGAAACTGCCTTTACTGGTACGTTGGCATTGGACTCCGGTGACGACAATGACGCCGAAATAACCCTTGTCATGCCTGCTTCCTTTACCAGTGGCGAAATTGTCCTTGCTACAGCAGGCGGTGCTGCTGGACTGACGGACGAGTTTTCTGTGTCCAATACCGCTCTTGCAAGTTATGTAGTCGGATCCACGGGCGGCAATATAAACATTACGGCGACAGGGAAATCAACTGCAGCTACGGCGTCTGAACTGGGCGTCAGCACTCAAGAAGCCCTCGCACTCAGCAGCGCAAGCACTGCTGTCGCAACAGGGGATGCGGCTGCTTTAACGGCTTTAAACACTGCCTTGGCTGGTGGCGGAGCCGGTGCCAAATTGGCAGCTGAACAGGTTGGTGTCCAAGCCGATACGCTAGGCGCTGGCGGACAGGTCGCAGTTTCAACCGGTCGACGGGCCTTTGGTGTGGCATCGAAACGCCTTGCAGGGCTTCGCTCAGGTGGGCAATACGCATCCGCTGATCAAACTGGTTTTTCATCTGGTGATACAGGCATGGCGAAAGCGGCCTGGATTAAACCATTTGGTAACTGGGCAGAACAGGACGCCAATGACGGTGTTGCAGGGTTTACTGCAAGTACCTATGGCCTGGCCGTAGGTCTTGACGCTGAAGTTTCAAATGGCTTAACTCTTGGCGGATCATTCGCGTATGCGAATTCAGATGTCGATGGTAAAGGTGCTGGCGATTCACAAGTTGATATCAACAGCTACCAAGTAACGGTTTACGGTGATTACACAACCGATGCTTTCTATATTGAAGGTATGGTTGGGTACGCGCATAATTCAAACGACGGAAAACGCAAATTTACGTTCGGTGGATTAGATCGCCAGGCTAATTCTGATTATAATTCAAGTCAGTATATGGCCAGCATTGGTGGTGGTATTCCTTTCCAAATCAAAGGAAATGCCTATGTAACGCTTGAAGCCGGCATGGCATACACCCACGTGAACACGGACAGTTACACGGAAACAGGTGCTGGAAACCTAAACCTGAATGTCGACAGCGATAGCATTGATGCCTTGATTGCCTCTTTGGGTGCCCGGGTGCATACAAGGATGAAACGAGGCGATGGCTATCTTATCCCAGAATTTAACGCAGGCTTAAGTTACGATCTGGCCGGTGATGAAGCCGTTGCAACAGCGACCTATACAGGTGGCGGTGCCGCATTCAAAACAACCGGCGCCGACGTCGAACAACTGGGGGCGAATATCGGCTTTGGTATGACATATGACGACGGTGCATGGTCAGTTGGCGCACGTTACGATGCAGAATTCAAGTCTGGTTATGTTGGCCATTCGGCGTTGCTCGAAGCACGCTTTAAATTCTAGAATGTCCAATTTGATATTTTAACAGCAAGCCCCGAAAGCGTTGTTCTTTCGGGGCTTTTTTATGTTAAATATATGGTCCCATGATCAGGTCCGTTTCTTTTTCTTAAAGAAAATCAGGAATATGGTAAAATCCTGTCAGAAATTACAACGGCCCTGCGTTCCGAAGATCGCAAAATACAGGAATGACCGTGTTTAAAATTGGCCCCTGCAAAGCGCCCCAAACCGCAACTCTCCTTACAACAATTGCAACACTCACAGCCCTATTATCCGGTTGTGCCTTTACAAATGTTGAAGACCGACAGATAAACGCGAACAACATTGCCGCATCCGCCAATTTTCAGCCCATTTCCATCAAGACAAAGGCTTTTACGTTTTCCGGTCACGGTAAATACGCTGCGCAGGGTCAGGAACCGGTCGTGTATATAGAAGGAGATGGTTTTGCCTGGATAGATCGCTATACCATTTCGAAAAACCCGACGCCGATCAATCCCATTGCATTAAAACTCGCCCGCCTTGATCCTTCACCAACTGTGATCTATCTGGCCCGTCCCTGCCAATATGTTGATCTAACGTCTGAAATCAATTGCACGTCCAAATACTGGACAAGTCACCGGTTCGCGCCAGAAATCATCGAAAGTTATGATCAGGTGCTTACCCAACTAAAAACAGATCTCAACGTCACTGGTTTTCGGTTGGTAGGATTTTCAGGGGGCGGCGCGATTGTTGCCCTTCTATCCGCCAGACGAAATGATATCTCGTCGTTCAGAACAATTGCGGGTAACCTCGACCCTGATACTTTAAACCGGGAAAAACGTGTCTCTAAGCTCTCAGGCTCTCTAAATCCAATAAATTATGCAGCTCAAACCTCTCATATACCGCAGATCCATTTTGTCGGTGATCGTGATGCCATAATCCCAAAATGGGTCGCGAAATCTTATGCAGAGGCGGCTGAAAATCCCCGTTGCGTTCGCTATCAGGTCGTCCATAATGTTGATCATACAAACGGCTGGGAGCTTGTTTGGCGCACCTTAAGCAGCCACCACCCTGAATGTTAAAACCACAAACGAAGCGACACGGAGTACCGACCGCGATTTTGTGTTTCTTTTTTCAGCTCGTAAGATCGCAAAATCAACGAGCTGGACCAAAAGGCTTATTCTTTGCCCGTTTCCTCCGGTACCCGGCATCCGCTGACTTACTTCAAAATGGTAAGCAGCAATTGTCATCCTCTTCTAGCAAACGGTCCTAAATATTGATAGGCTGCTTGTGTAGCGTCGCTGATCAAAGAAAAAAAACCGTTGATCAGTCTCTTAAACAAGACATACTCTCACCTGATGTTCTGTATAAAAAACAACCTTCAAGCCTAACCATCTTTTCTTCAGCAATCAGGCCTGCATACCAATGAACAGCAATCCGAAAACACGCCCCCAACTGGCACGGCGGCTAACGTTACCGCTCCTGACCCTTTATGGTTTAGGCGTTACGGTTGGTGCTGGGATTTATGTTTTGGTTGGCACGACTGCGGAACGTGCTGGCATATATGCTCCGATTTCCTTTATTTTAGCGGCAATTACAGTTGCGTTCACGGGCCTGGCTTATTCAGAACTGTCCAGCCGATATCCCGTCAGCGCAGGAGAGGCTGCATATGTTCAAAAAGGCTTCAACAATAATACGCTTTCCTTGATCATCGGATTGTTGGTGATTGCGTCCGGCACGGTCTCTGCTTCGGCAATTTCAATCGGGGCCGCCGCGTATATCGAAAACTTTGCCCCCGTCGCGCCTTCAATCCTGACATTCATAGTGGTTGTTTTGATCGGTTTGGTCGCGATTTGGGGGATTTTGGAATCTGTTTTGCTTGCCGCTCTGCTGACGGTCATCGAACTTGCTGGCCTCGGTTTGGTGGTTTTCTATGGCCTATATAATGAGCCGAGCATACTCACGCGAATGCCAGACCTTATCCCGCCGCTTGATCCGTCCGTTTGGGGCGGCATCTTATCCGCTTGCCTGCTTGCTTTCTTCGCATTTATCGGATTTGAAGATATGGTCAATGTCGCTGAGGAAGTCAAAAACCCGAAAAAGACAATGCCCCGCGGGATCTTACTGACCCTACTCTCTGCATCGGTAATATATTTTCTTGTGGTCTCTGTCGTTGTACTGACCGTCCCGTTAGACCAACTCAGCCAATCAGCAGCTCCCTTACAACTTGTTTTCCACGATTCCAGCGAATTTATTTCCATTCTATTTGGTGTGATTGCTATTTTCGCCACCCTGAACGGGATCCTGATTCAAATCATTATGGCATCACGGGTTATTTATGGATTGGCGGCACAAGAGAAACTTCCGGCTTTTCTGGCACAAGTGAATTCGATTACTCATACCCCATTGAAGGCCACAATCCTTGTCTGCGGCATTGTTTTACTGCTCACATATACTCTACCGATTGGTCAACTGGCCGAGGCCACGTCGTCCATCGTCATTATCGTTTTTTGCCTCGTCAATGTAGCGCTGATCAAAATCAAAGTTTCAGAGAAAACCAAACCAGTTAATGCCTATCAAGTCTCAATTTATGTCCCGTTTTTGGGCCTTTTTACCAGTCTATTTCTTCTGCTCGCTCAATTCTGGTTATAAAAAACTTGTCATTCAAACGTCTGACTTGAACGTCTATCCTGTCGAGCCATTGCCCGCATATAATTTTATTAATATTTTTTTGTCCTTCAACGCTGCGAAGAGGTTCATTCCTTTTCAGTGAACTATCTGACAAAAAAGACGTTTTTCAGAATATCATCGTTTCTTTGTTAATCCGTGGTTCGGAAAATCCCTGACATCAAAAATCAATACATAAAATTTTATTTTTGATTAACAAACATAAAATAGGATGGAAGCTTCAGTTCCCTGATCTCTTATTGTACAGGTACATTTTGATGTCTCTAAAAACCCTTTCCTATTTTGTGCTTTTCTGTGCAGCATTCCTTATTTCTGGATGTATTGAAGAAGAGACAAAATCATACTCCTGGAAACTTCAGAGCCATGCTGTCAGTACCAGTCTTGATTATCAAGAACTGGTGGTCATGACCGATAATATTCGCACCATGAGCGGCGGAAGATTGGATATAACGCCTTATCCTGCGGATGCGGTAGTAAGCGGGCCCCGTATTTATGAAGCCGTTGGCGAACGAACCATTGAAATGGGGAATGGCTGGCCAAACTGGTGGTCAGGTCAACATCCTGCCTGGGCTGTAATGAATGCTGGCCCGTTTGACTTCATGAACCTGGATGCCTCCATGATGTTCTTTTTAGCAGGCGAAGGGACCGCCCTTGCAAATGAACTGTCGGAACAGAAGGGTATAATCTGGCGCCCAGCCTGGTGGCCGGGTATGGAGTTTGGTTTACTGTCCAAGAAGCCTATTCGAGGCCTGCTGGATTTAAATGAAAAACGCGTCAGAATAGGACCGGGCCTGCCAAGTGAAGTGTTAGCAGCAGCCTCAGGCGCCTACACCATTCCGCTTGTGCCCAGTGAAATCCGCCCTGCACTTGAAAATGATAATCTGGATGCTGTTGAATGGACAACAACGGCAGGCGCCTGGAATTTAGGGTTACAGGACATCAGTCGTTACGCCATCGTTCCTGCGATCTGGCAACCTTCGGTTCTGGCAGACTTCCTGATTAATAAAACGGCCTATTCTGAACTCCCAAAAGACCTGCAAGCCATTCTTGAAACAGCAATCAAAAGTTATACGCTGACAACAACAATGAAAGCCAAAAAAGAGGATATCAACGCCCTAAAACTGTTCAAGGACAACGGCACTGTTTTCAGCCAATGGTCTGATGAAGATCTTTCCCGTCTGCGCGAGGCGTCCGATCAGATCTTGGAGACCTACAAAGCAAACGATGAATTTTCTCGCCGGTTGATTGAGAAAAAACAGGCTTTCAAAGCAGAATATAATACTTATTACGAAATGTTCGGCCCATACGAGAAACAGTAAAACCAGAACGCGTAGCGTAATGTTTGGGTCTCCAAGATGAAAAATGAACTAACCGTCAAACTTGCCATGCAGCTTGTGGTCATCACGATCACAGTAATGGCCGTGTTCATTGGTGCCCGCCTCTGGATAAATTCTTACGAGCTCAATCAGGAAATTGAAACAACCCTGGAGGATGTAAGCGCACGGATTGCCACAACTGTTAATCCGACCATTTGGGACATCTACAAAAAGTCACAGGATCGGCAGTATTCTCACGAAGTTGCGAACGCAATCTTGGATGCAGAACTTAAAAACCCCTATTTGGTCGCCATCAAAGTGTACGGCAATTTTGGCCATCTTTTCATGGGTAAAATTAGATTAGAAAACGGGCAAAACGTTGATTACGACGACAAAACCTTCAACGATGTTTCTGGATTAATTGATCGCCACCAACGATACCCTATTCGACTGGACCAAATGACAATTGGCAATGTCGACATCTTTTTTACTGAAGCCCCCTTACGGCAAAAGCTACTGCGAAGTTTTCTTATCGACCTGCTACAGACATTTACCATCGGTTTGGTAACAATGCTGTTTCTGTTTTATGCCCTGCGAAAATCTCTGGTCAAGCCATTGATTGAGCTGCAAACCGCAAAACATGCACTGGAAAGCATGTCAGATGGCGTCGCGATCCTATCGCCGGATGGCAATGTTTTGGAAATTAACAACGCCTTCTGTCAACAAACCGGATATGACATCAGTGACCTATTAAACAAGAAACTGTTCATGTTCAAAAACACCGCAAACGGCAGAAGCAAAATTGACAGCATATGGAAGGAGGTTGAAGGCAAAGGATCCTGGACCGGCGAGATTGAAACAACTCAAAAAAATTCAAAGCTTTACTACGCAATTCTTTCATTTACGACGATCTACAGCGACAAAGGCGATATCATCTACAGAGTTCTGGTTATTCGCGACAACACGAACGAGCATCGACTGCAACACTCCCAAAGAATGGAAACTGTCGGTGCCCTTGCCGGTGGCATCGCCCATGATATCAACAATGTCCTCACCCCCATTATGGGTTGGGCAGAGCTATTGTCAGAAGATAAGCCTAATCCTGACATCACCAAGCGTGGGTTAAAGCATATTCTGCAAGGCACAATTCGGGCAAAAACCATGATTGACCAAATCATGAATTTCTCTCGAATGAATAAAAATGCAAAACCGGAGAACATTGATCTGAAAGCTCTGATCTTGGATTCAATCGGTTTTGTAAAAACAACATTCCCTGCTTCTATTCAAATCCAGACCGACTTATGTGACAAAGAGTTGCGTATTTTTGCAGATCGCGGGAAAGTGGAACAGGTCCTGATCAATTTGTATACTAACGCCATGCATGCCATGGAGGAGAACGGCGGTCGCTTGACAATTGGTGCCGAAATTGTTGAAGACGATAAGAATGCAGCGAACAGAAGAGATCAAATTCACTTAACCATATCGGACACGGGCCATGGAATTCCTGAGGAAATTCTCGATAATATTTTCGAGCCCTACTTTACAACAAAAGGGTCCGGAAAAGGCAATGGATTTGGTCTATCAACGTCCCTTGGCATCATTGAAAAAATGGACGGCAGCCTGCAAGTTGACACAAAAGTTGGTGAAGGTTCAACATTTCATATCTGGTTACCCTTTGATCTGTCCGTGCTACTGATTGAAAACGGAGCCCCCACTGAAACCACCCTTCGCGAAGAGGGAAAAGCCACCGATAGAGAACGGATTGAGGTTGAGGAAGAAGTTGAAGAAGAGGAAGAAGAAGAGGAGGAAATAATTGACGACAATCAGGCCGCGTCGGACAGTGCCCTGATGAACAAAAAAATACTTTTGGTGGATGACGAAGTTGAAAATCTAAAATTGGGGGAAAGCCTGCTAACCTATCTTGGTTGCCAAACGGAAAGCTATGACAATAGCGAAGAAGCCTTGGCCGCTTTTAGAGCGACACCGGAACGGTATGATTTTTTAATTACCGATCAGAGCATGCCAAATATGCAGGGGCATGAACTTGCGCTGGCCGTCAGACAGATAAAACAGGACCAACCAGTCATTGTCATAACAGGGCAGAACCTCACCAACATCCTGAAAAAATATCATTTACTGACCCATGTCGCCTATGTACGAAAACCATTTCGTATTACGGAATTAAAACAGGCGATGCACAAATTATTGACCCCCTCAACGGAAACAGTAACTGACGATAGCTAAAGCCAAAGTAGGCAAATCAGTCGCTCTATTGTGACAGGTTTGAACTTGCAACCCGACAATATGAAGAGCCTTCCCCGCAGTTTTTCTGGACATTTTTATAAGGGTGCAAATTTCCGTACACTTCATTTGCGTCAAACGGTCCGCGTATGGTGCAGGAAGGCAAAAATCACCAGAGTCGAAATATTGCATTGCACAAATTATTGTGCGTGTGCACAATATCATGATGACTATCCAGGATATTAGAATTTTAGTGATCGATGAGAACCGCATACGGGCGTCCATTATCAAGGATGGCCTAGAAGATGCGGGACATTCTCATGTCACTGTTCTAAACGAGATCAGGGGGGTCGCAGGTCAGATCGAACATCTGGATCCAGACGTCATCATTATTGATCTGGAAAACCCCAACAGGGACATGCTGGAATCCATGTTTGCCCTGTCCAAAAGCGTCAAACGCCCCATTGCAATGTTTGTTGATAATTCTGATCAGCAATCCATTGAAGCCGCTGTAGAGGCCGGCGTCTCTTCCTATATCGTAGACGGCTTTCGACAGGATCGGGTGAAGCCGATCATGGATATGGCCATAACACGCTACCGGGCTTTCTCGAAAATGGAGAGAGAGCTGGAGACAGCCAGAAATGAACTGGCGGAACGAAAAACCATCGACCGCGCCAAAAACATCCTGATGCGAACAAAGAATATTGATGAAGAGCAGGCCTATAACCTGATGCGCCGAACCGCGATGAACCGTAATCAGAAAATCTTCGAAATTGCCGATAGTATTATCATGGCTGCATCCTTGATGGACGAATAGAAGGGTAACGCGATGAATAATAATAAACAGCAAAATACAATCTGCGCAGGTTTCCTCCCTCTAATGGATGCTGCAATTTTAATTGCGACAAAAGAAAAAGGATTTGGAAGCGCGGAGGGCATTGACCTTGTTCTGGTAAAGGAGAGTTCCTGGGCAAATATTCGCGATCGCATGGCCATCGGACATTTTGATGTCGCGCACATGCTGGCCCCTATGCCCATCGCTTCAGCATTAGGCTTAATGCCTTTGCCCCTTAAGATTATCGCACCAATGGCGATGGGTCTTGGTGGCAATGCGATTACGATATCCCGTACAATCGCCAACGAGATGGCCGGTGATCAGACTTTAGCCGACCTGTCCGCCCGGGACGCAGGCAAACGGTTATCAGATATTATTGTTGCCCGGCAGAAAACGAAAAAAGGGCCGCTAGTTTTTGGCGTCGTCCACCCCTATTCAGGCCACAATTATGAATTGAGATACTGGTTGGCAGCCTGCGGAATTCATCCGGATAAAGACGTCGACATTGTCGTTATTCCGCCCGCCCTGATGCCCGATGCCCTCTCCTGCGGGATACTGGATGGGTTTTGTGTCGGTGAACCTTGGAACAGCATAGCCATTGAGCAAGGAGTCGGAACGCTTCTGACAACCAAATCCAAGATCTGGAGAAATAGCCCCGAGAAGGTTCTAGGCGCCAGTGAAGGCTTTGCCACCCAACACCCAGATCAGCTCGCTGCGTTAATCCGGGCCCTGTACCGGGCTGCCAAATGGTGCTCTGAGCCCGCAAACATTCCAGAATTATCAGCGATCCTGTCAACGGACCAATATATTGGGGTGCCGCCGCATATTCTTGAAAAGGCCCTTCTTGGCAAATTCAAAACCGAAACCGGTCAATTCACGGATATTCAGGATTTCTTTATTCCCTATGAAAGGGCCGCGACCTTCCCTTGGCTTAGCCACGCATTATGGTTCTATAGCCAGATGGTCCGTTGGGGTCATGCTGATTGGTCACCGGAGTTTGTCGAACAGCTAAAAACTTGTTACCGACCCGATTTGTATCGATCAGCCCTTTCAAAAATGAACGTTCCCATCCCTTCAGCGAATGCAAAGGTTGAAGGCGCGTTGGAGCAAACTCAATATGTCGGGACCATGCAAGGACAACTTTCTCTTGGCCCCGATGGCTTCTTCGATGGCAGAGTTTTTGATCCAGATGATCTGGCGGCTTATATCGAGCAACAAAGCACCGATCAATAAACAGGCTCTTGTTCGCTGCAGCGCACAAAATTTATGCACACCGCACAACAATTAATCTGACCTAAATATGAGCGCTCAACGTGTAAAAAGCCAACCCGTTGAAATACAACATTCTTTTTTTATCAACCAAACTGGCACACTGTTTGCTTTGTTAGGAACATAGACATTACCGTGCCCAACGACGGGTACACTGGCAAAGCTGCCATGCTGTTTCGATGGTCATTCATGACTGTATCGAAGCTGCATAGCAGCTTTTTTTTATGAAAAATTTTGAACCAAAGTAACGACAGGAGGCTAAAAATGGGTGCTTTAAAATATGCAAGACGTACCTTTCTAGCGATGAGTACGGCCCTTATAGCTACAGCCGCCACGGTTTCAGTTTCTCACGCTGAAATGCTGGATGTGGAGAAGGATGAGTTAAAATTCGGGTTTATCAAACTGACGGATATGGCCCCACTCGCTATCGCTTATGAAAAAGGTTATTTCGAAGATGAAGGCCTTTACGTCACTCTTGAACCTCAAGCCAACTGGAAAGTCCTGCTCGACCGGGTGATCACCGGCGAACTGGATGGCGCGCATATGCTGGCTGGACAGCCGCTGGCCGCGACAATTGGTTTCGGTACCAAAGCCCATATCGTTACGCCCTTTTCCATGGATCTAAACGGGAACGGGATTACCGTTTCCAACGAAATCTGGGAAATGATGAGAAAACATATTCCGTCTGGCCCTGATGGTAAACCTGTCCATCCCATCAAGGCCGATGCTCTGAAGCCAGTCGTTGATCAGTTCAAAGCGGAAGGCAAGCCTTTCAAAATGGGTATGGTTTTTCCTGTCTCCACCCATAATTATGAACTTCGTTACTGGCTGGCTTCAGGCGGTATCCATCCAGGTTACTACAGCGCGGATGATGTCTCTGGCCAAATCCAGGCGGACGCCCTGTTGTCCGTAACACCACCGCCGCAGATGCCTGCAACACTCGAAGCCCAAACCATTCACGGTTACTGTGTGGGAGAACCCTGGAACCAGCAAGCCGTGTTTAAAGGGATCGGCGTTCCTGTGATTACAGACTTCGAAATATGGAAGAACAATCCTGAAAAAGTCTTTGGCTTAACCAAAGAGTTCACAGAAGCCAATCCGCAAACAACACTGGCCCTGACAAAAGCCTTGATCCGGGCAGCCAAATGGCTTGATGAAAACAACAATGCAAATCGCATGGAAGCCGTCGAAATCCTGTCGCGCTCTGAATATGTCGGGGCCGACAAAGAAGTGATTGCCAATTCCATGACCGGCACTTTCGAATATGAAAAAGGGGATAAACGAGAAGTTCCTGATTTCAACGTTTTCTATCGGTATTATGCAACCTACCCCTACTATTCCGATGCTGTGTGGTATCTCACTCAAATGCGCCGTTGGGGCCAGATCAACGAACATAAAAATGACGCTTGGTATGACGAGGTGGCCAAATCTGTCTACCTGCCAAACGTCTATCTTCAAGCTGCTAAGCTGTTGGTTGAAGAAGGCCACGCAGATAAAGCCGATTTTCCATGGGACTCTGATGGTTATCGCGCCCCTACCCCGGCGACCGATATCATCGATGGCATCCCCTATGACGGCAAACAGCCCAACGCTTACATCAACTCTCAAAAAATTGGCTTGAAATCCAAACAGATGGTCAAGGGCGACTCTCTGGTTGAAGGGTAAGCCGACACAAGTGGCCGCCACGGCGGCCACTTCCCCGACGATGAATTAAGGATCCCCAAAGATGACAAATACTTCTGAAGTGATGACAACCGGTGACGCCGGAAAGAAAAGGGAAAAGGTTTTTTCCATAATAAACCGTGCGTCAGGCTGGCTGAACGCACTCGGGTTTTCCTGGCTGGTTCCCATCCTGAAGATGCTGGCAGGCGATAACCTTCAGGAACAGTTGACCGAGCTGCGAAAAATTCTTCTATATCCAATGCTGGGTATCATTGTCTTTCTGGTGGCCTGGACGGCGCTTGCCCCGCGTGTACAAACGTCTCTTGGAGCAATTCCGGGCCCCGCCCACGTTTGGGAACAGACCGGCAATCTTTGGGCAGACCATATCCGGGAAAGAGAAAAAGCCGATGCGTTTTATGACCGTCAGGACAAACGGAACGAAAAACTGATTGCCGCCGGCAAGGCAGATAAAGTCAAACACCGCACCTACACTGGTAAACCGACCTATTTCGACCAGATCGTCACCTCCTTGGCGACTGTGGGGCTGGGCTTTCTGATTGCAACAATTGTGGCGGTACCATTGGGCATTGCATCCGGACTGTCAAAGGCAGTCAACGGCGCGGTGAACCCGCTTATCCAGATTTTCAAGCCCGTCTCTCCTCTTGCCTGGTTGCCCATCGTCACCATGGTCGTATCCGCCCTATATGTTGAACCTTGGGGATGGATGCCAAAATCCATGATGATTTCGGCGGTCACTGTCACGCTTTGCTCCTTATGGCCAACCCTTATCAATACAGCACTGGGCGTTGCTTCTATCGACAAAGATCTGATGAATGTCAGCCGGGTCCTACAGTTACCAACGACCAAAACCATCACAAAACTTGTTCTACCCTCTTCACTGCCGCTTATTTTTACCGGCTTGCGCCTATCGCTTGGGGTCGGATGGATGGTGTTGATTGCTGCCGAAATGCTGGCTCAAAATCCCGGCCTTGGAAAATTTGTCTGGGATGAATTCCAGAACGGCTCCTCGCAATCTCTGGCCAAGATAATCGTTGCAGTCCTGACCATTGGTATCATTGGCTTTGTATTGGATCGCATCATGTATGCGTTGCAAACAGCCTTCACTTTTTCAGCGAACCGATAGGTGAAGCGCATGTCATTTTTAGAAATCACAGGATTATCAAAGCATTATGGAGACGGTGCGAACCGAACCAACGTGCTGGAAGACATCAACCTCAAAGTCGAGGACGGCGAGTTTATTGCGATCGTCGGCTTTTCAGGCTCTGGCAAAACAACGTTGATTTCGGCCTTGGCAGGCTTGATCGAACCAGACACAGGCGGCGTAATCTTTCGCGGGAAACAAGTCACAGGCCCCGGCCCGGAGAGAGGATTGGTCTTTCAATCATATTCCCTGATGCCGTGGCTATCAGTGCGTGGAAATATAACGCTTGCGGTTGATGCGGTTTACACATCCAAATCCCGTAAAGAAAAGACAGAAATAACACAACATTACATCGACATGGTGGGACTCTCCCATGCGGCGGACAGACGACCAGCAGAGCTTTCTGGTGGCATGCGTCAACGGGTTGCGGTTGCCCGGGCACTTGCCATGCAGCCCGAAGTCCTTCTTATGGATGAGCCACTATCCGCACTGGATGCGCTGACCCGCGCAAAGCTACAGGATGAATTCGCTGATATTTCTCAAAAAGAAAAGAAAACCATCATCCTCATTACAAATGACGTGGATGAAGCAATCCTTCTTGCAGATCGGGTGATCGCGCTAACCCCTGCACCAAATGCCACTTTAGGGCGGGAATTCCGCATTGATCTGCCACGACCAAGGAACCGTGCTGAAATCAATAGCAACGCAGAGTTTATCGGCCTGAGAGGTGAGATTACACAGTATCTGATGGATATAGGCGCAGATCGAGGGGTTGAGGCAGACCGCAGTATCGTGCTTCCGGAAATAGTTCCGATCACACAGCGGGACAAAATTCCCCCAGCCTATCAAAAAGCTGCTGAGTCAGTGCGCAACGAGCGTTACCTGGACTTAAGTCAGATCAAAAAGATTTATCCGACCCCACAGGGTCCACTAACAGTAGTCGACGGGTTTGATTTGAAAATGAACAAGGGCGAATTTGTTACGCTGATTGGTCATTCAGGATGCGGAAAATCAACAGTCCTTTCCATGATTTCAGGTCTCAATAGCATCTCTGAAGGCGGGATTATTCTGGACGGCACCCATATTGAAGGGGCTGGTCCAGACAGGGCCGTCGTTTTTCAGGCCCCATCCCTGCTGCCGTGGCTCACGGCCCATGAGAATGTCTGCCTCGGCGTGGATAAAGTATATCCGGACGCAGACAAGTCTGAACGTAAGGATGTGGTTGAATATTACCTTTCAAAAGTCGGCCTTGCCGATTCCATGCATAAATTGGCAGGCGATTTATCCAACGGAATGAAGCAACGGGTGGGTATCGCCCGGGCATTTGCCCTGTCTCCTAAGCTTCTTCTATTGGATGAACCTTTTGGCATGCTGGACAGTTTAACCCGCTGGGAATTGCAGGATGTTCTCATGGATGTCTGGAAACGGACGCAGGTGACCGCCGTTTGTGTCACCCATGATGTGGATGAAGCCATCCTTCTGGCGGACCGGGTTGTGATGATGTCAAACGGGCCCCATGCGAAAATCGGAAATGTGATGGACGTAGATCTTCCCCGACCAAGGTCTCGCAAGGCCCTGCTGGAACACCCTGACTACTACGCCTATCGCGAAGAGCTTCTGGAATTCCTGGATGCCTATGAGGGCGGTGCAAATCCAAGTATCGAGCAACTGTCCAGAATTACCGCAAAACGCAAAGAAAGAATTGCCCGGCAGGCAGGGCAAACAAAACCGAATGCATTGTTATCAGCGGGGTGAGTAAAATGAGAAAAAAACTAGTAATTGTTGGAAACGGAATGGCCCCCGGCAGAATGCTGGAGCATTTGTTTGAGGCAGATAAAGAAGCATATGACGTCACGATTTTCAACGCTGAGCCTCGAGTAAATTACAACCGGCTAATGCTTTCACCTGTTCTGTCCGGCGAAAAAACCTATACCGATATTATCACTCATGATGATGACTGGTACGCCGAACATGGTGTGACCCTGCATAAAGGGGCACGCATTTCAAAAATCGACCGGACTGAAAAAACTGTAACGTCGGAAACCGGTATTATTGCTGAATATGACAAGCTGGTACTCGCCACCGGCTCCAATCCTTTTGTCATTCCGATACCGGGTCACGATCTTGACGGTGTAATGGTTTATCGGGATCTCGACGATGTTGAAAAGATGCTGGAAGTCTCCAGAACTGGAGGGCGTGCGGTTGTCATCGGCGGCGGTCTGCTGGGTCTGGAAGCCGCCGCAGGGCTGAAAGAACAAGGGATGGAGGTCACCGTTCTGCATCTGATGCCAACCTTGATGGAACGACAACTGGATAACGCCGCGGGCGCCTTACTGGAAAAATCCATTCTGGCGCGCGGAATCGATGTCATCACAGGCGCTAATACCAAAGAAATTATCGGTAAAGACCAAAAAGTAGCGGCTGTAAGCCTTGACGACGGCACCCTGATCGAGGCGAAAATTGTTGTGATGGCGGTTGGTATTCGCCCATCTACTGATCTTGCAATCCAGTCTGATCTGGAATGCCAGCGAGGCATTCTGGTGAACGACAATATGCTTACATCAGACCCCGATATTTACGCGTTGGGGGAATGCGTTGAGCATCGGGGCCAATGTTATGGTCTGGTCGCCCCCCTTTATGAGATGGCAAAAACGTTGGCCGCAGACTTGCTCGACACCTCCCTGCCCTATACCGGCTCGCAGACAGCAACAAAACTGAAAGTCAGTGGTATCGATCTGTATTCCGCTGGAGATTTTGAGGATGCACCGGACCGTGAGGAAATTGTCCTTCGGGATGGAATCTCGGGCCTCTATAAACGTCTCGTAATCAAGGACAATAAAATTCTTGGCGCCGTTCTTTACGGGGACACGGCAGAGGGACCATGGTTCTTTGATTTACTGAAAAAAGGAACCGATATTTCGGACATGCGCGACACCCTGATTTTCGGGCAAGCCTATCAGGGAGGCGCCCCTCTGGACCCGATCGAAGCCGTTGCAGCTCTGCCGGATGACGCAGAAATCTGCGGTTGCAACGGCATTTGTAAATCCACAATCGTTACAACCATCACTGACAAGGGTCTAACCTCTCTTGATGACGTCAGATCCCACACAAAAGCATCAGCTTCCTGCGGCACCTGCACATCGCTCGTCGAAAATCTACTACAATTGACTGCGGGAGACGCTTACAACCCGTCCGCCGTTACACCAGTTTGCACCTGTACGGGTCTTGGTCATAGTGACGTCAGAAATGCAATTCGAGCCCAGTCGCTAAAATCAATTCCCGACATCATGCAGCGGCTGGAATGGAGAACATCCAGTGGATGTGCCAAATGTCGTCCAGCGCTGAATTACTATCTGATTGCAGAATGGCCTGGTGAATATGAGGATGATAACCAGTCCCGGTTTATTAACGAACGGGTTCACGCCAACATTCAGAAAAATGGAACCTATTCTGTTGTTCCGCGAATGTGGGGCGGTTTGACAACAGCCGATGAACTTCGCGCCATTGCTGACGCGGCGGATAAATACAACATCCCGACGATCAAGGTGACCGGAGGACAACGCATTGACCTTCTGGGTGTTGAAAAAGAGGATTTACCCAGTGTGTGGGCGGACCTTGGCAAGGCTGGCTTTATATCGGGCCATGCCTATGCCAAGGGGTTGCGGACGGTGAAAACCTGTGTCGGGTCGGACTGGTGCCGATTTGGAACACAAGACTCGACCGGGTTAGGCGTAAGGCTGGAAAAATTCCTGTGGGGCTCCTGGGCACCGGCAAAGGTAAAGCTGGCTGTTTCAGGATGCCCAAGAAACTGCGCTGAGGCAACCTGTAAGGATGTGGGTGTCATTTGCGTGGACTCTGGTTTTGAAATCCATTTCGCAGGGGCCGCCGGGCTTGACATATTGGGGACGGAAGTTCTGGGTCTGGTGAAAACCGAAGATGACGCCCTTGAGTATATAACGGCCCTTATCCAGATGTACCGGGAACAAGGACATTATCTTGAGCGCCTTTATAAATGGGCGCGCCGGGTCGGACATGACGTCATTCGAAACAGTATTATGGAAGATACCAATACACGCAAAGCCCTTTTCGAGCGCTTTGTCATCTCTCAAAAATACTGCCAATCGGACCCATGGTCGGAACGTGTTTCCGGAAAAGACAAGCATGAATTTAATCCCCTAAAAACCATTGAACTGGAGGCCGCAGAATGACGTCAGAAACCATGAGTTGGACAGAGGTCGGTCAACTTTCGGAAATTCCGGTTCAGGGTGCCCGTTGCATAAAAATGGGAGAGACGACGATTGCTCTGTTTCGGACAATCCAAAATGAAGTTTTCGCCATCGAAGACAAGTGCCCCCACAAAAAAGGGCCCCTCAGTCAGGGGATTGTACACGACAACTGCGTCACATGCCCGTTGCATAATTGGGTAATTTCCCTGGAAACCGGTACCGCGCAAGGGGCCGATGAAGGGTCAACATTAACTTTCTCAACGCGTATTGAGAACGGGATCGTTTCAATTGCCCTTAGTGCCCCCAAAGAGGTAGCCGCGTGAGCCGTTTAAAAGAATGCAAAACCACCTGTCCTTATTGTGGGGTTGGATGCGGCATTGTCGCCAAATTCAACGAACAGGGTCTCATCTCCGTTGAAGGAGATCCGGGCCATCCCGCGAACAAGGGACGCCTCTGCTCCAAAGGGTCCGCATTGGCGGAAACCATGTCTGACACCACCCGTTTGCGCGATCCAATCGTTAACGGCAAAGTTTCAGACTGGAATGAAACACTAGACCTCATTGCTTCGAAATTCAGGGATGCTATTTCCAACTTTGGGTCGGACTCCGTTGCATTCTATGTCTCTGGCCAGCTGCTAACAGAAGATTATTATGTCGCCAACAAACTGATGAAAGGCTTCATTGGCTCGGCCAATATCGATACCAATTCCCGTCTCTGCATGGCGTCAAGTGTTGCAGGCTACAAGCGCGCCTTTGGCAGCGATACTGTTCCTGTCTCTTATGAGGATCTTGAATGTTCGGACCTTGTTGTTCTGGTCGGAAGCAATCTGGCATGGTGTCACCCCGTTTTATATCAACGCCTGGCGGCAGCAAAAGAACAACGGCCAAATCTGAAAATCGTGGTAATTGATCCAAGAAAAACCATGACAACTGATATTGCTGACTTGCATCTGGCGATTGATCCCGATGGTGATGCCGCTTTATTCATGGGTCTTTTCGCACATCTGCAAAAAACAGGGGCCTGTGACGATGGGTTTATTGCCCGCCATACCAACGGCTTTGACGAAACACTGAAGCAATGCGTGCCCTTAACGATTGAAGAAATCGCTAAAAAAAGCGGTCTGGATCCCGCTGATATTATTAGTTTCTATGAGCTTTACCGGACCACCCAAAAAACCGTTACAGTTTACAGTCAGGGCGTCAATCAGTCCCGTGTGGGCACCGATAAAGTCAACGCCATTCTAAACTGCCATCTGATAACCGGCCGGATTGGCAAACCGGGCACAGGTCCGTTTTCGATCACCGGCCAACCCAACGCCATGGGTGGCAGGGAAGTGGGCGGTCTTTCCAACATGTTGGCCGCCCATATGGAACTTGATAACCCAGACCATCGCAATCAGGTTAAGTCCTTCTGGAAGGCGCCTCACCTTCCTGAAAGACCGGGGCTTAAAGCGGTGGACCTTTTTAAAGCGGTGGACAAAGGGGACATCAAGGTTCTGTGGATTATGGCGACCAATCCGGTTGATAGTTTACCGGATTCTGACTTTATCAAAGAAGCATTGAACAAATGTCCCTTCGTTATTGTGTCTGATATATATGAAAACACCGACACAAACGCCTTTGCCCATGTTCTTCTTCCCTCCTCAGGTTGGGGGGAGAAAAATGGTACCGTCACTAATTCCGAAAGACGAATTTCACGCCAGCGCGGTTTTTTACGCGCCCCAGGAAATGCAAAACCAGACTGGTGGCAAATGGCTGCTATTGGCAAGCGGCTGGGGTATCATGGCGCTTTCGACTACTTGAACGAAGCAGACATATACCGAGAACATGCTGCGCTGTCTGCACTTGATAATAACGGCTCTCGGGATTTCGACATTGGAGAGCATTCCAAACTATCGAACGACGGCTATGATAATCTGGCACCGGTTCGGTGGCCGGTTCCGATTAAAAAAAACCTATCAGAACGCCCCTTCTTTTCAGATGGACACTTCTTCACAGCCGACAAGAAGGCAAACATTATCCCAGTCACGATGCCCACAACGGATCTCGAAACCGGACCGTATCAATTAAATACCGGTCGGATCAGAGACCAATGGCACACGATGACCCGAACCGGCAGGTCCCCCCGGTTATCTGCACATTTGTCTGAACCATTTGCAGAAATTCATCCCGTTGATGCCCAGAAACTTGGCATTGAATCAGATGACATTGTTGAACTCACAAATAAACATGGTCGTCTTCTGGCCAACGCCATGATCACGTTCAGGCAAAAAAAAGGTCAGGTTTTTGTACCGATGCACTGGACGGATCAATATGCATCGAACGGCCGCGTCAATAGCCTTATTCCATCGATCACAGATCCTGTATCCGGGCAACCGGCATCAAAAAACACAGGCGTTTCCATTCGAAAATATGAAGCCAAGACGTTTGTTTTTCTACTTACCCGGGAAAAGCCCGTGCTACCCACTCGCGGATATTGGGCGTCTTTCGAAACTGAGGGGGGATGGGCAACAGAATTTGCAGGAAAAGAGGACCTTTTCGAGATTTTGGATGTTATGAAAAAAATGCTGAACGTCGATCGAAGAACCGCGCCCCTTGTCTATGCAGACAAGAAACGTGGGGAATATAGGCTTGCATTGTTTCACAGCCAAAGGCTTGAAGGAATATTATATGCCGCAGGAGCCCCCCTTTCGGTTTCAAGGAGCTGGCTCTGTTCCAAATTTGAGGACGACTTCAACGATCCGATGACACGCTATACCGTGGTTGCCGGTAAAGCCCCCGTCAACGAAATAGACAAGGGCGCAATTATTTGTTCCTGTTTCGGCGTCGGAAGCAACGAAATCGCAGACGCTGTTCGATCTGGCTGCTTTAGTGTCGAAGCTGTTGGAAATGCGACGCAGGCCGGCAGCAATTGCGGGTCTTGCCGCTCAGAAATCAAGGAGCTTATCAACAAAAACGCTCTTGTCGCCGCCCAGTAACCTGTACACGCAACCATCCTCTTCGTCTCCACTGGCGATAGGAGCTTCCCGTTCTCTTTAACAAGGGGTCCGGCGAAACCAACTGACTATGCGTCAATGATTTCGAGGCAATTTCCATCCAGTAGCTTTTGTAGAATATCGGCGTGCTTGGCGAATATCTTGGCAGAAAACGGGGTTTCCTGCGCCATCATATTCACAACAAACAGATCGGAAAACGCCAATTCAAAGGAAAGATCACCCACAGAAACCGCATATTGTTGGGGCGACTTAAGCGGTGTGATCATAATTTTCACGAAAGGCCGCTTTATCAACTGACAATCGCCATCGATCAATGTCTTCGCAGTATCCTGAACGTAATCATAGACTGCACCGAGCGGGTCCTCATCCGCACTGTCGCTGTCAAATTCTTCACCAAATTCATCGCCAAAATTTTGCGCAGGTTTACTGAAATACTGCGCGAGCCATTTGACGAAATAATCTTCGTCAAAGACATCGGTCATGAAGCTTCTGAAATCACGAATATGGTCGGCTCCAACCTGAAATGGTACGGCATTTTCTGTAAGATTTTGTCCCAGATACCGTGGCATATTCTGATAATTTTCTTCCAGAAAATGACCAAACTCAATCAACATTTCAGACAGGGTAGGCCCCAAAAAGCCAACGGAATATGTTAAGGACGGTTGTAAGCTGACCCCTTCATGAGGGAACTGGGGCGGAATGTAAATGACATCCCCCTCTGAGACCGTAACCTCTTCTCCGTCAAATGAGGTTTTCAGAATTTTAAGAGGAATGTCCTCAATATGATCTCCATTTTTAAGCGCTTCATGGGCAATTTTCCAGCGCCGTTCACCTTTGCCCTGAACCAAAAAAACATGATAGCTGTCCGAATGCGACCCCACAGTGCCGCCTTTTGGCGAATAACTGACCATAATATCGTCAAGCAACCAACGAGGGCAAAAGTTGAAATGCTTTAGAAGTTCCGCTGTTTCTTCATGGTACAGATCAACATTCTGAACAAGCAGGCTCCAGTCTTCTTCGCCGAGTTCTGCAAAAACCTGTTCGGGCAAAGGACCATAATCGCATTTCCAGTCGCTTTGTTTTTTACCTTTTCGAACAAGACGGGACTTCACCTCTTCTTCCATTGCAAGTCCGGCAACATGATCCTCATCAATCAGCGTTTCCGTTACTTCTGTTGGGATCAAGCCCCGAACGACAAACGGCTTTCTGTTCCAGAATTCAAGAAAAAATTCTTTGGAAGTTGGCAGATGATCAAGAATAAGAGACATGGATTTAAGTCTGTTCATAAGTAAAAAAAGTTTGATAGACGCATACAGGATGCGAGTAAAGCCGGTTTAACGAAAGCAAGACACTCTAACATCGAGACGATGGCATGAATTCCAGTCGAATCACAGTGCAAGCCCAATCGCCTTTGGACAACCAATTCAAGCGCCCTACGCCAGTCCCCTTCGCAGAAAGCCCCATGTAGAGGGCCATATATAGCGTGGGCACAAATAAATGCCCTGATCTCCAACGTATAGTTTGACAAACAAACTGATGCAAACAATGACCTATGGTGAATGTCACGTTTTCTGGAAAGAATAGTCAAATGGAAATCACTGTAAATTTTTTGGACAACCTTCGGCTTGAGGCAAAGTTTGATGATTTTACAATAACAACTGATCAGCCAATCCGGTATAAGGGCGATGGAACCGCCCCTAGTCCATTTGACTATTTCCTTGCGTCTTCTGCCCTTTGTGCCGCCTATTTCATCAAGGTATATTGCCTGTCACGTGATATCCCGACAGACGATATTCGGGTATCTCAGAACAACATCATTGATCCTGAAAACAGATACAATCAGACCTTTCAAATTCAAGTAGAATTGCCGCCCAGCATTTCAGAACGGGATCGGTTGGGAATTTTAAGGTCAGCAGATCGCTGTACTGTCAAGAAAGTCATTCAGACAAGTCCTGAATTCAAGATCGATGCGGTTGATGATTTAAACGACACACCGTTGCTGGATGCCTACGAAGGTGACGGCAATACCATGATTATTGGTAAAGACCTGCCGCTGGAAAAAACGATTAAGAACATGACCTCTATCCTATCCGATATAGGCATCAAAATCGAAATCGCGTCCTGGCGTAATATTGTTCCAAATGTCTGGTCGCTTCACATCCGCGAAGCGGCATCCCCCATGTGTTTTACCAACGGTAAAGGGGCGACACAGGAAAGTGCCTTATGTTCAGCACTCGGTGAATATATCGAACGGATGAGCTGCAACTTCTTCTACAATGATTATTATTTTGGAGAGGAAATCGCCAACAGCGAATTTGTTCATTACCCGAATGAAAAATGGTTTAAAGTCGGCAAAGAAGATGCCCTACCAGATGGGTTGCTGGATGACACATGTCTGGAACTCTATAATCCAGAAGGAGATTTAAGGGCATCTCATTTAATTGACACGAATTCAGGACGGGCAGATCGCGGGATTTGCGCCCTGCCCTTTATCCGTAATTCTGATCAGAAAACAATTTACTTCCCATCAAACCTGATCGAAAACCTTTTTGTCAGCAATGGTATGAGTGCAGGAAACACGCTGAATGAAGCAAAGGTACAGTGCCTGTCCGAGATTTTCGAGCGTGCCGTCAAACGCCAGATTATTGAAGAAGAGATCATTCTGCCCACCGTCCCAAAGGAAGTTCTCGCAAAATATCCCCATATCCTGGAGGGTATAAACGAGCTTGAAAATAAAGGTTTTCCTGTTCTGGTAAAAGATGCGTCATTGGGGGGCAAGTTCCCAGTCATGTCCGTCACGTTAATGAACCCCAAAACAGGCGGCGTGTTTGCATCTTTTGGTGCCCATCCCAGTTTTGAAGTTGCCTTGGAACGATCCCTTACTGAATTACTGCAAGGACGTAGCTTCGAAGGGTTAAATGACGTTCCGCCGCCAACTTTCAATAGTCATGCCGTCAGTGAACCAAGTAATTTTGTCGAACATTTCATTGACTCAACAGGCGTTATTTCATGGAAATTCTTTAGCGAAAAAGCGGATTTTGCGTTTTGCGAATGGGATTTCAGCGGTACGACAGAGGAAGAGAATGAAACCCTTATGAACATTTTGGCAAGTCTTGATAAGGAAGTCTATATCGCAACCTATCAGGACTTTGGCGCGACCGCCTGCCGGATTCTAGTGCCAGGTTATTCCGAAGTTTACCCAGCGGAGGACCTGATTTGGGACAATACCAATAAGGCACTTATGTTCCGGGAAGATATTTTGAATATTCATTCCTTATCCGATCAGGAACTTGAAGATTTGCTGGAGCGTTTTGAAACCGCCCAACTGGATCATTATACCCTTATTTCAGAAGTGATCGGAATTGAGTTCGATGAAAATACCGTCTGGGGCAAGCTGGATATCGGAGAGTTGAAGATCCTGATTTATCTTGCACTAAACTATTTTGAAGATGCAAAAGAGATCATTATCGATTTCTTGAATTTCAATGACAATACTGTTGAGCGCGTTCTGTTCTACCGGGCGATGAGCGCCGTTCTGGATATTACACTTGATGACGATCTGGACATTGAAGACTATTTACCCAACCTGACCAGAATGTACGGCACTGACGTTATGAAAAACACGGTTGGATCCGTGACTGGAGACGTCCGTTTTTCCGGCTTAACGAAAACAAGCCTGAAACTTGAAGGGTTGGATAAGCATCTGAGATTGATTGAAAGCTATAAGAAATTACACTCGGCGCGGGCACGCCAACAATAACGGAACCTCAGTTTCCGTTTATCAATGACCAGATCATATTGCTGTGGACTTAAAAAATGAGGATTGATGGTCAATCCTCACCCTTGGCTTTTAACAGTCCTATTGCAAGACACTGATCTGCAAACAAAATCAGGAACACACCCGGATTTCTCAGCCCGGCTTAAGCCCCTTGTTTTTTGGAAGACACTAAACAGTCGTTAAGTCACTAAACAGTCGTTGACGCAAACAGTCGTTGACGCAAACAGACTGAACCGTTCAATTTTTCAACACCTCAGGCAAGCCCAGCAAACGAAATCCAGCGTCTTTCAGTTTTTCTGTGACGCGATTTGCAATCGCCAAAGCGTTGTCGCTGTCACCGTGCACACAAATACTGTGAATTGGTGTTTCAATCCCACTTCCAGACGGCGTCATGATCTTTCCAGCCTTTAAAAACGAAAGAACCTGATCGGCACTTTGTTCGGGGTCGTGAATAACGGCACCGGGTGATGACCGCGGGGTCAGGTTTCCGTTTTCCTGATAGGTTCGATCTGCAAAAATTTCAGCAGCGGTTGGCAATCCGGCCTCTAGTCCAGCCTGATAGAGGCAGGATCCCGCTGGCGCCAAGAGGATCAGCGCCGGTGACATCATCTGAACGGCCTTCGCAATGGCCTTCGCCATCCCCATATCTTCGCAGGCCATATTATTGAGCGCCCCATGCGGCTTAACATGCGTAACGCCCCCGCCCTGACTTTCGGCGATCCCTTTCAGCGCGCCGATCTGATATGTGACCATTGCGGCGAGTTCTTCTAGAGGAATAGACATCCTACGCCGACCAAACCCCTGAAGGTCAGGAAAGGCGGGATGGGCTCCGATACTAACCCCTTTTGCGAGTGCCAGCCGGACTGTTTCCGCCATAACCAGAGGGTCACCGGCATGATATCCACAAGCAATATTCGCGGAACCAACAACATCTAGCATAGCGCCGTCATTGCCAATGGAATATGCCCCGAAGCTTTCCCCCATATCTGCGTTTAAATTGATTTGCTTCGTCATGATAGATCCTCTAAATGGCCTGGGAAAAGCCCCGGTTTTTGCGCATCGACAACACCCCCGATCAGGTTGCTGGCATACAATGCCTTCAGGTCAACGGCCCCTTCGCCATAGTAATCGTGAATGCTATTGATACTTTTCTCAATTTTACTTTCCAGCAGTTGACGAGACGCCCCTGCCTGTTCCAAGTCAACGGCCTTGAATTTTATTTCTTTGCCCGGCGTCAATTGGCCCAGACGATGAAGATCTGCACTGATGATCGTTGCCACTTTCGGATACCCCCCAACAGACTGGCAATCAACACATAGAATGATCGGATGACCATTGCCGGGCACTTGAATCGCACCGGCAACCAGCCCATCGGAGATAAGATCACTCCCCTTTTCCGGCTTTGGAAAAAGCGCATTTCCTTCCAAGCGGATCCCCATCCGATCCACGTCACTGCTGACCTTGAAAGCGTTCATTAAGAAGGATTGAACGGTTTCCTCCGCGAAATAGTCCTCTTGTGGGCCAAAAATGACATTGAAAGGCTCTTCCGACAACGGCACAGGGTCTGCCATTAGTCTCTCATATCCGCGAACGGAGGCGGCCTGTTTAAGCGATAATATATCACCGACCTGAAGAAGGCCTCCCATATGCGCACGGGCATAGGTTGAACAACTATCCAACACGGGATCAAGGGCAAGCCCCCCTTCAATCGCAAGATATCCTGTTGCCCCTTTCGACATCGGGTCCACTTTAAGGACATCCCCTTCATTGAGTGTCACAGTCTGCCATGGTGAAATAGGTGTTTTATCCCCACTTTGGGCATCGATCAGTTCGCCGCCAACGTGACAGGCCAGCGCAACCCGCAACGAACCTGACTGTGCTTTAATCGTTGGGCCCATAAATCGAAATTCTATGGCTGTCTCAAAAGGATCATTTCCGACCAGCGCGTTGCCCAATCGCAACGAAACCGGGTCAATCGCCCCGCTACGGGGGACACCAAACCCGCTATAGCCAAACCGCCCTTTGTCCTGAAGAGAGGCGAGCATACCCGGTGATACAATTTTCAGTTTTGCTGTCATCCTAGCGGTCCTCCTTCATAAATGAAGTCGGCATCAGACGACCTGCGGTCAGGTCCTCTTTTAATATCTCGAAGTCATGACTATTTACCGCTTCGAAGGAAACCTTTTCACCCGGCGCAAGCAAGCTTGGCTGGTCCCAATCGGGATTGAAAAGAGGGACAGGGCAACGTCCAAGCAAATGCCATCCCCCTGGGCTTTCCCACGGATATATCGCGGTCTGATCATTCGCGATAGCAACCGAGCCTGCCGGTACCCGCACACGCGGACTGGTTCGCCTTGGAAAACGTAATATGTCGGGAACCTCCGACATGAACGGAAATCCCGGTAGGAACCCGATCATCAGAATATCAAAAACCTGTCCACTATGAAGTGCAATTACTTCCGCAACAGACAAATTGGCGTTCTTTGCGACCTCCTCAAGGTCCGGTCCGTATTCCCCCTCGTAGCAAACAGGCAATGTCCACAAAGTGAGTTTTTCTTCATCGCCGCCCACAGGCTCAACCGCCAGATCTGAGACTGTGTCCTGAACCGCTTTGTAATCTGCCTTTGCCGGATCAAGGCAGACCGTCAAAGACCGGGATGCTGAAACCAGGTCAACAACGCCGTTCAGGGCCCCTTTATCAATTTCGCCCTGAACCCTCGAACGAAGGGAACGCACGGTTTTTGCACCAACCGCCCCCTTCAAATTCGGATACTCAATTGTGAACGCTGTGTCACCCAGCATTAACACGCGGATGTCCATGACCAGATCCTATTCTCAAAATATGACTGACAAAAGTTCAGGTTCAATTATGACATGGCGCCGCTTAATAGAACAGGCTAGGCAACCACAAAGCCAACTGCGGGAAGGCAATCAAAATTGCAATCATGGCAAACATGGTCGCAACAAAAGGCAGCGCGCCAATCATAACATCTTTCAAAACACCGCGGGAACGAATGGATTGCACGACAAAAAGATTGATCCCAATGGGCGGCGTAATCAACGCTGTTTCCAACAAGACCATGAGCAGGATACCGAACCAAACCGGGTCATACCCCATGCCCACAACTATCGGGGTTACGATGGTTGCTGTTGTGATCAACATGGAGAAGGTTTCCATAAAGCAACCAAGGATCAGGTAAAAAACGACAATCAGTAATAGCGTTCCAAGCGGCGTCAGGCCCAGTGAAACGATAAAGTCGGTTAATTGGGTTGTCAGGCCAATTGCTGTGAGAACAAAGTTCAGAAAAACAGCGGCAATAATGATCAACATGATGATGGCTGTTGTCCGCATGGTACCGCGAAACACTTCACGCATCATGTTGAAGGACAGACTTTTATGAAACGCAGCAAGAATAAGGGCTGCGACCACCCCTAATGACGCCGCTTCTGTTGGTGTTGCCCACCCTGCATAGATCGAACCAACAACCACAAGGAAGATAAAAATTGGCGGTACGAGATTAATCAGGCTGGCAAAGCGTTCAGACCAGGAATAGTGAACTTTCTCGCCGCCCCATTGAGGTTTGTAGACACAGGCTATTCCAACGGTTCCCATGAACAGGGCCGCCAATAAAATACCGGGGATAAAGCCAGCAAGATACAGTTCTGAAACCGACGTATTGGTCAACAGTCCGAAAACAATCAGATTGATAGAAGGCGGGATCAAAATTCCTAAAGTACCGCCAGCGGCGATTGTTCCAAGGAACAAAGGCTCGTTGTATTTGCGTTTATGCATTTCAGGTTCGGCAACCGTTCCAATGGTAGCAGCCGTCGCGACACTTGAACCGGATGTTGCAGCGAATAACGCGCAAGCACCAATATTTGAATGCATTAATCCACCCGGTAGCCATGACAACCATTTGGCCATGGCGTCATACATACGCGTCGTAACCCCGGACCGCAGAAGGATCTCACCTAACATGACAAACATCGGAATTGCGACAAGCAGAAACTCGATTGAGTTTGTCCATACAATATCGCCGATCGCACGGTGGATGGGCATACGGGTAAAGAAATGTCCCAAAAACAGACCAAGCCAGCCCAGCGCCGCAGCGACTGGAACACTTAGCCCAATAAGAGCAAGAAGGACGATTACAGTGACAGGCAACATGTGATTAGCCCTTCCCGCTTAAATGTTTTTCTGATTGAGAGGGATCTTCTCCGCCATGCAATTCTGCCTGAATTTCTTCATCGAGAGACGGAATACCGATCAGTTCGTTTACGCGGTTATAGTCGCTTTTCAGCAATGCTGTAAAAGACATGACCGTTAAAACAATTGCGGTAAACAAAGCAAAGCACAGTGCCGCGAACCAGATGGTTTGTGGAATGGCTAACGGGGTCTGCAACGGCGTGATGGATTTACTGCTATATTCAATGGCATCTGAAACCAAGCCGAAGGCGAAGTAACAGATGACGGCGAGAAACCCTGCTGTCAGAACCATACTTAAGGCATCGAGAATACGCTGAATTTTAATGGACAGCTTATTATAGATAAAATCAATACGTATATTTGCCCGGGTGAGGAGTGCATAGGAATAGGCACATGCCGTTGAAATGGCAAACACATATCCAGAAATCTCGTCCGCGCCCGCGATCGAGATATTCAGCAGCTTCCGGGTGATAACATCATAGGTCACCAGAAAGGCAGCTGATAACAATGCCCAACCGCCGACTTGCACAATAATATGAATGAATAAGTTTATTGGTTTGAACATTGGTTTTCTCAGCGCTTCCTGAAAGATAATTTTCCAGATACCCCGATCCGGATCGACGCGCAAAGCATCGATCCGGTGAAGGATAGGTCGGTTTACTTGGCGACCGCTTTCATATTAAGAACTTTACCGACAGTGGCGTTCCAGTTGTCAGCACATTCTTTACCGCACCGTTCGGCCCAACGCGCCAAAACCACGTCATTTGCAACCTTGTCACGGGCAGCCAGATCAGCTTCAGTGGGTTCAACCAGTGTCATGCCGCCCAAAGGAGCATCTTTTCCGATCGGGCATTCATTGCTGGTCAGGCAGGCAATTGCAACATCATCTTCTTTTGCCGTCGCGGCCCACATTTCATCTGTCAACGTGTCAAGACGGGCTTTCATGTCTGTTTGTTGCGTTTCGGACATAGAGTTCCATTTGTCCATATTCATCGCACCAAATGCGAGGCCCCAACCAACACGCATTGAATATACGTATTTTGCGGCCTGATACCATTTCGCCGTGTAGGCAGACATTGTTCCGGTAATCGCGCAGTCGACGACGCCTTTTTCAAGCGCGGGGATCACTTCACCAAACGACACAGTCACAGATGTTCCGCCCACGCCTTCTACGAAATCACCAAGAGATGTAGCATAAACACGGATTTTCTTGCCTTTTAGATCAGCAATGCCGGAAATTGGGTTTTTGCAATATAAAATTTGGCTGGGGAAAGGATAAAGTTGCAGCAGTTTTGCATTATAATATTTGGCGAAAGCTTTTTCCAAAGTTGGGAAAGACGCTTCAGCTACTTTACGCTGAGTGACAATATCTTGCGTAACAGATGAAAGGTCGCCCCCTTCAAACACAGCATTTTCAGCCGCAACATATCCCGGAAGACCGTATGCGTAATCAAACACACCGGATTTCAGCATACGCATGACTTCAAAGCCTTTCAGGCCAAACTCTGAATATGATCCGATGGTCGCAATCACGCCACCTTTGGTTTTCTTCGCAATACCCCGCCAGAAAGGGGCTTCCCGATCATTGTAATTGGTCATGCTATTCCATGTACCAATCACGCTCATTTTAGTTGGGGCATCAGCAGCCTGCGCGCTCGCTCCCATGGCGAGTGCTGTTGCAAAACCTGCCGCAACGCCCACCGATTTCAATGATTTCAACATATTTAGTCTCCCTATTATTAAATAATATTTTAAACGTTAGTGTAGGTTGGTATTAAATTGCTCGCGTCCCGCACCGGCCCCCCGAATATCAGTGATCAGCATATGGCCGGGGGCGTGTGTAATACAGATTGAAGGCTTTGCATTCCGGATGGCGATTTGCGGTGTAACACCACACGCCCAAAAAACGGGCACTTCGCCTTCTTTTATCTCTGTTGGATCCCCAAAATCTGGAACATTTACATCCTCAATCCCAATGGCGGACGGATCCCCGAAATGAATGGGGGTGCCATGGGCTTCTGGAAAACGACTGGTAATTTCTACTGCACGAATGGCGTCCTTCACGGTCATCGAACGCATTGAGACGACAAATTCACCCTTAAAAGGCCCTGCTTCGACTGCCTGGATGTTTGTCCGGTACATCGGCACCGTTTTGTTTTGGATGATATGACGAAGCGGAATGCCATCCATCATCAAAGCGTCTTCAAACGAAAAAGAACACCCTAATATAAAGCTAACGAAGTCATCCCGCCAGTATTCTTGTATATCATCAACCTGTTCAATAAGGTTGCCGTTTTCAAAGATCTTGTATTGAGGCACATCTGTCCGGATATCGACATCGTCGCCAAGCGTGTGCAAAATTGGATCGCCGGTTTCTGACACCCCCACCAAAGGACACGGTTTTGGATTTCGCTGGCAAAAACGCAAAAAATCTGTCGCATACTCCGCAGGAAGAATAGCCAGATTCCCCTGAATAAAGCCACCGCCCAGACCAGCAGTCCCGCCGGTAAAGGATTTGTTGCGAATGGCGGCGCGGACTTCTTTAGGAGACGCCGTGCGCAATTGTTCCTGTATATCCATCGTCACCGTTCCCTCACTGCTCAGTAATTTTTGCTCTAATATTCTTTGGAGCAAACCATTACATAGCGGTTCAATAAAAGCGAACTAGATTTTTCTTACCCTTTTGATAGGTTTTATTTATCGGCTAACCACAATAGTCATGCGCAACATCCGCTGCCAGTGCTGCCATTTTCTCCGCAAGCGGGTTGAAGGGCTCCCTTGGGTATGACGCAGTAAAGACCAGATCGGAAGGCTCCCAAGTACTTGAAATTTTCCGCAGACGCTTCTGATCGACCTCCTCGTTTATCAGGGCAAGAGGCAGCATTCCGATCCCCAACCCATCCAGCGCCATCCGTTTGCACGCAGCAAGAGACGTCGACGGGAACAGCCTCGAAACTTCGATATCTTCCTGTTTGGATACCGCTTGCACCTCTGCAAAAGGGCGGGTATTCCGGGCATAGGTAATAACCGGTTTTTCCAGTATTGTCTGTAAAGGCACCACCCCTTCGGGCAGTTCAATTTCCGGGCTGCAAACCCAGGCAAGCTCAAAAGAGCACAAATCAACGTTTTGAATACTGAACTCTGAGATAGGGCCCATCAAAAATGCAAGATCAAGGGACCGGCTAACCAGCTCGTTTCGCATATTTGCCGTAACATCCACTGTCAATTCGATATCAACATTTGGAAAACTGTGATGAACATGCTGAAGAAAATCAGAAAGCCACGTATGAACAATCGTTTCAGAAACGCCTAACCGCAACATTCCTGATAAAGAATTTGTTTCACAGGCTCTTTCCTTGAACCGATCGGCCATTACCAGCATTTTTTGGGCATAAGGCAGGAGCTCCACCCCCTTGGATGTGAGTTCAAATTTCCCGGCGTGACGTGAAAACAGTTCAGTGCCCAATGATTGTTCAAGAGCGACAATGCGCGAAGAAACAGCAGGTTGACTTGTATACAGTTTTTTCGCAGCTTTCCGAAAACTACCGAGTGTTGCAACCCAAACAAATGTCTCTAATTGCTTAAAGTTCATCCAACTGAGCCGCCTGCATTGTATCGGATATTCAATCCGATGATTGTTCCTGTTTCAAGTGTGCAGTGTGCCTTGTTTTTATGCGCTTGTCATCAGGGAAGGCCCGCCCCTGAGATTGGCCCATGTCTTTAACTTGCTTTGCCTAATCTCCCAACTGACTACATTGCCCCTGAAGAAGCCGCAGACAGACCTCCTGCCCCAACATATTTCGCATTAAAGTGGGAAGCGATTGAAAACTTTTAAAGATTCAGTCTTCATTGTTCACCATTCAGTTGCAAACCTGTCCATTTTATTCAATGGTGTCTCAACAAGAAACAGGAGGGGCTCCCTCTCTAAATAATTATAGGCAAGTTTGATTGAGTCTCACAATATGCAAGACGTAATGGAAAAACCTGCGGCAACACCCGCAAACGGATTTACTGAGTTTTTCAAAAGCAACAATATTTTTCCCGGCTTAAATACCGACCAACTGAAAATTATTGCGGAAAATTGTGCAGTTGAAAGACACCAAAAAGGCGATTTAATACTGCAATCTGAACAGGAATATGACGCCCTATTTATTCTTTTCCACGGAACTGTCGATGTCATTTTAGAGAGCTCTGAAAATGCGCAGAAATTTGTAATCGCCAATCTTGAAGCAGGCACTCATTTCGGCGAAAAAGGCTTTATGGAAATGGGCGCCGCGGCGGCAAACGTAATTGCATCAGAAACAGTAACCGTGCTGTCAATTCAGCGAGAAACAGCCAAAAAATTAGACATTTATCAAAGTATGATAAAAAGCATTGCCGCCGTTCAGACCAACCGGATGCAGCATGCGAATTCCAGACATGCAGAAGCCCTTAAGGCCGCATTTGATCGTCAGGTTGAGCAAAATTCCTTCGGCCGATTTTATATTGCAACAATCCTGCTTTTTGCTATTTCGAGTTTCTTTCCCGACTATACTCATGAGTCCCCGTCATTCCAGCTAGCGATCCGATGGGTATATCTCCTCCTTGTTCTTTTCCCCGCTATTTATGCGATAAAACAGCAAAATGTTCCAATGTCCGTCTTTGGAATTACAACCACTGGATGGCAGAAGTCCCTATTTGAGAGCGTTCTGGTCAGTATTGCTTTTCTACCCGTTCTCATTCTCTTCAAAATCTACAACTCGCCTCCCGACCAGCCTGTTTTCAGTTGGGACACCCTGAAAGCCTTCAGTAGTGTGCAATTGGCTATCCACATTATTACGTATGTCCCCCATTCTGCGATACAGGAGTTCATTGCGCGAGGGGTCGGCCAAGGATCGCTTCAACGGTTTATGCCAGAAGCGCATTTTATGAAGCCGATTGTAATCACCAGTCTGCTTTTTGGAATTTTACACCTGCATCTTTCGATTAAAGCTGC
>NZ_JBLHZT010000030.1:0-48559 GCF_047631475.1 Sneathiella sp. | reverse complement strand
AGGAAGAAAAGAGGTTCTGCCCCCTGAACGACAAGGTCATTCACGCACATGGCAACCAGATCGATCCCAACCGTGTCATGCTTGTTCATATCGATGGCGACTTTTAGTTTTGTACCAACACCGTCCGTTGCTGAAACAAGCAGTGGATCTTTGAAGCCTGCCGCTTTAGGATCAAAAATCGCCCCAAAACCACCCAGATCAGCATTTGCGCCCGGCCTGCGGGTCATTGCTGCAAGTGGTTTGATGGCATCAACAAGAGAATTGCCTGCGTCAATATCGACACCTGCATCTTTGTAACTGTAACTTTTTTTGGAGCTATCGGTCTTCATAAGATATGCTGTATCCGGTATCCTGATTCTAGATGCGTCAACATACGTTTTTTCCAGTGGTTTGCAATGACGGAAACGAAACACATTCGAAGTTATTTTGCCTTGCTATCGTTCATAATAGCGAGTTTTCTCCTTTTCGGCATTAACAATGCGCGGGCAACGGATAGTAAACTCTATTCAGTGAAGGGTATTTCGGTGGACGCGACAGCGGCTTCTGCAAGCGAAGCGCGGACGATTGCAGTCGCCGCGGGACAGCGGCGGGCGTATAAAGCATTGTTAAGAAACCTTATTCCAAGGTCTTATCATGATTCCCTGCCAGAAGTTTCAGATGCCGACTTAACCTCAATGATTACTGGTTTTCAGGTATCTAATGAAAAAACGTCGGCGACGCGTTATCTGGCGGATTTGATCTTTGATTTCAAACCGGAAAGCGTCCGGCCGATTCTGCAGGCCAACAATCTTCCCTATGCTGAAACCCGAAGCAAACCGGTTCTGATCCTGCCTGTGTATGACGCATTGAGCGCCAAGACCCTTTGGGGGGAACCTAACCCATGGCGCGACACCTGGATTGATGTTTTTGAAAAAGGAAACGGCCCCATCGGGAACTCCAAGCGCATGGATGACTGGGCGCAAACGCGGGTCGTGCCCATCATGGTTCCCAGCGGGTCCCTTGACGATATCCGAACAGTGTCTGTTGAGGATGCAGTCGGTTTAAACGGGCCCGCGCTTACCGAAATTGCGGATAGTTACGGAGCCGGCGTTGTGATGGTCGTGTATGCCAGTCTGCAAAATCAGGGTGGCATTCGTCGTTTGGATGTTTCTGTTCAGCGGAATGATGCTTTCAGTACCGCTGTGGTCGAAAGTTACACCGGCGGACAAACAGACAGCGATATTTTCCGGACGGCCATCTTTGATATTGTTGATAACCTTCAGGAAGGTTGGAAGGATCAATATATTCTGGATCGTAGTATCGAGAACAAACTGGCCGTTTCTACAACAATTTCCAGCCTCTCAGAATGGATGACCATTCAGGAAAAAACAAAATCTGTCCCCGCTGTTCAGGAAATCAAAATCCGGGAATTGTCCGTAGAGAAGGCATTTTGGGAGATTTCATTTGTCGGTGAAGTTGACCAGCTCTCCAGCGCGTTGGCGCAACGGGATTTGTTCTTGAATTCAGTCGATGGCTTTTGGCTTTTAGAAGCAGCTACACGCGAATAGTAAGATTGAAAATAGTGTCTCTTCTTTAGATTACAGTTCGGAAAATAGCTTGAATATACCCAATAGCATAACTTTGGCGCGTATCCTGACGGTACCGTTGATTGTATGGTTGATCCTTAGCGAAGAAATGCTGATTGCCTTTATTGTCTTTGTTTTGGGCGGGCTTTCTGATGCTCTGGATGGGCTGATTGCCAAACAGTTTAATCTGGTGACCCATCTGGGTAAATATCTGGACCCGTTGGCTGACAAAATCTTACTGGTTTCCGTTTATGTCACGCTGGGGATCAAGGAATATATCCCAAGTTGGCTTGTGATCCTTGTTGTCAGTCGCGATTTACTTATCGTGGGAGGGGTCCTTTTTTCTCATGCAATGGAACGAAACCTGCGGATCCATCCTGTTTTGATCAGCAAGATAAATACATTCTTTCAAATTGCATTAGCGGCGGTCGTGTTGGGAACAGCAGGCTTTAATGTTGAATTGGGTGTTTGGCAGGTGAGTATTGTCTATACTGTTGCAATCACGACGGTTTTGTCTGGATACTACTATCTATCAAGTTGGATGAAACAATCCGAACAAACTGGAATGAGGGGCTGAACGGAAATGACAATTCAACAACATATGAGGTTTTGGACAGTACTCATCGCGCTGTTTGTCCTCTTTCTCATTCTTTTAAGTGACATCCTGCTGCCTTTTGTTCTTGGTATGGCCGTCGCGTATTTCCTCGATCCTGTTGCGGATAAGCTGGAAGCGAAAGGTTTGGGGCGGACAACAGCGACGTCGATTATTGTGGGCATTTTCTTACTGTTAAGTTGCCTCTTTATCATTCTGTTGGTGCCGGCGCTCATTGATCAACTGATCGGCTTATTAAAAAGATTACCCGGTTATATCACGGCGTTATACGATTTCTTTAAACCCATAATTGCGCGGTTTGTGGATATTGAAATGCTTCAGGCCAGCGAAGAATTCCGGGCGGCCATAAGCAGTTATGCCTCCAATGCTGTCAAAAATCTGGGATCATTATCCTCCAATCTTCTCAGTCAGGGGCTTGCACTGGTAAATCTGTTATCACTGCTTGTTATTACCCCGGTTGTCGCTTTTTACCTGTTACGCGACTGGGACAGGATTACCGCGAAAGTGGATAGTTGGATTCCCCGAAGCAAACTGACTGAAATCCGGCAAATCGCAAAAGATATCGATTTCGTTCTTGCCGGATTTGTCCGCGGGCAATCGACAGTATGCCTTATCCTTTCAATCTATTATGGAACGGCCCTGTTGGCTGTCGGATTGGAATTTGGCCTTGTGATCGGCATTGTAACTGGTTTGATCTCGTTCATACCGTTTGTTGGGGCCATCGTCGGTTTTATCGCCTCGGTGGGGGTGGCGATTTTTCAATTCTGGCCCGACTTTTTTCAAATTGGAATTGTTGGAGCCATCTTTATTGTTGGGCAGGTTCTCGAAGGATATGTCTTAACACCCAAACTGGTCGGCGAAAAAGTGGGACTTCACCCGGTCTGGGTCATGTTTGGCTTGTTGGCGGGCGGTAGCCTGTTCGGTTTTGTGGGTGTGTTAATTGCGGTGCCCTTGGCTGCTGTCGTCGGTGTGGTAAGCCGTTTTGCTCTGTCCCAATATATGGGCAGTCCGCTCTATGGGCGAAATCAGGAGCAGTTGGAGGGGGACGAGTGAAGTCAGAACAACTGCCCCTTGACCTCGCATGGAGAGCGGCTCACGGACGGGATGATTTTCTGGTTGCGGGCCCCAATAAAGAGGCGGTTGCCTGGATCGACCGCTGGCCAGACTGGCCAAGCCAGTTTCTGTTGCTGACTGGCCCTGATGGATGCGGAAAAACCCATTTGTCTCATGTCTGGATGGAACGGAATAAAGCGGCCTTGATAACAGCGGACGAGTTGGCCATGCTACCTATGGATACGCTTTCTAATTTTGCCCGTGCCCCCTTGGTTATTGAAAATATTGGCCCTGATGTGCCCGAGGAAAATCTGTTTCACCTGTATAATCTGGTAAAAGAAAAAGGGGGGTCCGTTCTTATGACGTCCCGTTACAACTATTCAGAATGGACCCTCACGCTCCCCGATCTCAAATCACGCCTTGGAACAGTTCAGATCGCTAGAATTGAAGAGCCGGATGACGAGTTATTTGCATCCGTTCTGGTCAAGCTATTTGCCGACAGGCAGTTGCAGGTCACCCCTGATATCTTGCAATATCTAATGGTTCGCCTTGAAAGATCGTTTGGACAGGCACGGCATGTTGTATCCGCACTCGACGATCTATCACTGGCCCATAAACGGCGCATAACCATCCCACTCGTAAGGGATCTATTGGAAAAAGAAGGACAATTATAATGGATTTCGGAATTAAGGGTCGCAGGGCAATAGTATGCGCTTCCAGTAAAGGGCTTGGACGGGCCTGCGCGGAAGCCTTGGCAGAAGAGGGTGTAAATCTGGTTTTGACAGCCCGAACAGAAGGCCCCTTGCTAAAAACCGCAGAGGACATTCGTACAAAATATGGCGTGGACGTTGTCGCGATTGCAGGGGACATTACCACAGAGGAAGGACGGGCTGCTGTTCTGAAAGAATGTCCCGATCCTGACATTTTGATCAATAACGCCGGCGGACCGCCTCCAGGTGACTTTAGGGATTGGTCTACTGAAGACTGGATGAAAGCCCTGAATGCCAACATGTTGACGGCTATCGAATTGATCCGTCAGACTGTGGATGGGATGCAGGAACGTAAATTTGGCCGCATCATCAATATAACATCGGCGGCCGTAAAAGCGCCGATAGATATTTTAGGGCTCTCCAATGGTGCGCGGGCCGGTTTAACGGGTTTTGTCGCCGGGATTTCCCGTAAAACGGTCGCCCATAACGTAACCATCAATGGTTTATTACCCGGACCATTTGATACGGATAGGCTGAAATCAACATTGGAACCCGCGGCAAAAGCAACCGGCAAATCCATCGAGGCAGTAGCAGCAGAACGCGCCGCCTTGAACCCGGCCGGGCGGTTTGGTCAGCCCGAGGAGTTTGGAGCCGCCTGCGCGTTTTTATGCAGTGACAAAGCTGGTTTCATTACAGGCCAGAATATTCTCTTGGACGGGGGTGCCTTCCCGGGTACTCTTTAGCCAACAAACAAGACGGGGGCTCACATGAAGAAATTAGTATGTGGATTAACTTTTTTGGCTGCTATGGGGATGGGCGGCACCGCATCGGCAAATTCAGATGTTATCGGCATATGGGAAACGGTCGAGGGTAAAAGCCATGTACAGATTTCTTCCTGTGGAGAGAATAAATATTGCGGTGAACTGATTTGGCTGAAAGAACCCAACACCGAAAAAGGCGAGCCAAAAACCGACATCAATAATCAAGACGAAAAACTTAGAAATAGGCCGATTATTGGGATTCAGCTGCTGAATGGGTTGGAAAAAACTGGGCCCAACGAATGGGATGACGGGACAATTTATAACCCGGAAGATGGCAATACCTATAGTTCTGAAATGCGCCTTATCGATACCGATCAGCTGCAGGTCGAAGGATGTGTCTTGTTTATTTGCAAAGAACAAATCTGGACACGAAAGAAATAGGAAATACTTGATAAAGCTGCATTTTGTCACAAAATGGTGATATACAGGTGGTATGGGAATGGAACTTATCCCAATCCATTAAGGTGGTGCTGTGAATTCTCCTATTATTGTCTCTGATCAAGAAGAGTTGTCTGATGTAAATCCTGAAAGCCATAGTCGGTTTATAAACCGCGAGCTTTCCTGGCTTTCTTTCAACTGGCGGGTCTTGGAAGAGGCCGAAAATAAGAACCACCCTTTGTTGGAGCGGCTAAGATTTTTGTCCATTTCGGCGACAAATCTTGATGAATTCTACATGGTTCGGGTTGCGGGGCTTCTCGGCCAGATCAACGCCCGTGTCACCACCTTAAGTTCAGATGGATTAACCCCTGCACAAACTTTGGAAAAAGTGGATATAAAGGCAGCGCGCCTTATTGATCAGCAACAGGTTATCTGGAAAGACCTTTTGCAGGATATGCAACGTGAGGGTATTTCTGTCGTCAATCCGGACGGCCTTTCGGTCGACGATAAGGCGTGGCTCGCGAGTTATTTCGAAGAACAGATCTTTCCGATCCTGACGCCTATGGCAATTGATCCGTCTCATCCATTTCCGTTTATTCAGAATCTTGGTTTTGGCATGATTTTGCAATTGTCGGGCCGAAAAGCAGAAAAACGCCTGAAGGCGCTTATTCTATTTCCGCAAACCCTGCATCGCTTCATCAGGCTGCCTGGTAGTGAAATTCGGTATATCACGCTGGAACACACGGTGACCCTGTTTCTGGATCGGCTTTTCCCCGGTTATTCGGTGGATGGGCAAGGTCTTTTTCGGCTTGTTCGTGATAGTGATATCGAGGTTGAAGAAGAAGCCGAAGATCTTGTGCGGCTGTATGAAAGCGCGTTGAAACGCCGGCGCCGGGGCAGTGTCATTCGGTTAAAAGTTGATGCTGGAATGCCTAAGCCCCTCGCGGATTTTTTGGCAGAAGAGCTTAATATTGATGTTCGTGCGATCATGGTGATCGATGGTATTCTCGGCATTTCAACCATCAATCAGATGATCGGTGAAGAACGACCTGATCTTGTGTTTGAACCTGCTGAAGCGCGTTATCCTGAAAGGGTCAGGGATGCCGGTGGTAATGTCTTTAATGCCATCAGTGCCAAAGATTTCATTGTTCATCACCCGTATGAAAGCTTTGACGTTGTCGTCCAGTTTCTAAGGCAGGCCGCTGCCGATCCCGACGTAGTTGCGATCAAGCATACTTTGTATCGAACATCATCGGACTCCCCGATTATCAAAGCATTGATAGAAGCGGCCGAAGCTGGAAAGTCGGTCACTGCCCTGATCGAGCTGAAAGCAAGGTTCGATGAAGAGGCGAATATTCGCTGGGCGCGGGATCTGGAACGGGCAGGGGCTCAGGTCATTTACGGTTTCTTTGATCTGAAAACCCATGCAAAAGTCTCTCTGGTGGTGCGCAGGGAAGGCGGACAGCTGAAAAATTACATGCATTTTGGAACTGGTAACTACCATCCGGTGAACGCCCGTATCTATTCAGACCTGTCACTCTTTACGGATGATGCTGATTTGGCCAAAGATGTGGCCCTGATGTTTAATTACATCACTGGATACGCCACGCCCAAAGGATTATCAAAACTGTATTTGTCACCGTATAGTCTGCGAAGTTCACTGATCGAAATGATTGATCAGGAAATTGCCTTTGCAAAAGAAGGTAAGCCTGCCTCTGTCTGGGCAAAAATGAATTCGCTGGTCGATGCCAAAATCATTGATAAACTATATGAAGCCAGCAATGCGGGTGTGGATATCCGTTTGATTGTGCGCGGAATTTGCTGTTTGCGTCCGGGGGTCCCCGGACTTTCCGAGAATATCTATGTGAAAAGCATTGTTGGTCGTTTTTTGGAACATTCGCGGGTCGTCTGCTTTGGTAATGGGGCCGAAATGCCGTCCGAAGAAGCCCATGTTTTTATTACATCGGCCGATTGGATGCCTCGAAATTTCGACCGCCGGATTGAAACACTGGTACCGATTACAAACGAGACTGTGAAACGGCAGGTGCTTGATCAAATTATGGTCGCCTGCCTGAAAGATACCGAGCAAACCTGGGTTCTTGGGCCGGACGGAGAATATCAACGTTTACAAGATGTTAAGAATGATTTTTCCGCCCACAAATATTTTTTAACAAATCCGTCTTTATCTGGGCGCGGAAAAGCTTTAAAGGTGAATAATCCGGTTCCGATTTTGATTCCACCCAGTTAATGGATGTTGCACTTGGGACAGGGTACTGGGTGCCATAGCAAAGAGTAAATTTGTGCAGGATATTGTTGATCATCGAGACAGAAGTCTGGATCCGGAAGTAAAGTCATCCAAGAAACTCACCGCTGTTATTGATATCGGGTCTAACTCGGTGCGGCTTGTTGTATTTGATGGGCCTTCACGTGTTCCAATGCCGAAATTCAACGAGAAGGTCCTTTGCGGACTGGGCCGGGATTTGGGAAGCTCTCAACTGTTGGGTCAGGATGCGATGGATCAAGCCATGGCAGCCCTCCGCCGGTATGCGGCACTGGTTAATCAAATGGGAATTGACCGCGTTCTCGTTGCGGCGACCGCCGCTGTCCGTGAAGCAGACAACGGGTCTGAATTTGTCGCAGATGTCGAGCAGGAATGCGATTTCAATGTTCAGGTGTTGAGCGGCAAACAGGAAGCTCGCTATGCGGGATTGGGTGTTTTGTCAGGAATGCCGTATGCACATGGTCTTGTGGGCGATCTGGGCGGTGGTAGTCTTGAGCTTGTTAAGGTTGATGACCACCGCATTGAAAACACGGCAACCCTTCCGTTAGGGGCTTTGCGATTGTGGCAGATGGATATGAATAATCAGCAACTTGCTGATTATCTGAATGATTACTTTTCAAAAGTGGACTGGCTTTCAGAATTGAAGGGCAAAAACTTTTACGTCGTGGGCGGTGCCTGGCGTGCACTGGCTCGATACCATATCTCGAAAACCGGTCATTCGCTGAACATAATTCACAATTATAAATTGTCGCTTCCAGAAATGCTTGAGACAATTTCCGAAGTAAAAGAGCTGTCTGACGATTATCTTCGGGCAATGCCGCTTGTTCCTAAATCCCGCGTCAGCACAATGAGAACTGCTGCAATTATCATGGAACAGCTGTTCACTATCATCACCCCGAAGAGCATTATTTTTTCTGCAAACGGCCTGCGTGAAGGCATGCTTTTTTCTGAGCTTAAAAAACCGGTACGCAAGCGGGATCCTTTGCTGGAAGCCTGCCGCGATATGGCAGCTCGCGAAGGTCGTTTTGCGGAACATGGTGAAGAAATATTCAGTTGGATGAAAGGCGCGTTTTATCACATCCCTGAGAAAGGACAGCGTCTGGCGCTGGCCTCAGCAACTTTGTCAGATATCGCCTGGTTGATGAGTACCGATTATCGGGCACCGCAAGCGTTCAGGCGAATTTTCCGCGCGCCGTTTAGCGGCATTGGCCACAAGGGAAGGGCGATTGTCGCCCTTGCTGTATATGCGCGATATCGCGGCAATCTGGATGGTAACGCCCCGGAAGACGGATTGGCTCTGGTATCAGAAGAAGAACGCGGACATGCGCTTAGTCTGGGTTTGGCTTTACGTCTGTCTCACACTTTGAGCGGTGGTACCATTGGGATTTTACCGCGCACCAAACTCACAGTGGAAGGCAACGTGGTTGTTCTTTACCTGCCTGAAGAACTTTCGATGTTGCAGGGTGTGCATGTTGAAAGCAGACTGAACAGTCTGGCCACAAGCTTTAACAAGACGGCTGAAATCCGGATTATGAGAGATCGATAATCCGGATCTTATTGTCTTTAGCGGTAAAGCCGATTTTACCTTCTTTTAGGGCGAGGGCGTGTTGTCCAAAAACTTCATGCCGCCACCCTTTCAAGGCTGGAATATCAGCATTGCTATCACTGGCAATTTTTTCCAGATCGCGGCTGTTACAAACGAGTTTTTGAGCAACGTTTTCTTCTTCGCATCGTGTTTTCAATAATACCTTCAGCAAGTCCATCAAAGGACCCAACCCTTTGGGCATTTGTGCTTTCAATGCGACCTTTGGACAATCATCATGCGGCATTTCAATACCTTCATTGATTGCGGACAGCAGACTAGCGCCCATTTTTCCTTCTGCAAATTTTTTACCAATCCCCCTGACATGAGAGAGTTTCTCTGCGTTGCGGGGCGGATTGGCCGCAATTTCCAGCAAAGCTTCATCCCTGAGAATGCGATTGCGCGGAATATTTTGATGATGTGCCTGTTTTTCCCGCCACGCCGCCGTTGTTTGAAGGATGGCCAGAAAACGAGGTTTGTTATTTCTGGCTTTAATTTTTTGCCAGGCTTTTTCCGGCGGCAGAAAATAAGTCTCTGGTGATTCAAGGATCGTCATTTCGGATGTCAGCCATTGGGACCGACCCGATTTTTCAAGCTCCGCCTTTAGATGCTGATAAACGTCGCGAAGATGGGTAACATCGGCTTCGGCATAAGATAACTGCCGCTCAGTCAGCGGACGGCGTGACCAGTCTGTAAAGCGCGAGGATTTATCAATCCCATGTCCGGTGATTTTTGTAACAAGCGTATCATAGCCAACGGATTCGCCAAATCCACACACCATTGCAGCAACCTGAGTGTCAAAGATCGGAATAGGTACATGTCCCGAAAGATGATGAAAAATCTCCAGATCCTGACGGCCTGCATGAAAAACCTTCAACACATTTGTGTTTTGCAACAGCTCAAACAGTGGGGCCAGATCAATTCCATTGGCCAACGGATCAATAATCGCGGATTCATCATCACTGGCGATTTGCACCAGACACAGTTCGGGCCAAAAGGTGTTTTCCCTTAAAAATTCGGTATCTATGGTGACATAAGAATGTTTGGAAAGCCGTTGACATAAGTCTGAAAGAGTATCTGTCGAGGTCACAATCTGCATGAAATTTATTACTCTTTTTAATCGTTGAACAGACGCATTTGCCACTGTCCATGACGGTATTTTACAGGAAAGTTGAGATTAGCCGATTTTTTACAACAAAGGAAGGTTGGCCTTTGGAGAAAAAGCATGTAATACAAGCCCTTTGGTACTCACTATAGAGTATTTTGATCCTGATAAACGCTTAAGAGAACCGTGATGCATAGTTATCGTACACATACTTGCGCTGAACTTCGTGACAGTGACGTTGGTAAAACAGTCCGCCTTTCTGGCTGGGTCCATAGAAAACGCGATCATGGCAATCTGCTTTTTGTCGATCTGCGCGACCATTATGGTATTACGCAATGCGTTGTCGAAACGGATGTTCCGATTTTCAAACAGGTTGAAGCCGCCCGATCTGAAAGTGTTATCACGGTGACCGGTAAAGTTGTCGCCCGGAGCGAGGACACGGTCAATCCGAACCTTCCAACAGGGGCAATCGAAATTGATATTACCGATTTCGCTTTGCAGTCTGCGGCCGACGATCTGCCTATGCCGGTCTTTGGTGAACAGGAATATCCAGAAGATATTCGCCTGCGTCACCGATATCTCGATTTGCGCCGGGAACGGCTGCATAACAATATCATCTTGCGTTCCAACGTGATCTCAAAGCTGCGCAGCAGTATGATCGATCAGGGTTTCATGGAATTCCAGACACCTATTCTGACGGCGTCTTCTCCGGAAGGGGCACGGGACTTTCTGGTTCCAAGCCGGATGCATCCTGGCCAGTTCTACGCATTGCCTCAGGCACCGCAGCAATTTAAGCAGCTGGTAATGATGTCTGGTTTCGATCGGTATTTCCAGATCGCACCTTGTTTCAGGGATGAAGATGCGCGTGCGGATCGTAGTCCGGGTGAATTTTATCAGCTTGATATTGAAATGGCGTTTGTAACGCAGGACGATGTTTTCAATGCTGTTGAACCGGTTTTGACAAACGTTTTTCAGGAATTTGCTGGTGATCGCCGGGTTGAGACACCATTTGTCAAAATTCCTTTTGACGAAGCAATGCTGAAATATGGCTCTGACAAACCGGATCTTAGAAATCCGATCCTTTTGTCAGACGTTACTGAAATATTCAGGGGTTCGGGCTTTGGTTTGTTTGCCGGTGCGGTTGAAAAAGGGTCTGTTGTTAGGGCTATTCCAGCGCCAGGTGCTGGAAACCGAGCACGGAGTTTCTTTGACAAAATGAACGATTGGGCCCGTAAAGAAGGGGCCGGTGGTCTTGGCTATATCATCTTCAAGGATGGTGAAGCGAAAGGACCGATTGCGAAAAATCTGGATGCGGATCGTATCGCAAAAATTCAGGAAACCGCGGGCGTTAAAGACGGTGACGGTATTTTCTTTGCGTGCGGTAAAGAATTGGAAGCCGCTGAACTGGCGGGTAAAGCCAGAAATATTGTCGGCACTGACCTTGATATCTGCGAAAAAGATGTTTTCAAATTCTGTTGGGTTATTGATTTCCCAATGTACGAATATGATGAAAAAGAGAAAAAACTCGATTTCAGCCATAACCCGTTTTCAATGCCACAAGGCGGCCTTGAAGCGTTGGAAACAATGGATCCGCTGGATATCAAAGGCTACCAGTATGATATCGTTTGTAACGGTATTGAACTGTCTTCCGGCGCAATCCGGAACCACCGTCCAGACATCATGATGAAGGCGTTTGAAATCGCTGGTTATGATCCCCAGGTTGTTGAAGATCGTTTTGGTGGCATGTTGAATGCCTTCCGTTACGGCGCGCCTCCGCATGGTGGTATTGCCCCAGGTGTCGATCGTATTGTTATGTTGCTTGCAGACGAGCCAAATATTCGCGAAGTGATTTTGTTCCCAATGAACCAGCAGGCCCAGGATCTGATGATGCAGGCACCAGCACCGGTTCCTGCGAAAAACCTCCGCGAACTGCATGTTCGGACTGTTATGCCTGAACCAAAAGCAGAGAGTTGATTTTTTAGGTTGAAAGCCCGGTATTTCCGGGCTTTCAACTATTTTGCCAAAATTTTAATTTTGTTAATGTTTTACCGCATAATATTAGCGCTTCTCAATGAAGGGCTGTATTGTGGTTGCATCAGAAAAACTAAACTCCCTAAAAGATGATAAAGAACGCTTTGTGGCATTTTCATTTGCCGCGGCTGACCTGCTAATAGAGTTGGATGACAAGGGAAAGATTTGTTTTGCGTCTGGTGCGGCAAAAGGGATTACCGGAAAAACAGCAGAAGAGCTTCATGGAACCGATTTTACAGATGTTCTGGACCCGCTTGATCAACGTGTGATTTCGTACCTGTTCAAGAATATGAAAGAAGGGGAGCGTATCAGTCCGGTTGCTGCCCGGATGAAAAAATCCAATGTGACGGCCATTGTCGGCGCCTGCAGTTTACCGCGAACCCATGGGCATTTATATTTGACCCTCAATGTTACCGGATTGCCCGCAGCCCAGTCTTTAGCCGTCAATCGGGATGACGACACCGGATTGCTGGATAAAAACGATTTTATCACACTGGCCAACGATCAATTGTCAATTGCCGCAGAAACCGGTCAAGATCTTGAACTCACCCTCTTAAATTTGTCCAACCTTGGGGATATGGCCGCGAATGTCTCTGAAACAGACATGGGCGAGTTTCTCCACAAAATTGGTGCGGTAATGCGCAGCTATTCTTTCGGGGGCGATTCTGCGGGCCGTATTGATGAAGATAAATATGGCGTTCTGCACAATAAGAGTTTCGATGAAACCCTTTTAAAAGAAAAAGTCGAACTGATTTCAAACGAGATGGCACCTGGTCATGGGGTAAAGGTAACCCCGAGTACGATTGACCTTGATAAGGGGAACCTCTCCTCAGAAAATGCCAGCCATGCGCTGATGTTTGTGATTAACAGTTTCGTGGCCAAAGAAAATGGTGATTTCAGCATAGAAAACCTGGCGGATGGCTTGCAGGGCCGCATGGAATCGACGATGAACCGGATTTCAAGCCTCAAGAGTGTTTTTAAGCGTCATGATTTCAGCCTTGTGTACCAACCCATTGTTGCTCTGAATACAGAAGAGGTCCACCACCATGAGGTCTTGTGTCGTTTTGCAGATGGTGAATCGCCCTTTGAAACGGTCACCTTTGCCGAAGAAGTTGGTATAATTCTGGATTTGGACCTCGCTGTGTCCAAAAAGGCCATTGATTATGTTTCCAGTTTTCGCCAAAAGGGGAACGAACATCCCAAAATCGCCATCAATATTTCCGGCCATTCAATAGAATCCGATGGGTTCATTGACTCGCTCTTATCATTGCTGGTGACGGCAACTGACTTACATCCGTTTATTGGGTTTGAAATTACTGAATCCAGTCAAATAAAGGATCTTGTGCGGGCTGAACGCGTTATTCAACAGATCCGAAAAAACGGTATTGAAGTCAGTCTGGATGATATGGGGGCAGGGGCAGCCTCGTTCCAATATATTCGGGCGATTACTGTCGATCATGTAAAAATCGATGGGGCTTACGTTCGCGATGTTTTGAACAATGAAAAAGACGCTGCAATTTTACGCTGCATGGCTCGCCTGTGTCAGGAACTCAAAATTGGCACTATTGCTGAAATGGTCGAAACCAAAGAACAAGCACAGTATCTCAAATCACTCGGGGTTAATTATGGCCAAGGGTGGCTTTTCGGAAAACCGCAACCTGAGATTATTACTTCCAAGAAAAAAAGAACGATTTCAATGAATGCCCGCAAGAAAGGGGTGACCTTGAGTTGGGGATCCTAAAAAAAGGGGCAGCGTCTAAGAAATTTAGACACCGCCCAAATAATCACTGACTTAAGTAAAGAAACTAACAAGCTCGTGAACCAAATCATTGTCGGAGTAAAACAGGTTCTGCAGGTCCTGCAAACAACAATTTGATCCCTACAAACACGCTACATTACAAGTTACACAACGTTAATTTTATACTGGGTTTGTTTGTTACCGACTTACAAAACCCATTAAGAACAACCGCTTGTGGAGCCACATGTATCACATTTCATGCAGGTTCCGTTTCGCACTAATGTGAAGTTTCCACATTCTCCGCAACTATCCCCTTCATATCCTTTCATCCGGGCTTCGCGAACCTTGTCCATTCGGCTTGATCCAGCTGACCCGGCTTTCTTGCCACTGGATGCAGGTTTTGCCCCTGACCCCGGTGTTGATGTTGGCGGCGGCGTCATCGTTGTCGCTGCTGGGGCCGCCGTTTCGGTCTGACCCACTGCCATTGACATGTTATTCAAACCGCCTTGCAACACCTGAAAATTGTTAGACCGCACATAGCCTGTGGAGGCAAGATTAATGACATTTCCCAATGGGCTGGAGGTTTCCTTGACTTCCTCGTCAGAGATTTCCGCCTGTGACTCACCGCCGCCCATGGCGTCCATATGCAGATCATCAACGACAACATGTGCCAGATCGTTTCTGCCAAGATATGAAATTGCCAGTTCGCGGAACAGATAATCCAAAATAGAAGTAGACATCTTAATGGCATCATTGCCTTCCACAATCCCTGACGGTTCAAAGCGTGTGAAGGTGTAGGCCTCGACAAATTCCTCAAGTGGAACGCCATACTGCAAGCCAATGGAAATTGCGATTGCGAAATTATTCATCAAGCTTCTGAAGGCTGCGCCTTCTTTATGCATATCAATGAATAACTCACCAATGGTGCCATCATCATATTCACCGGTTCGCAGATAAACTTTATGACCACCAACAACTGCTTTCTGTGTATATCCTTTACGGCGTGTTGGCAACTTACGACGTTCGTTCGACAGACGTTCAACAATCCGTTCAGCAATAACGGTGCTTGCAACTGCTGGTGCCTCCTGAAGCTTTTCTTCCAGCTCCATCTCGTCCTCTTCATCAATTGAAATGGCGGAGAGAGGCTGACTGAGTTTAGAGCCATCCCGATAAAGGGCATTTGCTTTCAGACCCAGTTTCCAGGACAGAAGATAGGCGTCTTTACAATCTTCGACGGTAGAGGCGTTCGCCATATTGATTGTCTTGGAAATAGCACCGGAAATAAACGGCTGCGACGCGGCCATCATTTTAATATGACTATCAACAGACAGGTAGCGTTTACCAATACGGCCACATGGGTTGGCACAATCGAATACCGGCAGATGCTCTTCTTTTAACAGAGGCGCGCCTTCCAGCGTCATGGAGCCACAGCAGTAGGTGTTCGCTTGTTCAATCTGAGCGCGGGTAAAGCCGATGGCGGCCAATAAATCAAAGTTATAATCATCCAGATCTTCGGCATTTAGGCCAAGGACATCGGTACAGAATTCTTCTCCAAGGGTGAATTTGTTAAACACGAACTTGACATCAAAGCTTGCGGCCAGTCCTTTTTCGATTTCTTCCAGAATATCGTCGGTAAAGCCTTTTTCACGAAGTGCTTCATGATTAACGCCCGGTGCATCCTGCAAAGTTCCATGTCCAACGGCATAGTTGATAATGTCCCGAACTTCCGAACGGCTATACCCCAGATTATCCAGTGCTTCCGGAACAACCCGGTTGATGATCTTGAAATATCCGCCGCCCGCAAGTTTCTTGAATTTCACAAGAGCAAAATCAGGTTCGATCCCAGTCGTGTCGCAATCCATCACAAGTCCGATGGTTCCGGTTGGCGCAATCACGGTTGACTGAGCATTACGGAAGCCATGTTTTTCGCCGAGTTCAAGGGCTTCGTCCCATGAACGGATGGCGGCATCGACCAATGAGGCATCCGGGCAGTTTTCAATATCAAGGGGAACCGGCTTTACGGTCAACCCTTCATAATTACTGGATTTGCCATAAGCGGCTGTCCGATGGTTTCGGATAACACGCAGCATTTCAGCGGAGTTTTTCTTGTATCCGGGGAAGGGGCCTAATTCAGACGCCATTTCAGCACTTGTTTTATACGCTGTACCAGTCATCAGTGCCGTAATAGAGCCACAAAGAGCCCGACCTTCGTCTGAATCATACGACAGGCCCTGTGACATCAGAAGACCGCCAATATTGGCAAATCCTAAACCAAGTGTCCGGAATTTATAAGAAAGCTTAGCGATTTCTTCTGATGGGAACTGCGCCATCAAAACCGAAATCTCCAGTGTAATCGTCCAGATCCGAACGGCATGTTCAAACCCTTCAACATCGAAACTTTTATCCGGGCGGCGGAAATTCATCAGGTTAAGAGACGCCAGATTACACGCTGTGTCATCAAGGAACATATACTCTGAGCAAGGGTTGGACGCATTAATGCGTCCGTCTTTCGGGCAGGTATGCCATTCGTTGATTGTTGTATCATATTGCAGACCAGGATCGGCAGACTGCCAGGCGCTTTCGCCAATCATTTCCCAAAGGTCGCGGGCTTTGATGGTTTTCGCGACCTTGCCATCAACACGGCGAATTAGATCCCAGTTTCCATCCTCCAAAACGGCTTCCACAAACTCGTTAGTAATCCGAACAGAGTTGTTGGAGTTCTGACCGGAAACTGTCAGATAAGCTTCAGAATCCCAGTCTGTATCGTAAGTGGCGAATTCAATTTCTGTGTAGCCTTGCTTGGCAAACTGAATAACCCGCTGGATATAGTTTTCAGGGACCATTGCCTTACGGGCGCCAATAATCGCCTTTTTCAGTTCCGGATTTTCTGAAACATTAAAGGCTTCGTCCCCCTCAGCGGAATGACAGGCTTTAATAACATTGTTCAGATGACGACCGCAGAGCTTTGAACCTGCGACAAGCGCGGCCACTTTCTGCTCTTCTTTGGCTTTCCACTGAATATATTCTTCAATATCAGGGTGGTCGATATCCAATGTGACCATCTTAGCGGCACGGCGGGTTGTACCGCCGGACTTAATCGCGCCTGCTGCCCGATCACCGATTTTAAGAAAGCTCATCAAACCAGAGGACTTGCCGCCACCAGAAAGGCTTTCACCTGCACTTCTTACATTTGAAAAGTTAGTGCCTGTTCCGGAACCATATTTAAACAGCCGCGCTTCGCGTACCCACAAATCCATAATCCCGCCTTCATTGACGAGATCATCGTCAACAGACTGGATGAAGCAGGCATGTGGCTGAGGATGTTCATAAGAATTAACGGATTTCTTCAGCTTGCCTGTCTTGTAATCCACATAGGAATGACCTTGTGCAGGCCCTGAAATACCATAAGTCCAATGCAGGCCTGTGTTGAACCATTGCGGTGAATTTGGCGCACCCATCTGACGGGCCAACATATAGCGCATTTCATCAAAATACGCTGAGGCGTCGGCTTCCGTATCGAAATATCCGCCCTTCCAACCCCAATAAGTCCAAGTACCCGCCAGACGATCAAATACTTCAGTCGCAGATGTTTCCGGAACATACCGCTCTTCTTCTGGAAGATCTTTCAACGCTTCTTCGTCGGCTACCTGACGGGACAACCAATCGGGCACATCCGCTTCTTTATCGGATTTCAGACGGGCAGGGACACCGGCTTTACGAAAATACTTTTGCGCAATGATATCGCAGGCAACCTGAGACCAATCAGACGGTACATCGATATTGTCGAGCTTGAAAACGATCGAGCCATCCGGATTCCTAATTTCACTCGACGCCTGACGAAATTTGATCTTGGCATAAGGTGAAGAGCTTTCATCGGTAAATCGCCGTGTAATCCGCATGTTAATCGTCCTTAAAGTAATCCCCAATTCTTGTGTCGTAGAAGGTGAATGAATACTCAGAACGCGACCCGTGCACAGTCATTAAAACTGACCTTCTTGCACTACATCTGGTAGGCCTCCCCCTTAGAGACGCTAGGATGGTGCCAATCACATTCCCTTAAGTCAACCATGTCATAATCCATATCTTGTAGTGAGAGGTCCGTTCGTCGTCCACATGTCGTGGAATGTCGCAGTTTTGTTTCCTTTTTCTGTGGCAAGTAAAAAACGCTGTCCTCACATTTTTTTTATGGGGTGACCGAAAAACAACAGTTCGGTTAATCAGACTGAATTTCACAAGAATCAAAACCGGAAAAAGAGGCACTGGAATATAGATGTCACAGATTCATCGAAAATTGATCTTCTCTGGGTAAAGTTTGGCTGGACTGACAGGAAGTTGGATGCCATATTCCTGCAAATTATTGAGTTTCAGACGGAAGAGAACGCTATGGCTACGCTGGGCACAAGACTGTTTACCTGGAGAAAAGGGGAACAGGTTGGTGAAGATCAGTTTGGTAATCGCTACTATAAAGAAAAAGGAAAGCCGACAGGTCCATTGGGCCGGGAGCGCCGCTGGGTCCTTTATAAAGGGAAGCCAGAAGCGTCTAAAGTCCCTGCGGCTTGGCATATCTGGCTGCACTACACGACCAATAACCTTCCTTCAGAACAAGCCGTTGAGGCGAACAAGTGGGAAGAAGAGCATTTGCCAAATTTGACCGGTACAGACTATGCTTACCGTCCAGGTGGATCTGTTGTTTCACCCGGTGAACGACAGAAGGCAACAACCGATTACGAAGCTTGGAAACCAGAATAAGGTTTTTTTGCGTCGGAAACATTACGATAAGCGGGAGGCTTAGGTTTGGGAAATAATATTGTTGAAACCATTATCGGGGGCGTGGTCCTCGCTTTTGCAACTATTTTTCTTGTCTTCGCCTATCGCACTGCTGATATCGGCACGACCGGTAACGGCCTTAATCTCACAGCCCGTTTTGATAAAGTGGATGGCCTTCAGGTCGGTAGTGATGTCAGGATGAGTGGCATCAAGGTCGGAACTGTTGTCAGTCAGGTGCTGGATACAGAAACGTTTCAGGCAATCATTGGGATTAGTATCCGTGATGAAATTGCCTTGCCAGAGGACACCGCCGCCAAAGTCGCGTCAGAAAGCCTGCTGGGGGGAAGCTATCTGGATCTTGAACCCGGCGGCGCGGAAACTGTGCTGCAAAGCGGCGACGAAATCACGTATACGCAAAGTTCCGTCAGTTTGATGGATCTTATCGGGCAGGCCATCTTCAGCGCCGGTTCCGGTGACGATAAAAGTGATTGATATCCCCGTATATTCTTCAAAAAGACCGGGTAGGGAGTGCAATTTTAAATGCCTCTGAAACGCCGTTTCCTATTTTGTTTACCTGTTGTTTTTGCCGGTCTTATTGTTGCCGCCGATCACGCGAATGCAGAGTCTCTGGTTGGGGAGGCATCGATTGTTCGCGCGTTGGACAAAGTGACAGCCCGAACACTTGACCTGATCATTCCCATTGGCGAAAGCGTGCGGTATGGCACGTTGGAAATCACAAGCCGTAAATGCCTGAAACGTTCTCCTGAGGAGCCACCTGAGACATCCACATTTTTGGAAATTCGGGAAACCAAACAGGAAGAAGAAACGGTAGAGCTGTTCAGTGGATGGATGTTTGCGTCAAGCCCTGCATTAAATGCTCTTGAACATCCTGTTTATGATGTTTGGGTGATTGATTGCAAAATGGCGGAAGACGACAAACCGTCTTCTAAAGAATAAAAATCACCTTCAACATCCAGAGCCTGATCCAACCGACGATGATATTCTTCTCTAGAGATTTCAATCGCCCCCATCGAGGCAAGGTGATCGGTTAAGAACTGGGTATCAAGAAGCTTGAAGCCGCCTCGCTTCAAGCGGGCAACCAGATATACCAATGCAATTTTACTGGCATTGGTCTGACGGGAAAACATGCTTTCTCCGCAAAAAACACCGGCAAAGGATACTCCATACAATCCGCCCACCAACGTATCTCCGTCCCAGCATTCGATTGAATGGGCATGGCCTTCTTGATGAAGTTCCGTATAGAGGTCAAGGATGGTTCGATTGATCCAGGTTGTCTCGCGACCGCTTTGCGAGGCCGCGCATTCCTTCATAACCTGCCGAAAACAGGTGTCCGCCGTGATTTTGAAAGGATCCTTGCGGATCGTTTTGGCGAGACTTCGCGGGACATGAAAATCATCTAGTGGAAAAATGCCGCGGCGCTCAGGGTCGACCCAGAAAATTTCTGGATCGTCCTGAGATTCCGACATTGGAAAGATACCGTGTGAATAGGCACTCAACAAAATTTCTGTCGTCAGCGCGGTCATTATACTATGTGATCAATCAATAAAAACTATTGTCGATCCTCAATGAATTTTTCCAGCCAGTGAATATTATATTCGCCTTTGATAAATTCATCGTTCTTGATGAGTTCCTGATGCAGTGGCAATGTGGTTTTAATGCCTCCGACAACGAACTCCTCCAACGCGCGATCCAGGCGCATCAGACATTCTTTCCGATTGGCACCGTGAACAATCAGTTTTGCGATCAGACTGTCATAATAAGGCGGAACATTGTAGCCGGAGTACAACGCGGAATCGACCCGAACCCCTAAGCCACCTGGCGCATGAAACTCCAGCACAGGGCCGGGGGATGCTGCAAAAGTGTTGGGGTCTTCTGCCGTGATCCGACATTCAATCGAATGCCCATTAAAGGAAATATCCTCTTGAGACAGGCTAAGTTTCTGACCGGCAGCGACATTAATCTGTTCACGCACAAGATCGATACCCGTAACCATTTCGGTAACCGGATGCTCCACCTGAAGGCGGGTGTTCATTTCAATGAAATAAAACTCATCATTTTCAAACAGAAACTCGATAGTGCCGACGCCTTCATAGCGCATTTCCCGGATCGCATCAGACACCGTTTTACCAATGCGTTCCCGCAAAGCGTCGTTCAGCGCAGGCGATGGGGTTTCTTCCAGTGCCTTCTGATGACGGCGCTGCAGAGAACAATCCCGTTCCCCCAGATGCACGACATTGCCCTGTCCATCTGCCAGAACCTGTATTTCAATATGCCGAGGTGTGCCCAGATATTTTTCGATGTAAACCGCATTATCTCCAAAGGCCAGTTGCGATTCAGCCCGTGCAGAAGAAAAGGCTTCAGAAATAGAGGCGTCGTTAAGAGCAACCTTCATACCGCGTCCACCGCCACCGGCAGAAGCCTTGATGATTACGGGATAACCGATATCCGCTGCAATCTTGCGGGCTTCTTCTAGCGTTTTAACTTCACCGTCTGAGCCAGGGACACAAGGAACACCAAATTTCTTCATGGTATCCTTTGCCGCGATCTTATCTCCCATCAGGCGGATATGATCAGCAGACGGGCCAATGAACTTGATGCCGTGTTCCGTAACGATATCGACGAATTTAGCATTTTCAGACAAAAATCCGTACCCTGGATGAATGCCATCTGCGTTGGTTACTTCGGCCGCAGCGATAATCGACGGAATATTCAGGTAACTTGCTGTCGACGAAGGCGGTCCGATACACACACTTTCATCTGCAAGACGCACATGCATGGCAGCGGCGTCTGCTTCTGAATGGACAGCGACTGTTTTGATACCCATTTCACGACAGGCGCGGTGAATCCGAAGGGCAATTTCGCCGCGATTTGCGATGAGAATTTTTTTAAACATCAAGTATGTCCACTCACTCGATAATAACGAGAGGTTGACCGAATTCGACTGGTTGCGAATCTGAAACAAGAACATCCAAGACTTTGCCGCCTTTTGGCGCCGCAATCGGGTTCATTGTTTTCATAGCTTCAACAATCAGCAGGGTCTGCCCCTGAGAAACAGAATCACCAACTTTGATAAACTCGGCAGCGCCGGGCTCTGGTGACAGATACGCTGTGCCGACCATTGGTGATTTCACGGCGCCGGGATGAGAGGCGGCATCCGCAGCAGGGGCCGCTTCAACAGCCGCAGGAGCCGCTGGAGCCAATGGAGCAGGGGCAGCCACCATTTGAGGTACTGCCTGACTTGCAACAGAAGAATTACGGGAAACACGCAGTCTGCTGCTTCCATGCTCAACTTCAATTTCACCCAGTCCGGTTTCATTCATGATTTCGGCCAGTTCCCGGATGACGTCCTTGTCGATGTCAAGTTTACTCATAATTGTTCGACTTTTCGTTTCTATTGATCAAAAATTTCGGAAAGCGCGTCTAAAGCCAGAGTATATCCTTTTGCTCCAAACCCACAAATCACGCCAGTAGCGGCAAAAGAAATGTAACTCGTGTGGCGGAAAGACTCGCGTGAAAATACATTAGACAGATGAACTTCTACACATGGCAGGTTCACTGCTTTTAACGCATCCATTAACGCCACGGATGTGTGCGTATAAGCGGCTGCATTAATAATAATACCGGAATGCGTCTCTCCGGCTGCTTGAATGGCATTAATCATCTCGCCTTCAAGGTTACTTTGCATGAACGCACAATCCATTCCCAGGGTTTTTGCATGGACGCGGCACAGTTCTTCAATATCTGACAGTGTTGTACTGCCATATATTTCTGGTTCACGTTTCCCCAACATATTGAGGTTCGGACCATTTACTATCAGAACTGACTTTCCCATTTCCTCTCCCTAAGGGCCTGTGGCCATTTAGTAGACGGCTCACTTATACTCAAGTTTTAGAGATTGATAAAGCCGTAGCATAGTTAATTATGAATAAAGTATGACAGAAACAAGGTTGACGGTTGCAACAGTGACGTGTGAGCACCATAATCGCCGAAATTGTCACCCTAATTATGAACTGCTGAGTAAAGGTTGAGTTAAATGAACCTCACAATAAATGGTGAAAAGAGAGTCTATGACCGCTCTTTGTCCATTGACGAACTGTTGAATGATCTTGAATTGGATGGTCAGAAAGTAGCGTTAGAACGAAATCTGGAAATTGTCCCTAAATCGAGCTACAGCACAACGATGCTGGAAGAGGGCGACAAACTTGAAATAGTTCATTTTATTGGAGGTGGTTCCGTGGATACGGATGATGTTTTTGAAGTCGCAGGCCGTAAGTTAAACTCCCGGTTAATTGTAGGCACAGGAAAATATAAAGATTTTGAAGAAACGAAACTGGCGATCGAAGCATCGGGCGCTGAAATGGTTACCGTTGCTGTTCGGCGCGTGAATATTACAGACCCCAAGCAGCCAATGCTGGTCGATTATGTAGATCCGAAAAAATATATTTATCTGCCAAATACGGCTTTTTGTTATACGGCAGATGAAGCCCTTCGAACATTACGGCTAGCGCGGGAAGCCGGAGGCTGGGATCTGGTGAAACTGGAAGTCCTTGGTCACGAAAAAACACTCTATCCCAATATGCCCGAAACCCTGAAAGCCGCACAAACCCTGATAGATGAAGGGTTTAAGGTTATGGTTTATTGCTCAGATGACCCTATTCAATGTCAGATGCTGGAAGATATGGGCTGCGTTGCCATTATGCCTTTGGGGGCACCTATCGGTTCTGGATTAGGTATTCAGAACCCTGTCGGGATTGGTATTATCAAAGATCAGGCGAAAGTGCCAGTGATCGTTGATGCCGGGGTAGGAACTGCATCAGATGCGACAATTGCAATGGAACTGGGATGTGACGGCGTGCTCATGAATTCTGCCATCGCACATGCAAAAAACCCGGTCATCATGGCCTCTGCCATGAAAGACGCTGTAACCGCAGGGCGCAAATCCTTCCTGGCAGGCCGGATGCCGATCAAAAAATATGCGGATCCAAGTTCACCACTCGCAGGTTTGATATAGTTTCGCCTTACTCTTGACGGATTGATACGGTCTCCTCATCTTTATATTTATGGATGAGGAGACGAATGAAACGCACGCTCATTAAAATTCTGGCAGGGTTCGTTCTGGTTTTATTTCCATTTCTGACCCCCCAGCTTATTTCGTTCGCCAGCGAATATGGTGTTGAAACCAAACACTGGTCAAACGCACGGTATGATCGTACCTATCTTTCCCCGGATCCCAAGATCATCAAAGAAGCCGTTGTACAGGTTATGGCCGCTCGCACATGGGGGTGGCGTGGCAGTTTTGCCGTTCATACGTGGATATCTGTCAAAGCAGCGAATGCCCCTGGCTTTACACGCTACGAAGTGATCGGCTGGCGGCACACCCCGCTTACCATCCGCTTTGGTGTGCCGGATAATTACTGGGCCGGTAACCGTCCGTTTCTTATAACGGATATCAGGGGCCAAAAGGCGGCAGATATCATTGGTAAACTGAATAATGTCGTTGATCGTTATCCCTATAAAGACAGTTATAAGGTCTGGCCCGGGCCCAATTCCAACACGTTTATCGCTTATATCAGCCGCGAAATCCCAGAGTTGGAGCTAGACCTTCCCCCAACCGCAATCGGTAAAGACTATCTGGCGGGCGATGGGGTTATCGGGACACCCGTCAGTGGACGAGGGGTGCAGTTTTCGGCCGGTGGATATGGCGGATTTGCGTTTAGTCCGGTTGAAGGGCTCGAATTTCATCTTCTTGGATTAACAACGGGATTCGATTATGGGGATATGGTGTTAAAGTTACCGGGGTTTGGAAGGGTGCCCTTGCTTTGAAACTCTCCAAAAGGTGGTTAGTCACCGTTCTTTTTCAGATGCGGGATCAATTCATCTGCCCGTTTATCCAGCCGATTTAAAAAGCCATCCAGCATTTCAATCTCGTTAGAGGAAAATTCTTCCAACAATAGATCCTCATATTCAGACGCCAACGGAATTATTTTTTCAAGGACCGCCTTGCCCTCATCAGTCAGGATTAACGAAAATGCACGGCGGTCTTCGGCGACAACTTGACGGGTAATGCGCCCTGATTTTTCCAGTTTTTCAGTCGCGCGGCTCATATTTACTTTATCAAGAGACGCCAAAACGCCCACTTCACGGGCAGTTAATCCGGGTTTTTCGCCCAAGATAGCCAGAATGCGCCACTCTTGAATGGTAAGGTCAAACTGACGGGAATAACGCTCTGCCAGGCTTCGGCTGATAACTCCGGAAAGCTTTGTCAGGCGATAAGGCAAAAATCGTTGCAGGTTAAGTTTACTTGACTCTTTCTTCATCCGCCTATCTTGACTTTTAACCGTGCAAAGAACAACTTGAAAAATAATAGTTTCATATGTAACTATATATCTCTTGAAATTTGTGATGGAGGCTTTTGTGGCTGATTTATGGGAAAACCCGATGCAAACCGACGGGTTTGAGTTTGTGGAATATGCGGCGCCGGATCCGGAAGCTCTGGGAAAATTATTTGTCCAGATGGGCTTTCGTCCCGTCGCGAAACACAGATCAAAGGATGTAACCCTTTATCGCCAGGGTGATGTTAATTTCATCGTGAACGCAGAGAAAGACAGCTTTGCGCAGGCCTTTGCCCGGATTCACGGCCCTTGCGCCTGTGCGATGGCCTTTCGGGTAAAAGATGCGGCAAAGGCAGTTGAACAAGCCCGTGCTGGCGGCGCATGGGTTGTGGACGCGACACCCGGCCCAATGGAGCTCAGTATTCCAGCGATTAAGGGAATTGGCGACTCGCTGATTTATCTGGTTGATCGGTATGGTGACAAAGGCTCCATTTATGATGTGGATTTTGTGCCGATTGAAGGGGAGGAACGCAACCCGGTTGGGGCAGGACTTACTTACATTGATCACCTGACGCACAATGTTCATCGGGGGCGCATGGATGAATGGTCAGAATTTTACGAACGCCTGTTTAACTTCAAGGAAATTCGGTATTTCGATATTGAAGGCAAATTGACCGGGCTTAAAAGTAAAGCGATGACCAGCCCATGCGGGAAAATCCGGATACCGATCAATGAAAGTTCCGATGATAAGTCGCAAATTCAGGAATATCTGGATGCGTATCATGGGGAAGGTATTCAACATATCGCTTTGGGTACAGATGACATCTTTAACTCTGTTGAAGTCATGAAGGCGCAAAATGTCGAATTTCAATCGTCACCGGATACCTATTACGATCTTCTGGACGAACGGGTTAAAGATCATGGGGAAGACACGGCGCGGCTGAAAGATTTGAAAATCCTTCTGGACGGCGCTCCAACTGAAGGGCAGGGCCTACTGCTTCAGATCTTTACCCAAAATGTCATTGGACCGATTTTCTTTGAACTTATTCAACGAAAAGGGAATGAAGGATTTGGGGAAGGCAACTTCCAGGCCTTGTTTGAATCAATTGAACTGGACCAGATTAACCGAGGCGTCATCTGATCCAGTTTGCATGAAACCTAGTTGGTTGCGGATGATTTTTTGGATCTTGCTTCCGCAACCAACCTTTTCATGGTGTCCGCAGGTATGGCACCTGGGGCCAAGTGCCCGCCAATCACAAAGGCTGGTGTCCCTGTAATATTGAGTGCTTGCGCTAATTCGTAGGTTTGACTGAGACTCTTTGAAATCGCGTCTGACCCCATGTCCGTGGCCAGTTGCTGAACATTCAGCCCAAGACCTTGCGCATAGGACATGATTTTGTCCAAAGACAGACCCCCACGGGATTCCATCAGGACTTTATGAAACTCGTTATATTTTCCCTGTTTCTCTGCCGCCATAACGGCCCGGGCTGCCAAAACTGACTCGTCTCCCAAAATTGGAAACTCTTTCATTACCAAGCGAATATTTCCGTCTTCTTCAACGGTCTTCATCAGATCAGGATAACTTCGTTTGCAGTACCCGCATTGGTAGTCGAAAAATTCGACAATCGTAATATCACCGTCCGGATTACCAGCGACAAAACTGTATCCGTCATTTTCAAGCTCGTTCATACGAGAAGCCAGTTGCTCTTTTGCTTTTTGACGGGCTTCTGCGGCTTCGGTCGCGCTGAGTACTTGAATGGCTTCGCGAATTACCGCGGGATTTTCCAAAAGGTAAGCTCTTACCTGTGCGCCAAATATATCCTTGGTATCTTCTTCAGGTTTTTGCATTTGATAGAGGTTAAGACCAACCATCGCCGCCAGACCAAGACATAAAACACTGATGAGGGCCACAGTACCCTTCGAATTTTGCATAGAATAAACCTTTAACAATAGAACTGAATTGTAAAGGTATACAAAGACACCCGCTATTCAAAGCACAAGGTTGTGAGTACAAAGTTATTTGATCAGCGTCGGCTTTCCAACTGGGCCGCGATTGTGATGATATCATCGGCGCGAAGAAAGCCGGGGGTGCCCGTTCCCAGGTTTTCCTGAGCCCGCTTCGCATGAAAAATGGCTTTATCGAATTTTCCGATTAACAGAAAACGTTCTGCTGTTGCGAGGGCCAGATTACCCGTATCACCAATGCGACTGTAACCGGTCGCCAATTGATGCCAGCTTTCAGAATTATTTGGATCATAGGAAACACTGGTACGCAGAACCTCGACGGCTTTTAAGTCATCTTCCCGGCGACCGGACGCTAACAAAACGCGGCCATACAAGGTTAGAATTAGAGGTTCAAACGGGGCTGTTTCTACGGCCGCTTCCAAAGAGGGAAGGGCACCGAACACATCCCCATTTTCATATAACATTTGCCCTTTTAACTCGTAAAAATATGGATTTCCGGGAAATTCAGCGATCAAAGAGTCAATTTCTACAGTCGCTTTGGCAATGTCAGGTCTGCGAAAATATCCAACTGCGCGCGCATATCGCGCCTCAACCGATTGATCTTCCAGTGGATATTTTTTCAAAGTCTTTGCAAGGCTATTGGTAAAGCCAAAAAGTTTGCCCTGTATCCGTTTGAGGGCCGCCACTTCGTGCGGCGGATCTTTGACATCTTTAAACGGTGAGTTATTCACCTGTTGTTCCAACGCCTGAATTCGCTCACTGCTGATCGGGTGACTTCGCCAGTAGGGATCGATTTTGCCATAATTGGCCCGATCTGATTCCCCCAGAATTCTTAAGAATTCCAGCATTCCAACACCAGATACGCCGACTTGGTTCAGATAGGCCATCGCGGCCTGATCCGCAGATGATTCTTGCGTACGGTTATATTTTAGAAAATTTTTGGTGGCGAGCGCTTGCGAGCCCATAATAATTCCTTGTCCACCCGCACCGCCGCCCGCGATAATTGCTGCAGCTCCCAGAAGATACCCGATGATACTGGCGGTTGTCGCTTTCTCCAGGGCTTCCTGTGTTCGTGCAAGATGTCCACCGGCAATATGTCCGGTTTCGTGGGCAATAACCCCCTTTAACTGACTGGGATGTTCCACCCGTTCCAAAAGCCCGGTGAAGAAAAACATACGTTGCCCGCCGGCGACAAAGGCATTTAGTGTTTTGTTGTTAATCAGGTGAATGGACACATCATTTGCATTTAGTCCCGCTGTGGTGAAGAGGGGGCTTGCGTAGGATCGCAGGGTATGTTCAATTTCAGCATCACGAATGTAGGACAGCTTCGTCTGTTGAGCATAAGCGCGCACAGAAGGCAGGGTCGCAAATACTATGGCTAAAAAAGATATAAGTATGCGTTTAATCAAGAACTCTTTCCCATTGTTTCAAAGTAAACCTAAGAACAGAACCGGCCCACGTCAATGGTTGAGGAAAACCAGTTTGTTATTAGCCGGTGGCGTCTTTCTACTTTCGGCCTGCGATACGCCAGCAACGAAACAGGTCGGGGAAATCGACAGTGTTGATGGACCTTTGGGTGGCGCAGCCTCAGACGAGCCCCGGGCGACCTTAATCGCGCAGGATATTCTATCCGCAGGCGGGACCGCTGCTGATGCGGCCACCGCACTTTATTTTACCTTGGCAGTGACCTATCCTATTGCTGGATCACTTGGCGGTGGCGGTGAATGCATTGTTTATAACAACGAGAAAAACCGTCTGGAGAATTTGAAATTTCCGGTCGGTGTCCCGGCTGCGGGCGGGAGTGTTGGAATTCCCGGTAACATTCGGGGCTTTGCCGCCCTGCATGCGCGCTATGGTCGCTTCGAATGGTCCGCCCTGCTGTCTTACGCCGAAAAGTTTGCCAATTTTGGAGAGAATATCTCTCGGGCCCAAAGTATGGCAATGATTTCAAGCAGTGCTAAATTCCGTCTCGGTTCCCGGCTTCAGGAAATCTATATGGATGAAAAGGGCGACTTCAAAAAAGAAGGCGAAAAGATCCAGCAAATCCGGTTAGCCAGTGTACTGACAACCTTGCGAACAAATGGCGGGGCGCATTTCTATAGCGGAAATCTTGCGCGATCATTTACAGAAGATGCGAATGCCATCGGTGGGGCCATTACCAAAAAGGATATGTTTAATTATCGGCCAACATGGGAAACAGCGATTACCTTCAATGTTGATGCCAACACAGTCGGCGTTTCAAACAGTCCTTATGGCGAGTTATTTAAAAACGTTTGGACAGACACTTTTGAAGGCAAAGGGTTTCTGTACCTTTCAGATGATGTCACGTTACCGAAATTGATCGAGTCAAACGGTAAGAATTTTTCAAAATACCAATCCCATTCTCCCTTTGTGTCGCATGCGACAACATCTTTTGTAACCTCTGACAATGAAGGAAATGCAGTTTCCTGTGTTGTTGGCATGAAAAAGCCGTTCGGAACCGGTTTTGCCGGCGGCATTACCGGAATTGTCATGGCACCTGTGGTCCCGGATGAAAAAGCTGAATTCCCGACCACACCGATCCTGATGGTGAACGAACCCAATAAGGACTTTTACTTTGCCAGCGCAGCGTCTGGCGGGGCGGCAGGAACGGTTGCTTCTGTTTATACAGCACTTCAGGTATTCGCGAACGAGAATAACCTGGAAGCAGCCATCAGTGCTCCGCGAGCGTTTACAATGGGGCCAGGCTTACCTTTGTTATTTGAAAGCCAAAACGATCGGTCGCTGATATCTTCTCTTGCCGGAACGCATCCGGTTCAGTTAGAGGTTGAACGTCTGGGACGCGTGAATGCAATTCACTGCAAAAACGGCAAACTGTTTAACTGTCAGTCCTATACCGATCCAAGAGGGTATGGCCTGTCGATGATCCGGCGTTAATCACGCATTTGCAAAGGTATAACCGTGACTTATCCGTCTCGGGGAAAGCTTTCCCCATTTTTCGCTATGGAAGTATTGAAATCAGCTAACCAGAGGGAGGCCGAAGGCAAAACTGTCTTTCATATGGAAATCGGGCAACCCGCAACATCTGCGCCGTTGGCTGTGAAAGAAGCGGCCGCCAAGGCCCTCCATGGTCAGCCCATCGGATATACTGAAGCGCTGGGCATCCCGCCTTTGCGGGCAGCTATCGCCAATCATTATAGTGAAATGTACGGGCTGGATGTCGATCCGTCCCGGGTTGTTGTAACGACAGGATCCTCGGGTGGATTTCTGCTGTCCTTTTTAAGTTTATTTGCAGCCAATGACCGGGTTCTTCTGGCAGAACCTGGTTACCCTGCCTACCGGAATATTCTGCAATCTCTGGATATCGTTCCTGTCGGCCTTCCCTGTGGGCATGAAACCAATTTCCAACCAACACCACAATTAATCGATGCGGTGCCGGGAAAACTCAACGGCCTGCTGGTTGCCAGCCCTGCCAATCCAACTGGTACAATGCTTACGCCAACTGAATTAAACGCATTGGTTCAGTATTGTGATGAAAAACAGATGCATTTCATTTCCGATGAAATCTATCACGGCCTGACTTACGGCACGGAAACAGTCTCTGCGCTCTCATTTTCTGAAAATGCAGTCATTATTAACTCATTTTCCAAGTATTTCTCCATGACAGGGTGGCGGCTTGGCTGGATGGTCGTGCCGGAAGCATTGGTCCCGCGGATCGAAAAAATTGCTCAAAGCCTGTTCATATCGGCACCTGCTTTAAGCCAGTATGCGGCGCTGGCAGCCTTTGATTGCACAGATGAGCTGGAAGAGTATAAAACGAATTACGAAAAAAACCGGCGCCTGTTGCTGGACGAACTTCCTGCTATGGGGCTTGATAAATTAGCAGCGGCCGATGGTGCTTTTTATATCTACGCTGACGTTCGTCATTTAACGGATGACAGCATGGTGTTCTGTCAGGAAATGTTGGAAGGATGCGGTGTTGCGGCTACTCCCGGTCTGGATTTTGATCCTGTTCGGGGCAAGCATTATGTCCGGTTCTCTTTTGCTGGTGCGACAGACGTCATTGAAAAAGCGGTTGAAGCCTTAAGGCTCTGGCTTGCAAAACGATAACCTGAACTTTGATTATCTGAACATCGATAAACTGATTAGTGGGTTTTTGAAAAAAACGACCCTCTAAACAAACAGTAATAGAAATCAAAAAAGGCGCCGTGAAAGGCGCCTTTTTTATTAAGTTTTATCAATTTGTCAGCTTTTACGGCGCCACCAGCCAGACCGGCGAGGGCCTTTTGGTTTTGCTGGTTCTTCAGGTTCAGAAGAAACAGGAGATGTTTCTGGAACCTCTGTAATAACCGGTTCAGCCTTCACTTCAGGCGTGTTGGCAACTGAAGGTGTTTCAACTTTTTCTTTTCTCGCCCGCGTGCGTTTTGGTTTTACAGTCGCTTCCGCAGGGGCCGTATCACTTTCCGCAGCCGGAGACGACACATTTGTCACCACTGTTTCTGAAGCCACCGCTGAAGTTTTTACGTTCGCTTCAGAAGTCGGTTCAGCAGTTTCGCCACTCTTTTTACGGGGTGAACGGCGCCTTCGGGGACGCACCTTTTCAGGTTGTTCTTCAGGGGCCTCTTCCGACGGTTGCTGGACAGTAGAAGCCTCAGCCTCTGTTGCAGGAGCCTCTGCAGATACTGTTTCGGTATCATCACCGGCAGTATCCGGTTTTTTACGAGTACGTGGTCTGCGGCGACGTGGCGTTTTCGGCTTTTCAGCGTCCTCGCTCGTCTCCCCTGATTTCGACGTTGGTGTTTCATCCGAAGGTTCATCTGAATCACCAGATTTCAGAATAATACCGCCTTCATCTGTTTCGGGCATGGTAATCGGAATAAGAAGGACTTCCTGATTTTCCGGGTTTTCAGTGGCCACTATGGCTTGGTTTTCATCACCATTTTCAGAAGAAGGCTGACGTGACCGACGACGACCACCCCGTTTTCCACGGCGGCGTTTGCGCGGTTCTTCATCCGTTTCCTCAGATTTTGCTTCTGACTTATCGGACTCGTTTTCTTCTGACGTTTCAACGTTTTCAGCATTACCATCGGCATCGTCACGTGGCTTCCTCCGCCTGCGACGACGACGACGTTTAGCTGAGTTGCTTTCGCTCTCTTCGCTATCCGCTGTGTCCTCAGTGGGTTCGTCTTCTTCTTCTGGTTCTGAAACAGCAGGAGGAAGAACAGACTGGGTCGGTGCGTTTGGCTTGCCACGTTCGCGTTCAATCTGGTGATCGTTCAAATTGGTTGTTGGATCCGCAAGAATGACAATTGTCAAACCATACAAACCTTCGAGTTCCTGAATGACACCACGTTTCTGGTTGAGCAGATAAATTGCAACATCCGTATGAACCGTAATTGTAATCTTGGCACTCCGCTCACGAACCCCTTCTTCTTCAAGGGCGCGAATGATCAGCAATGCTGTCGATTCAATTGAACGAACGAAACCGGAGCCACCACAGGTATGGCAGATATTTGTACTTGCTTCGAGGAAAGATGGACGCAGACGCTGACGCGACATTTCCATAAGTCCGAACGGACTGATGCGACCAACCTGGATCCGTGCCCGATCAGATTTCAGACAATCTTTCATCCGACGTTCAACCGCTTTGTTATTCCGGTTGTCGTCCATATCGATAAAATCGATAACGATCAGACCAGCAAGGTCACGCAGTCTAAGCTGACGGGAAATCTCTTCAGCCGCTTCCAGATTTGTTTTAAGAGCTGTTTCCTCGATGCTTCTTTCTTTCGTCGCCTTACCAGAGTTGACGTCGATTGAAACAAGCGCTTCGGTAGGATTGATAACAATATAACCGCCGGATTTCAGATGAACTTCCGGTAAATACATTGATGCAAACTGCTGCTCCACCTGAAAACGATGGAATAGGGGAATACGATCCCTGTAAGGCTGAACTTTCTTGGCATGGCTTGGCATCAGCTTGCGCATGAAGTCCTTGGCAATCCGATAGCCGTTATCGCCTTCAATCAGGATTTCGCTGACCTCTTTAGAATACAGGTCGCGAATAGAACGTTTGATCAGATTTGCTTCTTCGTAAACGCAGCAGGGGGCAATGGATTTCAGCGTTGTCTCGCGAATATCGTCCCAAAGACGCATCAGGAATTCATAATCCCGGCGAATTTCCACTTTTGTCCGGTTTAGACCGGCTGTTCTGATAATGACGCCAATCCCATCCGGAACATCAAGCTCCGACGCGATTTTCTTTAATCTCTTGCGATCCGCAGGGTTACTGATTTTACGGCTGATACCACCACCGCGGCCCGTATTTGGCATAAGCACGCTATAACGGCCGGGTAATGAAATATAAGTGGTTAGTGCGGCGCCTTTATTGCCCCGTTCTTCCTTAACAACCTGGACCAACAGGATCTGTCGGCGCTTAATGACTTCCTGGATTTTATAGTGGCGTTTAACATTTACCTTGGGTGCAAGATCAACATCATCTTCGCCGCCGATATTCTCAACAGAATCGTCTTCGTCGTCTCCAACAGTTTCAAGACCGCCCAAAGTGTCGTCTTCATCATCGACAACACCTTCTTCATCGTCATCGTCGCTGGAGGCCGTTTCACTATTTTTTGCGGATGAATTATTTGGCTCGTCATCTGTATCAGACGGATCGGACGGCTCAGTGGAAGATTTTTCTTCCTCTTCGTCCTCTTTACTCAGCGCTTCTTTTTCAGCAACACTTTCCTGCTCAATCAGCTCTTCGCGGTCAGAAACCGGGATCTGATAATAATCAGGATGAATTTCGGAAAAGGGAAGGAAGCCGTGGCGATTTCCGCCATATTCCACAAACGCCGCCTGCAGCGACGGTTCTACTCTGGTTACTTTGGCAAGGTAGATATTGCCTTTTAGTTGTTTCTTCGAAGCAGTTTCATAATCAAACTCTTCAAGGCGAGTACCTTTAACGATTACGACGCGCGTCTCCTCATCGTGAGTCGCGTCGATTAGCATACGCGTAGCCATTTAAAAGCTCCGTCAGTTACAAATTTCCTGGTGAGACAGGGGCAAAGTAACCAAATTTTTTAAGGAAGTCGTTGGCGCCGGTCCCCCTCTAACCGGAGGGAAAGGAATGTCCTATTTAACTCTGGACCCTAAATCGGCTGCCGATCCCGCCAATGTATATCAAAGACGGAACAACTTCTGTTTCAACCATTTTTCTGCATTGTCTTTAGCGCTGTTTCCAGACGCTTTGGGGGATCGAAAAGTCGATGCCAGCAAAAGCTGTCGAAAACGGCGCCGCCTCCATATATTTTTATATTCGAGGACTGACCACAGAAACTCACACCCAGATGATAGTTACTTGGCAGCAACATAACAAACGAATAATTACATATGGTTAAAAAAACTTTTGACGAATAAGATGCTTTGGTCGATTGCCTACTAGTAGGCGTTTTGAGAGATGTCGTTTTACCAAGGGGTTCGTAGTTTGAGATATAGGCGTGTAACAGGTTTACTGAGTGTTCTGTTGCTTTGTTTTCTTTTTGGTGAAACAGCAATTGCAAAACCAGAAGTGACTTCTGTTCGGCTTGGTTTACACAAAGACAAAACCCGCTTTGTAATGGAGATGTCCGAGAAGCCGGAATACAATATCTTTTTCCTGCCCAACCCCTATCGTATAGTCATTGATATGCAGGAAGTTTCCTGGAAGCCGGGGAACAAAAAAGTTCGAAAAACAGGGGTTATCGAAAATTATCGTTACGGGTTGTTTCGTCAGGGTACGTCTCGGGTTGTGCTTGATTTGAACCGTCCAGTTAAGGTCCTTCGAAAAGTAATTCTTCCGCCCTCAGAAGGGAAGCCCTATCGGTTTTTCATTGATGTCCAGAAAACCGATAAGTCGACGTTCCAAACCGCCGTAACAGAATCTCGAAAACGTCAGGTAGCGATGACGGTTCCCGCCATTAAAACGGCGCCGCCCCCGAAAAATGAGAAGCAGTTAAACATTATTATTGATGCAGGGCATGGGGGCATTGACCCTGGGGCCATTGGCAAAAGCGGCGTTTATGAAAAACAGCTTACGTTGGCCGTGGCCCGCAAACTGAAGCAGAAACTATCACTGAACAAGCGATATCATATTTTGATGACCCGCTCCAACGACACCTTTGTCAGTTTGCGTGAACGGGTGAATTTTGCCCGAAAGAACGAAGCAGATCTGTTCATATCCATTCACGCCGATTCTATTGGCCGTTCAGACATCCGCGGATCGACTGTCTATACCCTGTCTGAAAATGCGTCGGATGACGAAGCGGCTGCCCTTGCGAATACAAACAATAAGTCGGATGTTATTGCCGGTGTGGATCTGGAGGAACAGGACGATACGGTTCAGGGAATCCTGATTGATCTTGCGCAGCGGGAGACGATGAATTTTTCAGTAAAATTTGCCAAGATGCTGATCCCAGAAATTGCCCGTTCAGGAATGAAAGTCGGTGGGCATTCCCATAGATTTGCAGGATTTCGGGTGTTGAAAGCACCGGATGTACCTTCGGTTCTGGTTGAGTTGGGATATCTTTCCAATAAAAAAGATGAACAGATTTTAAAATCCGAGATTGGTCAACGAAAGCTGGCAAACTCCATCGCATTGGCAGTCGATAAGTATTTTGAAGCAATCAAGCCTTAAAATCGCCACTCGGAACGCTAATATTAGCAATATAAACGAAAAATAGACAAAGTTGCCGTTAAGTATGCAGACGATAAAAATGCAAGCGTTCCTTTGTTAAGTGTTGAGCTCTATGAATAGATTTTTAAAAATATTTTTGATTTTGTCTGGTTTGGGTCTGCTGGGTCTTATAATCGGTGTGAGTGCGATTTTTTACGGATTCTGGCATTTCGGCAAAGGGTTACCCGATTACGACCAGCTTGCTGGCTACGAGCCTCCCGTTATGACACGGGTTCACGCCGCAGACGGTAGCCTGATTGCAGAATATGCGCGTCAACGGCGTCTTTTTGTTCCCGTGGATGCAATTCCAAAAAAGGTAAAACAAGCCTTTCTTGCAGCAGAAGATCAAAATTTCTATCAGCATATCGGAATTGATTTTCAGGGTATTGCCCGCGCCTTTTTCGTGAACCTTAAAAATCTGGGGCAGGGGCGCCGCTTGGTTGGAGCGTCAACAATTACCCAGCAGGTCGCAAAAAATATGTTGCTGACCAACGAAGTATCCTATGAACGCAAAGCAAAGGAAGCGATCCTTGCCATCCGAGTTGAACGGATCCTGCCGAAAGATCGCATTCTGGAACTGTATTTAAACGAAATTTATCTAGGACATCGGGCGTATGGTGTTGCGGCGGCGGCTCTTTACTATTTTGATAAATCGCTGAATGACCTGACAATTGCCGAAGCGGCGTATCTGGGGGCGCTTCCTAAGGCTCCGAACAACTATAGTCCCTTCCGTTTCCCGGAACGGGCGCTTGCGCGCAGAAACTGGGTTATCTCCAGAATGCTGGATGAGAAGTTTATTACAGCGGAAGAGGCGGCGGATGCAACAAACCAGCCACTGAATGTCAAGCAGGGCGGCGACGCGCAGGTGATTGAAGCCAAATGGTTCGTTGAGGAAGTCCGCCGGGAACTCTATACGCTTTATGGTGTTGAAGGGTTATATGACGGAGGTCTGTCCGTTCGAACAACCATGCAGACCTCACTACAGAAAATTGGTGAAAAAGCCCTTCGTGATGGCCTTCGCCGGTATGACCGCCGCCACGGTTGGCGCGGACCGGTTGCACAGATTAAAACGGAAGAAAACTGGATCGAGCAGCTTAAATCGGTGCCCCCTCCAAAAGGTCTTGGCGACTGGAAATTAGCTGTGGTCCTCGAAATGAGCAAAAATGAAGTGGCCATCGGGTTTGACACTGGCGCACAAGGCCGGATCGAATTACAGGACATGAAATGGGCACGGCCATGGCTGAAAGATCAACGCGTTGGTCCCGGCGTTTCAAAAGCATCCGATGTGGTTGCCGTCGGCGATGTTATCACGGTGACCCCGATAACAGGAGAACGGGCAAAAGAGGGGCTTTATAGCCTGGAACAGATACCCGATATTTCGGGCGGACTTGTGGCCATGGACCCTCATACAGGGCGCATTCTTGCACTCGTAGGTGGATGGGATGCTGACGCATCGGAATTCAACCGCGCGGTTCAGGCACGGCGCCAACCCGGATCCTCGTTCAAGCCATTTGTCTACGCAGCAGCATTGGATAACGGCTTTACGCCTGCCAGCAAAGTTATGGATGGACCCTTCGTTTTAAATCAGGAAAATGGCGATCGCTGGAAACCGTCCAACTATACAAAGAAATTTTACGGCCCCAGCACCTTGCGTCTGGGCCTTGAAAAATCCAGAAACCTTATGACGGTCCGATTGGCGCGTTCCATCGGAATGTCAACCGTCGCTGATTACGCCCAACGATTTGGCATCCACGATAATCTTCAGGAAACCCTGGCCATGTCATTGGGCGCCATGGAAACTACTCTGTTAAGAATGACAACGGCTTATTCAGAACTGGTAAATGGGGGTAAGGAAATTGCACCAACCCTGATCGACCGCGTTCAAAACCGCCGCGGTATTTCAATCTACCAACATGAAACACGGGCCTGCACTGGATGTCGTGCCAGCCTCTGGCAAGATCAGGAAGAACCGGAAATAGAAGATAATCGCAAACAGATTATTTCTCCTGCAACAGCCTATCAGGTTGTCTCTATGCTGGAAGGTGTTGTGCAAAGAGGAACGGGGCGTAAAGTTTCTGCCATCAAGAAACCACTGGCCGGCAAAACAGGGACTACCAATGAAGCGCGGGATGCATGGTTTGTTGGATTTTCGCCAGATCTGGCTGTCGGTATCTATATCGGTTTTGACACACCTAAAACGTTAGGCCCGAAAGAAGGCGGCGGTGGGGTTGCTTCTCCCGTTTTCCGGGATTTCATGCAGGAAGCCCTGAAAGACAAATCTGCTATTCCTTTTCGGGTGCCTGAAGGTATCCGCCTGGTTCGGGTTAATCAGACAACTGGAATGCCGGCAACCGCTGGTGACAGACAGGTCATCCTTGAAGCCTTCAAAACATCGGATGCCATCAAGGCCAATTCAGTACTCGATGGGTCAGATGGGGGTGGTCTTTCGATCATTTCCAACGATTTACCAAAAAATCCGGCAACACATGGCACAGGTGGTCTTTACTGATCGACAAGTTACCATTAGTTTCTCAAACCAAATCGAAATTCAAGAATGAAGTGGAATAAACATGCGCGCCGAACATCAGGCCGTTGTTGATGAAATCAAGCAGGCATTAGGACTGCTGAGGAGGCATCTTTGACTGGGAAAACGCCACAAGACGCCTCGAAGAGTTAAACTCGCTTGTCGAAGATCCCGATCTTTGGAACGACTCTTCCAAAGCACAGGCTCTGATGCGGGAACGGACCAATCTGGATACCGCCATTACCGCCTATAACCGAATTGTACAGGATCTGGACGATACGGTTGAGCTGATGGAGCTTTCGGAGATGGAGGAGGACGAAGAAACCCTTGGCGAAGCGGCTGAAGCCCTGCGTGAGTTGCAGGTTGAGGTGGATAAACGACGCCTCGAGAGTATGCTCTCCGGTGAAGTGGATGGGAACGACTGCTATCTTGAAATCCATGCCGGGGCGGGGGGAACCGAGTCTCAGGACTGGACCCAGATTTTGCTGCGCATGTATATGCGTTGGGCGGAACAGCATGGCTGTAAGGTTAAAACACTTGAAGAAAGTGCTGGCGAAGAGGCGGGCCTCAAGTCCGTAACGATCGAGATTTCTGGTGAGAATGCCTATGGATGGCTGAAAACGGAATCTGGTGTTCACCGGCTTGTCAGGATTTCTCCGTTTGATTCTAATGCCCGTCGCCATACCAGCTTTTCCTCGGTCGGTGTTTTTCCTGTGATCGATGACGATATTGACATCGAAATCGAAGAAAAAGATCTGCGTATTGATACTTACCGCGCGTCTGGCGCCGGTGGACAGCATGTGAACAGAACCGAGTCAGCGATCCGGATTACGCATGTTCCGACAAATGTTGTGGTTCAGTGCCAAAACGACCGCTCCCAGCATAAAAACAAGGCCTCCGCCATGAAAATGCTGAAGTCTCGATTATATGAGTTGGAACTTCAAAAACGTGAAGAAGCGGCACAGGAAACCCGCGGTCAGCAAACAGATATTGGTTGGGGGCATCAGATCAGGTCTTATGTGCTTCACCCTTATCAAATGGTCAAGGATTTGAGAACCGGCGTCGAAAAAGGAAACGCGCAGGGTGTTCTGGATGGCGATCTGGATGATTATCTTGCCGCCGCGCTATCCCAACGGGTGGGCGACGGAGAGTAAAAGATGTGGGGCCAGCGATGCATCAAATGGCTGGTCCCTCTAATTCACGGTCAGATATTCCGCCCGAATTCTACTATACAAACCGGATGATTTTATCGCCCGTAATCCACGATTAAACTCGTTTAGAACGCGGTCCCCGTCAGGGATCTTTCTGGAAATACAGACATAATTTGGCTGGGTAGAGATTTCTGAATAATCCAGCGGCAGCTCTAATCCCATCAAGTTCAAATCATATAAAATTATATCGCGATAGGCATATATATTCTTAACCCGGTCGCTTTCCAGCATCCGGATCAATTGTATTTCGTCTTTTACACCGACATTTTCTATGTCATTCTCATTAAGTTCTTTTTGCAGCACATACCCGGTTATGGTCGCAACTGTTTGTCCTTTCAGCTTGGAAAGGCTGTTAATCGACTGCTCTGCATTCTTTTTTTTGCGAAAAACACCCTGACTGATATTGCCAAGCATATCTGAAAAGAAAAAGCTGGTTTCCCGTTCTTCGCGATAACTGCAACCACATACCGCGTCATAATCACCGTTTTTCACGAGCGCCATGGCACGAGAAAACGGAAAAAAATCAAACGACGCTTTTCTGCCTTGGTTAGCCAATGCCGCTTTAATAACATCGACGTTCATACCTGAGGCGGTTTGATTTTTAAAATTATAAGGGGGGAAATGATTACAGGCGAATTTCAGATCCGGTGTTGTTTCAGACGCAGAAACAACAGAAACAAACCCTGAAGTGATCAACCCAATTAAAAATAATACTCTTTTCATGCAACTGCCGATCACTATGTAAGTTTCATATATGACATGCCGTTTATTCATTATTCTTCTTTTTTATTACATTTTCCAGTATTTTTTTTCATCTCCATTTTCTATATACTCTTTCATGCTTTAAATTATCTCTTATAAGTGGTTGATATTTAATTAATAAAAATGCATCAAAAAGCACTCGTCGATAGAATTTATAACATTATTATTTTGCTGATATTACAAAAAGTTACTTTTCAGATGCGCGTTATGGATGTGCGTTTTTGATGAAGCAGGCCAATTTGACAAGTAGAAACTCGAAAATTTTCATCCGTAACACAAACGCATAAAAGGGAAGAACGAGATGATTTTTTTAAAATCATCAATTTAGTTTTATCGTTCACCCTCATGAGGATAAGGCATTTTTCCACGTACCAATGGAAAAAAGGATCAGCAAAAACCGCGAATATTTTATTCGAACGTCTATTCGGGCCTGCCTATTTGATTGCATGGATACTTCCAAACTCCCCAACCCTGACTTAAAATACCAGAGGTTGGACAAACGGGCGCCCTATCGCTGAATAACAAAACTACAAAATATTGAATATTTTCCGCGTTTCTTATAGGCCAAGAAAGGCGTCGAGGATTGGTGCATATGGCCGCATTTTTTTTAAAAACAGGGGCGTCCTGAAGGCGCCCGCTCTCCCAAATTTGAAATCCGGTGATTTGGGAATGCCTGCGGGGTTCCGCTATTGTGGCACCTCTTTGGAATTGAATTAGACGCCCCCGCCACACGATAAAGTGTCTGGACTTCACGAAATTCATCCAGCGCCCCCTCCAATTCGAGTGTTACAACGCCGCATTTATGACCTTCACGATCAAGGAGTGAGGGCGCAGCGCATATCATCTTAACGTTTTAGCGGGACCGGACAAGCGTGGGGGAATTACCGGCCACGCAAACCGGCAGATTTTATGTCACCTTAGGGGCTACTCTTTCTACTGTACCAGTAGCGAAAGAAAGTCTTATCGGAAACACGCAGGACATAGAAACTGATAGGAAGGATTAGCAGAATTGAAATAACAAGCCGGCCAACCAGAACACCACTCCAATGCCCGCCATAGGCAATTGCAATAATCGTATCTTCAATAAGGCTATGGCACAGCCCCATAAAAATCATGGAGATAAATATACTTCTCGGCTGTAGGGCCCCTTTTTCAACTTCCCGCAAGATAAGCGCCCCTCCAAAAGAAAGACCCAGCAATATTCCAATCATCGCGAGGGGGGCCGCATTTGGCCCGACCCCCATGAGGCGCAGCGCGGGTGTTAAGGCCCGGGTAATAAGCTTTGTAATGCCAAGATATTCCAGAACACGAAGCAGGGTGATCAAAAACACGAGAACACCGAAAACTGAAATAAGACCGGTAAGAGAAGAGATACCCCACGCCATCCAGCTGGTATCACCCGTCTGGCTTCCCGCTGTGATCAATATGGTTGCCGGACCATCAAGAGCGCCAAAAAACTGATACACCACATGCATTATCCAACCATAAAATCCCGCAGCAAATACCCGAGTAAAAATAGAAAAAATAAGCGGTGTGCCAGTCTTTTTTACGATCGTCTGTTCCACAGGGAGGGCATGCGCAAAAAGCAGCATTCCTGCCAAAACGGTCATATTTTCTACGGTAAGATCCAAACCGGGGGCCAAGGTAACAAGGGCAGCCCCGGCACCATAAAGACCCACAATCAGGTTGGTCGCCAAAACAAGGGAAAGCTCTGCTGGAAGGCCGAACACTGACATGATAGGCGCACACCATTTACTGATGATTTCCACGACACCCAAACGAACACCGATTTCAACAATAACCATGACGGGAACCATGATTTTCAATAGGCCCCAATAGACAATGAGACTTTCCCGAAAGATTTCCTTTAATGCCTGAAGCACTGCATTCATTACCATCAATCCTTTGAAAATATCGTTTTCAAAGTGTCTGCAGCAGTCCGAATGGCTTTATCAGCGTCTTCTAACAGCCCACTTAACGACATAAAACCATGAACCATACCTTCATGCCGGATAACGCCCATGGGAACCCCCGCATTTTTTAATCGACTGGCATAGTCTTCCGCCTCATCTCGTAACGGATCGAACCCTGCAGTAATGATCAGGGCGGGCGCAAGCCCTTCAAGATTCTCTTTCAGTCCCGGTGAGGCTCTTTCATCATTCCAAAGGGCAGGATCAGGAAGATAGTGTCCTCTGTACCAATGCATTCGCTCGGCGGTTAAGAAAAATCCATTTGCAAACGTGCGATGGCTGGGCGCCGTAAAGTTGGCGTCTGTCGTTGGATAAAGCAACAACTGAAATACAGGCGAGGGGGTACCATTACGCAGTGTATCCTGCGCAACGACTGCCGCAAGGTTACCGCCAGAACTATCGCCGCCCACAGCAACCTTTCCGGTATCCAGACCTTTCGACTGGCCGTTCGAACGAGCCCAGTCAAAGGCAGCGTAGGCATCATCTACAGCAGCTGGAAAAGGATATTCCGGGGCCAGATGGTAATCAACGGACAAAACAGCAAAACCGCCATATTGAACAAGACGCCGACAAAGCCCGTCATGTGAATTGATTGACCCCCGAATAAACCCACCCCCATGAAAATAAACCAGAACCGGAAGCGGGCTATCATCAGTTTCTGGTTTATACAAACGAACAGGGATGTCGCCTAAGGGACCGTCAATCGTAAAATTTTCGATTGATCCCATGGGAACTGTCTCGCCAGATAGCAAGTCAGAAAGGCTCTCCATTTGAAGCCGTGTATTTTCGACAGTTTCCTCTTCAATGGGTAGGCTTTGTTTTTCAACGATGGAACATAAAAACTGTGCCTTTGCGTTCAGGAGTTGTTTGTCTTTCTTAATCCGCCGGCCAATATATAAAAGATTGAACAGCCCGTCGGGTAACGACGCAATGATTTTCACCAGTTTTTCTTGATTCACATTGCCCTCCAGAGTGCAAATTCCCCTATTTTCTGTCGGCAGAGTAGATTATTTTTTAATGACATCAACGTATTTTCGGCGAAATGTCAGCGGGATCTTTCGAATTTAGGTCAAAAAAAACGGTGCACTACGGCACCGTTTTTTGATCTCGTCAGGTATAGGCAATTATGCAGTTGCTTTGGCAACATTCTTTTCTTCAAGAATGCCCTGCAATTCACCTGTTTCAAACATTTCGCGCATAATGTCGCAACCGCCAAGAAACTCGCCTTTTACATAAAGCTGAGGGATGGTCGGCCATTCGCTATATTGTTTTATGCCGTCGCGAATGCTGGGGTCACTGAGGACATCAATGCTGTGAAACTTGACATTCAGGTGCGATAAAATCTGAACCGCTGTCGCTGAAAAACCGCATTGCGGGAAGATTGCCGTCCCTTTCATGAACAGGACAACATCGTTCGAGGACACTTCCTGTTTAATCCGTTCTTCGGTAGCTTGATCAAGCATTTGTAAGTCCTTCTTAAACTATTAACGTAATTTATGATTTAGGGGTTGAGGTCTGCAATGCAAGCGCATGCAGGTCACCGCCCATTTTCCCTTTGAGAGCGTCATACACCATTTGGTGTTGTTTGACACGTGGAATACCTTCAAAAGCCGAAGATTCAACCAGCGCAGCATAATGATCGCCATCACCCCGTAAATCTGTGATTTGTACGGAAGCACCCGGGATGCCTTCGAGAATGAGGCGTTCGATTTCACCTGCGTCCATTGCCATGCTTAATTACTCCTGCTCAACACTTTGTTTTACCATCAGATTTGGCAGCCAATTGCTGTGCACCTGACGGATATCTTCTACAGATATGTGCAGTTCACCTGCAATATTCAATTCATTATGACCGGTCGTTCCAATTATTTGAAGGGGAACGTTGGCATTCTTTGAATTTTCCAGAAGTTTCTGCGCATTTTCAGGCGATGCCGTCATTACATAACGACCCTGATCTTCTGCAAAAAGTGCGGCATGGGAAGGAAGATCCAGATCCAGATCAATCGTTGCACCCATCTTGCCGGCAAGCGCCATTTCACTCAATGCGACAGCCAAACCACCATCTGAAAGATCATGACACGCAGTTACCAGCCCTGTGTGAATTGCATTTCTAACGAAATCACCGTTTCTTTTTTCAACAGCAAGATCCATGCGAGGTGGTGCCCCTTCTTCACGGCCCTCGATTTCTCTGAGGTAAATAGACTGGCCCATGTCTCCCGATGTATCACCAACCAGAAGAACAACATCCCCTTCGTTTTTAAAAGCGATCGTCGCCATATGATCGGACTGTTTCAACAAACCGACACCGCCAATTGCCGGGGTCGGATGAATGCCGGTGCCGTTTGTTTCGTTATATAAGGACACATTTCCAGACACGACTGGATAATCCAGATCTGTGCAGGCTTTTCGCATCCCTTCAATACATCCAACAAACTGTCCCATAATTTCAGGACGTTCCGGATTTCCAAAATTCATGCAATCCGTAACCGCAAGAGGCTGGGCCCCGGTTGCGGTCAGGTTACGCCAGGTTTCCGCAATTGCCTGCGCGCCGCCGGTTTCTGGATCCACATAACAATACCGCGGTGTACAGTCTGTTGTGACAGCAAGCGCTTTATCTGTTCCGTGGATACGGACAACCGCGGCATCACCGCCAGGACGTTGAATGGTATCGCCCATCACCATATGGTCATACTGTTCCCAAATCCATTTTCGGCTGGCAATTTCAGAAGAGCCCATAATCGTCAGCAGGGCCTGTTTCAGATCCTTGCATTCGGTAACATCTGCGGCCTTGATTGGTGCAGGCACTTCTGTCTTTATCCAAGGACGATCATATTCCGGTGCGGCATCCGCCAACGGGGCAACCGGAAGGTCTGCGACCACATCACCAAACATGGTCAGGACCATGCGCCCTGTGTCAGTAACGGTTCCGATGACCGAGAAATCAAGTTCCCACTTGTCAAAAATTGCTTTTGCTTCTGCTTCCCGACCGGGTTTCAGAACCATCAACATTCTTTCCTGACTTTCCGACAGCATGATTTCATAAGGCGTCATGCCTTCTTCGCGCATCGGCACATGGTCAAGATCCAGCTGAATTCCAACGCCGCCTTTGTCTGCCATTTCGAAAGAAGAAGAGGTCAGACCGGCAGCCCCCATATCCTGAATAGCAACAATCGCGTCTGTTGCCATCAATTCGAGGCAGGCTTCCAGAAGGAGTTTTTCCGTGAACGGATCCCCAACCTGAACTGTCGGGCGTTTCTCTTCACTGTCATCATCGAATTCAGCTGAGGCCATCGTGGCGCCGTGAATACCATCCCGTCCGGTTTTTGATCCTACATACACAACCGGATTGCCGATACCGGCGGCGGCTGAATAGAAAATATTATCGGTATCAGCAAGACCAACGGTCATCGCATTTACCAGAATATTACCGTCATAAGACGCATGGAAATTGGTTTCACCGCCCACTGTTGGGATACCCATACAGTTGCCATATCCACCGATACCAGCAACAACACCAGACACGAGATGGCGTGTTTTGGGATGCTCTGGCCGGCCGAAACGAAGGGCATTCAGATTAGCAATCGGGCGGGCGCCCATTGTAAAGACATCCCGCATAATTCCGCCAACACCGGTCGCGGCGCCTTGATAGGGCTCGATATAGGACGGGTGGTTATGGCTTTCCATTTTAAAAATAGCAGCCTGGCCATCGCCAATATCAACCACACCGGCATTCTCCCCAGGTCCGCAAATGACCCAAGGGGCTTCTGTCGGTAGGGTTTTGAGCCATTTTTTGGAAGATTTATAGGAACAATGCTCACTCCACATTACAGAGAAGATCCCAAGTTCCGTCAGATTTGGTTCGCGTCCCAGAATTTCCAGAACCCGTTCATATTCGCTTTCGGATAAACCGTGTTCAGCGACAATTTCTTTTGTGATTTCGGTCATGTCGTCAATCAGTTCAGAGAATTGATAAGATTATCGAAGAAAACTTTGCCGTCCGTGCCACCAAGCTGGTCACTTATCAGGCGTTCAGGGTGAGGCATCAAACCAAGGATATTTCCAGCCTTGTTATAAACGCCGGCAATATTATTGCGCGAACCGTTTATGTTGCTCTCGTCTGAAACAACGCCATTTTCATCGGCATATTTAAAGGCAATCTGACCTTCACCTTCGAGCCGAGCAAGGGTCTCATCATCGGCAAAATAATTACCGTCATGATGGGCCACAGGAAAGCGGACAATATCACCTGAAGAAAAACCAGCTGAGAAGTTCCGGTTTTCGCCAACAACTTGCAAATGCACATCTTTACAAATGAAAGCCTGATTTGCATTGCGAAGCAACGCTCCGGGTAGCATTCCAGTTTCCGTGGCGACCTGAAATCCGTTGCAGACCCCAAGAACTGGCGTGCCGGAGGCCGCTTTTTTCACAACTTCTCTCATAATCGGTGAGTTCCCTGCGATTGCGCCACAACGCAAATAGTCGCCGTAGGAGAACCCGCCGGGAATGGCAATTAAATCGCATTCCGGCAATTGACTGTCTGCATGCCAGACCATAGCCGGGGCGGTACCCAAAGACTGTTCGATCGCAACTTTCATGTCACGGTCACAGTTGGACCCCGGAAAAACAATAACGACGGCCTTCATCGGTCTTTAGTCTCCCAGTAAAGGTTAGTCCAACAATTCAATGGAGTAATTTTCGATCACTGTATTGGCCAACAATTGTTTACACATCCTGTCGACAGTGTCCGGTGCTTCATTTTCTGAGATATTCCCCAGATCGAGTTCGATCACTTTCCCCTGACGGACATTGTTTGCCTGTTCAAAGCCCAGCCCGTGCAACGCATTTTCAATTGCCTTGCCTTGTGGATCCAGTACACCGTTCTTGAGTGAAATAGTAACGCGAGCTTTCATTTATCCTTACCTTCTTGAAATGCCCAAGAAAAAAGGCGCAAAAATGCGCCTTATTGAATTGCAGTAGAACCTTTAAGATCTCCGGGACCGCCCTCGGGCAGGATACCCAGCCGACGAGCGACTTCCTGATAGGCATCTTCAATCCCACCAAGATCCCGACGGAATCTGTCTTTATCCATTTTTTCGTTGGTCGCAATATCCCAAAGACGGCAGTTATCAGGGCTAATTTCATCGGCCAGAATAACCTGCACTTCATCGTCAGAATAAAGACGTCCAAATTCCAGTTTAAAATCGATCAGTTTAATGCCGATCCCAGTGAACAATCCGGTCAAAAAGTCATTGACCCGCAAAGACTGGTTCATGATGTCGTCAAGTTCCTGCGGCGTCGCCCAGCCAAAGGCTGTGACATGCTCTTCAGAAACAAGGGGGTCGTTCAGTTCATCGGACTTGAAGCAGTATTCAATGATGGTCCGCGGAAGGGCTGTGCCTTCTGTAATCCCCAAACGACTGCAAATAGAGCCTGCAGCGACATTCCGAACAATAACTTCCACAGGAATGATTTCGACTTCCCGGATCAATTGCTCGCGCATGTTCAGGCGCCGAATAAAGTGATTGTGAATACCGATCTCAGACAGGCGGTTCATCAGATGTTCTGAAATACGGTTATTAAGGACGCCTTTGCCGGTCACGGTGGATTTCTTCTCGCCGTTGAACGCAGTTGCATCGTCTTTAAAATATTGAACAAGGGTTCCTGGCTCTGGTCCTTCAAAAAGAACTTTTGCCTTGCCTTCGTAGACACGTCTACGTCGGGTCATGGACGTCACTCCAGCTATGGGGCTAAAAAAGCCAACAGTAAATAGGAAACGGCTGACTTGATCTGTCGCAATGACATGTCAACAAATCCGGTCTATCCGTCTTGAAATACCAGTGATTAGTGATTTCACGGGGAACATAGTTCAGTTATGCCGCAAACACAACAACTCGTAACACATTATGAGCGGATAATTTCAAAAAAAGTTCTTGTCGCTTTTTATAGAAATAACCATCTTACATGTTTAGTCTTGTGATAAGCTGTAATAACGGTATTTTCGGCACTGAAAAGTGACTTTAAGGGGTTAAGAATGTCAGGTTTGGACGATCTTGGTAAAACACATGAAAACAAGTTCGCGCATGATAGCGATCTTGAGTTCAAAGCAAACGCACGCCGCAACAAGCTTCTGGGTCAGTGGGCCGCAGAATTGATGGGTCTCTCTGGAGATGCCGTTGCCGCTTACGCAAAAGAAGTAATCACGGCAGATCTGGAAGAAAAAGGCGACGACGACGTCTTCCGTAAAATCCGTCGAGATTTCGATTCAAAAAATGTTGAAATGTCGGACCACCGCATTCGCCGGGAAATGGATGAATTGCTGGTGAAAGCCCGCGAACAGATCAAATCTGAATAGGGTTTGAAGGACAGTTCAAAAAAAGCCGGTTATAAAGACCGGCTTTTTTTATGCCAGTCGTCTCTGGACAGACGGTATAATACATGGGG
>NZ_JBLHZT010000029.1:0-48968 GCF_047631475.1 Sneathiella sp. | reverse complement strand
GGCTTTTTTATGCGGTTAACGGAGGGTCTGTTTAAGCTGTAGGATCAAGGTTTTGGAGGCTTTCATCGTCCCGCTCAGGGGATAACCCAATAACCCGTTTATATAAAAACGAGGCAGAACTTGTTGAAATTGCAAGGAGCAGGGGGATTATCAGAAGATTAGTCAGAATGAAGATTATGACCTTTAAGGCCGCTGCCGTAAAAATCATGCTCAATAACTTCAGCGCAAAGAAAGCGCTCAGACCTAGAACTGTTCCAATAAGGGCGAGTAAAACCAAGGCAATGATGAAGGAAAGGATCAGTTTTACACCCTTATTCAGGAAAAGCCTGATCTGGATTGGTTGATCCAGGGCAATTGCCGGATAAATGAAAACGACCGTTACAAGAATGGGCACTAGGAGCAATAAAAATAGCGGTAAGCCAATCTCAAGCGGAAAGACTTTTCCTATTCCGGCCGCCAAGCTGGTCATGCCAAGCGTAAATAAAACAGACAGAGCGCCGAATTTTAATTCTCGTTTTCCAAGCCTGTAATTAAACCACTTCTTCTGTCGTTCGGATTGCAGAATAGAGTATCGATGCCAGGCAACCGCAAACATTGCATAGATAAAGGGCTGCAAAAGATTACCGGCCGGTATCATCCAGCCTCCCAGCCAGCCTTGTAACCAGGCAACGATTGAGACCAAAAACAAAATAGGGATGACATGAAAAATACAATTCAGGAAATTTGCAAAGACAAACTTGACTGCGTCATAAACGCAGTGTGTCACACTCAGGTAATTTGTCATTTATTCCCCAACCCCAAATGATATTACATCTGCTTACTATAGGTATCCCTCCGTCCTTTAACAATAAGAGACATTCGTCAGGGAGACGGTGTGTTTGGCGAGAGGGCGCGTACATTAAGCAGACATACAAAACCATTTGCCAAGCTGCAAAGGTATGATCGCGATTGTTTGGTATTTGTTATATTAATTAAATTAAATATAATGGTTTGAAACAGCTGGGAGGAACCTGCATGTTTAGTAAAGATCAATTTATTGAAGATTGCAAAAGCGCGGCTGAAGAAGGACAGAGTGCTGTAAGAGCAGTTGTAGAGCGGGCGGTTTCCGATCCTGCGGCTATTATGCGGGAATTGGGCGCGCCTGAGGTCGCGGGGATTGAACCGATTTATCACTCTGATAGTCTGACTATCCTAAATGTGATCTGGCCGCCTTTCATGAGCGTGACGCCGCACAATCATAACATGTACGCGGTCATCGGACTATATACTGGCCGGGAAGACAATGCGTTTTGGCGGCAGAAAGACGGCGAGATAGAAATCGCGGGCGGAAAATCCATCGGGGTAGGGGATGCTGAAACACTGGGGCGGGACATTATTCATTCGGTCCTTAACCCGATTAATAAGAAAACAGCGGCCATACATGTGTATGGCGGTGATCTAATGTCTCCTTTAAATGACCGTATGCAGTGGGATGCAGAAACGTTAAAGCCCGCGCCATTGGATATGGATGACGTGAAACACCGCTTCGCGGAATTCGGCCAGCGATATGACCAATGGGAAAAACAGGCGTGAAGTGCGCAGAGTGCGTACGTTCAGAGTGGATCCCGATTCTCAGGCAAGGCCGAGTTCGCGCTGTTTCGCCTTGGTTAGTTTATTGGAAATAATGCGCCAGGCTTCTTCAATATAGGCTTTTATATCGCCATCTGACATGCCGGCCGGATCTGTAATTTGAACCCATTTGGCGCGGGCAAGATAGGGCGCGGGAATGATGCCCTCCTGTTCGGTCAAAATGGAATAGGATAAATCATTACATTTAAACGATATTTTTTGGTTTTTTCCCGGGCCCCAATGAGAACAGATGGCAAAGATCTTCCCACCCACTTTCCAGACACTCGCGTTTCCCCACTGGATGACGTTTGTTGTAGCGGATAGCTGGCTGCAAAAAAGATCAAATTCGTCGCGTGTCATAATGTTCCTTTTCTATGCATCACGATACTCGTTGGACGGTTGTAGCCAGCATGGGCGTTTTCTCTTATTTTTGTAAAGCCCTTACGTGAGAATAACGCCTGATTTTCCGTGAGCTCAATTCGCACTTCCAGTTCAATGTCCGGTTTCTCGTTTTGCTGGGCGAATTCGATACAGGCAGTAATCAACATTGAGCCAATCCCCTTGCCCTGACAATCTGGATCAACAGCCAGTTTTCCAAGATAGAAATTTGACGGTTGCTCTTTCAAAAAAACGCATCCAACAAGTCGGTTCTCTTCAAATGCGATAAACAGTGTCTCGGATCGTGATTTTGCCTCAAGGCTTTCAGCCGTTAGTCTGTTCATTGAGGAGGGAGGATCAATGCGGGCTGCCATATAGGCATATGATTTTTGTATTAAGGTCAGCAAGTCTTGCCAGCGATTAAAATCATCTGTGCATATTGATACGGATATCATTAAAAAGGCCTCGATTATATCAGGGCCGAGAGTTTAGCGAGGTGGTTTGTTGAACGCAATAAGGGTTACAGGCCGGGCCGATAATTGAGAGAATTGGTCGAGTTGGAAGCAACGTCTTCTTCAATATCCTCATCTGTTTGACTGACATAATCGACAAAGGACAGGATTTTGTTCACAGTCTCGCCATCGTTGGAAATAGGGCAGCTTACGGTATGAACTTTCAAGAATTCTTTGTGCGGACCTACATAAGGGATTTCGCTGAAATTAGAAGTTTTAGTGATAACAATATTCTCAAACGCCTCCCAGATTTTACTGCCTGGTTCGCGTCCGGGAAAGTTCCGCCAGTTTCGACGCATGCTATTGCTGTTGCTGCGTTCCAGAATATTCTCGCCGGTTATCATCTCGACAAAATCAAGTGGATCCCTGAGGACATGGGTGACGATTGCAGAAGGAAGTAAAGGTTTGAATTTTGCCGGATCAATGTCTGACCAACGGGGCATTTCCCTGTCGCCTTTACAAGACATCCAGTAATTATAACCTTGGCTTACAATTTCAGATATTTGACTGGAACTGGACGTCAGCAACATATTAAAGACCATAACAACAGGATACCTAAGGCCTCTAATATAAATTTATTCTGATTAAAAAGGAATATCTTTTTGGTCTATTTGGACTATAGGCTTAAGACACCAGTACTTTTGTTCTGCTTGCCGGAAAAATAACGCAGGCCGCGGTTCCCTTGTTGATTTCGCTTTTTAGTAGAAATTGCCCGCCATGGGCTTCCGTCAATAGCCTCACAAGGCTTAGCCCCAGACCGGTTCCCTGATGATTTCGGTTGTATGACGATTGAACCTGTCCAAATTGTGCTTGAACATGTTTTAGGTCTTTTTTGGCTATTCCGATGCCGTTGTCCAGAACGTTGATGGAGATAGATTTGTCGTCACAAATTTCGATTTGTACTTTGATCGTGCCTTTTGCATCGGTAAATTTGACTGAATTGGACAAAAGGTTCGCAATAATTTGCTTAATGCGAGTAGGATCCCCAACAATTATGGGCAGGTCTTCAGGGATGTCTGTTTCCAGTTGTATTTCGCGGCTTTTTGCATCGACAGAAACCATCTGAAGACATGACCTTACAACTGATTTCAGGTCTAGATCCTGTTCTAACAAATTGATTTGGTTGGCTTCGATTTTTGCAACATCCAGAATATCGTTGATCACTTGAAGCAAATGAGTACCGGCAGAATTGATATCACCCGCATATTCGGCCCGCTTTTCCTTCTCGAGCATGGTGTAATCGTCCATCATCAGAAGCTCTGAAAAGCCAATAATCGCATTTAAAGGCGTGCGAAGTTCGTGGCTCATATTTGCAAGAAACTGCGATTTGGACTGGCTGGCTTTTTCAGCAATCTCTTTAGCGGCCTTCAATTCCGATGTTCTGGCTTCTACACGTTCTTCCAGTATTTCATTGTTATGCCGTAAAATATTTTCAGCATGGGTTTGTTCCGTTACGTCAGTGTAACAAATAACCAGTCCATCTGTTGTCGGTTGGGCGGCAATTTTAATGTGGCGATCATCGTTCCGGTGGCGGACCGTTGTAAACGGAACTGCAGCACGGGCAATCGACATGTATTTTTCAACTTGCTCTGATTGGTCGCCTGCTCCGTATTCTCCGCTTTGGGCGTTATATTCGAAAAATTGTCGGATTGGCGTACCGGGGACGTTGAGTGAACTTGGATAGTTTAGGAGTTTGATAAAATTTTCATTGCAAGCCACGAGACAGAGGTCATTATCAAACAAAGCCAAGCCGGTTTCTACACTGGTCATGATTGTTTCCAGGGCTGTCGCCTTTTCAGACAGTTCCTGTTCGCGAATTGCCAACTGTTGGGTTCGTTCCTGAACCCGAATGTCCAGGATTTCGTTGGCATTTTCCAAAGCACTACGAGAGTTTGAAATTTCCGTGATGTCAGTATAGGTCGAGATCATACCGCCGTTGGGAAGAGGGGATCCATCGATTTGCAGTACCAGACCATCCGGGCGCGTACGCTCAAAAGAGTGGGGCACCATCAGTCGGCACAAATCTATCCGTTCCTGAACCAGATCTTCAATGTCGCCCGGTCCATATTCACCGCGTTTGGCATTATATCTGAAGATATCGCCTATCGGGACACCGGGAATACCTAGATAGCGGGGAAGTTCGAGTAATTCACAAAACCGGTCATTGCTGAACGCTACTCTTAATTCTGAGCAAATGACAAGAACGCCTTGATCCAAATAACCAAAACAGGTCAGTGCGAGATTTTCATCCCAGTTACTAGTCACTTAATTAACGCCCCAGACTGAATTTAATTTATGTCCTGAAATACAGTTTATTCTTATGTTTAGCCTATTTTATCCTAACTATTTACTAATAGTCAGGTGAAAAATCTAATTAAATGCCATAACGTCATTACGTTGACAATTCGATCCAGATCGGGGTGTGATCGGAGGGTCTTTCCTTCCCGCGAGGTCCCTTGGAAATACCAACATTTTTAAGTCTGTCAGTGGCTTCTGCGGATAGAAGTAAATGGTCAATACGGATGCCATTGTCTTTTTGCCAGGCGCCGCGTTGATAATCCCAGTAGGTATAATTAACATCACGGGTCCATGTCCGAAACGCATCGGCATATCCCATATTCAGAAGTTGCCTGAAACGAGCACGGCTTTCCGGTTGGGTCAGGGCATCACCCTCCCACGCTTTGGGGTCGTAGCAATCTTCATCTTGCGGGATGATGTTATAATCGCCGGCAAGCACAATAGGCTCCTCCCACGACAGTAACGTACTGGCACGGGCGATCAGGCGGTCCATCCATTCAAGTTTATAAGGGAATTTTTCTGTATCGACCGGGTTTCCGTTCGGCAGATAAATGGAGGCGATCCGTACACCATTGATTGTCGCTTCAATATATCTGGATTGCTCGTCCGCATCGTTTCCGGGAAGACCACGCATCACGTCTTCGATAGGAAATTTGGAGAGAATTGCAACGCCGTTATAGGTTTTTTGCCCATGAGTTTCGATGTTATATCCCAGTTCTGCAACTTCTTCGCGGGGAAACATTTCGTCGATTGCCTTAAGTTCCTGAAGGCAGACAACATCAGGGGCTTCATCCTGTAGGTAATCAACCAGACGGGGCAGGCGTGCTTTTACTGAATTGATGTTCCAACTGGCGATTTTCATTAGGCGGTCCCATTTATCTCAAAAAGCAAATTCTGCCGTTATTGATGACGGCTTTTAACGATGAATGCAAATTGATATTGTGGACTTCTTAAACCGAGAAAGAAGACCCGCAGGAACAGGACGCCGTTGCATTGGGGTTTTTGATTTGGAAAGAGGCACCGATCAGGTCACTGACATAATCAATTTCGGCCCCTGCAAGGTAAAGCAGAGAGACACTATCCACCAGAAGGGTCGCGCCTTGATTTTCGACAACCACGTCATCCGGGTTTTTTGTGTCTTCCAAGTCAAAGCTATACTGGAACCCTGAGCATCCGCCTCCATCGACGGCAACCCGGAGCATGTTTTTTTCAGATTTCATTTCGTCGACAATAGCATTGATCCGCAATGCCGCGCTATCGGACAATTTGACGGGCGGTTCAGTTGTTTGTGGTGCAAACATTAATATTGCTTCCAAAATTAAAGTGATAGACAACGATTTTTACATCTTAGTTGTATCAGGTTTGGACCCTGAACCCTAATCATGTATTAATCCTGATTGGATTTGTCAATTGTAACACATTTGCGCAGAATTGGGAATATGAGCGAAAACCACACGTCGTCTATCCGTCGCATCCTGGAAACGGTATTTTTAAAGCTGATTTCAGACGGTAAAATGGAACCGGACCGTTTAGCTGATCTCAAGCTTCGCCCTCCGTCGAATGAGGGTTTTGGTGATTTATGCAGCAATTGTCTTATGCTTCTTGCACAGGAAGAAGCCCTTAAGGACGAGGACAATGCTGCCTTGTTCATCGCACCGCTTAAAGTGCTTACTTTTGTTCAGTCGGTTGACGTGGCGTCAAATGGCTATTTGAACATCACGATTAAGCCGAGCTACTGGTTCGATCGGATGGTGGACCTGTTAAATGATTTCAAGGCGTTCGAACAAAGCGCCGCTACGGCCCTGAAGGTTCGGCATCAGATGGTTGAGGTTCCGCAAAATTCAGAGGGTCTTACTAACGCGCGTCGGGTCTGGAATGCTGAGGCCCTTGGGCATCTGGCCGTAAAGCTGGACTGTCAGCTGGAGACAGTCCCCGGTCCGGAGGCGCAGCAGGCAGGATTTCCGGCGCAAGCGGCGATAGCAAAATGCGGATTGGCCCGCACCAAACTGGCCGTGCTTTCTAACGCGCCAGATTTTTCCGTCAATTTCAGCCCTGTATTGGCGATTGATGCCAGTTACGATAATCCGGTATTTAGTCTGGCCTATGCCCATGCCCGTATTCAATCCATGCTGGCCCGGGTGGAGAAGGTTTCTGCAGATGGTCAGTTGCTTCATCCTATTTCTGACAGTTCTATTGAACTGAACCAACGACTAGAAAAACAACTATTGAAAATGGTCTGTGATTGGCCGGACATTGCTGTTCAAACGTGGGAAAAAAGAGATATGCTCCATCTGTTCTCTTTCCTGCAGGACCTAACCCTGCTATTTTTTGCGCTGGTTGAAAAGGAAAGGCCACAATCCACTGATTATTTGATGGAAACGGAGAAGGGCGGGGGGCGCCAATTGCTGTTCCGGGCCGTTGACCGATTGATCTGTGAAGGGCTGGGCCTTGTGGATTTCGACATCTTAGAGGAGTTTGTCTAGGTGAGTGATAACTATAATTTTGACGATGACGATGATGCTTTTTACGACGATGAGGATATTCCCTCATTTAACCGCTGGAAGCTGATCGGCGGCGCGCTAACGGTTGTGATTGTCGTCGGTTTTGGCATCGGAATCTGGTACGCATATGACCAGGGCGTTAAAAAAGGAGTGCAACTCGCCCCACCTATCGTTACCGCGGATACCTCACCTGTAAAAACCATCCCCGAAGATAAAGGGGGAATGGATATTCCGCATCAGGATAAGAAGGTCTTTAGCGTTCTGGAAAATGAAAAAGAAGAAGAAAAGGTGGAGACCCTGATGTCACCGCCAGAGAGCGCTATTCCAGAACCTGCCCCGGTCGATATTTCCGAAAGCGAGACTGAAAGTGCAGAAGCCAAAGCGGATAAACAGTCTGAGACATTGATGTCAAAAGCAGAGGCTGCTCAGAAACAAGCTGAAGAGGCCGCGGCTCTTGCTGCGGCTCAGGCAGCCAAGGTGGCAACAGAGTTAAAGAAAAAACAAAATGAGCCAGTAGCGGCAGTAGACGCGACCAAGATGACGGACAATACGGAGCCGGCTGCGAATACCAGCAAGGCAATGGAGGCACCAAAATCGGTGGCTGATGTCAAGGTCGCGGACGCCCCAAAATTAGACGCTGCTAAAGAGGTAGCGGAAGCCCCGGTTGTGAAAGAGGCTCCGAAGCCCGTCACGCCAGAGCCAGAAGCAAAAAAGGTCGTGGCAGAGAAACCTGAACCGGCTAAGGAACTACGCCCGGAAGATATTAAATTTCGTGTTCAGTTAGGGGCGTTTCGATCGACCGATGCGGCTGAAATAGCCTGGCAGCGTTTCCAGAAAGCCCATGAAGGACTTTTGCGAGGGATCCCGCATCGCGTTCAGGAAGCAGAGGTTAAAGGAAAAGGTCTGTTCTATAGACTGCAAGTAGGCGCCTTTGCCGACAAAGCGTCGGCTGGTAAATTATGTGCGGATCTCAAGGCAGAAAAGCAGGACTGTCTCGTTGCAAAAAACTGATATGAAAGATGTGAAGTCGGTCATTTTTTCATGTGAAGGGCTCGTACTCACGGCTCAGGAAAAGGAATTTTTTGCAAGCGAAAAGCCGCTTGGCTTTATCCTGTTTGCCAGAAATATAGACAATCCGGAACAGGTTAGGACCCTTGTCAACGCCCTGCGAGTGTCTGTCGGTCGGCCAGATGCGCCGGTTCTGCTGGATCAGGAAGGAGGGCGTGTTCAACGGTTGCGCTCTCCGCACTGGTTTGAAGCGCCTTCATTCGGACGGTTGGGACAGCTGTATGATTTGGATGCTGCAAAAGGAATAGAGGCGTGCCGGCTGGCAACGGCCCTAATTTGTGACGATTTGAACGGGGTCGGCATCACTGTTGATTGCTCCCCCTGTCTTGATCTGGCGCTACCCATTACCTCATCGGTTATTGGGGACCGATCGTTTCACGCGGATCCGAATATCGTTGCAAAACTTGGTGCAGTTGTAGCGTTGGAATTTATCGAAAATGGCATCATTCCAGTCATAAAACATATACCCGGTCATGGGCGCGGAACCGTCGATAGCCACTTGGAGTTACCTGTAGTGGACGCGGGTATAGAAGAGCTGGCATCCACTGATTTTGCCCCTTTCAAACAATTGGGCCATAGTCCCTGGGGGATGACCGCCCATATCGTTTTCAAGCAGATCGATCCAGAACGGCCCGCTACGCAATCTGCAAAAGTGGTCACTGACATTATTCGAAATCAAATCGGGTTTGACGGACTTCTTCTGACGGATGATCTCAATATGGACGCATTGGACGGTCCTTTGGAAAAACGGGCAGAACGGGCGCTGGAAGCGGGTGTGGATGTGGTGTTGCATTGTTCAGGCAAGCTGGACGAAATGAAGGTAGTGGCACAAGCTTGCGGTCCCCTGCAAGACGCGTCTCTTAAACGGTATCACGCGGCGCAATCAATGATCCAGACCCCTCCCCAAGACACGTTTTCACCATCACAGATGAAGGCGCGACTGGATCAACTTTTAGAGTTGGTAAACTAATTTATGAATATTGAAGCGATTTTGTATCAGGTTTCCGTCTGGTTGATCCCTGCGCTGCTGGCGATAACGTTGCACGAGGCCGGACACGCCTTTGCTGCCTGGAAATTGGGGGACGGAACGGCAAAAGCAATGGGTCGGGTAACCCTTAATCCTTTTAAGCATATTGATCCGGTTGGCACTGTTTTAATCCCCGGAATGCTGCTTTTATTGAAGGCCCCCTTTCTGTTCGGCTACGCAAAACCTGTTCCGGTTAATTTCCGTGCCTTGAATAAGCCTCGGCGGGATATGGTTCTGGTTGCATTAGCCGGTCCGGGGATGAACTTCGTGCTTGCCTTTCTCTTTGCCTTATCCATTCATCTGTTGCCCTTACTGCCGGAAGATGTTGCTCTTTGGGTGATCGAAAATCAGCGAAACGGCATTGTCCTGAATGTCGTCTTGGGCGTTTTTAACCTGCTGCCCATTCCGCCGCTTGATGGCGGACGAGTAGCGGTTGGCATTCTTCCAAATTTTCTTGCCATTCCTCTGGCACGACTGGAACGGTTCGGCTTTTTGATTTTAATCGGGTTGATTATTCTTCTGCCAATGGTCAGCAGAAGTTTGGGCATGGAATTTAACCCAATTGGCTGGGTGATGAGCGGACCGATTTCATTTGTTGTGTCCGCAATTGCCAAGTTGGCTGGTCTCGGCTAAGGTTTTTTATCAGAGCAGGCTTGGGGGGCTCATGAAAAAACCGCAGGGATTATTCGATAAAGGATCAGAATTTCAGGAGGATGAGCGGCCGGACCGCCCAACGAACGCCCTTGTCGTCGATTTGGAAGGGTATGAAGGGCCGCTGGATGTTTTACTGGTTCTGGCGCGAGACCAGAAAGTGGATTTGCTGAAAATCTCTATTCTGGAACTTGCGGAGCAGTATCTCGCGTTTATTGAAGAGCTGCAAAAGTTGCGGCTGGAAATTGCGGCCGATTATCTTGTAATGGCAGCATGGCTTGCGTTTTTGAAATCCCGTTTGCTTATTCCGCAAGAAGATGAAGAAGGCCCGAGCGGCGCTGAGATGGCTGAACGGCTTGCTTTTCAACTTAAGAAGCTTGAGGCCATGCGGGGCGCGGCAGAAAAACTGATCAATGGTACTTTGACAGGCCGGGATAGGATGAGGCGGGTGCAGGCCGAAGGGGTCACTGTTATTCGCCATTCCAAATATGATTGTAGCCTTATGGAACTGTTGCAAGCCTACGCTGCCCATGAAGATCGCAAGGGCATTCGAAATCCATTGAGACTGATGCGGGATACGGTTTTTACCGTTGAAGCTGCCCTCGAAAGATTGGAACGAATGCTGGGAACCCTGCCTGAATGGACAGAGTTAAAAGCCTATTTGCCTGAAGGGTTGAAAGACCCGTTTGCGGTGCGCTCGGCAGAAGCATCAACCCTGTTGGCCAGTTTGCAAATGGTCAAGGAAGGGTATCTTGAAGTACAGCAATCAGAAACCTTTGGTCCAATTCGGATCCGTTCGAGAAAAGAGGGGAGGGACGAATGAGTGTAAATCCAGATCATGTCCGAATGGCAGAAGCGCTTCTTTTCGCGGCCAAGGCACCGTTAAGTGAAGTGGATATTGCCGCTCGTTTGCCTGAAGAGGCCGATATCATGGGCGTATTGGAGGTTATTCAGCGTCATTATGAACATAAAGGGTTTAACCTGGTAAAAGTCGCCGGGAAATGGACGTTCCTGACCGCTTCTGATTTGTCCTGGTTATTGCAGGATGAGAAAGAAAAAACCCGTAAATTAAGCCGTGCCGCGTTGGAAACATTAGCTATTATTGCGTACCATCAACCGATTACAAGAAGTGAAATCGAAGAAATTCGGGGTGTTGGCCTTAGTCGCGGTGTGATGGATGTTTTGTTTGATGCAGGCTGGATCCGCCCGCGCGGGCGCCGCCGCACTCCGGGAAAACCGGTTACATATGGTATTACAGAAGAATTCCTGATCCATTTCGGTCTGGACGACATACGCGATCTGCCCGGCTTCGATGAGTTGCGGGCGGCCGGGTTGCTCACGACAGAACCTTCCGGGCTGTTTGACGACCTTGTGGGGGGTGAGAGCGAGCCTCACCGTGACATTGAGGAAGAAGAGGATTAATCCAGCGGCGTCAGATTCAGGGTTTGCCGGGTTGCCTCGGTTAGTCGGTGTGGCAGGGACGACAGGTCAAACCATTTAAGTTCTGTAATTGCCTCTGGTTCTTTGATCTGTGGGGTGCCCGCCTGTATGGATGCGTGGTAAACCGGGGCAAGCCAGTGTTCCCGGTTCTGTGTATCGATAAATTCCACGAGATGAGCAAGGCCTCTTACTTCTATATGAAGGCCAAGTTCTTCTTTTATTTCTCGGATCGTGGCCTGTTCGGTTGTCTCACCGAAATCAACCTTACCGCCCGGAAATCCCCAAGAACCAGCTTCAGGGTCCCGGCGACGCTTAACCAGAAGAACCTTCTTGTTTGTATCCTGAATATAGGCACCGCAACCTACTCTGGGCTCATTCTGCTGCATGCTGTCTCTCCGCTATTCTTGAGCATACGACCAATCTGTCCGCTTCGTGACGATAGGGGTATCAGACGGATTGCCGCAATTCAAAAAGATTTTTTATCCTCTAACAGTGACGAATTGTCGCCTCTGCGACTGATTATTATTTACAGAACGGACTGAGAAGCTTATGCAAGGCCTATCACGAAACTGGTACAAGAGAGCGTATAGTTTGGCCTTAGCCGATCAGCCATATAGTTTATCGTCTGATAAGGGGCGCCGTTTGCCTTGGGGCCGTTGGTCCAGTACGGCCTTTTCCATGCTGGTTGCGGCTCTTGTCTCGATCCCGGTCGTCGTGATTTTTGGCTTTTTATTCGTGCCTTTTGGTGACATTTGGAGCCATTTGGCGTCGACGGTTCTTCCCGTTTATCTGATGAATACCGTCATTCTGGCCTTGGGTGTTGCGGTGCTGGTGTTAAGTATTGGTGTTTCGACAGCCTGGCTGGTGACCATGTACGAATTTCCGGCGCGAAAACTGTTTAGCTGGGCCCTGTTTCTTCCACTGGCAATGCCCGCCTATATTATCGCGTACACCTATACTGGAATGTTTGATTTTGCAGGTCCCGTTCAAAGCTTTGTGCGGGACGTGTTTGACTGGGGACGGCAGGATTACTGGTTTCCGCCTGTCAGAAGTATTGGCGGGGCAATTCTGATGTTGGGGCTTGTTCTATACCCTTATGTGTACCTTGTCGCCCGCGCCGCGTTTCTGGAACAATCCATTTGTGCGCTAGAAGTCGGGCGTACCTTGGGCAAAGGACCGATTGCTCTGTTCTTCAAAATTGCCTTGCCCCTTGCCCGGCCTGCCATCGTTACGGGGTTGGCGCTCGCGTTAATGGAAACGCTGAGTGATTTTGGGACGGTTCAGTATTTTGCGGTTGATACCTTTACCACCGGAATATATCGCACCTGGCTTGGGATGGGCGAAGCACCGGCGGCGGCCCAACTGGCGGCAATGCTAATGGGCTTTGTCTTTTTGCTGGTTGTTCTGGAACGGGTAAATAGGGGAAAGAAAAAATACTTTCAAACAACAGGGCGGTATCAGGAAATACGCCGCAAAGGCTTGACCGGCGGAAAACGGATGACGGCCTTTATTGTTTGCTTTATGCCGATCTTTTTCGGATTTCTGCTACCTTCAGGCTGGCTTCTCAATGCAAGTCTTTCTTTTCCGGAAAGCATTTTGAATTCGCATTTTCCTGTCTTGGCTGGTAGCAGCATTATTGTCGCTGCGCTGGCCAGTGTCGCCGCGCTGGTTATCTCTATGCTGCTTGTCTATTCCAAGCGGCAGGGCGGTCCGAAAAAGACAACCTTTATAAAGACGCTGACCGTGCGTATCGCGGCTATGGGATATGCTATTCCCGGGCCTGTTCTGGCAGTTGGTATCCTGATCCCGTTTGGATTTGCCGATAATGCCGTGGATGGTTTTTTCCGCAGTCAGTTCGGTATTTCCACCGGCCTGATTTTGAGTGGCACGCTCTTCGCGTTGATGTTTGCCTATGTGGTCCGCTTCCTTGCCGTTTCCATGAATACGGTCGAATCCAGTGTTGAAAAGGTAACGCCGAACATGGACCGGGCTGCCCGGACAATGGGGGTTACCGGTTTACAGGCAATCTGGCGGGTGCATGTTCCGATTATTTCCGGAAGCCTCATGACGGCTTTATTGCTGGTTTTTGTAGATGTGATGAAGGAGCTGCCGGCAACCCTGATCATGCGTCCCTTTGGGTTTGAAACGTTGGCTGTCCGCGCGTATGAACTGGCGTCGGATGAACGGTTGGCTGAAGCCGCTGGCCCGTCGCTCGCCATTGTTTTAGTGGGTGTCCTTCCTGTCATTATTTTAAGCCGGGCCATCAGTCGGTCTCGTCCCGGACAGGCCGCTGGGCTGGAAAGTTAAGGTCCTGATTTATGAGTAATCTGGTAATCGACAATCTGCAGCACTACAACAATCTGAACTTTTTCGTTCAGATCGAAAAACTTGAAGTGCGGGAAGGGGAAATTGTTTGTCTGTTGGGGCCTTCCGGTTGCGGTAAATCAACAACACTACGGCTTGCCGCAGGACTGGAGAAACCGGATCAGGGAAATGTGTTTATCAATGGCACACAGGTTGCGGGAGACGGGCTTTTTGTCGGCGCCGAAGAGCGCCGGGTCGGACTGGTGTTTCAGGATTACGCCTTGTTTCCTCACCTGACTGTTCAGGACAATGTGACTTTTGGTCTGGATGGCATGTCGGCGGCCTCCAAAAAAGCAATTGCCACCCGGATCCTTGAAAAACTGGCCCTTGCAGGATCGGCTGACGATTACCCGCACACTCTTTCCGGCGGCGAGCAGCAGCGTGTGGCGCTTGCCCGGGCACTGGCGCCCAATCCGAAAATTATCCTGATGGATGAGCCATTTTCGGGCTTGGATGTCGTGCTTAGAAATTCTGTACGAGATGAGACGCTTGCGTTGCTCAAAGAAAGTGGCGCGTCGGTCATGCTTGTGACCCATGATCCGGAAGAAGCAATGAGAATGGCTGACCGGATCGTCCTGATGAAAAATGGCCGAATAGAGCAGCAGGGGACTCCTGCTGAACTCTACAGTCAGCCAAATAGTGAATTCGTTGCGTCATTTCTTGGGGACGTAAACAAGGTTTCTGGTCAGGTTAAGGGCGATGTTGTTCAAACGGGCCTCGGTGATATCCCGCTGGCTGAGGGGCAATCCCAGAAGGGGAGTGTCAGTGTGTATGTTCGCCCTGAGGCAATTCGTCTTGGTCCTGTAACGGATATGGCGCATCCGTCGGCCGTGGTGGGGAGGATCCGAAATCTGGGTCCGTTCAGCCTGATCGATCTGGAGTTGGACACAGGGCATTCTGTTGTCGCCCGTGCGGCCAGTATTTTGCGGCCTGAAGAGGGGCAGCGATATTCTATTTCTCTCGATCTGCGGCAGGTTTTTATTTTTTGATTTTTAAAGACTTCATTGATCGAAATCCTTTTCAAGGTCACTTTTTCAAATTAGGTATCGTATATTCTTTCAATCGCCGCTATATAAGGGATAGGGAGAATGTTTCGCCAAATTAGGTGAACATTGGGAAATTTTATATTTATGTCGTCTCAAGAATGAGATCGGGAGTTACATTATGAGTATTGGTCCTTGGCAAATTATTTTAATCCTTGTCATAGTGCTCATTATCTTTGGCGCTGGTAAGCTACCTCGTGTTGCAGGAGACCTGGCGAAAGGGATCAAGAATTTCAAAAGCGGAATGAGCGAAGACGAATCCAAAGAGGAAGCCAAGAAAGAATTGGATTCGACTGAAAGCGCCAAAACGGCTTCTGACGAGAAAGACAAGGCAGCACAAAGCTAAGTGCGCGTATCTAACATTTTCAGACTTTTAAAGGCGAGATGGTGAGCCATGTTTGATATTGGCTGGTCAGAGATGGTATTTGTGGTCGTCATTGCGGTGCTTGTTATTGGCCCCAAGGATTTGCCGCGCTCCATTGCGACCGTCGGAAAATATATCCGCAAAGCGCGCTCTCTTGCTCGTGATTTTCAGTCCGGTTTGGATGATTTAGCCAAAGAAACCGAATTGGACGAGATCAAAAAGGATATCCAGGGGAGTACCGATTTCAACCTGAAAAAACAGGTTGAGGATGCGGTTAACCCCACCGGTAAGTTCGAAGAGATGTTCGATGACATTAAGCCTGAAATAAAGGATACGGCACCTTTAGAAACAAACGCGGCTCCTGAAGCTCCTGCTGGAAACTCTATTGCAGGTGATGTCAGTCAAGAAGACGCGCCTTCCTCTCCAGAAACAAAAGTTTCCTGAAATTATGCATTCAGAACAAGAAATTGAAGACAGCAAGGCTCCGTTAATGGAGCATATTGTCGAGTTTAGAAACCGCTTGGTTTACTCGGTCATTACACTGCTTGTTACTTTTATCCTGTGTTACATCGTCAGTGGTGAGCTGTTTTCATTTCTAGTCCGTCCGCTGGTTGAAGCGATGGGCGACGATATTGAAGGTCGGCGGATGATTTTTACCGGTCTTCATGAGGCGTTTTTTACCAATATCAAGATTGCCTTCTTCGTTGCTTTATTTGTTTCTTTTCCAATTATCGCGACCCAGATTTGGGCATTCGTGGCACCGGGCCTGTATAAAAACGAAAAGCGCGCTTTTCTGCCGTTTCTGGTTGTTACACCGATCCTGTTTTTTCTAGGTGGTGCGCTGGCTTATGAAATTGTTATGCCACTGGCCTGGAAATTCCTGCTCAGTTTTGAAACGAGTGGGGATGCGACGATGTATTCTCAGGCATATGGGGCGCTTATTTCAGAGTTTCCGACACTTCAGCAATATCTGCCTGTCCCGTCGGAGCCGATGGCACTGCCAATTCAGGCGGAAACCCGGGTTAGCGAATATCTTAGCCTGTCCATGAAGTTGATCTTTGCGTTCGGCCTGTGTTTTCAGTTGCCCGTCTTGCTAACCCTGCTTGGCCGTGTCGGAATTGTTTCGTCAGCAGGTCTGAAAGCGAAGTTCAAATATGCGATCGTTTTTGCCTTTATTGCTGCTGCCGTTCTAACCCCGCCAGATCCATTGTCACAAATCACGTTGGCGATCCCGATCATTCTACTTTACGCCTTGTCGATTTTAAGTGTTCGCATGGTGGAGAAAAAACGGGCTCAGAATGAGGCAGAGGAAGACGACGACTAGGCCCTCTCTGGCATTTCAGCAACATTTGTGTTCGTACTAATAATTTTATATCAAACGGGTTTCTCGGCTCTGGACTGACAGGGCTGAGGCGCTTATACGTAAGTCTGAACCCTAATTTCCAATCAGTCCTGTTTCGAATGGCAAGAAGATGCTTGATTTAAAATGGATTCGCGAAAACCCTGAGGCGCTTGATGCTGCCCTGAAACGTCGTAAAGCCGCCCCCCTTTCTAATACAATTCTTGCAATGGATGATGAGCATCGTCAGTTGCAGACTAAGTTGCAGACCAGTCAGGCCCGTCGTAACGAAGCGGCCAAAGAAATTGGTAAGGCAAAAGCAGCAGGCGAAGATGCGGACGCAATCATTCGTGAAGTATCCGAGCTCAAAGCATCCGTTCAGGAAATGGAAGCGCAGGAGCGGACACTTGCTGAAAAAATCGACCTCGTTCTCGCAGGCATTCCCAATGTCATGAAAGAGGATGTGCCGGACGGTGAGGATGAATCTGATAATGTGGAACTCCGCAAGGTCGGAACAATTCCTTCTTTTGATTTTAAGCCAAAAGAGCATTACGAACTGGGTGCTCAATTGGGCATGATGGATTTTGAGACAGCGGCCAAACTGTCAGGCAGTCGTTTTGTTGTGACAAGCGGGCATATTGCACGACTGGAGCGCGCACTGGCTGCGTTCATGATTGATGTTCATACGTTGGAAAAAGGATATTTGGAAGTATCACCGCCAACAATGGTGCGCGGACACGCTTTGTTTGGCACAGGACAGCTGCCGAAGTTTGAAGAAGATCTGTATAAACTGGATAACGATAGTTATATGATCCCAACGGCGGAAGTACCGCTGACCAATCTGGTGCGGGAAAGTATTCTGAACGAAGCGGATTTGCCTAAACGTTTTGCGGCGCATACGTTGTGTTTCCGCTCCGAAGCGGGCTCAGCGGGCAAGGATACTGCGGGTATGCTGCGTCAGCACCAATTTGCCAAAGTTGAGATGGTTTCTGTGACCACGCCAGAGAAATCTGACGAAGAACACGAACGGATGACCGCCTGTGCAGAAGATATTCTGAAACGTTTGGGTCTTGCTTATCGCGTTGTTGTTTTGTGCTCTGGAGATACAGGATTTGGCGCCCGTAAAACACATGATATTGAAGTGTGGCTCCCTGGACAGGATACTTACCGTGAAATTTCCAGTGTCTCGACTTGTGGTGATTTTCAGGCGCGCCGCATGAAAGCCCGGTACCGCCCGGAAGGTGAAAAAGGAAACCGGTTTGTTCATACACTGAACGGATCCGGGTTGGCGGTCGGTCGTACCCTGATCGCTGTGATGGAGAATTATCAGCAAGCGGATGGGTCCATCATTGTCCCTGAAGTCCTGCGTCCTTACATGGGCGGGCTTGAAGTAATCCGCTAAACAGACTTTGAAACAAACAAGAAAAAGAAGGTGATATTTTGCGTATATTATTGAGCAATGATGATGGCTTTTATGCTCCGGGAATGGATGTTCTAAAGAAGATTGCCTATTCCCTGTCCGACGATGTTGTTATCGTCGCCCCTACAAAAGAGCAAAGTGGGGCCTCTCGTTCACTGACGCTGCATGATCCGCTGCGCCTGACTAAATATTCGGACACTGAATATGCGGTTGAAGGAACTCCGACGGATTGTGTCATGATGGCGCTCAACCATATTTTCCCTGACGATAAGCCAGATCTAATTCTGTCCGGCGTCAATCGCGGAGCCAATTTGGGGGAGGATGTCCTTTATTCAGGGACTGTTGCCGCTGCCAGTGAAGGCACGCTCCTGGGCGTTCCTGCAATTGCGCTGAGCCAATGTATGGGGAATTCCGAAAAAATCCATTGGGAGACCGCAGAAAAACTCGCGCCGGCGATTATTAAGGATCTTCTGAAACTGGATTGGGGAAACGATGTTCTGATCAATATCAATTTCCCTCCTGTTGCCGCGAAGGATGTTCAAGGCGTTCAGGTCACACGGCAAGGAAAGCGGGATCTGACAAATCTTCTTATTGACGCCCGGACGGATGCCCGTGGCCGCGATTATTACTGGCTGGGATACAGACCATCCTTGGGCAGCCCTTCCGAGGGTGAAGACCTTCAGGCCATTGAGCAGGGAAAAGTCTCAGTAACACCGCTTTGCCTGAACCTGACCAAAGATACGTTGGTCTCTGCCCTGCAAGACGCTCTAGATTAGGTGGTATAAGGTCCTGTGAACAACAATGCTGCACAGAAAATCCGGCTGATTATGGAGCTTCGGCGCCAAGGGATTAGTGACACCAGTGTTTTGTCGGCAATTGAACGTGTGCCACGGGAAGAATTTATTCCAAAGACCTTTCGGGATCGGGCGTATGAGAATATCGCCCTTCCTATCCCAAGCGGTCAAACCATCAGCCAACCCTTTATTGTCGCCTACATGACCCAGATGCTGAAGCCCGATCCCAGACGAAAGGTGTTGGAGATTGGGACAGGTTCCGGGTATCAGGCCGCCGTTTTGTCACATTTGTGCCGACGTGTTTATTCGCTGGAACGGTTTCGTTCCCTGCAGGTTGAGGCGGTTCGGTTGTTCGAACGGCTGAAACTGATGAATATTACCACCAAACTGGGAGATGGTTATAAAGGCTGGGTAGAACAGGCACCCTTCGACCGGATCATCGTGACGGCCGCGGCGACTGAAATTCCGGCTTTGCTGGTAGATCAGTTAAACGATGGCGGCATTATGATTTTACCAGTGGGGCCAGAGCCGTCCAGTCAGCAAATTGTCAAGCTGACAAAAGACGCAACCGGTAAGGTTATGGAAGAAGAGTTGCTCGCGGTTAGATTCGTTCCGTTAGTTCAAGGGCTTGCTGTAGAAACTTAATATATTACAATATATTCTTTATCCGTAATTTTGTTGCGATTCGTCTAAGATTCTCCTATATTACACCGTATGATGGCACGAAAGTTCAGTTTTGCATTAAAAATGACCGCCAGCGTTTTGCTGATTGCGGGGGCTTCTGGGTGTGTCTACGATCTGTATCTCCCGCCAGAGGGGAGCGCGCAAAAGAACGCGAGTTCAAGCTTTCAGGCACAGCGATCCGGAAAAATTCAGCCCGTCAGTGACATCTCTAATTACCCGAACGGGTATTATAAAAAACTGGCCTATCAGCTGGTAACGGTTCAGCCGGGCGATACGCTGTCCAAGATCGCATTACGATACGATATACCAACCCCGTCGGTTATCGCGCTGAACAATAGCCAGCCACCTTATTTGATCCGCGTTGGGCAAAAAATAAAGATCCCGTACTTCCGTATTCATCGTGTGCGGGGGGGCGAGACCCTATATGCTTTGTCAAAAGTCTATGACGTCTCAGTGGCGGAGTTGATCCATTTCAATCATTTGGAAAAACCCTACATCCTGCGCCCTGCCATGGCGCTAAGGGTTCCAGAAAGAGACAAAGGGGAGTTGCGGGTTGCGTCTGTTGACGCCAAAACTTGGCCAGTGACACGCGCCGCTTCTCATTATGAAAAAGAAGAGATTGTTCTGGTTCGGCCGCAACCGCAAAAGACCAATAAGGATTTAAGCAACAAACAGGTGGCACCTGCGGCCCAGCCTCGTGAAAAGAAGCCGGCACAGGAATATGCCAGCTTATCGGTGAACCCTGTCTCAACGGCCGCTGCTGCAGAGTCGAAGCCCAAGCCAGTGCCATTGGCGGTGCCCGTTGTTAAATCCGAACCTGTTGAATTGGGCGGTACCGAGATCAAAAAATCTGATCTGCCGCCTCTTCCAAGAAGCCGCTACAGCATCAAACATCCCCCTAACAGATCAGGTAAGATCTTTATCTGGCCGGTCAAAGGGAAGCTACTCTCGGGATATGGGCGGAAGAAAAACGGTTTGCATAACGACGGCATTAACATTCTTGTTGCCGATGGCACACCCGTTCGGGCCGCAGAGAACGGTATTGTTTCCTATGTCGGAAATGAAATGCGGTCCTTTGGCAATCTGATCCTGATTTCTCACGCGGATGGGTATGTCACGACTTACGGTCATACATCAGAAATACTGGTCAGTAAGGGGGACGTGGTACGCAAGGGGGATGTGATTGCCCGTGCAGGGTCAACCGGTGATGTTGAGACGACACAGCTTCATTTTGAAATCCGCAAAGAAGGGACGGCATTAAATCCTGCCGTCCATCTCGCGTCACGGTAATTAGTCCAGCGGCGTTTCTGTCCGGCCTGCCAGATCCTGAACAAACTGCCAGGCAACCCGACCGGACCGGGATCCACGTGTCCGGGTCCACTCGATAGCCTCTTTTTTCATGTCATCGTCTGAAACCGGGATGTTGTAATGGGCTATATAGCCACGAATCATTTCAAGATATTCATCTTGTGAGCAGCTATGGAAGCCCAGCCATAGGCCAAATCGATCAGATAACGAGACTTTCTCTTCAATCGCCTCAGAGGGCATGACCGCCGTTGCGCGCTCGTTTTCAATCATGTCGCGGCGCATCAGATGACGCCGGTTCGAGGTGGCATAAAAAATAACGTTCGCAGGACGGCCTTCCAAACCACCATCCAGAACTGTTTTTAGCGATTTGTAAGTGTCGTCATCGCCGTCAAAAGACAAATCATCGCAGAATAAAACGCAACGCCGTTCGGTTTTTTGCAGGCTCTGCATCAGCTCTGGCAATGACGGAATGTCTTCCCGGTGTATTTCGACCAGAACCAGGGCATCATCCAGTTGCTGGTTGACCAGAGCATGGGAGGCTTTGACAAGCGAGCTTTTCCCCATTCCGCGGGCGCCCCACAGCAAGGCATTGTTGGCAGGCAACCCTTTGGCAAAGCGAAGCGTGTTATCCAGAAGGATGTCTTTGACCCTGTCAATGCCATGCAGCATGGACATGTCGACATAGTTCACCTTGGGTACGGGGCGCAAAACATTTGTTTCGGCTTGCCAGACAAAGGCAGTCCCCTGACTGAGGTCAGGTTCAGGAAGTGCGGGCGGAGCCAGTCGGTCAAGACTGTCTGCAATACGGGTTAATTGTGTCAGTAAAGCGTCGTTTGTCATAAGTTCTGATTGAAAAGTTAATGAGGAGTTCCAATCTATCCCATTAACTGAAAAAGCACAGTAAAAACTGTTTCGCTCTAAATCGGACGGCTGTCTGGACATGAACAGTCTGGAATACCGTCAGGAAATGAGGCAGGTGGGTATTTTGCTGCTTGCAATGAGGGGCAGGACTACTATAACAGTCGTTCAAATATTTTTGTGTATAGCCGCTGAAAACGGGCTATGCGAGGCTATAAAAGTCGTTTTAGAGGGTCAAAATTATGAACCAGGAATTAGCGCAGTTTTTGCCGTTGATCCTTATCGGTGTTGTATTCTACTTCTTGCTTATCCGTCCGCAGCAAAAGCGGGTGAAAGAACATAAAGCCATGGTAGAAGGCGTTCGCCGCGGTGACAATGTTGTCACTGCTGGAGGCATCATGGGTAAAGTAACGAAAGTTCGGGATGACAATGTCGTTCAGATCGAAGTTGCACCTGAAGTACGGATCGATGTAGTGAAATCCACACTGTCAGAAATTCGCAGTAAATCTGAGCCTGCCAATACAGCTGCTAAGCCGGCTGAAGAAAAAGAAGGCGGGTTTCTAGGGAAGCTGAAAAAGAAATAACGGATATTTGCGATGATTAGCTTCCCCAAGTGGAAGACCGCCCTTGTTTTGCTTGTAAGCATTCTGGGGGTGGCCTATACGATTCCTAATTTTATCCCGGCCGAAAAGTTGGTGGACATGCCTGAATGGGCACCGCGCCAACATATTAATCTGGGCTTGGATTTGCAGGGAGGCTCTCATCTGCTCATGCAGGTGGATACCGCAGACGTTAAAGAAAAAATGATGGAGGGACTGGCGGATTCTGTTCGCGCCAACCTCCGCGGGACCGAGCCGAAACTAGGTTTCAGAAACCTGACCGTGAACAAGAACTCGGTTACGTTCAGTTTGCGAAATCCAGAAGACCGGGATTTGGTTCGGGAACGGCTGGCGTCCATCTCAAATTTGATGCCCAACGGCCAGCGTAGTCATTTGATCACTATTGGCGATGATGATGTTGTGACGCTGGAGCCTAGTGAGCAGGCCATTGCGGACCGCGTCAGCGCCGTTGTTACTCAGTCTATTGAAATTGTTGGGCGCCGGGTCAATGAAACAGGCATTAACGAGCCCACTATTCAGCGGCAAGGTAAGGATCGAATATTGGTCCAGCTTCCAGGTCTTGGTGATCCGCAACGGATCATTGATTTGCTGGGGCAAACGGCGCAAATGACATTCCATCTGGTCGATGTCTCTGCGAGTGCAGCAGTTGGCCGCCCGCCCGCGGGATCCAAACGGCTTCCGGCAATGGAAGCAGGCGAGCCAGATTATGTCATCAAGAACCGGGTTATGGTGTCTGGTGAAAATCTTGAAGATGCTCAGGCCACTTTCCAACAGGGACAACCCGTTGTTTCCATCCGTTTTAACGGTTTAGGCGGCAAGCAGTTCGGTAAAGTAACGTCTGAAAATGTTGGTCGGCCTTTCGCCATTGTTCTGGATGGTAAAGTGATTAGCGCGCCCCGGATTAACGAGCCGATTTTGGGTGGCAGCGCGGTGATCAGTGGTGGCTTCAATATTCAGGGCGCTCAGGATTTGGCCCTGTTGTTACGGGCTGGTGCTTTGCCCGCTCCGTTGAAGGTGATCGAGCAACGCTCTGTTGGTCCAGACTTGGGTAAAGACTCTATCGAAGCCGGTAAAATTGCCGGTATTATCGGTATTGTCGGTGTTATCATTTTCATGATCGTCACCTACGGCTTTTTTGGGCTGGTTGCCAACATTGCCCTGATCATGAATATGTTCCTGATCGGGGCCTCATTGTCCGTATTGGGCGCAACACTGACGTTGCCGGGTATTGCAGGTATTATCCTGACCGTCGGTATGGCCGTGGATGCGAACGTTTTGATTTTTGAACGGATCCGGGAAGAAATGAGAGTGGGTAAAACGCCGCTCAATGCCATTGAATCCGGTTATCAGCGGGCCTTTACAACCATTGTGGATGCGAATGTAACGACGGGTATTGCTGCGGTTATCCTGTTTGTCATGGGATCAGGGCCGGTAAAAGGCTTTGCGGTGACATTGGGGATCGGCATTATTTGTTCCATGTTTACTGCGATATTGCTGTCGCGCATGGTTATTTCCCTTTGGGCGCAACGGACGCGTCCGAAGACATTGAGCATATAGGGGAGAGCTCGGATGTATAAACTGAAACTTGTCCCTGCTGAAACAAAGCTGCCTTTTCTACAGGCGCGGTTCATTGCTTTCTTGGTGTCAGCGGCTCTTATCCTTGGTTCTGCTGGCATGTTCTTTGGTGTCGGGCTGAATAAGGGGATCGATTTTGAAGGCGGCATTATGATCGAGGTGGGGATGCCAGAGGCTCCTGATCTTGCAAAAATGCGGTCAAGTCTGGGCTCCCTTGGGCTTGGGCAGGTGTCGTTACAAACCTTTGGTGCGCCGGATGATATTCTGATCCGGGTCCAGCGTCAGGAAGGGGATAGCGAAGCCCAGAAAAAAGCGGTTGAGTTGGTAAAAGCTACTCTTGAAAAAGAAATTTCAGATGAGATTTCTTACCGCCGTATTGAATTTGTCGGTCCGACAATTTCTGCAGAACTTGTCGAAACGGCGATTGAAGCTGTTTTGGTCGCGGTTGTCGCCATCCTGATTTATATCTGGCTCCGCTTTGAATGGCATTACTCTGTGGGCGCGATTGTCGCTCTGGTCCATGATGTGATCTTGACGATCGGTATGTTTGCTATCACAGGGATTGAATTTAATCTGGCATCGGTTGCTGCAATTCTCACAATTGTCGGGTATTCGATCAATGATACCGTTGTAGTCTATGACCGCATTCGCGAGAATTTCCGTCGCTACAAAAAGATGGACGTAAAAGATCTTCTTAATCTGTCCATCAATGAAACATTGTCGCGCACCGTTATGACGTCCTTAACGACGTTACTTGCGTTGCTTGCACTGTTTATTTTTGGTGGGGAGGTAATTCGTGGCTTCTCGACAGCGATGATTTTTGGTGTCATTGTCGGTACCTATTCGTCTATTTTCGTAGCCGCTCCGATACTGCTTCACATTGGTTTGACCCATCGCAGTGAAGAAGAAGATGGCTTTAAGCCAAGCGATGACACGGCTGAAGCGGAGAGTTAATTCTCCGCTTTTCTAACCGCGGGACACTATTATGCAGGATATTTCAGGTCTTCCAAAAGAGGGGCAACAGCTCATCAACTCCTATGGAGAAGGTGGGTTTCGTGTGAGCGGCGTCCGTCATGAAGGATCTGTGATTGTTTTTCCGGACGAAACAACCTCTTGGGCCGTGGTTGATCTTGGTGAATTGACGTTGGATAGTCTGGACACGGTGATGCAGGCAACCCCGCCAGTGGAAATTCTGCTGATCGGATGTGGGGCCAGTATGGGTTTTATTGATGATAGCATTCGCCGGCCGTTGCGTGAAAAGGGTATCACGATCGATAGTATGGATAGTGGTGCCGCTGCGCGGACTTATAATGTCCTGTTGTTGGAAGGGCGGCGGGTTGCGGCCGCTTTGATCGCTCAGTAAGATGAGAAAGCAGGCGTTATTTTCCGCGCCAAGCAAGCATGGTAATCGCCTTAGCCTGTCTTTTCTTTGTGCAGTCTATCTCTTTTTAATCCCTTTTCTACATAAGACCCTTTTGTATGGGCTTCCCTTGTTGGAACCTTATGCCCTGTTTCCATTGGCCAGCCTGGTTTCGTGGTCAAAGGGTTTTGATCTGGTCCGTTTTGAGATTGTTTCTGATTTACTGTTTACCAGTGGTTTTTTGTTTGTACTGGGCGGTTGGTTTTTTGTTTTTCAAAAAGTTTCGGAAAAGACGCTTCAACGCTTGCTGATTTTCGTTGTGTCCGCAGGCGTTTATATATTTGCCGTTACGATGGCGCATCAATTTGGTCGCTAAGTCATAAAAAAAGGCACCGATCAAATCGGTGCCTTTTTTGTTTCAAATGCGAATTAAATTAGGCGTTTGCCAAATTCTCATTTGCAAAATCCCAGTTTACCAGGCTTTCCAGGAATGTCGCGATGTAGTCTGGGCGACGGTTCTGGAAATCAATGTAGTAAGCATGCTCCCAGACGTCCATTGTGATCAAGGGAGTTGCGCCAGATGTCAGCGGGCATTCTGCATTTGGTGTTTTGGTCACTTTCAGCTTGCCGCCATCAAGGACCAGCCATGCCCAGCCACTACCGAACTGTGTTGCGCCAGCAGCTTTGAATTCTTCGACAAATTTGTCGTAAGAGCCAAAGTCTTCGTCGATCTTCGCGGCGATTGCACCGGTTGGTTTACCACCACCATTTGGCGCCATTGAGTGCCAATAGAATGTGTGGTTCCAGATCTGTGCGGCGTTGTTGAAAACACCAGCCTTAGAGGCATCACCAGCGGTTTCTTTCATCAGGTCTTCAAGAGACTTACTGTCATCACCATCCAGAAGATTGTTCAGGTTTACAACATATGTGTTGTGATGTTTCCCATGGTGGAAGTTCAGAGTTTCTTCTGAAATATGGGGTGCCAATGCATCTTTTGCGTATGGTAGTTCAGGAAGTTCAAAAGCCATAATAGTCCTCTAGCTTGGTTATGGAACGCATGCGTTCCTTGTTATTAAGCCAACGAACAGTCAGTGTGCTGACCGCTCTATTCATACAGTCGTTTATATCGTAAAAATATCGTCAGAACATCCATTTTTTTTAATTATTCTAAACAGTTTCTGTTACATAGAGCACAGGCGATACAGAAAGGTGGACGAAACGTGAAAAATGGCGAAGAACGATCCCATTTGGCAGAGGAAGCGCATCGATATGATTATGATCGATGGCTGACAACCCTGTTTGCGCCTGCGTCCATTCGCGAAACACTTTACGCTTTGATTGCCTTCAATATTGAACTATCGCGTATCCGGGAAACGGTCACCGAACCATTGTTGGGAGACATTCGCCTGCAATGGTGGCGCGAAGCCCTTACCGGACTTGAAACCCATACACCCAAAACGCATCCAGTGATAGAAGCACTGGACTTTGCCAATCGTCAGAAACCCATTGATTTCAAACTGATGCAGGCCATGGTGGATATGCGGGCCAAAGATCTGGACCCAACACCACTTAGTAGTGATGCAGATTTTATTGCTTACGCCGATGGGACAGGGGGGGCTTTGCATCGCCTGTTACTTGCAGCGAGCGATCTGGATGTGACGGAGGCCGATGAAGAAGCGGCTGCGGCGGCAGGCCGTTCTTTTGCGATGACCGGTATCCTGCGGGCAATTCCGTTCCACTTTCAGCATGATCTTGTGCTATTGCCAACAGAACGCCTGGAAGAGCAGGGGGCGACACGAAATACGATCTTTCAACAGGAAAATCGGAGTAATTTTTTCAATATTGTTAAAGAGCTTCGGGCATTGTCGCTGGAAGAAAATCGGCGGGCTAAAAAGCTGTCGAAAAATGGCAGCAAGAACGGCGCTTTTGCACGCAAGATAAACGGAATTACCGGACTTTATCTGACACGGTTGAAAAAAGCAGGGTATGATCCGGGCGATACAAAAATGCAGATTGGCGCGCCGCGCAAAATTCTGTCCCTGTTTCTAACCCGATAAAAACGCGCAAAGTGAAGACGGTTTAAACGTTACCCAGACGCCAGGACTGGCTTTGAATGAAATTCTGGGCCAGAAATCTGTAAGTTGCTTTCAGTTGACGCTCAACCTCAGGGTCTTCTTCTGGTTGAAGATTTTTCCAGCCGTTAATCATATCATCCCAAATCATGAACCGTTGATGCAGATCGTCGCGGGTTTTTCGGATATGATCGATTGTCGGATCAAAGTTTTTCAAGATTGTCAGAACTTCACAGGTCTGTGCGTCGATTTGGTCGAAGCTTCTCTCAAAATTACTGATAACCGGCTCAATCAGGGTATGGATCCGGGACAGGTCTTCCATCATGCCGCGGTCGCGCTTATACACTGTACGGAGCTTGTCGATATTGGTGCTGATCTTCTTAATCTGGCTGTAATGGTCGCGCAGAGCTTCGATGAACGAGAGTTCACGAATAACATCGTCTACTTTTTCAACAACATCGTCCTTGGTGATACCAAGCTTATTTGCAATTTCCTTGAAAGCCTTTTGCACCTTGTCTTTTGTATTCGGGTCGTTTGCTATGCTTTCCAGTTCACCAATATTGGTGATGATTTCCTCGCTGCCAGCCAGCCAGGAAATAAGCTGCATGGTGATACGGCCGCGGGCAATCTGTTTGTGAATTTCTTCAATGGACCAAGAGGCTGATCCATCTAGAATTTCCGTTGGAATAGAATCGTTTGGATGGATTTCTTTCACGAACTTCAAAGAGCTGCTGATGGTTCCCAGAAGTTCAGCATCGGTGCTGTCCTTGTCAATTCCAAACTCCTGACAGATGGAGCGAACAGGGATCGCGCCTTTCATTTCACCCAGTTCAACAAAAAAAGCAGGTTCTTTGCTGTCATGGGTCAGCTTGAAATAAGCACCCTTGACACCAAAAATCTTGTGTTGAAACGCGAAATGAGTACTAGGGCTCAAGTCACTGTTCTCACTGGTTTTTTCTGCTTCCGACATAGGTGCGTCAGTATCCCTTGATAAACGTGGCCATAAGAACCAATTCTGGAAAATGGTATCCTGAATGTTCTCAGACTAACCAGACATCGTATATAAAAGGTTACCAAAACCACTTTATAAGCACTAATTTATTCAAATTTTTAGCGTTTCAGTAGATGGCAACAGTTGGACCGTCCGGTTCTTGAACAGTCGTCATTATACCGTTTTTCACGTTATTAAGCACCTGCAATATTTCAGTTACTTTGTATTCTGATGGTTATGCGGAAAGGGTTTCTTTCCATTCCTCAAAATCAGTTGTCGCCCGCTTCGTATAGGCCTGTTTACGTTCTTTCTTTTTGACCCGTACTTCAAGGGGCGGGAAAAGACCAAAATTGACGTTCATAGGCTGGAAGGTGCTGGCTTCAGCGTCACCTGTAATATGTGACATCAGGGCGCCAAAAGCCGTTGTTTGTGGTGGGATCGTGAATGATTCATTCCGTATCTCTGCCGCAATAAACCGCCCGGCCATCAAGCCAACTGCTGTGCTTTCAACATAGCCTTCAACGCCCGTTACCTGACCGGCAAACCGAAGGCGGGGAACTGATTTGAGGCGTAGCTGACGATCCAGAACGACCGGACTATTAATAAAGGTATTTCGGTGCAAGCCGCCAAGCCTCGCAAATTCTGCATTCTCAAGACCTGGAATTTTTTGGAAGATCCGGACCTGTTCCGCATATTTCAGTTTCGTCTGAAAACCAACAATATTGTAGATGGTACCCAGCTTGTTGTCCTGACGTAACTGGACGATCCCATAGGGTTTGACAGTTGGATTGTTGGGATCTGTCAGGCCCACTGGTTTCATCGGACCATAGCGTAGAGTTTCAGGGCCCCGTTCGGCCATGACTTCAATCGGCAGGCAGCCATCGAAATAGGGTGTATCTTTTTCCCATTCCTTGAACTCGGTTTTTCCGCCTTCGTTCAGGTCATTGATGAACTCGTAATACTGCTCTTTCGTCAAAGGGCAGTTGATATAGTCGGTTCCTTCGCCTTTATCGTAGCGGGACTGGAACCAGGCAATATCAAAGTTGATGCTATCTTTGTAAATAATGGGCGCAATGGCATCAAAGAAAGAAAGCGCATCTGCGCCCGTTGCTTCATGCACAGCCGCCGCCAAATCCGGTGAGGTTAGCGGACCGGTTGCAATCAGGGTGCTGCCCCATTCTTCCGGGGGCAAGCCTTTCACTTCTTCGCGGGAAATTGTGACAAGCGGGTGGTTTTCCAGTTTGTTCTGGACGTAATTGGAAAATTCGACCCGGTCAACAGCGAGGGCACCGCCTGCGGGCACTTTGTTGGCGTCCGCACTTTCCATAATGAGCGACCCAAGTTCACGCATTTCTTTGTGCAGAAGGCCAACCGCATTATTTTCGGCATCGTCTGAGCGAAATGAGTTGGAGCAGACAAGTTCTGCCAAGCCATCGGACAAATGGGCATCGGTTCCGCGAACCGGACGCATTTCATGCAGGATAACCGGAATCCCCTGACGGACCAATTGCCAGGTTGCTTCTGAACCAGCCAGGCCACCGCCGACCACATGAACGGGTTTGATCTCTTCTGTCATAATTACTCTTCTCGCCGAAAGTGGATTAGGCCGCTTTGGTCTTTTTAGATTTCTTGGCGTTGGATTTCTTCGCCGGTGCTTCCCCTACCGTGACAGGGGGGCGTTTTGCAAGGATTTCCTTCAAATACCGGCCTGTATAACTGGCTTCAACCTCGGCAACCTGTTCAGGGGTGCCTTCTGCCACCAGATAACCGCCCGCATCACCCCCATCAGGGCCCATATCAACAATCCAGTCCGCTGTTTTGATGACTTCCAGATTATGTTCAATGACCAGAACGCTGTTACCGGCATTCACTAGCGCCTGCAAGACTTCCATCAACTTTCGCACATCTTCAAAATGTAGTCCGGTTGTTGGCTCGTCGAGAATATACAGCGTGCGCCCCGTTGCCCTACGGGACAATTCTTTGGCCAGTTTCACCCGTTGCGCTTCACCGCCGGAAAGGGTTGTGGCCTGCTGGCCAACATGGATGTAACCCAACCCAACCTGTTGGAGGGTTTCAAATTTTTCCCGAATAACCGGTACAGCCTTGAAGAAGATGGCGGCTTCATCAACCGTCATATCCAAAACATCCGAGATGCTTTTATCTTTGAAGGTGATTTCAAGGGTTTCGCGGTTATAGCGTTTACCTTTACACACATCGCACTGGACATAGACATCCGGCAGGAAGTGCATTTCGATTTTAATAACGCCGTCGCCTTTACATGCCTCGCACCGTCCGCCTTTTACGTTGAACGAGAAGCGCCCTGATTTATAGCCCCGTGCTTTCGCTTCAGGCAGGCCTGCGAACCATTCTCGGATAGGTGTGAACGCGCCGGTATAGGTCGCCGGGTTGGACCGGGGTGTCCGGCCGATCGGGCTTTGATCGATATCGACGATTTTGTCCAGCCACTCTATCCCTTCAATCCGATCATGCGGACCGGGATGATTCCGGTTATTGTTCAGCTTTTTGGCAATTGCCTTATACAGAGTTTCAATAATCAGGGAGGATTTACCGCCGCCGGAAACACCGGTTACGCAGGTGAAAGTGCCCAGCGGAATATTCACATTGACGCGTTTCAGATTATTGTGCCGGGCACCGATAATGCGCAGTTCACGCGCGGTCTGAGGCTTCCGTCGTATCGCAGGCAATGGCACTTCTTTTGTCCCTGAAAGATACTGACCGGTGATACTTTCAGGGTTATCCATAATATCCTGTGGTGTTCCCTCGGCGATCAGCTTGCCGCCGTGGCTACCGGCTTTGGGTCCCATATCGATGACATGATCTGCTGTCATCACAGCTTCTTCATCATGTTCGACAACGATAACCGAATTGCCTTGATCCCGAAGGTTAACCAGTGTTTTCAAAAGACGAGAGTTGTCCCGTTGGTGCAGTCCGATAGACGGCTCGTCCAGAACATAAAGAACACCGGTCAGGCCGGAACCGATTTGCGAGGCAAGCCTGATCCGCTGACTTTCACCGCCAGACAGGGTTCCAGATCCTCGTGAAAGGGTCAGATATTCCAGACCCACATCGACCAGAAAGCCAAGACGTTCGTTAATTTCTTTCAGGACGCGTTCGGCAATCGATTTTTCTTTCTCACTTAGAACATTGTTCAAGTTCAGAAACCATTTGCGGGCATCCAAAATGGATTTTCCCGAAACCTCACCAATTTGCAGTCCATCAATTTTAATGGCGAGGGCCTCTTGTTTAAGCCGATGTCCGCCGCAGGTTTTACAGGCAGTTTTATCCTGATATTTTTCCAGATCTTCACGGACCCAGCTGCTGTCGGTTTCGCGCCAGCGCCGTTCGATATTCGGGATGACACCCTCAAACGGTTTGTTGGTTTTGTAAGTCCGCATACCATCATCAAAAGTAATCTGGATTTTCTGATCACCTGTGCCTTGTAAAACGGCCTGCTGATGTTCTGGCTCCAATTCTTCCCAAGGGTCGGTAGTCTTAAATCCGAAATGCTTGGCGAGCGCTTCCAGTGTCTGCATGTAGTAGGGGGCTGGCGTCGCGGACCGTGACCACGGGGCGATTGCGCCGTCGCGCAAGGATTGTGTTACATCTGGCACCACAAGATTGGGGTCGAAATACATTTCGGTTCCCAAACCACCGCAGGACGTGCAGGCGCCATATGGATTGTTGAAAGAAAAGATACGCGGCTCAATTTCTTCGATTGTAAAACCGGAAACGGGGCAGGCAAATTTAGCGGAAAAGATTTTTCTTTCACTGGTATCGGCATCTTCGACAACGAACAGGCCATCCGCCAACTCGAGCGCGGTTTCAATGGAATCAGCCAGGCGTGTTTTGATATCATCATTGATGACAACACGGTCGACAACGACGTCGATATGGTGCTTCAGTTTTTTGTCCAGCTCGGGCACATCCTCGATTTCATAGATCTCGCCATCAATCTTGACCCGTTGAAACCCGCGTTTTCGCAAATCCATGAATTCTTTTCGGTATTCGCCTTTGCGGCCTCTGACGATCGGTGCCATCAAATACAGCCGTTTACCTTCCCCCAATGCCAGAACCTGGTCTACCATCTGGCTTACAGTCTGGCTTTCAATAGGAAGACCCGTAGCCGGGGAATACGGAACACCGATGCGGGCAAATAACAGACGGAGATAGTCGTAAATCTCGGTTACGGTACCAACAGTTGACCGCGGGTTTTTCGACGTCGTCTTTTGTTCGATGGAAATCGCAGGACTTAAGCCGTCAATATGGTCAACGTCCGGTTTTTGCATCATTTCCAGGAATTGCCGTGCATAGGCTGAAAGGCTTTCAACATAGCGGCGCTGTCCTTCAGCATAGATTGTATCAAACGCAAGAGACGATTTTCCTGACCCTGACAATCCGGTGATAACAACCAGCTTGTCGCGGGGAATGTCAACATTCACATTTTGCAGGTTATGTTCGCGTGCGCCTCGGATACTGATAATCTTATGCATATGTCGTTTACACCTGAATTCTGGATTTCTTGGAGCACAAGAATTTATAGGGAATGCGGCCAAAATGCCAGCAGCAATCTTGAATAATGTTGTTATTTTGTTCCTGTTTACCCGTCCTGTGATCAAGAACAACTTTTTGCGCCCGTTCTGTTAGTTTTCTCACAGTTTTACTTCCTCAGGATTTGTATTAAAGTAGTAAAATATAATATAGGGAGGCTGGGGATGGTTATGTTGGAGGCCGCATTGGCCTTTGCCGTGGTCATGATAATCTTTTCGACAGTCGTGACGGGGATTATTGAATTTATTCACCGAATAATGGGAACGCGCCATAAACACCTGAAGCGCATGGTGGGGCACTTGTTTGACCAGTATCTGGTGCCTCGTCTAGGACGTCATCTATCCGCCACCAACGCCCGTGACAGAGAAAAATTTATACAGGCCATGACTGAAAACCCGATGGCTGAAGCCCCTGAAAAATTTGTTCCCCCTGCCACAGACCTGAGTTCCCTTGGTTTCTTCGAAAAAATTATTCAGTTTTATAGCAGTCTGAAGTCTTTCTTTTTGTTTTCCATGTCTCCTTTTCGCCGAAAAGTGTTCGGTAAAGAGATTGAAATCCTGACGCCTCTTGCCTTCGCCGAACGTCTTGCCCGTACCGATATTGGATTGGCGATCCTTGAAGAAGGTGAGGACCAGCTGGAGGCGCTGATCGATGATTTTTCGAGAAGTTTTGATCGGCTGGGACGAACTGCATCCGAGTTTCTTCAAAATCGGGCTCGTTCATTATCCATTCTTGTCGGCATTGTGCTTGCCCTTGCGGTGAGTATTGACGCGGGAAAATTGATGACGGCCTTGGTCGAAAATCCGGAACTGCGAACCGCGCTGATCGATCAATCCGAAGAAGCCATCGAGGAAAACCGTAAAGCGTCGCAGAAACTGGATGACCTTCTTGTCGATATAAAGGCAGGCAAAGCACAGGCCGTTACTGCGAAGGATATTGTTGAGGCGCAGGAAGCGCTGAAAAACAATGTGGATAGCCTCAAGAAACAAGGACTGCCCATTGGTTTTGAAGAATATCCATGGGTAAAGGATGCGCCGGTTGAACCTTCAGGGTATGTCAGATGGTTTTTCATGTGTGTTCTCAGTGGCGTTTTAATTGGGTTGGGCGGACCCTTTTGGTATCGGGTTTTCACCAAAATATCGCAACTGACAACCCTGCTTAAAGCTGTTGGTTTTGGCGCCCGCAAAGAGGTGGAGGAGAGCAAACAGCCTCCAAAAACAGCAGAGGAAAAAATGAGGCCAGAGACTGTCAGCGACGCTTTCTTGACGGCAGCGCGTAACCACAATATCGCTCATAAGGCCCGCAACCGTGCCATTTTAGGGGCGGACGGAACACCGCTTTAGAAAGGAAAAAAAATGGATCCGATTTTTGCCATTTCCGCTGTTAGGGCGATTATCCGAATTGGGGATGTCTCAAAAGATGCATTTAGTCAGTATGCGCAGGAAAAACCCATTTTATTGCCATCGGGAGAAAGTATTCCCCACGACCCCATCATTGCAATTCGGGATATCTGCGAACAATACCCGGCCTTCACGGCGATGTTGGAAAATGATGAAGAGTTAAAAAAGCGCTGGGCTGACAACCGCGAAACAGAGGTTCCTGGTGCTTTGGAAACGGTTTATCTGGCGGCTGTCCAGTTTGAGGCAGACCAAAAGGCGGAAAGCCGAGTGGAAGGCGTCGACCCGTCCAACGATTTCGTCGAGGACGCTGACAAATCGAAACTAGCGGCCGGGGCCATGGTTTCCCAATGGGCAGTCGGGCAGGGGCCGGTGTCACCTGTTGCGCGGGTTTTTGTCTCGCTCGCCGATGTTGCCCTTGAATTTGTGAGTGCTGATCCGTCTATTCTGGGGGTGGGCGGAAAAGGCGAAAAGCTCATCGGTGCGATCAGTCTTGCGGTTTCAGAGGCTATTCCTGATATTGATACGCGGGCATCCCTTGGGCCAAAAGATCGCTTCGCTGAACGGTTGTCCGGGCTGGCATTGCGGGCCTGTTTGCAGGCGGTCACGAGTAATCCGGATCTGGTTGTTGAAGAAAAATCTGTCCAGCAGCTTCTTAAAAACAGCTTACCACCGATCATTGCCGCAATGCCTTCAGGGGATGGCAGCATTGCTGAACAAATCAAATGGCATCAGGTGACGGATGCCTTTTTTGGACCAGCATTATCGGCGGCCCTTGATACGATTTCAAACGACCCATCGGCTTTTCTTGGCGGTAGTTTTGATCGGGAAAAAGCGGCCGGGGTGATGGTCACTGGGTTGTTGAAAGCGGCGGCGAAACAAGATCTGGAAACCCGATTTTCGAAATCCGGGGTCATTGAATTGGCGCGTGCGGCGGCCGGTATCGCAGCAGAAAACCCGGCTTTGATTCTGGGGGAACTTCTTGGCAATGACGATCTGACGGATCCGCAAAAACAGGAAATATCAGAGACTATCTCTGTTCATTTATTCGCGGAAATTTCGGCAACGCTTGCCCACAAAAAGGCTCCGTTCAGTGAAGGGCTCGGAGTTGCGATCGCAGCGTCGATGCTGGAGGGGTTAAAGAAAGCAGGACCCCAAATCTTTAAAAGCGACCGCCCTTGGGATGTTGTTGCCTCCAAGGGGTTGAACCTTATCCTAGATGGGTTTTCGGATGCTTTGCTTAAACCAGACGGAAGCTTTGTTTCGACGGTCTTTAACAAAGATCAGTTAATTGAACTGGCGCGGGTAGTTGTGGCGCAGGTGGCAACGACCCCTCATATGCTGGGAACGGATAACAAAGACATTCAGCGTGTTGTTTCCGGGGTTGCCAAGGCCATGGCGGCCGATAAAAAATTACTTCTGACCCGTGAAGATTGGGTTCAGATTATCGCTGTCGCGGCTGAGGAAGCGGCGCTAAATCCCGGACGATTGTTCGGAATTAATGACAAAAATCCTGAAGGATTGCTGGCCACTGAATTGATTACACAGCTGCTGGATGTTGCTGCTGAAGACCTTCAGAAACAAACCGGAAAAGTGGGTCCTGTCCTTATTGGCACCACATTAAGGGATGCCATTACAACAACCCTTCGGTCTGTCGGTGGGAATATTCATGCCGCGGTTACCCACAAAACCAAAATGAAAGAATTAGCTCAATCTCTCACGCAGGTCGCGGCGGCACGGCAATTTGAGATCGGCGGGAAAGAGTGGAAACGCTTGTATATGCATTTACTGCCCGGGGTTTTGCGGGATGGTGTTATTCCGACATTAAGTGCTGAGAAAATAGAAGATATTCTGTCTGCTGGATAAAGGTGCGGAGATGGCGAAAATACTAAAAGCATTGTTCGTTGTGACTGTCTTCCTGATGCTTCAAGGGTGTCAGGCCACAACGTTGCTGGATCTCAATAAAGACTATGTGACACTGGCCGAGCAACAGGCAAAAAACCAACGTTATTCGAAAGATGGGGTGCCGTATCATGAGCAAGAGCTGGTGACCGAAGCCTATGGTCTTGAGCTTGAGCAATTGGCGCTGAAAGCATTGGAAAGTGCGGATGAGGCTGCGTCAGATGTCAAAAGTGCCTCGGATGTGCAGGAGAGAAATAGCGCCCTTCGTAATGAAGCGTCTTTCCTCAATGTGTCGGTTCGAAGTTATCTGTCTTCAGGGAAAGTCGCAGATCACAATGTGGTATCTGTCGCCAATCGCGGGGTGGAGGTGTGCGAAGGGCTAACAGGCTTGGAAGGATTGCCCACCACATGTGGTTATTTTCACATTGTAAAAATGGTTGCGCTTAATAATGAACTGGCCCGAAAAACGCGCGCTCTTCTGCGCAAGGCAGCTCTATTAAACCAAGGCGAAAAATTAACGGCTGAAGAGGGAAAGATATTGCTCGACGCGCATACAGGATCAGTAGCGGCGATTGTTCAACTGGAAAAATTACGATTAGGGAACACAATTAACTGGCAAGAAGCGTCCAAAGGCTTGCAAGATTATCTGATCGATGAACAAATTAATTTACTGTGCAATGCGATTACCTATCGGGGGCGTATTCTTGACGCGAAGGCAGGCGATGATTGGGATCCACTGGCCGTTTTAGAGGAGACGAGACCCGCATTCAATGAGGTGAGAGAAGCGCTGAAAAAAGATCCTCAGGAATTCAATCGGCAAACAGACTGCGATCGGGTGTGATTTCTTCTGGTCAGGAATTACTGAAGCGGATAAAGTGCCGTTCAATTTTTCTTAGGTTAGATATAGAATCGAAAGCACGAAGATTATGGCAGGCAGCGTCAATAAAGTAATTCTTGTAGGCAATCTGGGAGCGGATCCTGAAGTTCGCTATATGCAGAATGGAAAACCCGTTTGTAACCTGCGGATTGCTACATCTGAGAGCTGGCGCGACCGCGAAAGCGGAGAGCGCCGCGAAAAAACAGAATGGCATCGGGTGGTCATTTTCAGCGAAGGTCTGTGTAAAATTGCAGAAAACTACCTGAAAAAAGGCTCAAAAGTCTATCTGGAAGGTCAATTGCAGACCCGGCAGTATGAACAGGATGGCATGACTAAATACTCAACTGAAATTGTTTTGCAGGGCTTTAACGCCACGCTCACAATGCTGGATGCTGCAGGCGGTCAGGGCGGTGGCCAGGCGGCTGGCGGTCAAGGCGGCGGAAGCTTTGGCGGAGGTGGCAATCAGGGCGGTGGCTTTGGTGGCGGCTCTTCCGGCGGCGGAAACGGCGGCGGTTTCGGTGGCGGACCATCAGGTGGTGATTTTGATGACGACATTCCGTTTTAAGGCATTAGGTTCTTTTTTGCTTTGGCCGAAATGGATAGAAAGCGGGCTTTATGCCCGCTTTTTTGTGTTTTCAGGGCTTCCCGCGGAGAAGCGTGACCGTTTCGATTGCCTCGTTCAGACCTTTTAAGCCCCCCTCGACATGTATTCGATCAACCGGGGCAACGCTGTAGTCGTTTGTGTAAAGATCACGAATATGGGCGCTGTCGATTGAAAAGGGCGGTCCCGACATCAGGGATTGATCATATTCATAGCAAATCAGGAATTGTGGGGCCCGATCCGTTATATTGATGAGGTGGCGGGCGTAGCGCGTCCGCATGTCTGTCGGTAAAGCGACCAAGGCGGCTCGATCATAAATTCCGTGAACTGTACCCAGAATATCCGCGTTAAGTTCGAAAATGTCCCCGACGAAAATATCAATATCCGGGGCAGAATATTGGGTCAGGGAGCCTATTCTGGTGATCGTTGGTTCCAGTGACAGGCCAGAGAACAACTGTTTGATTGCAAGTTCGCTTAGCTCGACGCCCACAACTTTATATCCCTGATCAAGAAGCCAGGCGATATCACCGGTCTTACCACATAGAGGGACAAAAATTCGGTTGCCCGGCGCAACCTCAAGCAAGTTAAACCTTTTCGCAAGAATGGGATTTCCTTGCTCCTGATGAAATCCCAAATTGTTAGTTTCCCATAAACCGTGCCAAAATTCTGTTTCCATATTGTCTCCATTCCTCTTGAGATATTGCGTATTTTAAGTAAGATACAACCTCAAGTTAACTTTAGGTCAAGAAAAAAATGAGCACAGAAATTCTGGATATTGGAGAGGTCTCGAAATTTGCAAAGCTGCCTGTTTCGACATTACGGTACTACGAGGAAAAGGGTCTGATACAGTCGGCCGGCCGGCGGGGACTGCGGCGTCTTTTCGATGGTAAGGTTGTTGAAAGGCTGGCGTTGATCACGCTTGCCCGCAAGGCTCATTTTTCGCTTGAAGAAATAAGTACCATGCTGGGAACAGATGGCAGCGTTCATATCAACCGGAATAAGCTGAGGGACAAAGCACAGGCCTTGGATCAAACCATTCGTCAACTGACAACGTTAAGAAATGGTCTCAATCACATAGCCGAGTGCGAGGCACCCAGCCATCTTGAATGCCCAAAATTCAGACGTCTTATGCGCCTTGCAGGGAAAGGGAAGGCAGACGCCGGGCCAAAGAACCCATCGATAAATTTTTGAGGCCGAGGCCGCTCCTTGAGGATTGGAAAAGTCTGGACAAGAACGATTTTTGCCGATATCTCATATAAGAGAATTTTTCTCAATAAAGAGAATATGAGAGGCTGAATGACTAATACCTTGACTGAGAAGTTGGCAGATCGGTTAAAGAATTTGCGGCAGGAACACGGGTTTTCGCTTGATCGTCTGGCCGTTCAAGCAGGGATCAGCCGCGCCACATTATCCCGGCTTGAAAAAGGGGAAGTCTGCCCGACGACAGAACATCTTGGGAAGTTATGCAGCGTCTATGGACTGACACTTACAAGATTAATGGCCATGGTGGAGGAGGGGTTCGCCGCGTTAGTGTCGCAAGAGGCGCAATTGATTTGGCACGATGCGAAGCAGGGGTTTATCCGCAGGTCTGTCTCGCCACCATCCGATAGTCTGGGTGCTGAAATGATTGAAGTTCTTTTGGAGCCTGCCGCTGATATCGCTTATGAGGCACCGCCCCGACCGGGCCTTGAACATCACTTGTATTTGCTGGAAGGAGAGGTGCAGATCACCTTGGGCGATCATCTGTATGACGTCAAAGCCGGTGATTGTTTACGCTATCAACTATATGGCCCTAGTCGTTTTCAGGTTCTGGGTCAAAAGGCGGCTCGGTATGTGATGGTCTTATTATAGGAGAAAGAAATGACAGATATCGTCATACAGAAAGTGGGACCGGAGCAAATAAAAAATTTCCCTGATGCCCTTGGAAACCTGTTGAAACGATGTGTAGATAGCGGCGCGAGTGTTGGTTTTATACAGCCTTTTGGACATCAGGAAGCCCGGCACTACTGGATGAACACTGTTGTTCCCGGGGTGGAGAGATCACAGATTTTGTTGTGGGTTGCCCTGTTGAAGGAACGGGTTGTTGGTACCGTGATGTTACAGGTGTCCATGTTGCCCAACCAAACACACCGGGCTGAGGTGGGAAAGCTTCTCGTGGATCCCGATTGCCGGCGAATGGGAATTGGTCGGCGGCTTATGCATCAAGTGGAAGAAGGGGCGTTGCAGGCAGGAAAGCTTTTATTGACCTTGGATACCCGCACGGGAGATGTGGCGGAACCTCTTTATCATCAATTGGGGTTTCGGACCGCGGGTGTTATCCCAGACTATTGCAAGCCCCCTGAAATTGGTTCTCAAACACTGGATGCAACAACCTATATGTATAAACGAATAGATTAACTGCTATGGCCTGTACTGGTCGCGATTAGCCGGGCTTTGTGCGTTGATGTGTCCCTTTGGAAACACGGGGGCCCGGCGTTAAGCAAATGTTTTGTCGCGGGATTTCACGTTTTCATCACCGTCTTTTTGGGGGCGATCGGTTTGCGGAAGAAAGATTGTCACGGTCGTTCCGTTTCCAACTTCGGAGTCCACTGTGATATGGCCGTCGGATTGTTTTACAAAGCCATATACCATCGATAATCCCAAACCTGTGCCTTTGCCCACATCCTTGGTCGTATAAAAAGGCTCAAATACATGCTGGATATTTTTCTTTGTAATACCAGAGCCTGTATCAGCAATCGATAAGTAAACATAATCGCCGGGCTTGATATGCTCTCCGTTTGACGCGGTCGCTTCTTCGAGAAATTTATTGCCGGTTTCAATGGTGAGCTTTCCACCGGCAGGCATTGCATCCCGGGCATTTAGAACCAGGTTCAGGACCGCGTTTTCCAGCTCACCCGGATCAGCAATGCAAAAACCCAGATCAGGTGAGGTAGAGGTATGGATGGAAATGGCTTCGCCGATGGTTCTGGCAAACATTTCAACCATGCTATCAACCTGTTGGCTCAGGCAGGTGATGGACGGCCTGAGTTCCTGTTTGCGAGAAAAGGCCAACATGCTTTTTGTTAATTTCGCACCGCGTTCTGAAGCACGCAGGATCGCCGTTAGCTGCGAGACCAATTGTTCAGAAAGGCTTTCGCTGCTTTCCAGCAGTAATTCAGCGTTCCCCTGAATAACCGCGAGCAAATTGTTAAAGTCATGGGCCACACCACCGGTGAGCTGACCAACGGCTTCCATTTTCTGGGATTGTCTGAGTCTGCTTTCCAAAGCAAGTGTTTCCGTTATATCCTGAGACACTCCAAAGACGGAATCCACATTTCCTTTTTCATCATATTCCGGTCTCATTGACCCTGCCATCACTCGAATACTGCCATCTTCAAGGTGAATTCTTGTTTGGAATTCATGAACTTGTTCCGTTTGGGCCGTTTTCATAATAGCGGATCTCATCGCGCCCCGATCTTCTTTAAGGACAAGACTGATAGCCCGCTCGATGGTCAATGTGTCATTATTGGGATCCAGACCATGAATTCTGAAAAGTTCATCGGACCAGAAAACAGAAAAGTCCGACATTTTTACGCGCCAATGTCCGAAATGACCAATTTCCTGAGCCAGCGCCATTTCTTTTTCTTTTTGAATAAGGCTGGTTTCGTATTGGCGGCGCTTGGAAACATCTTTAATGATGTTCATTGTTCCAAGCTTGCCATTCCAGATCACAGCCTTTGAATGCATCTCTGTTTGGAAGACTTCACCATTCGCCCGTTTATGGCGTGTTTCAATAAACGGCTGTTTTTCCCCTCTGAGAGCACTGTTTCGAAGATTGATTACTTTTTCCCGCTCTTCATCATCCAGGATGACCAGACTGTCTGAACCGATCATTTCTGACTTGGAGGACGCGCCAAAAATCTGAACCGCACTATCATTGACATATTGGGTGATGCCATTGACCTGAACGATCAAGGCATCCGGTACAAGTTCAAGCAAGTCGCGGTTTTGTTTTTCACTTTGTTTCAGTGCCTGACGGGTTTTATCGGTTTCCGTGATGTCCAACAGTGACGAGATAATGGCGTTTTTACCCTGATAATTCACATAAGCGCTGGAGCAATTTACGGTTAGGATGTCGCCGTCCAACGTCTTCAGGTCAATTTTACGGGTAACCTTGGTCATCCCATTATTCAATAACTCAAACAAGCTCTCCCGATCTTCTTTTTGGACATAAAAGTCGAAGATATCCATTCCGATTAGGGGCGTTTGTTTGGCTTTGAACAGATCATGTGCATGGGAATTTGCATAAATGCACTGATTGTCGGCTGAAATGATAAGTGGAATAGGGGCATTTTCGATTAACGAGCGAAACAACAATTCATTCTGAACTGCTTTTTCACGTTCTTCCACCAGTTCAGTAATATCAGAACGAACAGCAACTGTTTTATCCGTATCTGTAACGTAATGCGTCAGGCGAATGGTCCGGCCATCAAGAAACTTCTGCTCTTCCTGATGGCGATGCATTTTAAGCTGTTGCTGCCGCTTTTTTATCCATTTCTCACCGTCCTTCTTGGCGGCGTCCAGATGCCCCGCCTTTTTTTGAAGATTGAGTAATGCGGTATAAGTGGCACCCAATTCAATATGTTTCCCGACAGATGGAAACAGGTCTTTCTGTTTCGAATTATAGGCGACAATCTGCTCGTTTGAATCGTAAACGATGAACCCGTCATCAATGGCATCAAGGGCTTCCTGAAGGATAATGGGGTCTGGTGTAACTCTATTTTCCGTCAGGTGTTTTTGGATGAGGGCAGGTGCCGCCATCTCGAAAATTGTTTTTATGCCTTCGGTAAGGTCGCCTAGATCATTGCCTTCGGGTAACACGATGGAAAAAGAGGTAACATAGATATCGCTTAGCTTAGCGGTGTAGCTGATCTTGTTCGCCGTTTTCTCGTTTGCATGCCAGCCGAGGGGTGGGCAGGTTTCATCAATACGTCCAGCAACAGTGTCTTCACCGTCTGTCACAGGATATTGGACCTGAATTTGATGTGTTTCAGTAGAATACAGATGAAAGGACAGGTGCGGGAGCGCGAGCCCGGTACGCAGGCAATCCAACCCGGCTTCGACAGATGAAGAACTATCCAACTGCCAATCAGAAAACGCTTTAGCTACTTGTGAAACTGAAGGGCACCAAACCATTCAAACATCTACTCCGTATTATCGCCCCAAGGGGACGTTAACAAGTTTGATTAGGTGAATAAACAATATTTTTCTCTATTCGGTTAACAAAATCGAGAAAACTGAATTTATTTTCATAAACCATGCTGATCGAAAAGATGGGATCTTTCCGATCAGCACTTTGAGGATCACAGCATCCGTCTTAAGGTGTTATGTCCGTCTAATAATTGGTGTTTCAGCGCCGCTCCGGCGTGAAAAAGTGCGATGATTCCAATGCCATATGTTACGAAATAATGCACTGAAATAGCCAAATCCCGAGAAGAATTTGCAACCTTAAATATCGCCGGGATATCAAATAACCCAAAGAAGGTAAATGACGCGCCTGCTGATGTGGAGATGATATATCCGCTCACTGGTGCCAGAAACATGGCCACAAGTAATAGGCCATGCACCACTTTTGCCGCCATGACTTCATACCATAAAAGTTCCCTTTGCAGCGGTGGCTTGGGAGCAAATATTTTCCAGATGAGGAAAAAACTGGCCAAAGCAAGCACGAGGCTGCCAATTGACCGATGAAGCTCCAGTCCCTGATGGTACCATTTATCGTAATAGCTCAGTCCGACCATCCACCACCCGAGCCCAATAAGGCCGAGTATTGAGGCGGCTATAAGCCAGTGAAGAATTTTACTCACTGGCGTATAGCCTTTTGATGATGCTTCCATCATTAAGCTAATTTGACAGCTACTGACGAATTGCTTCGATATAGAGGTCCAGCTTTACAACTTCAGCCGCGGGACCAAGATTATAACCCATGTCAAAATCTTTTCGGACAAGATCGTAGCTGCCTTCAAAGCCAGCCCGGTATCCTCCCCATGGGTCATCGCCTTCACCGATTTTCTTGATATCGAAAGAAATGGACTTCGTTACGCCATGAAGTGTCAGATCACCGGTCAGGGTGCCGCCGTTTGCGTCCCCCTCAAACCCTGTGCTGACAAATTTGGCTGTCGGAAATCTCTCGGTATCCAGAAAATCTGCGCTGCGCAAATGTTTGTCGCGTTCTGCATGATTGGTATCAACACTTGCCGTATCAATTTCAATCACAATTTTTTGGTCGTTCGTCGATTTGGCGGGATCATAGTTCAACACGCCGCTGATTGTGTTGAAACGTCCAGCCAGCCAGCTGAAACCCAGATGCTGTGTTTTAAACTCGACAAATGAGTGGGTGGGGTCAATTGCATATTCAGCAGAATAAGCCGGACTGGCAATCGCTGCTAGGGCCAGTAAACCGACACACGCACTCGATATTCTACTAACGGTTTTTGAAATCATACTTTTTCCTTTTTCCTTGGGGTGTAAAGTCTTTAGGAACTTTCAGTTAAGGGGTGGCCGGTGGGTTTGCCAGTAAAGAAATCGAGTTTTGAATGCCAAGTTGGATTGCTGTGACCCGGGTCACAGCGCAAGGGCCTAATCGTTTCTGACGCAGGTGCATGCTGGGTTTTATATATTCCGTCATTTGAAAATTAGCGAATAACAGGAAAGCTATTCATTATTTTCTTTAAGGCTCCAAGGGAATTGGCTAGGCTTTTTTTAACAAAAAAAATGAGAGGAAACGCTTGATGCCCATGCCAATTACAGCCCCTTTCGAAGGGCTAAAGGACGTTGTCGCCTTTGAACAGCAGGCCGAAGATGTTTGGTTGTCCAAGAACAGTATTTACGAGGCTTTTTGTCAAACGGCGGAGCGATTTGCCTCCAAAGTTGCGCTTACAGCCCTGCCATCCGGTGATCCGTTAGGGGAAGGGGTATCGATTTCTTTTGATCAATTACTGCGCGGCGCCAACCAAGCGGCAAATATGTTTCTTGGCGCTGGTCTGGAAAGGGGAGAAACCGTTTGTCATCTTTTACCTCTGTCATTTCAGGCTTTTTACACGCTGCTTGGCGCTGAGGCTGCAGGCATTGTGAACGCTATTAACCCATTATTGGAGCCCGAACATATTCTGGGGATTGCCGAAGCGGCAAATGCAACAATTCTAGTGGTTCCAGGATCGAGCTTAAATGAAGAGGTCTGGCAAAAAGCGTCATATGTGATTGATAATTTACCAAGTCTAAAGGCGGTTTTTGTTTTGGGCGGTGGGCTCGAATGTGACGGAATAAAAATTTTTGATTTTGATGAGGCTCTTTCTCGTCAGCCGGCGGATCATGTTCATCAGAAAGAACCCGGACAGTTGGATGACATTGTTGGTTATTATCATACAGGAGGGACCACAGGAGTTCCAAAACTAGCCCCTCATACCAACCGTATGCAATTAATCCAAATGGCGTCGACCGGGTTCCTGATGGGGGTTTCCGAGCAGGATGTTATGGTCGCGGGTCTGCCACTCTTTCATATCAGCGGATCGATTGTCAGTGGGCTGGTTCCCTTGATGGCGGGGGGGACGCTGGTCATACCAAGCCCTTTGGGTTTCCGTGATCCGCTGGTCATCGGGAATTATTGGCGGATCGTCGATAAATATCGGGTATCCATTCTGGGGGCCGTCCCGACGATGCTGTCGGCGCTTCTAAATATTCCTGTTGGCGACGCTGATATCAGTTCATTGCGGGCTGGAATGACGGGCGGCGCTGCGGCCCCTGTTGAGGTTCTGAAAGCGATTACAGAACAAACGGGCGTTCCTATGCTTGAAGGATATGGCATGACGGAGGTGACATCCTTTACCACCCTGCAACCGCGGGATGGCGAGGTGCGTTTTGGCTCCGTGGGTATTCGTGGTCCTTATGTTGCGATCAAGGCAGTTTTGTTGGATGAAAACGGGGATATAAGCCGTGAGGCCGACGTGAACGAAATCGGTGTCATTGTCATGCGCGGGACATGCGTAATGCCGGGATATGTGCAGCAGGTGCACAATCGTTCCGCTTTCCTGGCAGAGGGATGGATAAACTCTGGTGATCTGGGGCGTATTGACGAGGATGGTTATGTCTGGCTAACGGGACGCGCCAAGGATCTGATTATTCGCAGCGGCCACAATATTGACCCTTCCTTGATCGAGGAAGCGTTGCACGAACATCCGGCAGTGGAGCTGGCGGCGGCGGTGGGTAAACCAGATTCTTATGCCGGTGAAATGCCCATCGCGTATGTCCAATTCAAACCCGGGGCCGCGGCTACAGAGGATGAATTAAAAGATTTTGCCAGAGAACGGATTGCCGAACGGGCCGCAAATCCCTCAGATATTCACATTGTGAGCGAAATGCCACTGACGGGGGTAGGGAAAATCTTTAAACCGGCGTTACGCGCAGATGCGACCAGAAGAGTCTTTTTGCAGGAACTTTCCATCTTGGATGGCCTTCGTGATGGCTATGATGTGCAAGTAGACAATCACCCGTCTCTTGGCATGGTGGCGCGGGTTGAACTGAATGATCCTCAGAACAGTGATTTGGAAAGTCAGATTAAAAATCAGTTGGGGCGGTTTACCACCCAGCATCAAATTGTCTGGAAGGTCGGGTAGCCGGACCAGATTTCGATTTATTTTACTGAGAGGCCGGGATGTCTGATGAAAAAAATAAGGATGAACAGGAAAGTGGAGGCGTTCAAAAAGGACGCCTTGCCATTGCTGTTCTTGGTCTTTTCTTTGCTGGGTTGGGCAGTGTTTTATACGGCTTGCTGGCAAATTTGGTTTTTGGTGCCGAGACATGGAAAGCCCATGTCTTGAAAAATTTTGAAATGATCTCGGGATTGCCTATGGCAGCAGCACTGGCCTTTGGCATTGTTGTGATCTTTCAAAACAACACCAAAGGCCCGGTTTCTGTGAAAGTTGTAGGCCTTGAACTGAAAGGGCCCGCAGGTCCTATCCTGCTTTGGGCAATTTGTTTTCTGGTTATTGTCACCGGGATTGCGATCACATCCAACAATATCTGATTAGGGGGGCAGAGGGATCGTTCGGCCATTCCGGGCGGAAACCAAGGGAATATCGCTGTCGGATTTCTTGCTGTTACCCGTCCAGTTTGTGACTGGCAAATCTGCAATGATTTTATGGGGGTTATGATCGCCATCGTTCACGTAATACCCTTCCAGGATCGCGCTAAAATTCACTGTGTCAGAAACGCCGGGCAGATTGAAAATTCTGCGGGCATAGGGAAAAAGAAAGGGATAGTCCACCAGCCGGTGTCGGGTGCAGCGAAAATGAGTTGCATAGACTGCATCAAATCGTACGAGTGTTGCAAACAGTTGTAGATCGCTCTCTGTTAGTAGGTTGCCACACAGAAACGGATTGATCCCAAGTAGATTTTCTAAATAATCCAACGTGGCAAACACCTGATCCGCGGCTTCGCGATAGGCGGCCTGACTGCGCGCAAGGCCCGCCCGGTAAACCGCGTTCGAAAGTCCGTTATAGATCCGGGCGTTCAGGCTGTTGATGCGGGCCGCTAGCGCCGTTGGATAAAGCGTAAAATCTTGCTCAGACGTAATCTTATCGAGCCCACGCATCAGAGCCGTAGACTGGTTGCAAACGATTTTCTGGGTAAAGCAGTCGTAAAGAAGGGGCACTGTCGCCCTACCGGAATAGGTGGAGTCCGTTTTCGAATAAAGTTCGTGGATATGGGTTATTTTACCATCGATCTTTTCTTTTCCGGCCTGATCCGGCAGGGCGTACCCTTCAAGCCTTGGACCTGCTGCGATCAGGAGGGGTACCCGCGTCTGCAAACCCTTCAGGGCCCGCATAAGGACGACCCGGTGAGACCAGGGGCAGCTTTCCGAAATGATCAGAATATACCGGTCTTCATTATGGTTCAGACTATCGATGATCGCGTTCGGCAGCGGTTGGCTGTACTGGCTGTCTGTTCGAATAAAGTGACCGTTATTGAATTTCTTGTCGGCATGCTTCTGCCATTTACCATTGTCAATGTAACCCATCTTTTCCTCCGTCTGATTGCAAGAAACAGAGTATCAAAGATATTGGACTATTAATGGTACCAAATGTGTATTTTTTGGTCTAATATTTAGACCATGAAATCATTACCACTTAATAACCTGCATGCTTATTCTGTTGTCTTTGAAGCGGGCGGCGTGCGCGCGGCGGCGCGTGTTCTCGGTATTACACATTCATCTGTCAGCCGCCATATTCGCGAGTTGGAATTGTGGATGGGGGTTCCCCTGTTGGAAACGGCCGAAGGTCGCCGGAAGCTGGTTTTTACGCCTGAAGGTGAAAAGTTGGCGAAAGAGGCGAGCGCTCATTTTTCCGGGTTGCAGGCTTCTGTTCAATCGATCAAGGAACGTGCGGACCAACGTACTGTGGTTATTGAAACCACACCGAGCGTTGCAATACGGTGGCTTTTGCCGCGCCTTAGCGAATTTGAGGAAGAACACCCCGATATTGACGTGTCTGTCTTGATAGATCAGCGCCAGAAAACTCCTTTTGAAGCGGGTGCCGATTTTTCAATTCGAATGGGCCGTGGTCCCTGGAGCGAGGTGGATTGCACGTCTTTAATGGACGAAGAATTTATTCCGGTCGTCTCGCCTGATCTTTGGAAAAAATGGGGAGCTCCCAAAGCTTTAAACGAAATCAGGAACATACGATTGATACATGACCGGGATCCCAACATATCATGGCATGCTTGGTCCAAACAGCATGGCGTCTCTTTGCATGATCCAAACAAAGGGCCTCGTTATACCTCATCCGACCTTGTTTTAAGGGCGGCGGAGCAGGGGTTGGGGATTGCTTTGGCCCCGAAACGAATGGCGGTAGAGAGTATAAAAGCAGGGCATCTGATTGCGCCGCTTTCCTCTGTTTCTTTTGAGATCAAAGATTACTATTGGATTATTCAATCCAGGATCAGGCCGGGCAGATGGGCTGTTGATCGCGTCATTCAATGGGTTCAGGGCCGCGCGGCCGGTTAATGCTTTTCAAAGGTTCCCCAAACCTTCATTTTACCGTCTTTCAGAAGGGTCTTGCCTTTTGCGATGACTGTCGAAAGCGTCAAATCCTGATCGAGGAATAGAAGATCAGCGTCTTTTCCGACGTCCACAGATCCTTTCTTCTTGCTAAGGCCAAGGGACTGCGCGGGTGACGAGGTTAAAGGCACAAGTGCGTCCTCTAGGGAAAGTTTCTCTCGTTGAACCATGTCTCGGAATTCTTGCATCAAAGGCTCAAACCCGGCGACGCCAATCCCGCTCAATACACCGTTCTCATCAAAGACGGGGACCGAC
>NZ_JBLHZT010000028.1:0-50696 GCF_047631475.1 Sneathiella sp. | reverse complement strand
AGCCCCCATCCCTCACCCTTGTCGGCACATCGCGGTTTCATAGGAAATTCGCATTTTTCGCAGGCAAACGAATACTTAATCAAGCATTTTCAAACACCAATAGACTGGTCCATAAAAGACCAGCAGGATAAACAGCAGGAGCTTCTGGTATGACATCCAATTATTTTTTTGACACAATGCCTCGTATCATTGGGCATCGTGGCGCAAAGGGATTGGCCCCGGAGAATACGCTGGCGTCCTTTAAAGCAGCGGCGAGTGCCGGAGCAAAATCCATTGAAATAGATGTTACCGTTACCAAAGACGACAAAACCGTTATTCACCACGACACAAACCTTAACAGATGCACCAACGGTGATGGCCCTGTTTTGTTGAATAACTTTGAGGCGGTTCGTGCGCTGGATGCCGGATCCTGGTTTGCCCCTGAATTTTCTGCTGAAAAAATACCGACACTGGCAGAGGCTCTTGAATTAACATCTGAGTTAGGAATGAGCCTCAATCTTGAGGTGAAACCAGTTGATGGCTGGCAGATCCCCACCGCCGATATTGTCGGGCAGCAATTAAAAGACGATCTGCCCAAGGATTATCCCATGCTGATTTCGTCGTTTAGCGAAGAAGCGTTGGTTCGCACAGGCCACTATGTTCCGCATATTCCGTTAGGGTATCTGACGGACGCTATTCCGCCTGACTGGGAACGTCGGCTGATTGACACAGGGGCTGCAAGCCTTCACGTCTACCATCCTTTTGTTACCCGCGAAATTGTTCAAAAAGTGCAGGCTGCTGGTTATAAGTTTCTAGTCTATACCGTGAATGATGAAGATACAGCGACCCGATTGCTGGATTGGAATGTTGATGCAATCATCACAGATTTTCCGGACCGATTAGGGCGCCTCGTTTAAAAAGCCCGGCCCCTTCTGATCAATTCATGCAAACCGGGCACTCGATATATTTCTCAGGTTTTGCTCACCCAAAAGCCTGAGAAATAATAGCATATGCATCTGATTGTAGATTTTTGAGAGGTCCCTTGCCGCGAACCATTACCGGCGATGTGTCTTCCAAACAGAAACCCTCCCTATTCATCACCGCACAAAAGGCTTCCTGATGGCTCAATATGTCTATTCTGAAGTCTTCGGAACGACCATAAATTAACATCTGAACCAAAGCACAAGCGATGGACAGGTCTTTTGCGACAACAGGCCCGATCACAGTCATTGATTTCCGTGGCCCGGACATCGCATATCCCAGGATTTGCCCCGTTTTTTGATCGAAAACCGCCATCGTCCGATATCCAGCGTGAAACATGGCAGTAAGAACCTGACCACGATCCACTTGATTACACTTCCTGTCAAAATCAAGAACGTCTTCCCACATGTCAGGTGGAACAGGGTCAAATCGGCAGGCTGGCAAAGAAGGAACAGAAATCTGCGTTGCGCGCTTCGGACGGACCAAGCGATGACAGTCAGCGATAGGACGATAGCCGCGAGACTGGTAAACAGGAAAGCCGTCTTTGGTTGCAATAAGTTGGACAATAGATCGGTCCAGATCAAGACTGTCTTCAGCTGCATCCAGCACCCGGGAGGCCAGCCCCAACCCTCGAAAACGCTCTCTTACAATGACGCTGCCAATGGACGCCAGATGATCACGATATCTAAATAACGCGGCGGTGGCGGCAATTTCATTTGCCTCGTCAACCAGCAAAAAAATCTGTCCTGATGATAAAATGATACGCCAGTTTTCAGCACTAAATCCCCAGCCGACTTCATCGGTCATTTGGACCAGATTTTCAACTTCATTTCTATGGAGTTGCCGAAACCGAAAATCTGAGTAGGTCATGGGTTTTCTTATTAAAGGTTTTCAGGTTGCCCAACGTTTTTTCTTGATTTTTCCTTCTTCTTCGCCTTTTTCGCGTCTTTGAGACGCTTTTCTTTTTCCTGAACAATGGGGTAAGCGACAGAAGAAATCAAAGAACTGACGCGCCTCAAATCACTGAGCAATCCAAGGTGAATAGCACTGGAACTTTCATCCATATTGCCATCTTTACGCAACCGTTCCAGGTGACCGTTCACCGCTTTCTGTTCGGCGTCCCGCAACGCTTGCTTTTGGTGAATGAGGCTGGCCGCCTGCATTTCCTCGCGCGTCAGGAAGACACTGAAAGACAGCTTTAGATTTGACAGAAGCATATCAAAGAGCTTTTTGTGATCGACGATGTCGTCACTAGAGAATGTAACCTGTTTACTGGCTGTTCGTTCGACCAGTTCAGCAAGGTTCAAAACAACGATATTACCCACATTTTCCAGATTAGTGGTGAATGTCATGATTTCCGTGCAGCGTCGCTCGTCTTCATCTTCCAGCATTTCCCGGCCCAATTCCGTCAGGTAAGCCTTGATACCGGCATTAAACTCCTTAATGACCTCATCGGACTCGCGCACTTCATTCAACAAGAAGTTATCATTCTGTGCAAATGCGACCTGTAGATCGCGGAACATTTTCTCCAGAACATCGCCCATTCTTAACGTATCTCGAACGGCATTGGCCAGTGCAAGCTGGGGGCTGTCTAATGCGGCCCGGTCCAGATGAATTGGACGGCGGGCGTTATCGCTGCCTGTTGTTTTTGCTGGAATAAGCCGCTCTGTCAACTTTCCAAGAGGGCCGGTAAAGAAGATGAAAAATAGCGCCAGACCCAAATTAAACAGGGTGTGGAAGTTGACAACCTGCCGCGCGGGATCGGCTTCAAGCTTAGCTAGCTCTGGCCCGACAAGCCCAAGGACCGGTAGCAAGACAACGACGCCTGTCAGTCTGCAAAGAAAATTTCCAAGCGGTGGGCGGCGGGAGGCTTCATCCCCGTTTAAAGTTGCTAATACCGGGGGCAACGCGCCGCCAAGATTAGCCCCTAATACCATGGCCAGTGCAACATTTTGCGGGATGCCGCCTGTCGCCACTAACGTCAGGATAAACAGAACAGTCGCCAAGCTGGAATGAGCAACAAAAGTAATCAGGGCGCCGATAACAACGGTTAAGACAGGCTCGCCCGCCAGCGAGCTGAAGACAAACTGGGCAACCTCAGAATCTCGTATCGGACCAGACGCAACAACCAGCAACTTAAGAGCTGTTAACATCATTCCCAAGCCAAGGAATATTCGGCCCAGGTTTTTAGCCCGCGTTGTTTTGGCTGTAGAATGGCGGATAAAGCCAATAAACAACAACGCCGGTGCCATCCAGGAAAGATCGAAACTAAGGGCCTGAGCAACCAGCGTTGTTCCCACATCAGCACCCAGCATAACGGCGATCCCGGCAGACGCGGTGACCAAGCCCCGCCCGGCAAAAGAGGCCGTCAACAAGGCCGTTGCCGTACTACTTTGTAGAAGCATGGTGACACCAAGCCCACCAAGGAAGGATTTAAACCTGTTTTTCAGACTGAAATTCAGTATTTTTCCAAGCTCCCGCCCAAAAGCGCGGGTGACGCCTGTATTTACCATTCTCAGTCCCCACAAAAGCAGAGAAACTCCGCCCAGCAGGCTAATCAATACCGATGTTGCGTCCAATGCTTCTTTATTTCACTCCGTCTGGTGGGGCAAAGTTTTTTACCCCCATAGCTTCACAGCTTTCTTTAATGGCCCTCAGCACCCCTTCCATCACGGTTTGATCAAGAAGGCCAATACACCCAACCCTGAAACTGTCAGCAACAGTCAGCTTACCGGGATAAATAATAAATCCTCTGGATTTAATTTCTTTGTAAAAGCGACCAAACTCAAAATTGGGATCGTTCGGGCTGAAGAAGGTGGTGATAATAGGGGATAACCACGCATCTTCCAAGAGGGTTTCAAACCCCATCGACCGCATTCCGGAAACCAAAACATTTCGATTGTTGGTATAACGGGCGAGGCGGCCCTGAACACCCCCTTCAGCTTCATGTAAATGAAGGGCTTCCAGGAAAGCGACAACCGTGTGAGTGGGCGGTGTAAAACGCCACTGACCGGTCTTATTCATATAGACCCACTGATCATGAACATCCAGACTAAGGGAATGACTATTGCCGTTAGCTGCCTCCAACGCATCCTTACGAGCAATCAGAAAACCAAAGCCGGGCACGCCTTCAATGCATTTGTTGGCAGAGGACACCATGACTTCAAACGGAATTTCCGAAACGTCCAATGGGACGGCCCCAAACGCGCTCATACTATCGATGATCAGCTTCCGGCCATGACGTCTGACAACATCAGAAATTGCTTTGACCGGATTAAGGATACCGGAACTGGTTTCACATTGAACAACAACAACATGTGTCACGTCTTTATGTTCTGTGAGTAACGCATCAACTTCTTCAGGCATCGGCGGCAGGTAATCGCCTTTATCAAGGGTTACATAGGCACGACCAATATAATCCAGTGTTTTTGCCGATCGCTGCCCATAGGCCCCGTTCATCAAAATTAAGGCTTTTCCGTCCTTTGGGATGAAGGAGGCAAGAGCGGCCTCCACAGAGAAAGTTCCACTTCCCTGCATCAAGACACAATCATATTCTGCCTCACCGCCACACATCGCGACAAGACGGGTTCGGATTTCCTTGCTAACCGCTTTGAAATCATCATCCCAGGACCCCCAATCCTTCAACATCGCCGCCTTCGTTGAAGCGGCGGTGGTCAACGGGCCGGGTGTCAGCAAATACGGCTCTTCCCCCATCGGGAAGACGCCTTGACTGGTCGAGATTTCATTTTTTGAAACGGCGTTCTGTGTCACATTCCTTCTCCTTAGCTCAGAGGAATAATTGCCTGTAGGTCCATATGGCCGAGCCGTCATCGATAAGTCAAATTGCTATTTATAATCCAATATATAAGTTGAAACGATATAGGGGTTTAAGACACCTTTTTGATCGCTGCATCCAGAATATCCAGGGCAAAATCCATCTGATCCTGCGTCGTTATCAAAGGTGGCGTCAGCGTCAAAACATTCCCCATGGTCGTTTTAAAACTAAGGCCTTCATCAAAGGAGCGGTACAGAATTTCCTCAGCCGCGTCATTGGCACCTTCCTTTGTTGCCCTGTCCTGCACAAGATCCAGACCCAGCAGAAAACCACGCCCTCTAACATCGCCAATCAGCGAATATTTGGACTTCATATGCCGCATGCGCTCCAAGGCGTAGGCCCCTATTTTCGCAGCATTTTCAACAAGCCCTTCGTCTTCAATAATCTGAATAGTGGTGAGCGCCGCGCGCGTCGTTACCGGGTTTTTCTCATGGGTATAGTGACCAATGGCATAATCTCCTAAAACATCCAGATCAGGATGGCATAAAGTCGCGGCGATCGGCAGAATACCTCCTCCTAGTGCCTTGCCCATTACTAAAATATCAGGAATGACATCATCATGATCACAGGCGAACATTCTGCCTGTTTTACCCAGCCCTGTCGGGATCTCATCAAAGATCAAAAGCGCACCAGCGTCATTACAGGCCTGTCGTACCATTTTCCAGAACCCTTCAGGAGGATTATAAGGTACGGCCCGGGCAGGCTCTGCGATAACGGCAGCAACATTGCCCTCCTTCTCCAGGACATACCGGATCATATTGGCGCAGGTTGTTTTGCATAGCAGCAGGTCCGGCTGGCCGTCCTCATTCACTTCATATCCGTAAGGGCATCGATAACAGGCATAAGGGGCAACATGTTCTGTCCCTGGCAACAACGGGCCAATCGCCTGACCACGGAAAAGTTGCTCCCCTCCGATACTGGAGGCACCAAACCCGGCCCCGTGAAACGCATCCCAAAACGAAATTGTCTTAAATCGCCCGGTCTTGGCACGGGCCACTTTAAGCGCCATTTCAATGGCATCAGACCCGCCGGTCGCAAAAAGAACCTTGCCCAGATCCCCTGGAGAGATATCCCGGAGTTTTTCAGCAAGTTCAACAGCCGGATCACAGGTAAATCGCCGGGGAGCAAATGGCAGCTCATTCATTTGCTGGGTGATTGCCTCTTTCAATCGCGGATGCCCATAGCCGATGTGGTGGACATTATTGCCGTGAAAATCCAGAAGCTTACGCCCCTGCCCGTCAATAATATATGCGCCGTCAGCCGCCTGAATGGTATTCAGGCAGGGCGTGGAAACCGATTGATGCAGAAAAGCCTGCGCGTCCCGGTCCAAAAGTTGTTTTGAGTGCGGATCAATATTTCGAGCCGCCCATTCCTGTCGCCGGGGAGAGGAATTGACATCCCCCTCCGACTGGTGCGGTTTCAACGCATCCCGTGACCCCGAAGCTCCTACTGACATAACTTAGCGCTTTCTCCAGGCCTGTGTTCTGGCAGCCAGTCCACGCGTTAGCAGCGCATGGAAAATACGAACAACAGCAGAGGTTGCAACAATCACCATACACATCGCCGCAGCGGGTGCGACATCTCCGGCATCATCCATATTAAGAGCGGCAATAGACGCCAGTGTCGTATCTGATGAATACAGAAATATGACAGCCGAAACTGTTGTCATCGCGTTGACGAACAGATAGATCGAAATATCCAGAATGGCCGGCATACAGACCGGGATCGTTACCCTTATGAATGTCCGGAAAAACGGTACTTTCAAAGAGGCCGAAACCGTTTCAAATTCTGGATCCATTTGCTTCAATGCCGTCATCGCCGTTAAGTGACTAACCGTATAAAAGTGGGCAATCGTCACAATGACCAGGATCGCCATGGTTCCATAAATCACTTCCAATGGATTGTCGGGATGATTGAAGAAGAAAATATAAGCTAGACCAAGAACCATACCGGGCACAGCCATCGGGATCATGCACAGGAACTGAATGACCCCGCGCATAACCTTGGCACCCTTGGCCTTCTCGACCATATACGCGCCGGTGAAAATGATTATAGTTCCAAAAACAGCCGTATAAGCTGCCATTTTCAGGGAATTATAAAAAGACTCCCAGCCGCCGCCATCCATCACATCAAAATTATAGTTGTTCAGGGATAATTCGAGATTATAAGGCCAGAAAGTTACAAACGAGGCATATCCCGCCATTCCAATAATCCCGATAATCATCAGGCTGACTGTCAGACAATATAGGAAGAAAATCTTATTCAGCAGGGAATGCGGTTTTGGCTGATAAGGTACGGCCCTCGCCGTCAGCATCGCCACCTGTTTTCTTTGAACGAACCTGTCCACCATAAAAGCGAGGATCGCAGGAACCAACAGGACCACACTTACCACGGCACCCATTTCAAAATTCTGCTGTCCAATGACCTGCTTGTAAATATCGGTCGCCAGAACGTTATACTGTCCGCCAATCACCTTTGGAATACCAAAGTCTGTGATCACCAGTGTAAAAACCACAAAGATTGCGCTGATCAAACCGTATTTTATGCCCGGTAGCGTTACTGTAAAGAACGTGCGGACCCGACTTGTTCGCAAAGCTTCTGCTGCTTCATACAAACGCGCGTCAGCAATTGAAAATGCGGCAATCAAAATCATCAAAGCGTGGGGAAAGGTATAAAAAACCTCGCCCATAATAATCCCGATAGGACCATAAATACTGTAATCGCCCATCAACCCTTTCAAAACCCCCTGTCGCCCGAAAAGGTATACAAAAGAAATGCCGGGCAATAAGGAAGGTGCCAGCAACGGAAGAAGTGCCGCCCCTTTGAACAAAGCCTTACCGGGTATGGTTGACCGAGACAGAATAAAGGCGAAGACTGAGGCCAGGCTTATCGTGATGATCGTTGAGACGATCGCAATGAAGAAACTGTTGTTGATCGAATAAAACAGAGCGGGCGTTGAGAAATAGTCTATATAATTGGCCAAGCCAATAAAAACGCCATCTTTGTTTTGCGTACTCTTTGACAACATGGCATAGAGCGGCATCAACAAGGTAATAACCAGCCATAAGCCAATACCAAGAATGAAGGCCCGCATGACCCAGTCATCACGGCTCAATTTTGGTTTTACGATAATAGGCTCTCGTTCGGATAAAGTGTGATCTGTCATCGCCTTACCCTTGTGAGAAAATATGAATACGGTTTTTCGGCAATGCGACGCGCACTGTTTCACCTACCGTAATCTTTTTATCGCGGATGAGGTTGATAGAGAAATCAGCTAAAATTTCACTATTCCCGTCGCCATAATCCAAAGATGCACGACAGAATGACCCCAAAAATTCCAGATCCTTTACGCGTACATCGAACGAATTGTCGGTTGTCTCATCCAGGTCCCGAACAGCAATGTCTTCAGGCCGGACGCAGGCTAGAACTTCATTGCCATCCAGCCGTTGTTTTTCCGCGTCGGATAATGTCAGGGCGTGGCCGCCAAGCGAGACCGTGCCTTCATTACTTTTTTGCGCTTTGAGGAAATTCATGGTTCCCACAAACTCCGCCACAAAAGGAGAGGCAGGATGCCGGTAAATTTCCATTGGTGTACCAACCTGCTCGATGACACCATCATTCATCACGACGATCCGATCCGCCATTGTTAAGGCTTCTTCCTGATCGTGAGTCACCATAATTGTTGTTACGCCAAGTCGGCGCTGCAATTCTTTCATCTCATGACGCAAATGCACACGCACCTTCGCATCAAGGGCCGATAACGGTTCATCTAAAAGCAAGAGACCGGGGGACATGGCCAAGGCTCTGGCCAGCGCGACACGCTGCTGCTGCCCACCAGACAATTGGGCCGGAAACTTGTCTTCCTGTCCTTCAAGTCCAACCAACGATAATAATTCTGATACCCGGGATGCGACATCCGCTTTGGATGACCGCATATTCACCAGCCCATATCCAACATTTGCTGAAACGCTTAGATTTGGAAACAATGCATAGGACTGAAAAACAATACCGAAATCACGTTCCGAAGCGGGTAAGGCCGAAATATCGATACCGCCCTGAAAAATGCTGCCCGATGTCTGGATATCAAGACCGGCGATTGCACGTAACATGGTTGTTTTTCCGCACCCGGACGGCCCAAGAAAGCAAACGAATTCACCTTCGAATACCTCTAAAGAAATATTCTTCAGGGCGGTAAAACTTCCAAATTTCTTGGTAATATTTTCTGCTTTCAGATAGGCGCTTTTCGCCGCATCGGTCCCACTACTTTTCATAAGGCTACTCGCATTCTCTCTTTTGACACTTTGCCAATTTACAGCTTAACAGATGGCATTCCCGCAATCTTGCGTGCGGGAATGCCTGCAGTTCACAATAGGTACGAACTATTTTGGATCTGATTTAGAATCGTAACGCTTCTGCCATTCAGCGAGAATGTTTTTGCGGTTTTTAGCCGCCCAGGCAAAGTCGTTTTTGATCATTGCTGTCGCAATTTGTGGTGGGAAATGCTCAACCGGTTTCGCAACACCTGGATAGGCAACAACCGCATAACCTTCGTTATACATTTCGTTTGCCTTCTTGGTGACGGACCAGTCTGCAAGCGTTTTAGCCGCTTCCATGTTCTTTGATCCTTTCAGGATCGCTGTCGCTTCCATATCCCAGCCGACGCCTTCGGTAGGCACAACGATTTCAAGCGGAGCGCCTTTTGCTTTGGATTTGGCTCCCCGGAAAGCGAATGAAATACCGATTGGAATTTCACCAGCAGCCGCAAGTTTACAAGGCTTGGAGCCTGAATGGGTATAACGGGCAATATTTTCATGGAGTGCGTCCATGTATTTCCAGCCACCCTCTTCACCGAAAAGCTGCAACCAGGAAGAAACGTCAAGGAAGCCGGTTCCGGATGAGTTCGGATTAGGCATAATGATCTGGTTTTTATAAACAGGCTTTGTCAGATCTTTCCACGACGTTGGAATTGGAAGACCTGCTTTTCCGGCTTCAACTGTATTGTAACAAACAGAAGCAACCCAGGCATCCATGCCTGTCCACTTGGTTGGATTTGCACTATCGCGGAATTTTGGATCAAGCTTTTCAACACCTTTTGGTGAATAAGCTTCCAGCATGCCTTCTTCACCCAGCAGCATCAGACTTGTTGCGGCCAGACCCCAAACGATATCAGCTTTAGGATTGTTTTTTTCGGCCAGCAATTTGGCTGTAATGATACCGGTCGAATCCCGAACCCAGTTGATTTTGATATCTGGGTGATCTTCATTAAATTTTGCCGCATATTTCTTAAGATCTTCTGCTTCGACAGCTGTATAGACAGTTAATTCTGCCGCTGCGGCTACAGATGACAAGGCAAGAATGCCTGCAACACTTCCAAGTATGGATTTGAGAATTTGTGACTTCATGGTTAGCTCCGTTCTGTTAGACACCCAATAATTTTATCGGCTCACACTTGTCACACAAAACTGTGAACCGAAAACACGCTGAACTAATGAAGGCTTATTGTTATAAATTTATGACAACCCTCATAGAACGACTTTATTTGATTATAGTTTCAAAATCTTCCAAAATATTTCTGTCAAACGACACTTTTTAAGCCAATTTCCAAATTTATGCTCAAAAATCCCACATTTTAGAATAAATGAACGAGATTCTCCCAAATCTCTTGACCAAACGATAACGCGTTTCTTAACATAATCAAAAGTTTTTTATTTTATTAATCTTATAGGCTCAGGTTATGTATCATTCTCAGTTGCGGGCATTCCATGCCGTTGCAACCCAAGGCGGCTTCTCAAAAGCGGCCGCTCATCTTGGTCTAACTCAGCCTGCTTTATCCGATCAGGTGAAGAAGCTAGAGGAGCGATTTAACGTCTTATTGTTTCATAGACATAAGCGGGTTGTCAGGCTGACCCAACTGGGCGAACAATTGCTGGAAATCACTCAAAGAAAATTCACACTTGAAAAACAAGCAGTTGACCTGCTGTCCGCCCATCAGAAACTTGAAAAAGGGCACTTGAATATCGCGGCAGACACGCCCCTTCATGTTATTCCGTTAATCGCCCGGTTCAAGCGCGACTTTGAAGGGATCACAATTTCACTCAGAATAGGCAACGCAGAAGAAATTCTAAGCGGCTTGCAGAATTTTTCATACGATCTTGGAATCGTTGCCGATATGCAGGAAGACAACCGTTTTCATTCTGTTACACTATGCCGGGACCCACTGGTTGCTTTCGTCTCGAAAACCCATCCTTGGGCGACAAAGCAAGGTGTTACCCTGAAAGAGCTTGCAACCGAAACGGAACTCATACTGAGAGAACCGGGCTCGCGAACCCGCAATCATGTCGAAAGAGAATTTGCAATGGCTGGGCTTAGCTTGAAAGTTGCACTGGAAGTTCAGGGAAGAGAAGCGGCCAAAGAAGCAGTTGCCTCCAACTTAGGAGTGGGGATAGTCAGCAAACCAGAATTTGGGCACGACTCGCGTCTGGTGGAAATTCCATTATCTGATTGTTCAGCAACCATGACAGAATCGCTGGTTTGCCTGCGCGAGAAACTGGAACTCCGCAGCGTTAAAGCTTTTCTAAATGCCAACAAAATTGTCGAAACAGAGGCGCCATCTGTTCAGTAAGTAAATATTTTGACTCTTACAATTATACTCCTCGTTCTCTGTTCTGCTTTTTTGCATCCGTTATGGAACTTACTTGCAAAAAAGGACAATGAACCTCAATTCGCTTTCATTACCCTATCGTTTGGTATCGCGGTGGTTGGCCTTATCCATGGCTTGCTGATCGGTGCAAATTTCTGGCTTAACGCAGATCAATGGATGCTGATTTCTGCCTCAGTCGCCGGACAGCTTCTTTATAATCTGGCGCTGGCCGCAACGTTAAAACGTGGAGATCTTTCGGCCTATTACCCGATTATCAGAGCCTCTCCCGTTTTTATCGTTGCCTTCAGCTTTCTTGTTTTGGGAATTCACTACTCCCTTCTGGTCCTTGTCGGCATTACTCTTGTCTTGATCGGAGCCGTTCTTCTCCTGTATCGCCGAGGGCACAACCTGCTGGACGACGGTAAAACATTAGGCCTTGCGACACTCGCCATGTGTGCCACTGGTATTTATTCTCTGGCAGATTCCCGCCTGATGCTTGGATTAGAACCGCCCGTTCTCTTTTTCTGGACACAACTTATTTGTTGGCCACTGCTCGTCACGGCAAACTTCCTGATGGGGAACCGTCCGCCTCGATTCATGGGGCTTTCGCGGCTCGTGGAAAAACCCTTCCTGAACGCTCAGCTGATTGCCTGTGTCTATGGATCTTATATTCTGATTTTAATAGCCTATTCAATGGGGGGCGATGTTGCGATTGTCACAACCATTCGCCAAGCCTCCATTCCGCTCTCTGTCATTCTGGGAGGGTATTTTTTAAATGAAGGGGCGATTGCCCGCAGACTGATCGCCTCGGCGATATTATCTGCCGGAATTATTACCGTTATTCTGTACGGGTAAGACGAGGCAGGTCATCATTACCTGCCTCTTTACCATATTGGCTGATTTTAACGTCAGCTCAAATCACCTTTAACAGCTTTTACAAACACATCTTTATACTCATCAGCCGTAAGCTGTATGGGGTTTCCGCCAGCTGATGGATCTTCAGTTGCCATACGACCGACAAGATCGGCCTGCGCATCGTCGATGTTCAGGGCGCCTAGATCATTCGGGATTTTGAGTTCCTGACGCAACTCCAGAACCCAATTCAACACGCCATCAAAAGACGCATTTTCTAGTCCGATATAAGCTGCCAAACGGCTCATTCTGTTTTCAATGACAGAGCGGTTGCGGATAAGGACATACGGCATCAGAACCGCGTTCAGCAATCCATGATGAGCATCATACAAAGCACCGAGCGGATGAGCCAGAGCATGCATACCGCCCAAGCCACGCTGAAAAGCTGTCGCACCCATTGTTGATGAGATCATCATCTGGCTTCTGGCAACCAAATCATTGCCATCCTTCACCGCTGCTGGCAAATACTCTTTCACCAGCCGAATACCTTCTACCGCAATCCCTTCAGCCATTGGGTGGAAAAATGGTGAGCAATAAGCTTCCAGATTATGCGATAATGCATCCATACCGGTTGCCGCCGTAATATGGGCAGGCAATCCGACAGTCAAGGCAGGGTCCGCCACCACAATAGACGGCATCATTTTCGGATGAAAAATGATTTTCTTTACATGGTTGGCCTCATCGGTAATGACCGATGCACGACCAACCTCAGAGCCTGTTCCGGAGGTGGTCGGAACCGCAACAATTGGGGCTACGCCCTCTTCAATTACGCGGGTCCAGTTATCCCCTGCATCTTCAAAATCAAAAAGCGGACGGGTCTGACCAACTAGCAAGGCAATTGCTTTGGCTGCATCCAGTCCGGAGCCACCGCCAAAAGCGATCACGCCATCATGATTTCCCGCTTTATAAGCATCTGCGCCATCGTCTACATTTTGGCCAATCGGATTTGGTTTGATGTCGCTGAACACACCGCAGGTCAAACCAGCTTTTTCACAGCTGGCGACCGCATCGGCAATCATTGGAAGTCCTGCCAGTCCCGGATCCGTTACCAGCAAAGGGTTTTTCATACCCAAATCCCGGCATGCTTCTCCGATCCCGGCTGCTTTACCGACGCCAAAACGAACGGCAGTTGGGTAGTTCCAGTTACCCTGTAAGTTTTCGATAGTATCAGACATTGAACTTCCTTAAATCTTGGTACGCAAATGATAGGATTTTGGACGGGTCAGGCTTTCATAACCAACCGTGGATAATGTGCATCCCCGACCAGAGTTTTTCACGCCTGTCCAAGCCAATGCAGGATCCAGATAATCACACCGGTTCATAAACCATGTTCCTGTATTTACCTGGTCACCGATCTCGATGGCGGCGGCTTCGTCATTGGTCCAGACTGAGGCGGTCAAACCAAATTCACTATCATTCATCAGGTTGATCGCTTCTTCATCGGAAGAAACTTTCATAATACCAACAACCGGACCAAAGCTTTCCTCAGTCATCACGCGCATAGTGTGGTCCACATCTACCAAGACCTGCGGCGCTAGATACGGTGTTCCTTCCTTGTCTGCTTCGAAGGAAGCAGGATCAATCAAGGCTTTCGCTCCCGCAGCAACAGCATCTTTGATTTGGCCACGTACGAAATCAGCAGCCTTTGCATTCACACAAGGACCGAGGGTTGTCTCCGGATCCAACGGATTACCAAGTACATAGCCGTTTACCGTTTTTACAACAGCGTCGACAAACGCATCATACACATCTTCATGCACATAAATCCGTTCGATACCACAACAGGACTGACCGGAATTGAACATTGCGCCATCGACCAGATTCTCTGCTGCATAAGCGGGATCTGCATCCGCACGGACGTAGGCCGGGTCTTTACCGCCAAGCTCAAGACCAACACCAATAAACTGGCCAGTCGCCGCTTTTTCCATTGCCGCGCCGCCAGGAACGGACCCTGTGAACGCCACATAATCAACTCGACCAGACTGAATAAGGCTGGCAGCAAACTGATGTGTTGCTGTTACCAGTTGAAACAATCCGTTTGGCAAGCCCGCTTCTTCAAAAGCCTGCTGCATTGTTTCGCCGCATAAATGTGTCTGCGTTGCGTGTTTCAGAATAACGGCATTCCCAGCCATCAAAGCAGGAACGATGGAATTTACTGCCGTCATGTAAGGGAAATTCCAGGGCGCAATTGTAAAGACCACACCCAGTGGTTCCCGTTTGATATATCGGGTAAAGCCTTCTTTTTCATCGACGGCAACTGGCTGCAATGCGTTTTCCGCAACTGAAATCATGTAAGTTGCGCGCTCAACGAAGCCACCGACTTCCCCCGCGCCATATCTGACAGGTCGTCCCATCTGCCAAGCGAGCTCTTCACCAATTTTGTCTTTCTTACTTTCAAAATTCGCGACGCAACGAGTCAAAATTTCTGCGCGCTCGGCAACCGACTTCTTTTTCCATTCGGCTTGCGCCGCGGTCGCCGTATCCAGTAAACCCGGGATTGCATCCTCAGACATATAGGGACGTTCAACATAAAGGGTCCCATCGACAGGGCTGTAGGTTTTCAAACTATCGGACATATACGAAATCCCGTATCTGGCATGTGAAGAAATTAAAGAGAGGAGCGGCCATTTTTTGGCATACATTCGCTCCTCAAAAAACAAATCGTATTTACCCACTTTCACCCATATAGCTCAACTATTTTTTTCACATATTTTACTCAAAAATCTTGGCTTTATGACGAATACCTTCATTAACTCAACAAAATTTAATACACTTTTTTGGAATTCCACATTTTGTTTTCCGTTTTCCTCATTTTATGCTACCAATTTCACCCTACCCGAATAAAAAGTCAGCACTTCATGATAAAACAATCCAAACGCCAGCTTGAAATAATGAAGGTTTTACAGGTTCGAAAGTCCTGCAGTGTCATTGAACTGGCAAGCCAGCTCGATGTCTCGGACGAAACAATTCGGCGAGACATCCGTCATCTTGCCTCTGCCGGCTCTGTTGAAAAAATTCATGGTGGTGTCATGCTGCCGCACAGCTCTTTGGAGCCCCCGTTTCTCAGTCGACTTCAGGAACAACGGGACGAAAAACTTAAGATTGCTAAGATGGCGTCTGAAATAATTCCGGACGGAACAACATTGTTGATCGATAATGGCAGCACTTCATGCTACTTCGCAAAAGAACTGATTGCCCATCGAAACCTTACTGTTGTGACCAATTCCACAGAAGTGGCCCGAGAGCTTTGCTCCCGCAACTATAACCGTGTGTTTATGGCAGGGGGTGAAATCCGCTCAGATGATAGTGCTGCTTATGGTCCAACCGCCATTGAATTCGCCCGCCAATTCACAACACAATATGCCATTATGTCAATTGGTGCCTTGCATCCGGCTCAAGGATGCCTGGATTTCGATCTGGCAGAAGCCGAATTTAAAAGGGCTGTCTTACCGATGGCGGAGAAATTGATCGTGACCGCCGATCACACCAAATTCCAGAAACCGGGCATCGTTAAGGTTTGTGATCTGGACCGGATTGATCTGTTACTGACGGACAAAATGCCCCCGGACGAGATTGTTGACCAGATCGGTGCCAGCAAAATTAAAGTCACCCCTTAGCGCCTACAGCGCCCTCTATTTTTTCTTGATATTGGGCTTAATTTTGTAAGCAAGCCAATTTCTCAGCTCCTGACAGCGGACATCTGGATTAAGCACATCCTGATCAACACCAAGCTGCCATCTCAAATCTTTGCGCTCTGGCGCTAAATGAAGCGTTTCCATCTTTTCAATAAACAGATCGGCCTCTGCAATTGAGGCAAAGTTCCCTTGCGCTGTCAGCCCTTCCCGACGCCAGCGACACAAACTGGCAATTTCATGCAGATCATATTCAGGATGATACTGAACCGCCCAGAAGGATCCGCCTTTAAATGTTACGTCAACAGCCTGAACCGACGTGAAGTCATTAGAGGCAAGCAAAACCCCGCCCTCAGGCAGGTGAGTGATCTCATCTTCATGACTGGTAAACCCGTCAAACACGGTTTTCTTACCACTGAACATCGGATGCCCGCGCCCTGCCCCGGTCAGGCAAATTTTTCGAGCAAGGCCAAACTCACGGCCTCGGGGATTTTTCGCACAGGTACCCCCTGCAGCCGTGACCGCCATCTGAGCGGCCCAGCAACTGCCAAACATGGGCACACCATTTTCGAACACAGCTTGGGCAAATCGGATTTGCCTGATAACCCTTTCATCCTGTTCGTCATGAATGGTTAAACTGGATCCGGTCCAAACAACACCATCATACGCCAGCAGATCATTTCCTGACGGCAACATGCTGTCCAGATCAGCAGGAAATGCGATATCGACCTGACATCCGGGAGCACATTCGCGTATTAAAGCCGCATAAAGCTCACCTGCCAACGTTCCCTGATTATCGGCAAGAGGCCCCCGGTGTTCTTTCGGGTAGCCATCCAAAACCAGAAAACGTGCCTGTTTAAAATCCATCCGTCATCCCCAAAACCCACCAATCCACTTCTGTTCTTTTTACCTGATCAAACAGGCCGTTTATCACCACCAATTGTCACGCGGCGCATTAAACGGCGATATTGGACATAATCGTTCATCGCGTAATGCTGGGTGCAGCGATTATCCCACATCGCCACCGACTTATCTTCCCAACGAAAACGACAGGCGAATTCTGGCTGGGTGGAAAACTCGTAAAGATATTGAAGGATCGGAGCGCTTTCTTTTTCAGTCATTCCCTTGATGCGAATTGTGAACATAGGATTGACGAAAATACTTTTCCTGCCGGAAACATCATGGGTCCGGATCAGGGGATGCTCCACTTCCTGTGTAACCGCATCAGAGTACGTATATTTAAGGGAGTGTTTTCCTTCGTATTTTTCTGCTGTTGTCCGCGGGTCAAAAGCCACTTTAGCTGAATGAACTGCGACCAGTCCGTCAAGAAGCTCCTTCATACCGTCTGACAGATGATCATAGGCTTTTTCCATACTGGCCCACATAGTGTCACCGCCGACGGGGGGTGTTTCAATGCCGTAAAGCATTGTGATCATGCTTGGCTTTTCAAAAAACGTATTATCCGTATGCCACCCTGTTCCAAAGGATGCGCCTTCACCCGCAGGTTTTAAGACTTCAATCAATTCAGGATGATCATTTGACCCTGCGACAATCGGGTGTACTTCTGGTGTACCAAACCCACGCGCAAATTCCAGTTGGCGTTCCGGCGTCAGATCCTGATCCCGGAAAAAAACCACGGAATTATCAACAAGAGCATCGTGAACGTCCTGAAACTGTTCTTCAGACAGCGCCTTAGATAAATCAACACCGTGAATAAAAGCCCCTAATGAGCTGGCTAGCGGTTCAACCTCAATCGTACTTGATCCCATTGTCCAAACCTTTCCATCACAAAAGTTTTCACGCCAGATTTCGCGCGGTCCTGATTACATCATACCTTCTAGTTAGAGGATAAGGCCCCTACTCGTTAGGTCCAGTTTTAAACATTAGATAAGACCAGATTATTCGGTTGGCATCAAGCTGGCAATCGCGCGAATACCATCCGGAATTCGAGCCCCGTCAATTGACGAAAAACCCAAGCGAAAGAAGTTACGGTTTTTTTCCGGTTCAAAAAAATGGAGATGCCCCGGCTCTATAACCACTTCTTTTTCCAATGCCCTGCGCGCAAGATTTTCAGCATCCATTACGTCATCGCCCTGCATCCAAAAGCTTGTTCCGCCGGCATCTGGAATTCGGCACAAACCGGGCAGATCTTTATCCAGGCAATCCTTCATGATTTCTCGGCGCTCTTTGTAAATCCGATGGAGTTTTCGGATATAAGTGTCATGGTATCCAAGGGCGATGAATAAAGAGGTGGTGCGCTGATTATTGCTGGGTGCATGCCGAAGCATTAATCGCCGAAAGGCCCGCAGCTCTGAAATAAGAACCCGATCCGCGACAATATATCCGAGGCGCAACCCGGGAAAAATGGATTTTGATAAACTTCCCACATAAATCACCCGGGCGGTTTGATCCAATGCCTTCAAAGCAAGGGACGGATTATTCTGAGAATGAATATCGCTTTCATAATCGTCCTCAATAATAATCTGGTCATGCAAAGACGCCATTTTCAGAAAGGCCGTTTTACGTTCTTCTGACATCCGGATGTTTGTTGGAGAATGATGGCTGGGCGTTAAAAAAAGATAGTCACAGGCGTTCGCTTTTCCAGAAAGACAGGCCCCATCCCGATCAAGCGGAATTGGTACAAGTTCAGCCCCTTGAATAGAGAAGATATTGCGAGCATCCGGATATCCGGGATCCTCAACACCGACAACGGTTCCGCGGGCCATCAATTGAGCCGCAATCAAAAATAATGCATTTTGCGCCCCGGAGGTAATCAGGATTTCACTTTCGTCCGCATAGATACCCCGTTTTGGTAATAATTTCGTTCGAATTTCATTAACAAGCTGAGGATCATCCTGGGCAAACGCATCCGTTGTCCATTCCCGCATGGCCAATTCGCTCATTGCCTGACGAGAGCATTCACGCCATGCAGCAAGTGGGAAAAGAACGGGGTCAGGCTGACCATAGACAAAGGGGTATTTATAATCTTGCCAATTGGCAGGTTTGACGATGTTGCTTTGTTGCCCCGGCTTTTTCTTGAAACGGGACTGCCAGTCCAGTGAAGTCTTTTCAGATCCGCCCTCCTGTATCAAGCCACCGCGAGAGACACCGGGCAGTCCCTCCCGGACCCTGAAACTGGAACGATTGGCAGAAATCAGAAATCCGTCTTCAACGAGTTTTTCGTAAACAAGAACGACCGTTGTTCGGGAAACGCTTAGATCAGAGGAAAGACGGCGCGTTGAAGGGAGACGAACGCCGCCCTTTAGCTGTCCATTCAGGATCGCTGCGACAATTGTGTTTCGCAGCTGCTCCTGAATGCTGGTTTGACTGTTTTTGTTGATTGAGAAAAGCATGTGTCACCCAATCGCAAAGACAACGACAAGGCTAGATAATTTCAAAATACCGTTGCATTTCCCAATCAGTGATGGCTTTACGGAATTCCCGTTCTTCCCATTCGCGTGTAATTGCATAGTGGTCAACAAAGGCATCGCCGAACAATTCACGGGCAGCGTCCGATTTTTTCAGGCGCCCTGCCGCATCCCACAACGTCTGCGGCAATGCCAGGTGATCCGGGAATTCCTGATCATAGGCACTGCCTACAATCCCTTCGGTTGGTTCTACTTTATTTTCAATTCCCCAGAGACCAGAACCAAGTGCGGCGGCAATTGCAAGATAAGGGTTCATGTCTGCGGCAGCGATCCGGTATTCAACCCGCTGGGATTTGGCGTCGCCCGGAATGGCCCGCAAGGCGCAGGTTCTATTTTCAACACCCCAGCTGGCCTCCGTTGGTGCCCATGCGCCGGGAATAAGGCGAGTGTAACTATTGATCGTCGGAGAAACCATGGCCAGCAATTCGGGCATAAGTTTCTGCTGTCCGCCAATGAAATACCGCATTTCATCGCTCATACTGTCGGCTTTAGATGGATCAAAGAAGACGCTTTTTCCATCCAATCCGGCAAGTGACAGGTGAATGTGACCACTTTGACCCGGATAATCAGCAGACCATTTGGCCATAAAGGTTGCCATAAGGTCGTTGCGCTGCGCCAGAACTTTTGTAAAGGTTTTAAACAAGGCGCCCTTGTCGGCCGCTGCCAACGCTTCATCATACCCGATCGCCGCTTCAAGAACCCCGGGGCCGGTTTCTGTATGCAGCCCTTCCAGTTCCATATCCATCAAGGTACATAATTCCAGAAGCTGCTCGTAAAAATCAGATTCGACTGACGCCCGCAACATGGAGTACCCAAAGAAGCCGGGTGTAAAATTCTCAAGATCCTTATAGTGTTTTTCGCGGACCGATTTGGGCGTTTCATTGAACATGAAAAATTCATATTCACAGGCAGCGGTTGCCTTATACCCCATTGCTTCGGCTTTTCTCAGCACCTTGCGCAATGTACCGCGCGGACAAACCGCTTCAGCACGGTCACCAAATTCAAGCAGGAACAAAAGCATATTGTCTTCCATCGGAAGATCGCGGCAGCTGTCGATAACGGGAACAACGTGCGCGTCCGGATACCCTGTCTTCCAACCGGTATAACTTTCTTTGTCATAAAGTTGGTCGTTGGCATCCCAGCCCAAGACAACATCACAGAAGCCAAATCCTTTTTCCAGAATACCAAAAAACTTGGATTTACTGAGATATTTTCCCCGCATTACGCCGTCGATATCAAAAATACCGACTTTTACATAGTCAAGGCCACGCTCTTCGACAATTTTCTTTGCGTCCTCAACCGTTTTGACGTCTCTCGCTTCCATCATAATGTCCAACTACCTGAAATTTATTGTTCCGGCCCAATACTCAAATTTGAGCCATATAATTAGAATGAGGAGAGAATCTCTCAAAAGGACGTTAAAATCAACAAAATTGAGGGGCCTTTCACAACAAAATTCAAACATAAATTCACAAAATTCTGATATGTCCAAATTTTCCAGTCACTTTGCAACACGCACTTTATACCGTAAAAAAGGCGTTATATACGGGCAGTTTTTGTCCTCACCTTATCGTCATAAGCGTGTTTTGAAGACTAAATGTCGTATCATGGATAGCGAGAAGCCCTCCAGCGACACACTCTGTTTAATAATTCAAGTCCACGAAGAGGGCATACCCTCTCACCAATGCCAATAATCGATCAGTGGAAAAGCCAAATGACCTCACAGCACAGTAATCCTAAAAGCGATATTGAGATTGCAAACCAAGCCCGCATGAAGCCCGTTTTGGACATTGCAAAAGACAGACTGGGCGTTGATGCGCAGAATCTAGAACCATATGGTCATTACAAAGCAAAAATTTCACTGGATTATATCCAAACCTTACAAGACAAACCGGATGGAAAGCTGATTCTGGTGACGGCGATGACCCCAACCCCCGCTGGAGAAGGCAAAACAACTACGACTGTGGGACTGGGAGACGCGCTGAACCGAATTGGCAGAAACACGATGATTTGTTTGCGTGAACCATCGTTGGGCCCGTGCTTTGGTATGAAGGGTGGCGCCGCAGGTGGGGGTTACGCGCAGGTCGTTCCGATGACAGATATCAACCTTCATTTTACTGGTGATTTCCATGCTATTGGCGTTGCTAACAACCTTTTGGCGGCAATGATCGACAATCATATATATTGGGGCAATACGCTTGAGATTGATGAACGGCGCGTTACCTGGCGGCGTGTCGTGGACATGAACGATCGGGCGCTTCGGAATATCGTAAACAGTCTGGGCGGTGTCGCAAATGGCTTTCCCCGTGAAGACCATTTTGACATTACCGTTGCCTCTGAAGTGATGGCAATTTTCTGTCTGGCATCCGATCTGGATGATCTAAAGAACCGTCTTGGCAACATCATTGTGGGATATACCCGGACCCGCACGCCTGTCTTTGCCAAGGACTTGAACGCGCATGGTGCCATGACGGCTCTGCTGAAAGATGCGTTTCAACCCAATCTTGTGCAGACACTGGAAAATAATCCGGCGTTCATCCACGGCGGGCCATTTGCCAATATTGCCCACGGATGCAATTCTGTTCTCGCGACAAAAACAGCGTTGAAGCTTGCTGATTATGTTGTCACAGAAGCAGGTTTCGGCGCAGATCTTGGAGCAGAAAAATTCCTCGATATAAAATGCAGAAAATCTGGCCTTCGCCCTGAAGTCGCGGTCATTGTTGCAACGATCCGGGCTTTGAAAATGCACGGCGGTGTCAGTAAAGAGGATCTAGGCAAAGAAAACGTGACAGCCGTTCAGGATGGCGCAATGAATCTTATCCGGCATATTGAAAATATGAAGAAATTTAACCTGCCTGTTGTTGTTGCTGTTAATAAATTCTCAGCGGATACAGAAGCAGAAGTATCCGCCATTATTAAGATTTGTGCTGAAGTTGGTGTGGATGCGATTGTCTCAGATCATTGGGGAAATGGCGGTGCTGGCGCAGAAGCGCTGGCCCATGTGGTTGCCAATAAAATTGACGAAAATTCAAGCGCGCTTAACTTTATCTATGACGATGAAACAACCTTGTGGAACAAAGTTAAATCCATTGCGCAAAACATCTATCGGGCAGATGACATAATGGCCAACCAGAAAGTGCGCGACCAATTCGACGATTTGCAAGCACAAGGATTTGGCCATTTTCCTGTTTGCATAGCTAAGACCCAATACAGCTTTTCAACGGATCCAACCCTGAAAGGCGCTCCTTCAAATCACTCCGTTCCCATTCGTGAAATCAGGGTGGCCAGTGGCGCCGAATTTGTCGTTGTGGTTTGCGGTGATATCATGACCATGCCAGGCTTGCCGCGTGTCCCTGCAGCGGACAAAATTGATGTCGACGAAAATGGTCAAATCGTGGGTCTTTTTTAGCGCTCAAAAACGACAATTTAAGTTGCTGGAAAATGAGAGTTGAAGTAGCGTTTTTGTATGAGTGATCTTGACCATACCTTCATAGACCAACATCCGTTGGATGGGGCAGCAGAAGCCGAGTTCAAAATTGGTTTCTGCCTGCTGCCCGAGTTCTCATCGATTGCCTTTATTTCGGCAATCGAGCCCTTGCGGCTGGCCAATCGGGTGCTCGGCCGCAAAGTCTATGATTGGACCTGTTATTCTGAAGATGGCGAACCCGTTGTCAGTAGTGCGGGCTTGTCCTTTCCTGTCGCCGGCAACCTTGCCGAGATGCCGCACCAGAATATCCTCTTTGTTTGTGGTGGTTTGAACATTAAAACCTACACCACAACAGGCGTCGTTGCATCGTTACGTAAAGCAGCGTCTCGCGGCACCGCCATCGGGGCAATCTGCACCGCAACCTATATACTGGCCAAAGCTGGCATGCTGTCGGGCTATCGCAGCACAATCCATTGGGAGAACACGTCCGGTATCCGCGAAGAATTTCCCAATCTGGATATAACGACCGAACTGTTTGAAATTGATCGAAACCGGTATACATGTGCTGGCGGAACAGCGTCTCTGGATATGATGCTAAGCCTCGTATCCGTCCATACCAGTCATGAAACCGCCCTCGCAATTGCAGAGCAATTAATTCATCACAGGATTCGGGACGGTCATGAACGGCAGCGCATGGAGTTGAGGGCCCGTTTAGGGATATCTCACCCCAAATTGCTGGCGGCGATTTCCTGTATGGAAGAGAATCTGGAAGAGCCGCTAAGCTGCAGCGATCTGGCCTCCAATGTTAACCTCTCAACACGACAGCTGGAGAGATTATTTCAAAAATATCTGCACCGGTCTCCAACCCGATATTATCTCGGGCTTCGTCTGGATCGGGCACGGTATCTCCTTACCCAAACCAGCTTGCCAATCATTGAAGTCGCGCTTGCCTGCGGCTTTGTCTCGGCCTCGCATTTTTCCAAATGCCACCGGGAACATTTTGGCCATACCCCAAGCGAAGAACGTAAATTACCGCACTAATCGCTTGCCGCTCTTCGACGTCTGGTCCGTCGCCTGTTTTTATCGGCTCCATTCGATGGCTCTGCCTTCTCCGGCAGGCTGACGACTTTAGCCAGATTGGTATAAGGTTCGGATTTATGCGGCAATGCCATCGCATCCACAAAATATTGCTGGAAGTCAGGTTCCACCGCTGTTTCTACTTTTTCGACCTTACTGATCAGTTCTTCTGCTTGAGAACGGGCCTGTTTATTCAACAGCGCGATACGGGCCCCAATACCGGCCGCATTGCCAATTGCCGACACTTCCGCGAGATCACAATCAGGGATCATCCCCAATATCATGGCATATTTCGTATCGATATGACTGCCAAAGGCACCGGTTAGCAAAACACGTTCAACCTCACTGACGCCAAAACGGTCCATTAACAATTTGGCCCCAGCATATAACGCGGCCTTAGCCAACTGAATGGCCCGCACATCCGTTTGATAAACTCTGATCGGATTGACCGGATCTTCGCGTAGAACATATGCAAACGTACGCCCTTCCGCGATAATCCAAGGAGACTGATCAACCAGATCTCCATTAATCACACCATCTTCTGAAAGAATGCCGGCGAGGAACATTTCAGCCAATGCTTCAATGATACCGGATCCGCAAATCCCTGTAACACCAAATCCGTCTATAGCGTCTTCAAAACCCTCTTCATTTGACCAAAGGTCACAACCGATGACCTTATACCGGGCCTGTTTTGTCACCGGGTCAATTCGAACCCTTTCTATTGCTCCTGCCGCCGCCCGCTGCCCACAGGCGATCTGCGCACCTTCAAATGCCGGACCTGTTGGTGAGGATGCGGCAAGCAGGCGACTGTTATTTCCCAAAACCAGCTCTGCATTTGTTCCGATATCAACGATCAGAGTTACCTTTTCCTGCAAATGAGGGGCTTCTGAAAGGATCACCGCGGTGGTATCCGCACCGACATGCCCGGCAATACAGGGCAGGAAATACACCCGACCATCCGGATTGCTGCACAGATCGATTTCTGTTGCCCACAAGATCATCCCGGAGTTTGAAGCCAGTGCAAAAGGGGCGCCGCCCAGCTCGGTCGGGTCAATTCCCAACAAAAGATGATGCATAATCGGGTTACCCACAAACACTGCGCTCAAGACATTCATAGGATCAATTTTTGTGTTTTCACAAAGTTCGGTCAGTAATTGATTAATGCCCGTTCGTATGGCGGATGTCAGAACTTTTTCGCCGCCTTCGTTCATCATAACATAAGAGACCCGGCTCATCAGGTCTTCGCCATACCGAATTTGAGGGTTCATCATCCCGTTGGATCCCATCACCTGACCGGTCGACAAATTGCAAAGATGCATGGCAATTGTAGTTGACCCCACATCCACCGCAATACCATATGCATCACTGTGGAAGCCTGGCCAAAGCGCCATAATGCGCGTCTCCCTGTGAACGGCGACTGTAACCGCCCAGTCCCCTTTTCGGAGTTCTTTCTGAAGCTTTTGAAGAATTCTGAGATCGCATTCTAGATCCCTCAGGCCCCATTGTTGTTCCAATGCAAGAGCCAGACGCTCAAAATCACCGGTCGGATTATGCATGTCAGGTTCCTGAACAGTCACATAATGCAACCGAACGGCAGGATCGATTTCAATGACCCGGTCTTCTGCCGCCTTTACAATGATCTGTTTATGAACCTGGCTGGACTGCGGTACGTCAATGACTGTGTCCCCTTGCAAGGTGACATGACAACTTAGACGCCTCCCTTCGCGAAGACCTCTTCTTTCGTCATATTTTTTTTCGTTTGCGGCAAGCGGGCTTAATGAATCCGCAGATGACTTTACACCAAATTTTGGAAAATCCCCGACGACAGGTTCAATTTGACAGCGGCCACAAATCCCTCTGCCACCACAAACACTATCGATATCGACCCCCAGATCCCGGGCTGCTTTAAGCAAGGATGTGCCCTTCGGAAACCGACCCCGAATACCAGAAGGGGTAAAAACGACAAGATAATCTGCTGGATTGGTGTTAATAATATCAGGCATTCCGCCGCCGCCTACGTCCTCCGCGACGACCGGCTCCTTCTTCACCTTCCGCCGCGGGTTCCCGATATTTTTTAATCCACTGGGCACAGTTTGGATCAACCCCCATGACCGCATTCGCGCCCATGACGGCTGCCATTTCAGGCTCATGCAAAGGGTTTGTAATCGCGGATGTCATCCCGGCACCTATTGCCATAGACAGAAACGAAGCGTTCAAGCCATGCCGGTTCGGCAGGCCAAAACTGAAATTTGAAGCCCCGCACGTTGTGTTGACTTTCAGCTCTTCGCGCAATCGGCGGATAAGCCTTAGAACCTGTTTACCCGCATCGTTGATGGCACCGACCGGCATCACAAGGGGATCAACCACAACATCGGCCGGTGAAATACCATAGTCCTGCGCCCGCTGAACAATTTTCTTTGCCACCTCAAACCGTACATCCGGATCTTCCGAAATGCCGGTTTCATCATTTGAAATGGCAACGACCGCTGCACCGTATTTTTTTACCAAAGGCAGAACCGTCTCAAGACGCTCTTCTTCGCCGGTGACCGAATTTACCAGAGCTTTGCCTTGATATACCCCCAGACCGGACTCCAGCGCCGCTACGATGGACGAGTCAATGGATAACGGAACATCGGTTAGAGTTTGCACCAACTGCACGACTTCAGCCAGCATCCGCGGCTCGTCCGCCAACGGAATACCCGCATTCACGTCCAGCATTTGGGCGCCGGCCGCCACCTGCGCCAACGTATCGGCTTCAACGCGGCTATAATCACCGGCCATCATTTCAGCAGACAATAATTTTCGTCCCGTGGGATTTATTCTTTCCCCAATTATTACAAAAGGTCTGTCAAATCCTATAATGACCTCTTTGGTGGCGGAAGAAAGAACTGTATCTGTCATTTTCGAAACCCTTCGTACGGGAGTTAATTGTATCCTTACTAGACGATCAAATTATCCCAAGAACTAGCCTTCAAACGACATGCTCTTCATCAGAAGCGGCAGCAACAGCCTCAGAGGGATTAATTGTCTCTCCCAAATTCTCTTTCGTATTGTCCGTTGCTTCGACGACAGCCTCAAAGCCCGGATTGGCTTCACGGGTCCAGGGTTTCCGCCCCTTCAGAACACCAGACTCATGAACAATTTCAGCAACCAGCTCTTCTTGCCGATATGCCATCACGTGAGCCCCCGAAACACCTTTCATCTCCCGGACCTGCTGGAGCATTTCAATACAGATTTTCTTTCCTTCAAGCTTTTGATCATCTGCCCCTTCCATCCGTTCGATAATACTATCGGGAATGTGGATACCCGGAACGTTACTCCTGATCCAGCGCGCAGCCCGGGCAGACGCCAGCGGTCCCACACCAATCAGAATAAAGCATTTTTTGTCCAGCTCTCTGTCCCGAACATCCTGCATATAGCGCTCTAACATTGGTATATCGAAGCAATATTGACTTTGAACGAATTGTGCGCCCGCCTCGATTTTTTTTGCCAAACGAAGGGGTCTAAAATCATAGGGAGGAGCAAACGGGTTGATCGCCGCCCCTAAAAACACTTGCGGCGGAGAGGTTATCGCTCGGCCAGAGAGAAAACGGCCGTCATCGCGCATTTGCCGAATAGTTTGCAACAGGGACATACAGTCCAGATCGAACACCGGCTTGGCGCCCGGTTGGTCCCCGGCCTGAACACCATCCCCGGTCAGGCACAGGATGTTATTCACACCCATCGCCGCGGCCCCCAAGACATTCCCCTGAATGGCAATTCGATTATGATCCCGGCAGGAAATCTGCATGATGGGGGAATAGCCCACGCGCGTTAAGAGCGCACAAATGCTGACAGACGACATATGACAATTTGCACCGGACCCATCCGTCGCATTAATCCCGTCTATCCAACCGTCAAAAATGGCGCCGCGCTCAAAGACTTCATTGGGGTCAGCACTATCTGGCGGGTTCAGTTCAGCAGTGATTGCGAATTCCCCTGCCCTTAAAACCCTCTCCAGACGTCCTCTCGAAGTATGACCCGGCAAGGGTGGTAACTGCTTTTCGTTCTCATCAAGCGTCAGAAAGCCCATTTGCCTGCCTTTCTTTTTCCTTGGCCGCTTCTGATGTGACCCGCAACCAGGATGACGTTTCCCTCAACGAATGATCAACCGGCTTTTGAACGTTCAATATGGTGTTTCCTGCGCGCATACTTTGGCTTCCCTTCCAGGCCTGAACCCATACACAGGGCATGTCAGGTTCCACCTCACAATTCCCGTTCGCCCTCACCCCGCCACAAGGCCCGTTTCTTAGGCTTTTCGGGCAATTCATAGGGCAAGACATACCGGTTTCACTCAACACACATTGTCCGCACATCCGACAATCAAACAAAAAGCCCTTCACAAGCTTTTCGGCTGATTTTATCGGTTTTTCAACCCGTTTATATCCGAGTAACTGCCAGACGGGATGAAGTTTTAAAAACACATGGGCAAGCGCTTTGTAGAGGCTCTCCAACGTCTTTGAGTGACGAACAGACCACAAACGCACTGTATAAAATGAACTGGATCGCGTAACCGGACTTCGCCGGGCGGGTTGATAAGCAGCTTTCGGCATCAAGCCTCCTTCCAACCGTTGTTTTTTACCAACGCACTCAATTCGGTTTCACCAATGCTGGCTTCTAACTCAGCGGCCTTTGCATCCGCCAAAGTCTGCAAGTCACCATCATAGTTCCCTAAAAGCACCCGGCGCCAGTCTTGCAGATATGCGTCACTTTCATGTGCGCCAGACCGCATTGCCGCCTGATCAATGGCTTCCTGAAACCGCTGTTCCAATAAAAGCTTGGCGGACCGCCGACCTTTTTGGACGGAAACTTGCGACGGGATATCACGCCAATAAATTATGTTAATCTGCATTCACCTGTTCCCTTATGACTGTCTCGTCGAAAAACATCTCTAGCCCCAACAATCCTGTTTGATGATTTACGAACTCCAACTCCAGTCTAGCGGCCGCCTCCTTCGCCTGTTCGACAAGCATCGTCGACGGATTTTGAGCCAAATAGACAAGGTTTTTGTAGTTTCCGAAATAGAGTGGCCGTAATTCAGGATGCCGGTCCATGCCTAGACCCTTCCAAATCAGGCGATCAAAATGACGGACTAGAAAGTCGGTCAAATAGAACGTTCCCGGCTCCGTGTCTGACATTTTTTTAAACGTCTCGCTGCCCGCATAAAATTCATAGCAATGGGCCCCGGCAATACGCTCAGCCCCCTCTTCCTCGAGAACGTCATCGATGCCACCGGCGGTCCCGCAATCTCCGTATAGAACCAATATCTTTGAGTATTCTGCCTGATTGGCTCGTATTTTCTGGCGGAGCAATGCCGGTATTTTATCCGGTGTATTATGCAAATGAGCAGGTAAGCAGGTCAGCTTGATATGCCTCAGGCCGTCCTGCTCCAATACCTGTTTCGCTTCTGCTGCGAGAGCCCCGCAGGCGATGAGCAATGTTGGCGGTGTCGCAGAACCATTGCCCTTTGTTGTCATTAGGCGGCCCTGCGTTCCAGCATCTTCTGCTTGGCAAGCTCCACGGTCATAGCCGCATCCCGACCGTAAGCATCCGCGCCGACATTATCCGCAAATTCTTCGTTCAAAGGCGCCCCGCCAACCATAACGATATAGTCATCCCGGATACCCTTCTCGACCATGGCGTCAATCACGACCTTCATATACGGCATGGTTGTCGTCAGCAAAGCGGACATACCGATAATGTCAGGTTTGTGTTCTTCCAACGCTTCAAGGTAATTTTCAACAGGGTTATTAATACCAATATCAATGACTTCAAACCCGGCCCCTTCCATCATCATGATGACCAGATTTTTGCCAATATCGTGAATATCACCTTTGACAGTGCCGATGACCATCTTACCTGCTTTTGGGGCTCCCGTTTCTGCAAGAAGGGGCTTCAGGATTTCCATGCCCGCTTTCATCGAATTTGCAGAAAGCAAGACTTCAGGAACAAATAATATACCGTCCCTGAAATCCACTCCCACTATTCTCATTCCTTCGACCAGGGCATCTGTGAGAACCTGATAGGGCGCCCAGCCCCGATCGAGCAAAATTCTGGTCCCTTCAACGATCTCGTCAGCCAAACCGTCATATAGATCGTCGTGCATTTGCTCGACCAGTTCTTGATCATTCAGGCTACTCAGATCAATTTCTTCTTCGTCCATTTACTTTCTCCCAAACCGCCGTGATCAACTACGCAAACTTATATTTTCGGGATCATAAGCAGACTCTTCGATCACCGTTGCTTCAAATTTTTCTCCCAGAATGTCAATCAGCAGGCTGCTTCCGATCTGGGTCGTTCCAGTTTTTACATAGCCCTGCGCTAAAGACTTCCCAGTCCAATGCCCAAAGGCACCAGCTGTCGCGCGACCAACAATATTCCCGTCATGATCAAAAAGAGGTTCATTTCCAATGGCGTCCGCATCCTTGATGCCATGTATTTCAAGCGCCACAAACTGTTGAGGAACACCATTTTCTTTCTGCGAGATCAACGCCTCCCGACCGATAAAGTCGCCTTTGTCCAAATGCACAAACCGATCGAGGCCAGCTTCAAAAACGGTGTATTCGCGGGTTAGATCCTGACCCCACATGCGGTAGTTTTTCTCCATGCGCAAACTATCCATTGCACGCATACCGCACATGCCAAGTCCAAATTCTTCACCAGCCTGCACCAAGGCATCAAAGATATGGTTCTGATATTCAATCGGATGATGTAATTCCCATCCAAGGTCACCGACAAAATTAACTCTCATCGCTCTACACGGTGCCAGACCGACCGTAATATGCTGACCCGTTAGCCACTTAAACGCTTCGTTCGACAAATCAGCATCCGTCACTTTTGACAGAATATCCCTCGCCCTCGGACCGGCAAGAACAAGCACGCCATGCTGGGTTGTTACATTGTCCAGACGCACGGAACCGTCCTCGGGCAGATTTTTCAACAGATAGTCAAAATCAAATCTCTCTGCCGCGCCGGAGCTAACGACATAATAAGCATTCGGGCCATCTTTCATGATGGTGAATTCAGACCGGATGCCGCCCCGCTTGTTCAAGGCATGCGCCAGGTGAATACGACCGGTCGCTTTTGGTAATTTCCGGCAAACCAGTCGATCCAGATACGCTTCTGCGCCCGGTCCGGTTATTTGGAATTTCGAAAAACTTGTAATGTCGATCAATCCTGCATTTTTGCGTGTATTGATCGCTTCATTACCAACATGTTCAAAATAACTGGACCGACGGAAGCTCCAGTCATCGACTTGCTCAACGCCTTCAGGAGCAAACCAATTGGGTCTCTCCCAGCCATAGCGTTGACCGAAGACCGCGCCTTTTGCCGCCAAACGATCATGACAAGGGCTTTGTTTTAGGGGACGGCCCGCTGCCCGTTCTTCATCCGGATAATGGATAACAAACACATGTTCGTAACATTCTTCGTTTTTAATCTTCGTATAAGGTTTCGTTGCATAGGCACCAAATCGACGAGGATCCACATCCATCATGTCGATGCCGGGTTCACCCTCGGTAATCCATTCGGCCAGCTGCCAACCAGATCCCCCGGCGGCCGTAACCCCAAAGCTATGGCCTTCGTTCATCCAGAAGTTTTTCAACCCCCAAGCCGGGCCAATCATGGGGCTTCCATCTGGCGTATAGGCAATCGGTCCATTGACAATGTCTTTGATACCGGCGTCAGCAAAGGAAGGAACACGCTTAATAACGGCCTCCACATGAGGCAGTAACCGTTCCAGATCTCCCGGAAACAAATCCTGCCCAAACGTATCTGGAACACCATCAACAAAACACGCCGGCGCGCCTTTTTCATAGGGCCCCAAAATATAACCCTGACGTTCTTCACGCAGGTAATAAGAGGCATCACTTTCCCTGAGGACGGCCATTTCCGGCAATCCGGCTTTTTTACGCTCAACCAGTTCAGGCACTTCGTCTGTCACAATATATTGGTGTTCAACCGGGATCACAGGTATATCCAGCCCAACCATGGACAGGGTCTGGCGGGCATAGTTGCCGGTACAGCTAACAACATGCTCAGCCGTTATATCACCTTTGTTAGTTCGGATCAGCCATTCGCCATTTAACTGTTGTTCTATGGACAGAACTTCTGTTTGCCGATAAATCGTGCCGCCATTTTGCCGGGCGCCAGCAGCCATAGCGTTGGTTACATCAACCGGCGCAATATGACCGTCATCCGGATGATAAAGCGCGCCAACCAATCCGTCTGTGTCCGCCAAAGGCCATAACTCTTTTACTTCTGAAGGCGTGATGATCTCAAAGGGAACCCCAATTGTGTTCGCGGTCCCGCAATATTTAAGATACTCATCCATTCTCTCTTTGTTGGTTGCAAGGCGCAGATTTCCCGTAACATGGAAGCTGACATCCTGACCGGTTTCTGCCTCTAGCCGCTTGTATAGATCCACACTGTATTTATGGATCTTTCCAACCGCGTAGCTCATATTAAAAAGAGGCAGCAAACCCGCCGCATGCCATGTCGAACCAGCGGTCAGTTCCGTTCTCTCCAACAGGACGACATCAGACCAGCCTTTTTTGGTCAGGTGGTACAAGGTACTCACGCCTACAACACCACCGCCAATTACCACTACGCGCGCATGCGATTTCATAATCCCACCTTCTGCCTGTCTAATTTATTTTTATCTAAACAGGTTGACCTCGGCGTCCAGTGGCCGCTAATCAAACCGCGACATTCGCTGTTCCTGAAACGCCATCTTTGTTCTTCATTCCTGATCCAGAAAATTCGACTATTCCAGAAACGCCAATCCGGGGCGCAAATAAGACGGCCCTGCGCTAGTCGCCAAAAATTGTTCTGATTAAATGAAAGAATGCAGGAGAAGGTCTTTAAAACAATGTGAGGCACCCATGACGGAAACCACGACAAGAGGCAGCAGACGCGGCAGGAGCGCAAGGCGGGAGGCGCGGCAAAACCGGTCGGCTCACTCCATTCCCTATATCACCCGGAATATACCGGTCTCCAATCTAATGTCGGACGAGGCGATGGAAATCATCGAAGCCAATGCCGATACGATTCTGGAAGAGATCGGCATTAATTTTGTCGATGATCCCGAAAGTATTCAGCTTTGGAAAGACGCAGGTGCTGACATTGACGGCGAGCGGGTCCGGTTTCCAAAAGGCCTTTGCCGCAACCTCATAAAAACGGCACCTTCTGAATTTACTCAATTTGCCCGAAACTCTGCTCGCAACGTCCAAATTGGCGGTAAAAACATTGTGCTTGCGCCAGTCTATGGCCCGCCCTTCGTGCATTGCCTGGATAAGGGCCGGCGTTATGGCACATTGGAAGATTTCCAGAACTTTGTGAAACTGGCTTATATGGCGCCTGCCATACACCATTCAGGCGGCACCGTCTGCGAACCTGTAGACTTGCCCGTCAATAAACGTCATTTCGATATGGTTTACAGTCATATCAAATATTCAGACAAACCGTTTATGGGATCTGTAACCGCCCCGGAGCGGGCGCAAGACAGCGTCGATATGGCCTCATTGGTCTTTGGCGAAGAATTTGTCCAGAATAACTGCGTGATGTTAAATTTGATTAATGCAAACTCGCCACTCACCTATGATGCGACAATGCTGGGAGCGCTTAAGGTATATGCGGCCAACAATCAGGCGGCGGTCGTCTCTCCCTTCATTCTGTCGGGCGCCATGAGCCCGGTGAGCCCCGCGGGGACTCTGTCGCAGCTGCTGGCAGAGGCCATGGCTGGCATTGCTATGACGCAACTGATAAAACCGGGAACGCCAGTTGTTTTTGGCACATTCGTTAGTTCAATTTCCATGCAATCCGGCGCGCCCACTTTTGGAACACCAGAATCGCTTCTCGTTTTGAGCGGGGCGGCCCAGCTTGCCCGCAGGCTCAATGTTCCGTTCCGGTCGGGTGGTGCGTTTACGGCATCGAAGCTTCCGGATGCCCAAGCGGCCAATGAGGCAAGCCAAACGTTGCTTATGACGGTTATGTCCGGGGTCAACTTTGCCCTTCACTCAGCGGGCTGGCTGGAGGGCGGCCTTTGCTCTTCCTATGAAAAATTTGTGATGGATATAGACCAGTGCGCCATGATGGAAGTCTTGGCACGGGGTATCGCAACAGATGAAAACGGGCAAGCGATGGATGCTGTGCGTGAAGTTGGGCCCGGCGGACACTATCTTGGATGTGATCATACCCAGCGCAATTTTGAGCAAGCATTTTATCGTTCAAAACTTGCCGACAACAACTCCGTGGAACAATGGGAGGCTGACGGATCGTTGGATATGGCAATGCGGGCTAATCAGCTATGGAAGAAAATGCTGGCAGAGTATGAAGCCCCTGCTCTAGATCCGGCAATCGATGAAGCCCTTATAGAGTTCATACAAAAACGCAAAAGCAGTTTCCCTGATTCAAACGTCTAGGCAGCATCCAAGTCTTCACGCTGATTGCTGGATGATTTCTCCGGTAGGGTAACAAATATTGTTGTTCCCCTACCGAGTTCACTTTCGATCGAAATTGATCCTTTATGCATTTCAATCAATGCTTTCGAAATGGACAACCCCAATCCGGTTCCTTCCGTTGTTTTATTCATTGTGTTCTCAACCTGATTGAAGGCAATAAAGACATCGTCAATTTTGTCTTTGGGAATACCAACGCCATTATCTTCAAATGACAAAAATACCTGACCATCCTTTCGCTGAATTCGGACGCAGATCTTGCATTTTTCGTTCGAAAATTTTACGGCATTTGTAAGGATATTGATCAATACCTGACGGAAGCATTTTGGATCTACAAATATACTCTTTACGTCGTCAGCATTGTCAAAATCGATGTCAATCTTGCGGTCTTTAAAGCGCCCTTTGAGCATGCGGATCGCTGCCGAAAATTCACTGTTAATATCCACATCTTCTGGAAAGATTTCGAAACGCCCAGCCTCAGTTTTCGCAACATCGAGTATTTCATTGATCAAACTCAGAAGATGTCGGGCACTCATATTGATATCGCTGACATAGTCTTCATAGCGTTCAGAGCCTAAATCACCATAAATTTTCTGAAGCATCAAATCCGAAAAACCGATCACAGCATTTAAGGGGGTCCGGAGTTCGTGGCTCATATTCGCCAGAAATTCTGATTTGGCCAGGTTTGCTGCTTCAGCTTTGTTTTTTGCGGCCCTAAGTTCCCGTTCAACCATGGCCCTTTCCTGAGCTTCCATCAGGAGATTAACAATATTAACGATAGACCGCATGAAGCGGATCTCACCCTCTGACCACTGGTAATCTATATCCCACCGGGCAAAATGAACAACCCCTATAAGTTTTCCCCGGATAACAATCGGTTGTGCGAGAACGGAAGCCACTTCTCCCGGGGCCATCAACAGGTTTGCCAGATTTCTGACAAGCTTGTTTTCGCTGACATTTGAAATAATGATTTTTTCTTCACTTAATAGAAGTTCGTACAGCTCTGGATAATCAGACACATCTAAGGCGAAATTTTTCAGAAACTTGTTCCCGCGGGTATCATGACGGCAAAGCGACTCCAGTCGTTCCTGCTTCTGATCCATTCTCCAAATACCGATGCGGTCTACTTCTAATGTTTTAGCCGCATTTTCAGTCAGTTTTTTAACGGCTTCCACAACCGAATTATCCTGATCGAAATCTCCCTTTACAAGATCCGATATCGCATCTTCATAGTCTTTGTTCTTTCGAGCCTGCTCGCGGTTCTCCTGCAACTTGAAGTCAAGATAATCCAGCAACTTGATTGACCGGAATACTATAAAGCACAGCAAGATCAGGGAGACGATGATGGCTAATGCAATACTTTTCAAAGAAAGCGCAAAGAGCTCTTCTCCCTGCAACTCCGGACGCCACGAAATCCACAGCCCCTCATGTTTTATCGGCGTTTCCAGCCTGACCACAGCCAATTCTTTTCCACCAATGGGCTCTTCACTGGATATCTGCAAATCGGAAAAAGAAAATCTTTTGCTTAATGTTTTCAAAAAAGCGGCATCGAGCTTTTTAACCAGTATAAGATAATGTGATGTCAGCTGGAGCTTTTTTGCATCACCTTCTTTTAATGAAGAATAATCTGGACGTATTTGAGCGACTGCAATTCGGTGTAAAACTCCTTCATCGTCAAAAAGATAGGATGATTTTCCTTGTCCATTATCTGATTTCTGCACCGTGTCCTGATTAACCTGAATGAAAGTCTCGATCAGTGGAAAAGTATCCAGCAATTCAGTTGACGACCGTTCGCCGTCTTCGGCAGCATAGAGCGTATCAAAGCTCTGATTGATGACAAAACTACCGCTTATTTTATAGGCTTCATGAAGGTATGGACCGATATTACTATCCGCCCAGTCCCAATCAGGGTCAATAACAAGATTGATAAGCGAGGCATCCCAATACGCATAGTCAAGAACCAGAGCTCGATGTGACTCATCATCATCTTCGAAAAGGGAGACCAATAGTTTTTCGGATGATAGAACCGCTTTTTTGTCGACAATTTTGGTTGACTGCCAAATTCCAAGAAAAACCAACCCAAATGTCCCGATTACGAAAAGTAATACGGGAAGTATTAAGTTTGCTATCTTACGTCTGGTCACGGACTGTTCTTGCAACAGTTGATTATCAGTCATTAAACAATAGCCCTTACAGTGACTTTACAATCAGGACTTAAACAATCGAACTGGCTGTTATTATAAATACAAACATCTTACTAGAACAGCCATAATATTAATGTTTGTTAATAAAAAACCTTTGTACCGCCGTTATATTTGGCATGAAATGTGTTAATTTCGGTCTGGAATAAACGTCCCCGCAAACTCAAAACGACTGGACGGATGGTACAAATTTACAACTGTGATCACCCCATTCGAACAATAAGTCCTTCTTTGTAAGACGAGAACTGGCTCATTTTCCGATAATTCCAGACTGCTGTGCTGGTCATTGGTCGCGATGGCTGCACTGATCTTATGTTCTGCATGGGTGTAGGCAATATTGGACAGAAGATATCCACCAGTTGTCTGTCGCGAAAAATCCTGATTGAGAAAATCCGGGACCAACGCTTTATTCACATATCTGTCCTCCAACTGAACAGGTGTCCCATTTTCCAGATGCAAACAAACAGAATGATAATTTTCTGAAGTAATCGGGCATCCCATCAATGCTGCCATTTCCTCTTGCAATGAAACTTCTTCCAGGACGAGAACCTTACAGGAATGTTCGTTTCCACGGTTGACGATATCCTCCGCAATATTCCGAATTTCCAGTAATCCGGTCTCCAAACGAGCGGGCGAAACAAACGTCCCTGACCCCTGACGTCTAACCAGAATATTTTCCTGCGTCAGCTCCCTCAAAGCCCTGTTGACAGTCATGCGGGAGGCATCCAGCTCTTTGACCAGTCGATGTTCTGTCGGAATTTTATCGCCAGGCTTCCATTGCCCACTATCAATACGACTAACGATTAGCCGTTTGATCTGTTTATACAACGGCTCGGAGGGATCAGCGTCCGGACTAAAATTAAGTGCATTTGATGTCATCTGGCTTACTCTTAGAGTTTATGTGAAAGGTCAGTCATTACCCTTTGAAAGCGTTCTTTGATACTGTCTTCCTGTATATGATGTCCGTCATTTACAACTTGCTTCCCACGCACAAACACCTCTTTCACAACCTCATTATTGCCAGCGAATATCCAGCCATCCAAGATCTGTGAGGGCTTTTTGCCAATCAAAGCAGGGTGATCGTCTTTCAGAATGACAAAATCAGCGACGGTGCCAATTTGCAAGCCTGCCTTTTGTCCCGGATTCAGGACTCTACGTCCCCCCCTACAGGCAGCATCGTAGAGATAATCCCCATTAGACCGGCCGGGTTCAGCAATCAACGTTCTTTTTTGATGCAAAAGACGCTGGCCATATTCCAGTGTCCTTAACTCTTCCGCACTCGAAATATTGATATTGCTGTCTGAACCAATGCCCCAGCTTCCCTTTTCGTTCATAAACTGATTTACCGGGAACAAACCATCTCCCAGATTTGCCTCTGTTATTGGACACAGGCCAACAACGGCACCTGCAGTTGCAATGGTCTTTATTTCTGCCTCTGTCACATGGGTTGCATGTACCAGACACCATCTTTCATCAAGTTCGACTTGATTTGCCAGCCATTCTACAGGCCGCTGCCCTGACCAAGCGATACAATCATCGACTTCTTTCATCTGTTCAGCGATATGAATATGTATGGGCATATCCGCAGAGACAACGTCTAGAACGGTTTTTATCTGTTCCTGTGATGTTGCCCTCAGTGAGTGGGGGGCAACACCAATACACACGCCCGCCTTTTCTTTGGACGCAGTGTTCAGGGCCTCGACCAATGCAAGATACTGATCAACATCGTTGATAAATCTGCCCTGACCCGAACTAGGCGTCTGTGCCCCAAAACCGCTATAGCTATACAAAACTGGTAGTAGCGTAAGCCCGATGCCTGTTTTTTCAGCCGCTGCTATAACCCGATGGCTCATTTCCAACCGATCCGAATAAGGGGCGCCGCCAACCTGATGATGCAAATAGTGAAATTCGCCAACAGAAGTGAAACCTGCTTTCAACATTTCCATATAAAGCTGGTCGGCAATCGCTTGGAATTCATCTGGTCCTAGATGCTGAAGAAAATCGTACATCACCCGCCGCCAACTCCAGAACGTATCATCTGAAGGACCCGCAAGCTCCCCCAAACCGGCCATTGCCCGCTGAAAGGCATGGGAATGCAGGTTCGGCATACCCGGCACCATATAGCCACGATGCTTGACCGCATCACCGGCAGGACTATTTGAAACTATATCATTTATTGTCCCGTCAGCCGAAATCGACAGTAAAACATTCTGCGCCCATTTCCCCTGAACGAAGGCAAAGTCAAAAAAATGCTTGATCATCTCGTCATTCCTATCATAATAATTTGTATATACAATTTTTAACGTTGCGAGGAAAGGGAAAATGCAAACAACCAAATGGACAACTCTGTTCACCAATGCCCGTCTTGCTACCATGACAATAAATGGTGTTCCCTACGGCGGCGTCGATGCCGATTGCCTTGCAATTTCTGACAATCGAATTGACTGGATTGGCTTCAAATCTGCCGTTCCGTTCAAAGATCTACCCGATGATTGCGAAGTGATTGATCTGGAAGGCCGATGGATAACGCCGGGATTGGTTGATTGTCACACTCACCTTGTCTATGGCGGTAACCGGGCAGAAGAATTTGAAATGGCCCTGCAAGGTTTATCCTACGAAGAGATCGCTGCGCGTGGCGGCGGTATTGTCTCGACTGTTAACGCTACCCGCTCTGCAACAGAAGCTGAACTGCTGGCGGTCAGCCAACTAAGACTGGACGAGTCCCTCAAAGGTGGCGTGACAACCATCGAGATTAAATCGGGGTATGGTCTGGATACCGCCGATGAAATCAAGATGCTTGAAGTTGCAAAGAAACTGGAAGAAACAAATCCGGTTCGCGTCCGTAAAACCTTTCTGGGGGCCCATGCCTTACCAATTGAATTCAAAGACAATAGTGACGGCTACATGCAGAAGGTTTGTCAGGAAATGCTCCCGACCGCGCATAGCTTGGGACTGGTCGATGCTGTAGATGCATTTTGCGAAAAAATCGCCTTTTCCGCAGAACAGGTCAGGCAACTATTCAAAAAAGCAGAAGCGCTTGGTCTTCCGATCAAGCTTCATGCTGAGCAGCTGAGCAACCTACATGGGGCAGAACTGGCGGCGAACTTCCATGCCCTGTCAGCCGATCATCTTGAATATCTGGATGAAGCTGGGGTAAAGGCAATGGCAAAAAATGGGACCGTAGCTGTTCTGTTACCCGGGGCTTTCTATTTTCTTCGGGAAACAAAATTACCACCCCTTGATCTGTTACGTAAGCATAATGTCCCGATTGCCATCGCAACCGATAGCAATCCAGGATCCTCGCCGGTCACAAGCCCTCAACTCGTAATGAACATGGCAGCCATTCTATTTCGGATGACGCCAGAGGAAGCGTTGGCAGGCTTTACGCGGAACGGAGCCCAGGCCCTTGGTTTGCAAAAACAGATCGGTACGCTCGAAGCAGGAAAATATGCAGACCTTGCCATTTGGTCGATTGAGCATCCCGCCGAACTGACCTACCGCATTGGAAGCACGCCTCTTTACTGCAGATATTTTTCAGGCCGTTTAGCTTGATGTTTACCCTATTATTTTTGGAAACTTATAAATGACCATCAAGATTTTAATCGTTTCACCCGGTAACCTGACAATTTCCGACCTCAGAACACTTTATAACGAAACCTGCACCTTTAACCTGGCAGATGGCTGGCAGAAAGCCGTATTAAAAAGCGCGGCGACCGTCCAGAAAATTATTGATGAAGACCGAACGGTTTACGGTATCAATACGGGTTTTGGCCGACTGGCACAGGAAGTGATCCCCAAGGACCAACTGGAAAAATTGCAAACCAATCTGGTAATGTCTCACTCTACCGGTACTGGTCCGTTGCTGGAAAACAATATTGTCAGACTGATCATTGCAACCAAGGCATGTAGCCTGGCGCGTGGCTTTTCAGGCGTCCGGCCGATCGTCATTGACAGTCTTTTGTCTCTTCTGGAACATGAAATTTATCCGACTATTCCAGCAAAAGGATCCGTTGGAGCTTCGGGCGACTTAACCCCCCTTGCCCATATGACAGCGGCCTTGATGGGTGTGGGAATGGTTCAGCTGAACGGCGAGATCCTGCCGGCGGCTGAGGCGTTAAAAAGTACGGGCCTTGAACCTTTAACGCTGGGGCCTAAAGAAGGGCTGGCGTTACTCAATGGCACGCAGGTGTCTACCGCGCTGGCGCTGGCTGGTTTGTTTGAGGCCGAGAAACTCCTTGTCGCGGCCACATTGGCCGGCAGCCTCTCACTGGATGCCGCCAAAGGAACAGACGCCCCGTTTGATGCGCGAATTCATGAAGTGCGCGGTCAACTTGGTCAAATTGACATGGCCGCTGCCTATCGAAGCATTATCGAGGGAAGTGAAATCCGTAAATCGCACGAAGATTGCGAAAAGGTTCAGGACCCATACTGCTTGCGATGCCAGCCGCAAGTCATGGGTGCCTGTCTGGATCAGTTGCGCAATAACGGAGATATTCTGTTACGTGAGGCAAATTCTGTTTCGGATAACCCGTTGGTTTTCACAGATACAGATGACGTCATTTCTGGCGGAAACTTCCATGCAGAACCCGTCGCGTTGGCGGCTGATAACCTTGCCCTGGTCATTGCGGAAATCGGATCCATGGCTGAACGCCGCGTTGCAATGCTCATCGATACATCGATCAGTGGTCTGCCCGCCTTTCTTGTTAAAAACCCGGGCGTCAATTCGGGGTTCATGATTGCCCATGTGACCGCAGCGGCATTGGCCAGCGAGAACAAACAGCAGTCGCACCCGGCTTCGGTCGATTCCATACCGACATCCGCCAATCAGGAAGACCATGTCAGCATGGCAACCCATGGGGCGCGGAGGCTACTGAGAATGGCGGATAACACAGCGGCCATCGTCGCCATCGAACTACTGGCCGCAGCACAGGGGATCGAGTTCCGTCATCCATTAAAATCATCGTCGACTCTGGAGACATTGTTCAACGTCATTCGGGAGAAAGTGCCAGCCTATGATGAAGATCGCTTTTTCGCACCTGACATAGACGCCATCAAGTCGCTGGTGAAAAGCGATGATCTGAGAACCCGGTTTAACGACCATATTCCGTCAATAGGTATCTAATAACCATGTCTGAAATTTTTACCTTAACAGTCGGCACGTCCCCTCTTATTTTAAGTCAGCCTCATCCAGGGACAAAATTGATGGATGGCCTGCCACAGCGGTTGACGGATGACGCCAAAAAACTCCCCGACACAGACTGGCATATTCCGCAATTGTATCAGGAAGTCGCTTCAGATTTATCGGCAACGGTTCTCAGCGCCAACTACTCGCGCTATGTGGTTGATCTCAATCGAGATCCAGAAGGCGCTTCTTTATATCCCGGACAAAGCGTAACAGGTCTTTGCCCGGTTGATCTGTTCGATGGATCACCACTTTATCTGGACGGGAAAGAGCCGGATGAAGAGGAGGTTTATCACCGTCGTGACAATTTTTGGCGTCCCTACCATGATGCGCTGCAGGAACAGATTAATAGGGTCCATCAGAAGTTTGGTTTTGCCCTTCTTTACGATTGTCATTCCATTCGATCTGAAGTGCCCCGTTTCTTTGAGGGGACGTTACCGGACCTGAATTTAGGAACAGCCGATAATACCAGCGCATCAGCATCGCTCGTATCTCACTTAAAAGAAACCTTGGAAAACGGGTCTTTCAGCTATGTGCTTAATGGTCGTTTTAAAGGCGGCTATATCACCCGGCATTATGGAAATCCTGACCAGAATATTCACGCGGTTCAAATGGAAACCGCGCAATGTGCCTACATGGATGAGAGCTTTCCGTTCCAATTCGATCCGCGGAAAGCAGCTCTTCTGAAACCACAACTAAAAACCTTACTGGAAACCCTGCTGAACTGGGCCCAGAAAACATATAACCAAGCCTGAGGAAATTGAACATGACCAATCGAATTGATAATTCCCGCATTATCAAATCCCCTACGGGAACAGATTTGAATTGTAAAAGCTGGATGACAGAAGCCCCCCTTCGCATGCTCATGAACAATCTGGATCCGGAAGTCGCAGAACATCCACATGAACTTGTTGTTTATGGTGGTATCGGCCGGGCCGCGCGTAACTGGGAAGCGTTTGATCAGATTACAAAAAGCCTGAAAGAACTGGAGGAAGACGAGACCCTTCTTGTCCAGTCAGGCAAGCCGGTTGGTGTTTTTAAAACCCATAGCAACGCACCGCGTGTCCTCATTGCCAATTCCAACATTGTTCCGCACTGGGCAACCTGGGAACATTTTAACGAGTTGGATAAAAAAGGCCTGATGATGTACGGCCAGATGACAGCAGGGTCATGGATCTATATTGGCAGTCAGGGCATCGTGCAGGGCACGTATGAAACCTTCGTAGAAGCTGGACGCCAACATTATGATGGTGATCTTTCAGGAAAGTGGATCCTGACCGCCGGTCTTGGCGGTATGGGCGGGGCTCAGCCTCTTGCTGCAACGATGGCCGGCGCGTCAATGCTGGCTGTTGAATGTCAGCCAAGCCGGATTGATTTCCGTATTCGTTCCGGGTATCTGGACCGAAAAGCAGACACCCTTGAAGAGGCCATGCAAATCATTCACGAAGCCGCGGCTGAAGGAAAAGCCGTTTCCGTTGGCTTGCTCGGCAATGCTGCAGATGTTTTCCCGCAGATTTTTGAAAGCGGAGACCACCCTCATATTGTCACAGACCAAACCTCGGCGCATGATCCGATAAACGGCTACCTGCCGCGAAACTGGACCTTAGCCCAATGGGAAGAAAAGCGCGAACGTGCCCCTAAGGAAGTAGAACAGGCCGCGAGACAATCGATGGCCACACATGTAAAGGCAATGCTTGATTTTCACAAAGCAGGTGTTCCTACCGTCGACTACGGAAACAACATCCGGCAAATGGCCTTGGAAGAAGGTGTTGACAACGCCTTTGATTTCCCGGGATTCGTGCCAGCCTATATCCGGCCGTTATTTTGCCGCGGCATTGGACCTTTCCGCTGGGCTGCATTGTCCGGCGATCCTGAAGATATTTATAAAACCGACGCCAAGGTGAAAGAGCTTATCCCGGACGACCCACATCTGCATAACTGGCTGGACATGGCAAAAGAGCGGATCCAGTTTCAGGGTTTGCCATCCCGTATTTGCTGGGTCGGGTTGGGTCAACGCCACCGCCTTGGACTGGCCTTTAACGAAATGGTGAGAACTGGCGAGTTGAAGGCCCCTATTGTTATTGGACGCGACCACCTTGATTCAGGATCCGTTGCCAGCCCGAACCGTGAAACGGAAGCCATGAAAGATGGTTCAGATACAGTATCTGACTGGCCATTGCTAAATGCGTTGCTGAATACAGCAAGTGGAGCCACCTGGGTCAGCTTGCATCATGGCGGTGGCGTCGGAATGGGTTTCTCCCAGCATTCTGGAATGGTTATCGCCTGCGATGGTAGTGCCGACGCCGACGAACGCATTGGACGCGTATTGTTCAATGACCCGGCAACAGGCGTCATGCGCCATGCGGACGCGGGATATGATATTGCGATTGAATGCGCAAAAGAAAATGGCCTCAACCTGCCATCGCTAAAGTAAGTCTAAACACTGCCCGCCTGCTCAATGACGAGTATGCGGGCAACGCCTTGAGGATGGGCAACATGCTCATCCCCTTCCTCTGCGTGAAAAATATCGCCGGGCTTAAGTTTCCAAAGTGTCTCTTCGCCGTTTTCACGGGTAAACATGTCAACATTCCCCTCCAGCAGAACAAAAACCTCTGGCCCATTATTGATATGCCATTTATATGGCTGATCCGTCCAATGAAGACGGACGGTTGCCTCTTTGATAAACTCAATATCCAGCGCATCCCACGCCGATTTCCCGGAAAACTCAGAGGGGACGATTTTTCGCATTGGTTTCAAGCCTTTCACCGTAATCGATCATCGAGTTCATGGTGTGAGTACCGACCTCGTTGCGCAATAAATTATCGATCATGTCCTGATAAATGAGCACCAGATCTGATATCTGGTAGCGACCGCCCGCTTTATACCAGGTCCCCACACTTGTCATCATACCAAGGATCAATTTCGTTGCGACTTGTGGATCAGAAACTTTCCAGACCTGTTCCTGGTTCCCCCATTCCAGAATATGGCGAAACTGACCTTCATACCGGTCTCGTAAGGTGACAATCTTCTGATAGTTTTCCTTATTCAGGCTTCGTAACTCCATCGTACTGATAACAACTTCCTGCTTTCGTGAAGAGTGAAAGGAAACATGACAGTCGACATAGGCCAGCATTGCTTTCCGAGGGGTCTCTGCCCCCTTAAGCTTTCCGTTCAACTCTTCAGACAGATCTTCCATAACGGTGAGAAGAACCTGATATAAAAAATCCTGCTTATTCTGGAAATAATTATAGAGGGACCCTGCCTGAATACCGACATCACCTGCCAGTTCACGCAATGTCATTCCTGAAAATCCTTGCTGAGACAATCGACGTAGTCCCGCTTCGCGGAGCGCACTGAGTGTCTTCTCCCCTTTTGATCCTGCTGTTCTTGTCACGTAGCCTCCCAACTTGTGATTCCAAATAGTATCCAGATGGGTGGGGAAACAACAAGTTTTATTATACTGACAGGAAATATATTACCGGCTTTTGACCATCCACATTGCGGTCACAAAGGGCGCTAGAACAAAAAGAATGAAAACAGGCGCAAAGCCTTTGAGGACCGTATACTGCACACTGTCCTGAGATATTGGTAGATATTTGAGCCCGCTGGAAATAGCAAAGAATAAAGCGAAACCCAACAATGTACGAAAAACACGGTGCCATAAACGCCCCGATTCTAATGGGCAGCCCGTCCAGATAAGCACAAACAAAGCCAGATTTAGTGCTAGAAACGACGCGATACGACCAACATGCCCTTCGCCGCTGAAAAGCAATCCGATCGGCAAAACAAACCCAGCAACAAACAAAACCCAGCTGCTCCCGGATATTGAAAAGTTAAAACTTTCAGTTGAGAATAGCCGCCACCAGTCCAAACGATTAAGCAGTAAGGCGCTGATCAATAGAATAAGTAATCCAAGACCTAATCCCGCCAGGACATCTGCCAGGAAATGCTGAGCCAGATACATACGGGAGATCATCATCAGCGTGACCATTACAACGGCAATGACCCCAAAACGGTTCTTACGAAAGACAATTGCAAGCCCGCCCCATAGGGCAATCGCGGAACTGGTATGACCAGAGGGCAATCCGAACTGATCGGAATGTGAGGCAACGGACCTATAAGCGTTAATGATGGTGTCAGGAAGCATTTCAAAAAAAGAAAGAGTCCCCACATCCCGCAAGGCCGTCAATCCATTCAAACCACCAAAATCGTTTAGTCTCTCATCTAAAAAGAAGGGTCTGGGGAGAGAAAAAACGGTCTTCAGAATATCGGTGGAAATGATGGTAATCAGGAAAATCTGGACCAGAATAAATCCTCGCTTCAAATCAATACCCAATGCGACCAAACACAAAAGGCCGACGATAAAGGTTTGATCTCCTGTCCAGGAAACCGCCTGCATAAAGCTGTCGAGCCAAGGGGCCGAAAAACTTTGCAAGAACAGGTTTATATTTGTCTGAAACATCACCCCTCCCAGGTTGCTCCTTGAAGAAAGGGTGTCATAAGGATTGACTGTATTCAAGAGAATACCGGACTATTAAAATAAACAGTCCGGTATTTGCAGAGGTCTATTGAAGCTTGATATTCAGGCCTTCGGCTGCTTTGGTCAGCATATTCTGTGTCTGATCGTTGCCACTTTTATATTCTTTCTGCGTTTTGGCGTCAGAAATCGTATCCCAGTTCTCAGCGATTTTTTCAGGTGTTTGCTCATCTTCTGGCAACCACATTCCAGCCGTTTCGTTAATGATTGTCCGAGCATAGGTTCCAGCACCAGCCGTAATAATCGTCCGGTTTGGCCCCTCTTCGCCGACGAGATAAAGCAACGCCGGCGTAACAGATTCCGGTTTCAACAAATCCAGCAGATTCTCAGGCATGAGATCTTCCGTCATCCGTGTCGCAGCACAAGGAGAAAGAGCGTTCACACGAATACCATATTTTCCACCCTCAAGAACAAGTGTGTTCATGAGCCCGATAACGCCCATCTTAGCCGCACCGTAGTTGGTCTGCCCAAAATTACCGTACAGACCACTGGAGGAGGTCGTCATAACAATGCGGCCATAATTCTGATCGCGCATCAGTGGCCATACAGCCTTGGTGCAATTCACCGCTCCGTCCAGATGAACGCCCAGAACAAAATCAAAATCTTCCAGTTCAACTTTACTGAATGATTTGTCTCTTAAGACGCCCGCATTGTTGACCAGAATGTCAACACGGCCCCATTTATCCTTTGCTTCTTGCACCATTGCTTCAACCTGGGCGTAATTTGTAACGTCCGCTCCATTTGCAATAGCTTCACCGCCCATGGCTTCAATCTCAGCAACAACGGCTTTCGCGGCATCACTGGAAGCTCCACTTCCATCACGGTTTCCGCCCAGATCGTTAACAACGACCTTCGCCCCGCGTTCCGCCAGCCCAAGCGCATGGCACCGCCCAAGTCCGTTTCCTGCGCCTGTTACAATGGCGACTCTACCGTCAAATCGGATGCTCATTGTGTCTCCTGTTTCTTGTTTGTTTGTATGTTATTCGTCAGCCAGGAACGTCATTCCCAGCCATTCGGCGATAAGAGCTGGTGTCTTCTCACCCTTGATTTCAAGCGTAACTTCGGTTGTCGTCAAATATTGACCAGGTCGTTTTTCAACAACATCCAGCACCTTGCTTTTGACGCGAATTTCCGAATTTACTTTTACCGGTGCCAAAAACCGCAATTTATTCAAACCATAATTTACGCCCATTTTCACATTGTCAGGCTTCGGTGTTATTTGGCTGACCAGCGGCACCAACAGCGAAAGTGACAAAAACCCATGGGCAATGGTTGTTCCAAACGGGGTTTCTTTAGCGCCTTCCGGATCCACATGAATAAACTGATGATCATCCGTCGCATCGGCAAATTTATTAATCCGGTCCTGATCAACCTTCATCCACTCACTCGGGCCATATTCGGCTCCTGTTGAGGCAATAAATTCTTCTTTTGAAATTGTCGCGGGCATGTCTCTCTCCCTGGTTGGAGTTATTGTTATTTTTTCCGGCCTAAACCTCTAACGCGGGCAACGATAATCAATTTTGACAAAATATCAAAAAATAAAATCTTTGTTTCACTGCCTATCTCGTTAAACTACACGAAGAATGCAGAACAGATTGGACTTATCGGTGATCGTTTACAAAGAATATGACCAAAGCAGTTTGGATGCTGAATATAACAATCAGGCCAAAGTCAGTAATTTCATGTCCTATGTGAAAGAGTGGAATGCCCTTTGTGATACCACCCTGCATGATTATCAAGACCATGTGACCTATTGCTATGACGAAGGCTCCGGACAAAAACTTGACCTGATCTACCCCAGCGATCGACCAAAGGGCGCCTGCCCGGTTCAGATTTTCTTTCATGGCGGCTATTGGAAAGCCCTTTCAAAAGACAACTTTACGTTTGTCGCCCGCGCGTTTGCAGAACATGGAATAGCAACCGCGATTGTAGATTATGGGCTTATTCCAACGGTAACAATGCAGGAACTTGTCACCCAGTGCCGTCGGTCTGTTGCCTTTCTTTATGCCCATTCAGAAGCTTTAGGTCTGGATGCGGGTCAAATCCATGTCAGCGGACATTCCGCCGGGGGACATTTGGCAGCTATGTGTCTTGCGACAGACTGGACTGACCTGGACGCTTCGCTTCCCGCGCAGATCATAAAGTCAGCGGTTGGCATCAGTGGTCTTTATAACTTGTTGCCGATCAAATTATGTTTTCTGCAGGCTGATTTAAAACTTGATATGGAAACTGTTGCGCAAATGAGTCCGGTTAATAGAAACGAGCCAACAAGCGGCTTGATGCATCTTGTTGTTGGTAGCAAAGAAGGTGACGAATATCTGGCCCAAAGCAGCGCAATGCACGATGCCTGGCCTGAAAAAAGCACAATGCCGCAGATCCTTCCCCCTTATAATCATTTTAGTATTATGTCCTCTTTGGCGGATCCAAGTAGCGAACTTGCGCGCCTTATCCGTCGCTCAATGAATTTGGACTGACATACACTTAAATCACGGACAACGCGATGACAGAAAAACCCTGTATTCTGGTTACACGAAAACTGCCTGATGATGTAATGGCGCGGCTCTCGGCCGGATATAACGTCATTGAGAACGAGAATGATGAAACGCTCAGCACAAAAGAATTAATCAGTCGTGCGTCGTCTGCGGATGCAATCCTCTGTGGTCCTACTGATCTCTTTAACAAAGAAGTTCTGAACCAATTGCCAGACCGCCTGAAAATGATCACGACCTTTTCCGTTGGCTATGATCATATTGATGTACCCGCAGCATTTGAAAACGGGATCCAACTTGGCAACACCCCGGATGTATTAACTGACGCAACGGCCGATATCGCGCTCCTGTGTCTATTGGGTGCGGCCCGGATGGCCCATTCATCCGCCATGGCGTTACGGGAAGGACGCTGGCAGAAATGGGCAACAACACAGTTTCTTGGCATTCATGTCAGCGGTAAAAGACTTGGTATATTGGGAATGGGACGGATCGGTCAGGCAGTGGCTCGGCGTGCGCGGGGCTTCGATATGGAAATCCATTATCATAACAGGAACCCTGTCACGGATGCCCGCGGTCTGGAAGATGCGATTTACCATGACAGCCTTGAAAGCCTTCTGGGGCAAAGTGACTTCTTTTCCATCAATTGCGGCCTTTCAGAACAGACCTTTCATCTGATCAACGATAAGACAATTGACCTTCTTCCGAAGGGTGCCGTCATTGTTAATACTGCCAGAGGTCCGATTATTGATGATACCGCCCTTATCAACGCCCTGAAATCTGGCAGGATCGCCGCAGCGGGGCTTGATGTGTTTGAAAACGAGCCCACCCTGAATCCCGGCTATCTGCCACTGGAGAACCTTTTCGTTTTACCTCATATTGGCAGTGCAACAATTGAAACCCGAAACGCGATGGGTTTTAAATGTATCGATAATCTGGATGCTTTCTTTTCGAATAAGCCCATTCCAAACCCGATTACACTTTAGAGTGTCGGCGTAATCAATCCGTTCTTGGTTAGAAGATATTTGTCCAAGGCGCCATATTCATTACTCATGCGCCAGGACAAGAGCTTTTGCGCGTAAATGAGGACGACAGCCTGATAGTCTGGCTCTTCGGCCAGATTATGCAACTCGTCCGGATCATTCTGCAAATCGAACAATAGCGGTGGCAAGGCGGCGAAATGGACATATTTAAAGCTCTCATCCCGATAGACGAGAAGACTGCACTCTTCATGGCTGAGGCCCAGTTCTGTTTCAATTGCCGCTTTTTCCAGATCTCTGAAATCATACAACCAATGAACCGCATCCCGCCACTTGTCTGGGATTTCACCTTTTAGCCAGGAAGACAAAGACCGGCCATCACATTGTGCCGGAATGGGAAGGCCTATAAGATCGAGGATAGTCGGCGTCACATCGACCGATTCAGTGAACGCCTGAACAGAATGCCCTCGTATCCCGTTCCAACTTGCTGGCGGCTTGATGATTAAAGGGATATGAAAACTTTGATCATAAAATCCCAGTTTTCCAAACAGGTGATGATCTCCAAGCTGTTCGCCGTGATCGGCTGTCACAACAATCAGAGTATCGTCATACTTACCTGTTTCTTTAAGTTCAAAAAGTAACGCACCGATATTGTTGTCAACCTCTGACACCAGCGCCGAATAGGTGGCCCGGATCTGTTGAACATCCGCTTTCTCCAGGTCTTTTGTCAGACCCGTTCCGGTCATGTAAAAGGTACCCTGACGGATTGAATTAAGCGAACTTTGAAGGAACGGATGTGTCTGGGCGACTTTATCAGCATCACCAAAATCAATGGGATCTTTCATATCCGATGGGCGATACATCAAATGGTAATCCGGGCTGGCGATAAACGGTGGGTGCGGT
>NZ_JBLHZT010000027.1:0-50890 GCF_047631475.1 Sneathiella sp. | reverse complement strand
AGGAAAGTCTGCCGGCCCGCAATTTCACACTCACCAGCAACGAAAAACTGGAAAGTGTCGTCATCCGCCTTCAGTTGCCCAATGATATCCTGCAAATTGTCGTGCGGGATAAACGGCTTTTCTCATCTACAACCTATATTTTTGTGATGTGGATGATTGCAATTTCCCTCGCCCTGCTGGGCATTGCCGTTATCTTTTTACGCAACCAGATGCGACCCATTAAACAATTGGCCTCAGCCGCAGAAAAATTCGGTCGTGGTCAGGAAGTCGAAGATTTCAAACCCTCCGGCGCCCTTGAAATCCGGTCCGCGTCCAAGGCATTTCATGACATGAAGCACCGAATATTAAGGCAAATAACACAACGCACAGAAATGCTGGCTGGTGTGAGCCACGACCTTCGCACACCGCTCACACGCATGAAACTTCAACTGGCGATGATGCCCGAAGATCAAAGCCGCGAGAATTTGCAAAGTGACGTGGAAGACATGCGGAACATGGTCGAAGGGTATCTTGCCTTTGCAAAAGGGCAGGAAGCGGAAACTGTACAGGAAGTCAACGTAACTACACTGATTGAATCCGTCGTCGAAAATGCCCGCAGACAAGGGGCACAGATCACCCTCACAGCCACGCCGGAAATCAGAACATCCATTCGCGCCAACAGTGTCAAGCGCTGCCTTACTAATCTCGTTGAAAATGCCCGCCGCCATGCAACGGAAATCGCTATTGCGGTATATCCTACGGATAGTCAGATCGTGATTTCGATAGACGATAACGGACCGGGTATTCCTTTAGAGAAAAGACAGGACGTCTTTAAGCCTTTTCATCGGTTAGATACTTCCCGCAACAGTGAAACCGGCGGTAGCGGTCTGGGCATGACCATCGCCCGCGATGTGGTACACGGACATGGTGGTCAGATTGCACTCGGCCGCTCTTCCATGGGCGGCTTGCATATTGAACTCACCTTTCCCTACTAGAACCCCTTGTTCAGGTTTTAAGGGATTGAAAGGCCGCCTCGATTGCTGATGTTGTCGACAGTTCTGTCACCGAGGCCTGAGCAAAAGCCTTGTTTGCTGCAGCCAGAACAATGGGGACGGCTGCTGCGGCCAGTTGGGGCGTTATTGCCGCCTTGGCAATCATCAAAACCTTAATGACCTCTTCTTCATAGGTTGCGGACAAAGCCTGTACCTCCGCATCCCGTGATTGAAATACCAAGAACGCCTCTGTTGACGCCTTCTGGGCCGCTTCCAGCCTGGCCTGATGATCTTCAAATAACGAAGACAAATCAGGCGCTTTAGGCATGGCATCGTCAACGTCTGATTTGTCTTCTGTCATTTCTGTTCCTCAATGCAATCGTCCGCCGATCGGCACATCATGATCAGGCGAAATCAGTGAAATCTGCCCGTTTGCATCACTAAAGCCCAAAACAAGAACCTCTGACATTATGGGGCCGATCTGCCGGGGCGGAAAATTAACAACGGCCGCCACCCGTTTTCCGACTAAGCTTTCCAGTGTATAGAGGTCCGTAATCTGTGCCGATGTTTTGCGAACACCGATCTCCTCTCCAAAATCAATTTTAAGCTTATAAGCCGGGCGACGCGCTTCAGGGAATTCCAATGCTTCCAGCACAATTCCTACCCGGATATCCACTTTTAAAAAATCTTCAATTCCTATTTCTTTGGCTTTCTCGTTCATCCAACCCTCCGCATTTTTTGGGGATGCTAGGGCAATAGAAAACCCAAAACAAGCCTTCTTAGCCACCAGAGAACTTTTTCGCCACGTCTTCAATTACGCTCATTGATTGTGTGAAAGACTGGGTCAGCGCCGCATTGGTTTTCACGGTAGATTGCATCATCTTGGACGCGGTCGCACTAAACGAATTTGCGGCAAGCATATGACCATCCAGAATAGTCCCGATATCCGGCACCGGATTGACTGCCCCTCCGGCTTTTTGGCCTTCTGATTGAAGACCAGCCGCCATCCCTTGCAGGACAGATTGTAGCGTCGCCTGTTGTTCCGCGCAGATGGATTGAAGGCTGTCAGCCATTTCGGTGCTGATCGATGATATCGCCTCAACATTTTGTTTTTGGGATTCAGTTATTGGGGTCAGGTCAGGAATGATAACCTTCCCTGCCAACGTAGGGGCTCCCATTCCTGTTGAGGGTTTTGTATCTGACATCGCATCCTCCAAAAGAGAGGATATGGGGTCAGAAGAACAACTTTAAAGTGTTTAACTTAATTCAATTGAACGTTTCTTGGCGGCTTCAACTGTTTTCGTCATTAAGTCGATCAAAGAATTATTCGCCATCAACACATCAAGGCCAGCAGCAGTCGTTCCATTTGGACTTGTTACATTCTTTCGGAGTTGGGCAACATCCAAGTTAGACCTTTGGGCCAATTCACCTGCCCCTGCAACCGTGACCTTGGCGAGCGTTGTCGCCAGATCTTCAGGCAAACCCGCAGCCACCCCAGCCTCCGTCATTGCTTCGATCATGTGAAAAACATAGGCTGGGCCTGAGCCGGACAGCCCGGTCACAGCATCCATCATATTTTCATCATCCACCCACGCCGTTGTTCCAATCGCTGACATCAGACTATCGCAAAGCCGGCGATGTTCCTGTGTAACAGAGGGGTTCGGAACTGAGACAAGCATCCCTTTGCGAACCGCCGCAGGCGTGTTTGGCATGGTCCGAATAATCGCAGTGTCCTTGCCAAAATAATTTTCAAAAACGTCAATTCGGGTTCCTGCGGCAATAGAAATAATCAGCGCACCCTTGTCTGCATATTTCTTATAGGTCGGTATAACCTCCGTCATAACTTGTGGCTTCACAGCCAACACAATGACATCCGGTTGATAATCTTCTTCAATCAACAAAGGAGAAGTAAAAATTCGACAGCCAGAGCGGGACGCCAGCTCCAAATTGTTCGTTGATGGATCAACGACCAGAATGCTGTTTGGTTTAATGTTTTTTTCGATCCAGCCGTCAAGCATGGCACGGCCCATATTACCGCAACCCACCAGCAAAATTGTCATAGACATGATTTAAGCTTCACCCATTGTTTCTAACATGGCAGATTCAATTGCCTCTTCAGGAGTTTTTCCGCCCCAAATCGCGAACTGGATGGCCGGATAGAATTTTTCCAACTCACTCATGCCAATTTCAACCAGATTCTGAATCTGTTCAGCATTCATGTCGCAATTTTCATTTAGTAAAAGAGCATGCCGGAACATAACAAGCCCTTCTTCACGCCAGGTATCAAAATGGCCGATGAACATTTTTTCGTTCATCCTTGCCAGCAATTCATAGATCGCATCATATTTCCGGTCAGGAACCTTTACGTCATAAGCGCAGGAGAAATGGATCGCCTTGATATCAGCACGCCATGAAAACCAAAGGTGATACTGACACCAGCTTCCCTCTACGCCGACAGTCAGTTCATTCCTGCCCTGCCGCTCAAAGGACCAGTCATTTGCAGAAATAATGGATTCAACAAGGTCGAGAGGATTGTGGTCTTCGAGTTCTTCTTGGGAAAAATACACAGTCGTCATGCCAAGACTCCTTTGCAAGACCCCCGCTTTCATCATGCCAACCGTTACAGGCCGCACAATTCCATCGGGAACATCGATTTGGGCCATATCTGGTACCCTAAAAAAAAGAATACCATACATTTAGCGTAAAGCGCCTTTCACATCGGCGCAACACCCAAATCAATTTTTGAGCAACTTTCTTGTGGATAACCGTTATTTTTCAAGCCTTGGAGGGAAAACTACTCAGCCGTTTTAGACGTTGGCGTTTTTTCCTTTTTTGCTGCCGATGCTTTTTTTGCCGCAGGTACTTTTTTTGACGCCGCGACTTTCTTTTCAAGCTCAGCAATTTTGGCATTCTGCGCTTCAAGAGTATCGCTCATGGCGACCAGCATGGCCTTCATTGCGTCAAATTCCTCGCGAGGAACCAAATCCATATCAGCCACCAGCCGTTCGATCCGCTGATGCACCAGATTTTCCCACTCGGATTTCATCCCTTGCGCAGTTCCGAGCGCGCCAGACGCCAACCGGGCAATGTCATCAAAGATACGTGAATTTGTCTGCATGAAACTGGGTCCTTTCAAGTTAATCGCACTATGACGTGCAGCAACGGGAAAATCAATTGCTTTAGACGTTTTAAACAATTGTCCTACTTGCGCAGTTCGGTGCATCCTTTATATAAAGACTTATGAACTCAGCGATACAATTTCTAGCAGTTTCCTTTCCGGAAATTGACCCCATACTCATCGAATTGGGCCCTTTTGCCATTCGCTGGTATGCCCTTGCCTATATCACCGGTCTTATCCTTGGCTGGCGATTGATGATCCACTTTGCCAAATCCGATAAATCACCGCTAACGCCAGAGCATATTGATGATTTTCTGGTTTGGGCGACTCTGGGTGTCATTCTGGGCGGACGCCTTGGCTATGTCCTATTCTATAAGCCGGGTTATTACATTACCGACCCGCTGGAAATCGTCAAAATCTGGGAAGGCGGCATGTCTTTTCATGGGGGCTTTCTGGGCGTTGTCATTGCAGCGATCCTGTTTGCTCGAAAACGGTCAATTCCTCCGCTGGCGCTGGCTGATATGCTGGCGACGGTTGCACCGGTGGGATTGTTCTTTGGACGGATCGCCAATTTTATAAATGGCGAGCTTTTTGGACGCGTAACCGATGTTTCCTGGGCGATGGTTTTTCCAAATGGCGGGCCCTTGCCACGCCACCCCAGTCAACTATACGAAGCACTTCTCGAAGGGGCCGTGTTGTTTGTCCTTGTCATGATCCTGCGGCAAACAAAATTCGGTCAGAAACCCGGACTACTGACGGGTACATTTTTGGTCGGTTATGCCGCTGCACGTGGTTTTGTTGAGCTGTTTCGTCAACCGGATGCTCATCTTGGATTTCTGTTGGGAGGCGCCACGATGGGGCAGCTCCTCTCAATACCGATGGTGTTGATCGGGCTCTATTTCATACTTCGCCCCGCCGCATCCCGATAATGACCGATCTTGAAAACATCCTGAAAAGACGCATTGAAGAAAGCGGCCCGATTTCTGTTCATGACTTTATGTCTGACGCGCTTCTTCATCCAGAATTTGGCTATTATCAGCGTTCCAACCCTTTCGGACGATCCGGTGATTTTATTACAGCCCCGGAAATCAGCCAAATGTTCGGAGAACTTATCGGCCTATGGTGTGTGGACTGCTGGGCGAAAATGGGAGGGCCTTCCCGCGTCAATTTGATTGAGCTGGGCCCGGGCAACGGGACGTTGATGAAGGATGCCCTGAGAAGCGCCAAACTGGTCCCGGAATTTGTTAATGCCATGTCATTGCATCTCGTAGAAGTCAGCGACCGCCTCATAAACAAACAAAAAATGGCCCTTTCCGACCACACCGTCCAATGGCACTCGCATTTTCCTGAAGATCTGGATGGCCCTTATATTGTAATAGCCAACGAGTTTTTTGATGCGCTGCCCATCCATCAGTTTCTGCAGTCCGAAAGCGGCCCCAAGGAACGCGCAATCACCTACGTTGATGACAAACTGACATATACCACAATGGCCGTTGCACCTGACGCGCAGCCATTTTGCAATCCAGCCTATCTTGACAAGCTGGAACCAGGCGAAATTTATGAAGTTTGTCCGTCTGCGCTCTCCATAATTACAAGTATCGCGCACCAAATCGCTGAAAAAGGCGGTGCGGCTTTGACCTTGGATTATGGACCTGAAAAAAGTGCAACCGGGGATAGTTTCCAAGCCCTAAAAGACCACAAATATGTCTCCGCACTGGAACATCCGGGGGAGGCTGATTTGACGGCCCATGTTGATTTCGGTCGGTTGGCAGACGTTGCGCGGGAGTGTAACGTGACGGTCGCACCAATAACCTCGCAAGGCCGTTTTCTGGAACGCTTGGGTATCGAAGCCCGGGCGCTACAGCTATCTGCAAAGGCAACCGATAGCCAAAAAGAGAAAATTGCCAGCGACCATAAACGGTTGGTCAGTTCAAGCGGAATGGGGACTCTTTTCAAAGTGCTCTGTTTTCATCATACTCTCTCTGCATCGCCCGCGGGCTTTAGGGAATAAAGATGATCAAAAGCGAAATATTTAATGAAAGTCAGATTAGTCACGGATTTTTCACACGTAAAAACGGCGTCTCTAACGGTGTGTACGCGAGCCTGAATTGTGGTGCGGGTTCCAATGATGCAACTGACAATGTCATAAAAAACAAGGAAATCGTCGCCAACTCACTGCAGGTTTCGCCTGACAATTTAACGACTTTATATCAGGTTCACAGTGCCGATGTGCTTACTCTGACCGAGCCGGTAGATACAGAAAACCGCCCCAAAGCCGATGCCATGGTGACGAACGTTTCAGGTCTCGCACTAGGGATCCTGACAGCAGACTGTGTCCCGATCCTTTTTGCCGATTCTGTCAATCGGGTCATCGGGGCAGCTCATTCGGGGTGGAAAGGCACAATTGGTAATATTTCAAAGGCCGTGATCGAGGCTATGATAGAGCTTGGGGCATCCCGTAGTTCAATCTGTTGCGCCATTGGTCCGGCTATTCAGCAGGCGTCTTACGAAGTCGGACCCGATTTTCCGGCTCCGTTTATTGCTCTGGATCCGGTGTATGAATCTTTCTTTATTCCGTCCGAGCGTGAGAAACACCACATGTTTGACCTCACCGGTTTTGTAAAAATGCAACTACTGCAACAGAATATTAAAGCCGTTGATCTGATTGACAATGATACCTGTGCAGATGAAGAGTATTTTTATAGTTACCGGCGGATGTGCAAACGGGGCGAGCCTGACTATGGTCGGCAAATCTCTGCCATCGCCCTCCGCCCGCAAACCTGATTATAATTGTTCCGATTTGAGAGAGACGCATGCCTCATCTGGTAATCTTTTTTGTTCTGTGCCTTTTAGGGCTGGTGGCAAGTTGTGCGTTATAATCTAATCAAAACCCTCTTGGTTGGCGCCCTTGCTTTTGCATTATCGGCATGCCAACCGCTTGAACGGCCTTTTCAGCCAAAATCCAAAAGTGCGATGCGCAATGCGGCACCGGGTCCGCGTGCGTCCCTTTATATTGAACCTGTTCAAAATGGCCCGGAGGAGCTTTCAGAAATCCTGTCAGAGAAGCTGCAGGATCTTGGTATTGCGGCCTTCTCAGGGGAGGAGCCGTTCAACCGCTACAAAATGAGCAGTCGGATCATCCTGAAAGACGATGTCAGCTATATTCTGTGGACATTGGTCGACCCAACGGGGCGAGACACCAAGCTGCGAACCCTGCAAAAAATCGGGGAAATAGTCCCCGGGCCAGATCATGCTGGGACAGACTACGAAAAAGTCGCGTTACATACAGCCAGTGACATCGATGTCATGCTAGGTGGTGCCGGCATAAATTTTGAAGCTATGGCAACGCCTCGACTTTTCGTACCGATCGTCGAGAATGCTCCCGGAGACGGATCGGAAACGCTGGCATCTGCCATGCAAACCCATCTTGTAAAAGCCGGGCTGGATGTCCAGCCCGACCAGTGGCAGGCAACCTATATTCTAAAAGGCAGCGTTGATCTGACCAAACCCATGGGAGGCATGCAAATCGTCTCGATCATCTGGAAACTGGAACGACGGAACGGTGAATATGTCGGCAAAGTTGAACAAAAAAACAGAATCAGGGCAGGAACGCTGAACGGTCCTTGGGGCGAGGTTGCGATTGCAGCTGCCCAAGGTGGCGCTAGAGGCATCCTGAATTTGCTTCGCCAAGCAGAACCTGCATATTTTAAAGACAAAAACGGATAAATATTCTCATTTCCTCAAAATTCCGTGTTTAAGGCGTTTACAGAATTGAAGACCCTTGGTAAGTTCCGCCCCGCAATCGAGGGGTAATTTCTGCCTCTCCCCTTAAAATTGTTTGACTGAGTCAGGCCAGTAGTCGCCTAAAGGACCGTTCACATGAAAGTGCTTGCGGGGAACAGTAATCGCCCATTGGCAGAAGCTGTTGCATCTTATCTTGATTTACCCTTGACCGACGCTGCTATTCGCCGTTTTTCGGATCAGGAAGTTTTCGTGGAAATCCATGAAAATGTTCGGGGCGAGGATCTCTTCATTATCCAGCCCACATCCTTTCCAACAAACGACCATCTGATGGAATTGCTGGTTTGTATTGATGCCTTGAAGCGGGCGTCCGCAAAACGAATCACTGCCGTCTTACCATATTACGGATATGCCCGTCAGGACCGCAAACCCGGCCCTCGGACACCGATTTCAGCAAAACTTGTTGCAAATCTTGTCACAACAGCCGGGGCAGATCGCGTCTTGACGCTGGACCTGCATGCAGGTCAGATCCAGGGCTTTTTCGATATTCCGACCGATAACTTGTTCTCTGCACCAATTATCGTACCAGATATAGAAGAAAATTACGGCCGCGGAGGAGAAATCACAATCGTCTCTCCGGACGTTGGCGGCGTTGTGCGGGCACGGGCCTTTGCCAAAAGGCTTGACGCGAACCTGGCAATCGTTGATAAGCGCCGTGAAAAAGCGGGCGTTTCTGAAGTTATGAATATCATCGGTGACGTCAAGGGACAGACCTGTATTCTTGTAGACGATATCGTTGATAGCGCGGGGACATTGTGCAATGCAGCGGCAGCCTTGGTAGATCAAGGCGCTAATCGCGTAGCGGCCTATGTGACCCACGGTGTCCTCTCTGGAGGGGCGATCAACCGGGTACAGGATTCCGCTATGGAAGAAATGGTAACCACGGACAGCATTCTGGCAACTGAGGCATTCAAGGCCTCGCAAAAGATGCGTCAAATTTCAATTGCCCCCCTTATCGGTGAGGCGATGAAACGGATTTCACAGGAAACTTCGGTTTCCAGCCTGTTTGATTAATTTAAACAGGATAACGATGCGCGCACCCCTGGAGGCACGCATCACCACTGACACCGGGACAGTTTCCCGGTGTTGCTCGTTAATAGGAGAAGAGTAATGAGCGAAAATGCAATTCTAATTGCTGAAACGCGCGATCGGGTAGGAAAAGGGGTCTCCCGTGCTTTGCGTCGTGAAGGCCGCACCCCAGCGGTAATTTATGGTGATAAAAAAGAACCTGTTTCTGTTTCTTTGGAAACAAAAGAACTTGTTAAAGTTCTGAACACAGGTGCTTTTATGTCAACGATTTATACAGTTCAGGTTGGCAAAACTAACTATAACGTGTTGCCACGTGATCTGCAGCTGCACCCAGTAAAAGATAGTCCGGTTCATGTTGACTTCCTCCGCGTTTCCGCGAAATCCTTGATTGCGGTTAATGTTCCTGTTCACTTCCTGAACGAAGACAAATGCGTTGGTCTTGTTCGCGGTGGTGTTCTGAACGTTGTCCGTCACGAAGTTGAAATGCTTGTACCTGCAGGCGATATCCCTGAATTCCTTGAAATTGATCTCAGCGAATTCGACATCGGTAGCAGTGTTCATATTTCTGACTTCTCACTACCAAAAGGCACCGAGCCTACGATCACTGATCGTGACTTCACTGTTGCTACAATTGCTGCACCAAGCGGTGGCACAGATGAAGAAGAAGACGGTGAAGCAGACGCAGAAGCTTCTGAAGGCGAGAGCTCAGAAGAGTCTTAAGTTAGGATGCATCGATGATTTTGCTGGTTGGACTTGGTAATCCTGGTAAAGGATATTCTGATAACCGGCATAATTATGGTTTTATGGCGGTGGATGACATCATTCACCGCCATTCTTTTGGACCAGAGAAAATTCGATTTCAGGGCATGATTTCCGAAGGACGTATCGGAACTGAAAAAGTCCTTGCCCTAAAACCCACAACCTATATGAACGAGTCTGGCCGTTCTGTCGGTGAAGCCGCCCGGTTTTACAAGATTCCCCTTGAAAACATCATTGTCCTGCATGACGAACTTGATTTGCCAATAGGTAAACTGCGAGTCAAAACAGGGGGTGGCCATGGCGGTAATAATGGCATTCGATCGATTGAAGCCCATATGGGGAAAGAGTTTCACCGTATCCGCATGGGGATTGGGCACCCTGGTGACAAAAGTCAGGTTTCAGGACATGTCTTGAAGGATTTTTCCAAAGCGGATCGAAAAATTGCCCAAATGGTAATTGAGGCTGTGTCCCGTCACATCGAAAAGATGATCGACGGAGATGCCGCAGGATTTATGAACAAAGTTGCGCTGGAATTGGCTCCGCCCAAGAAAACAACAGCGCCAGAAGCCAAAGGAAACTGAGTATGGGATTCAAGTGTGGTATTGTCGGCTTGCCCAATGTTGGAAAATCAACGTTGTTCAATGCACTGACCCAAACTGCTCAGGCAGCCGCTGAAAACTACCCTTTTTGTACGATTGAGCCGAACACCGGACAGGTTCCTGTCCCGGACAGCCGCATGCAGGTTCTGGCTGATATTGCGCACTCTAAAGAATTAATCCCGACACAACTGGAATTCGTTGATATCGCAGGGCTTGTCCGCGGTGCCGCAAGCGGCGAAGGCCTCGGCAACAAATTTCTGGCTCATATTCGTGAAGTCGATGCCATTATCCAAGTTATCCGCTGTTTTGAAGATGATGACATTACACATGTCGATGGCAAAGTTGATCCCCTTTCAGACGCTGAAACCATCGAGACCGAGCTTATGCTGGCCGATCTGGAAAGCCTTGAAAAACGCACAGAAAATCTGGTTAAAAAAATCCGGGGCGGCGATAAGGAAGCCATTCAACAGTCTGAACTGATCGATCGGGCCTTAGCGGTTCTAAAAGATGGTAAGCCTGCCCGTATGGTTGAACTGGCCCCTGAAGAAGTTCGCCCGTTCAAGATGCTCCAGCTTTTGACAGCGAAACCAATTTTATACGTTTGTAACGTGGATGAAGACAGCGCGGCAACCGGCAACGAGCTATCCAAGCGGGTCGAGGAAAAGGCCGCGGCCGAAGGCGCTGGTGCGGTCGTCATTTCAGCTGCGATCGAAGCCGAAGTTGCTCAGCTTGATAACGAAGAAAGAGCAGAGTTTCTGGCCGATCTAGGATTGAGCGAGACAGGCCTTGGCCGGATTATCAAAGCGGGCTACGACCTCCTTGATTTGATCACTTATTTTACAGTTGGCCCGAAAGAGTGCCGAGCCTGGACCGTCACTGCGGGGACCAAAGCACCGCAGGCCGCTGGCGTCATTCACACGGATTTTGAAAAAGGCTTCATTCGCGCAGAAACCATCTCCTATGATGCCTACGCAACCCATAAAGGGGAAGCCGGGGCCAAGGAAGCCGGTCAAATGCGTCTTGAAGGCAAGGAATATGTCGTTCAGGACGGAGATGTCCTGCATTTCAGGTTTGCCAACTGATTTTCCGGTTTATAATAGGGCAACTATACCCTTTATAAGCCAGAGACAAGAATGACAAAAACCTACTGGGAAGACTTTCCGGTTGGTCGGGAAGACACTTTCGGCCACCGGATCGTTGATGAAGACGAAATCATCGAATTTGCAACAGAATTCGATCCACAGCTTTTTCACATCGACAAGGACTTGGCGAAAGATCACTTTTTTGGTGGCATTATTGCTTCAGGATGGCACACGGGTGCCATGCTAATGCGACTGATCGTTGACAATCTGCTGCAGGGTTCCACCTCTGTTGGATCCCCGGGGATTGAACAGCTTCGCTGGAAAGCACCGGTTCGTCCCGACGACATTCTTTCCGCCCATAGTGTTGTTTTGGAGGCAACGGTTCACAAAAAGAAGCCTGATCGGGGGTTTACAAAATTCCAGTACACCGTGTTCAACCAGCACAATGAAGTCAAAATGACGATGGTCTCGACAATTATTTTCCTCCGTCGTCCTGAAACGGTAGTGCCATCATGACCACTGGATATTTTGAAGATGTAGTGGTCGGCACCGTTCTGGAGTTTGGCAGCAAAACAGTCAGCAAAGAGGAAATCATCCACTTTGCAACAAAGTATGACCCTCAGCCCTTTCATATAGACGAGGAAGCCGCGCAAGCCAGTCCCTATGGAGGCATCATCGCATCCGGGTGGCACACGGCGGGAATGGCGATGCGCATGATGGTCGATAATATGATCAATGACCGGGTCGGCTTGGGATCTCCCGGTTGGGACAACTTGAAATGGCATCTCCCGGTACGCCCGGATGACACCCTTCGTGTCAGAACAGAAGTGATCCGCAAGAAACGATCTGCTTCGAAACCGATGATCGGCACCATCTTTGGGTCAATGAAAGTCCTTAATCAACATGACCAGATTGTCATGAGTGTTGAAACCATTGGAATGGTCAAAGCACGTACGATCGGTGAAGCAGAGCAAAACAGGTAGGGCTGTCAACAACTTACACGACTACCAATAGACACCCCCCCTTTTTATGATATGATATCCGGGTATAACCGCTACACGTGCTGGGCGTGAAGCGTACACAGGGGGCACCTCAATGGATATGGTATCAGGTTTTGCGTTATTGGTGATTTTCGTCGTTATTCTGGCGCTTGTGATCGTATTCATGGGCGTGACAGTTGTGCCGCAAGGGTATCAATATACGATCGAACGTTTTGGTCGGTATACCCGTAGCTTGACGCCTGGCTTAAGTTTGATCCTGCCTTTTGTTGACCGGGTGGGTGTTAAAATCAACATGATGGAACAGGTCCTCGATATTCCAACGCAAGAAGTAATTTCCCGAGACAACGCAATGGTTCAGGTCGACGGTGTCCTGTTTTATCAGGTCTTGGACGCTGCGAAATCTGCGTATGAAGTTCGGGACTTGCAGCGCGCCATTCAGAATTTAACACAGACCAACCTCAGAACCGTTTTGGGCTCAATGGATCTTGATGAAGCCCTCAGCCAGCGGGATAGCATCAACACGCGACTGTTGAACGTAATCGATCAGGCGTCGACCCCATGGGGCATCAAAGTGACCCGTGTCGAAATCAAAGACATCACGCCCCCGGGCGATCTTGTGCAGGCAATGGGCCGCCAAATGAAAGCTGAACGCGAAAAAAGAGCCGTCGTATTAGAAGCGGAAGGTGTCCGTCAGGCCGAGATTCTGAAAGCGGAAGGCGAGAAAAAATCAGCTATTCTGGAAGCGGAAGGTCGGCGTGAAGCGGCCTTCAAAGATGCGGAGGCTCGGGAAAGACTGGCAGAAGCGGAAGCAAAAGCAACCCGCGACGTGTCTGTTGCAATTGCCGAAGGCGATATTCAGTCCATCAATTACTTTGTCGCGCAGAAATATGTTGAAGCGATGAAAGAAATCGGCTCAGCACGAAATTCTAAAGTCGTCCTCATGCCAATGGAAGCCAATGCACTGGTTGGTACATTGGGGGGCATCGGAACGATTGCCAAAGAAATATTTGGCAATGGCAATGGAAACAGTAAGAACGTGTCGACAGGCAGCGTTCCAAAGAGCGAATAATGGAATATTTTAACGCCGCAATCCAATGGGTCGCCGATCTGGAATATTGGGCCTGGTGGACTTTTGCCATCTTCCTGGTGATAATCGAGATATTCGCCCCTTCCTTTGTCTTCCTCTGGTTGGGCTTATCCGCAGCCGTGGTCGGACTTCTGGTCCTTTTGCTTCCCTCACTTAGCTGGGAGTATCAATGGGCGGCCTTTGCAGTCTTCTCGGTGATCAGTATCGTCGTCACTCGCCTCTTCCTGTCAAAAAACCCCGGCGTAGAAGACAATCTGAAACTGAATCAGCGTGGCGCCCAGTATGTTGGGCGGAGTTTCACATTGACCGAAGCAATCGTAAATGGCCGCGGCAAGATCCATGTAGATGACAGCCAATGGGCCATTTCAGGCCCCGATATGAGTGAAGGGTCAACGGTCACTGTAACCGGTACAGATGGCATTCTATTGATTGTCGAAGCGAAGGAATAAACAATGTCTGAGATGGTCTCCTTAACAGCAGATGATAACCATCAATTCCAGGGATATCTGGCATCCCCAACAGGATCGTCGAAGGGTGGGCTGGTTGTTGTACAGGAGATTTTTGGGGTCAACAGCCATATCCAATCTGTTTGTGACAGGTTTGCCCGGCAGGGCTTTACAGTTCTGGCGCCGGCTCTTTTTGACAGGGTCTCTCCAAATACCGAATTGGGGTATTCCCCAGAAGATATTCAGTCTGGATTGGCCATTCGCTCAAAGGTCAACACAGAGGATGCGCTCCGCGATATTCAGGCTGCCGTTACCTATTTGGCCGACGAAAGCACAGTCTCGGTGATTGGATATTGCTGGGGTGGGACGTTGAGCTATCTCTCAGCCTGTCGGCTCTCCGGCATTTCCAAAGCCGTTGGATATTATGGCGGTGGTATCAATGAACATATACAGGAACAACCCCAGATCCCGACACAGCTGCATTTCGGGGATCAGGACGGGTCTATTCCCATGAAACATGTGGATGCCATTATGAACGCCCACCCAGAGCTTGATATTCATGTGTATCAAGCGGGGCATGGCTTTAACTGTGATTTACGGAAAGATTATAACGCGCCGGCAGCAAAGCTGGCCCTCGAACGCAGCCTTGCTTTCATCACCGGCACTTGATTTTAGCTTGCTTTACCCCGTTTAAGACGCGACAAACTCCAAAACAACGCCATGTGTTTCTTTTGGCGACAGGCGCAATGCACCGTTGGCGATTTTCTGAACTGTCAAATCTGTCCCGGAAAGATATTCCTCAGTCTGAGAGAAATCTTTCACTGCGAGCGTCATGGCGATCAAATATGGAAATTCCGGGAAATCTCCGTCAATGACAAGGCCTGGAAACAGCAAATCGAGATCGCTGTCTGATACGAAAATCATCGTCATGCGCCCGACCCGAACACTCAGGGTAGAATCCGTCAGCGTCACGTTCAAGACACCACAAAGTCTATTATAGTAGTCCTGTAGACTTTTAGGGTCCTCAACAACGATCACAACAGACTTGATATGATCTGTCGCATTTGCATGCGTCTCCCATTCCGGGCGGCGGATCAGCTCAGGCGTCAAATGATGGCAGATAAACAAGTTGCGCTCGGACAGCCCTTCAGGACGAAGGCGCAGAAGTTTGAACTCCGGAATGACATCCCCCTCCGGCAGTTCGAGTTTCCGTTTTAAATCCAGTAATTCGCTTGGGGCCAAGCCTGTTTCTTGCAACGAAGATCTCGTTTTTTCTGGATCACTGCTGGCGAATGCCATACCCAGAAGCCCCTCCCCGCGTTCCTCAAGAAGCTTGTCCAGACCATTGGATTCCCGTGTATCATCCACAATGCCCAGAAGCTCGATATAGTCTTCGCCAAACATGATGCAGTAATTTGCAGTACCCCAACCGATATGGGATCCACGCGGCGTTATTGTAAAGCCGATTTTTTCATATGTTTTTTTGGCTTCTTCCAAATCAGACACTCCAATGAGCGTATGATCGAGACCCGTCAAATAATGAGCCATATCCCCCCCTTTACCCGTTAATCGCCTTCAAACTCGCACAGCGTTTGCACATTCACACCCATCTTTTCGATCCGTGCCCGTCCGCCAAGGTCCGGAAGATCAATGATGAAGGCCGCCCCAACAATTGTGCCTTTTGCCCGACGGATAAGTTTAATTGCTGCCTCTGCTGTTCCGCCCGTCGCAATCAAATCGTCCACGATCAGAATATTTTCCCCTTCCTCAATGGCATCTTCATGTATTTCCACAGTGTCTGTGCCATATTCCAGTTCATACTCCTCAGCGATGGTAGCAGCTGGCAATTTTCCTTTTTTACGGACCGGAACAAATCCCACACTCAGCTGATGAGCAATAGCCCCGCCTAGAACAAATCCGCGTGCCTCAATACCCGCGACTTTATCAATACGAACCCCGGTATAAGGCCAGACCAACTGATCTATTGCAGTCCGCAGGCCAGTGGCGTCCTGCCACAAGGTAGTAATATCCCGGAACATGACCCCTTCTTTTGGATAATGAGGGATTGTTCTGATGTATTTTTTAATATCCAATTTACGCGTTCCTATTTTTAAAGAAGCCGACCAGCGACGGCATCAAGTTTGTCAATCATAGCAGCATCACGGGCTTCAGGCGGGGTAATCAGCGCATATTCAAGCGCTGTATGGCAGCCTGCATGGCAAATGGCAGTGCGCGTGCCCAGTGGGGCAGCAACCTCTGACACCAGCGACCGAGCATTGTCAGCATTTTCTCCCAGCACCCTGATTACTGCTGATACGTCCACATCGTCGTGATCCGGATGCCAACAGTCAAAATCGGTTACCATGGCAACCGTCGCGTAGCAGATCTCCGCTTCGCGGGCCAGTTTTGCCTCTGGCATATTCGTCATACCGATCACCTGGCATCCCCAGCTTCGATACAGGTTTGACTCGGCCCGGGTCGAGAATTGCGGCCCCTCCATCGCAAGATAGGTCCCGCCGCGTACCAACTTGACGCCCGTGTTGTTTGCCGCCACTTCCAACTGATCTGCCAGCCGCGGACAAACCGGGTCCGCCATGCTGACATGCGCCACGAGACCGGTTCCGAAAAAGCTTTTCTCTCGGGCAAATGTCCGATCGATGAACTGATCAACCAGAACAAACGTTCCGGGTGCCAGATCTCCGTCCAAGGAACCACACGCACTTACTGATATAATCTCGGTGACTCCGGCTCGCTTCATCGCATCAATATTGGCCCGATAGTTGATTTCTGATGGCGAAATCTTGTGACCACGACCATGACGCGGAAGGAAAACCATATCCACATTTCCAAGCCGACCAAACAACAATTGATCAGATGGCGCACCGAACGAGGACGTTACCGTTTCCCAACGCTTGTCTTCCAGCGCATCCAGCTCATAAACACCACTTCCGCCAATAACGCCGATGACAGGCCTTTTTTCCGACATACCTTATTCTCCTTTAGATCAATCCTATCCTCTAAAGCCAAACAGGTCAGCATCAAAGAAACGAGAAAACACAAAAAAAGGGCGCCTTACTCAGGCGCCCTTCTCAGAATTTTCCTGTCTAACTCAGTGAAGGTCAGACCAGACTTTACGTTTAACTGCATAGAACAAGCCGCTCAGAAGCAGCAGGAACAAAATCACTTTCAGTCCCATATTCTTGCGCTCTTCCAATTTTGGCTCAGCTGCCCATGCAAGGAAAACAGTCACATCTTTTGACATCTGTTCAACGGTGGCAGGCGTACCATCTGAATATTCAACAGCATCTTCAGACATTGGTGACGGCATCGCAATTTGATGATTTGGGAAATAAGCATTGTAATGCATTCCTTCCATCAACTCCATGTCCGCTGGCGCGTCTTCATATCCTGTCAGCAGAGAATACAAATAATTCTCAAAACCAACGCGGGATTTGACGATCAGAGACAGATCTGGTGGATAGGCACCACCATTTGATGCCCGAGCCGCTTTTTCGTTAGCAAAGGGTGATGGAAACTTATCAAAAGGCTTACCGGCCCGCTCGAACATATCCCCGTCATCATTTGGGCCATCTTCATAAGTCGCTTCCGCTGCCAGTGCTTTAATTTCATCTTCATTAAAGCCCAAATCTGCCAGACTGCGAAAAGCCACCTGTTTCAGACTATGACAGCCCGCACAAACTTCGCGATAGACCTGGAGGCCGCGTTGTGCCGCCGCCCGATCATACGTTCCGAACATGCCCGTATGCTGCCAGTTAATGGACTTATACTCGATACTCGCACCCGCCGCTTGCACGCCGGTGAACGCGACTACTGATAGAAGAGCAGCAGCACTCAAAGACTTGATCAACTTAAGCATTGCTTGCCTCCTCAGCAGAAGGTTTCTTGGCCAAAACTGCCTCTGAAATACTTGCCGGCAGTGGTTTGGGTTTCTCGAACCATCCGACAAGCGGTAGCAAGATCAGGATATGAACGAAATAGTAAGCTGTCGCCAAACGACCGATCAGGATGTATGGCTCTTCGGCTGGTTTGCCACCGACATAAGTCAGGACGATACAGTCGAGAACAAAAATCCAGAAAAGCTGTTTGTAGATCGGCCGGAAACGCGCAGAGCGAATACGGCTACGATCAAGCCAAGGCAGAGCAAACAGAACGGCAATCGCACCGAACATCAGCAACACACCGCCAAGCTTGTCAGGAACCGCCCGCAGAATTGCGTAGAAAGGCAGGAAATACCATTCAGGCACAATATGCGCAGGTGTTACCAACGGGTTGGCCGGGATGTAATTGTCCGGATGTCCCAGGTAGTTTGGTGCATAAAACAGGAAGGCTGAGAAGAAAATCAGGAAGATCGCCAGACCGAACAGATCCTTTACTGTGTAGTAAGGATGGAACGGAATACTGTCTTGCTTGTCTTTGATCTCGATACCTGTTGGGTTGTTTGAACCATTATGGTGCAATGCCCAGATATGCAGAATAACAATACCAACGATCACAAATGGAAGCAGGTAATGCAGGCTGAAGAAGCGGTTCAAGGTTGGGTTATCAACTGAGAAACCACCCCAGAGCCAGGTTACAATGGTTTCACCAACCACTGGAATAGCACCGAACAGGTTCGTAATAACGGTTGCACCCCAGAAGCTCATCTGTCCCCAAGGAAGCACGTAACCCATAAAGGCTGTTGCCATCATCAAGAGGAAGATAACCAGGCCAAGCCACCAAAGCAGCTCACGCGGGGCCTTATACGATCCGTAATACAGTCCACGGAAAATATGCAAATACACAACAATGAAGAACATGGAAGCGCCATTGGCATGCATATACCGGAGCAACCAACCATAATTCACATCCCGCATGATATGTTCCACGCTATCAAAAGCGAGGTCAACATGGGCTGTATAGTGCATGGAAAGAACAACACCAGTGACAATCTGGACAACCAGCATGAAGCCGGCAAGTGATCCAAATGTCCACCAATAGCTTAAGTTCTTAGGTGTTGGATATTCATACAGAGCGTGATGCATCATGCCGGTGATCGGCAGACGATCCTCTACCCATCTAACGACAGGGTTTTTTGGTTCAAATGACATATCGTACCCCCTCTAGCCGATCTTCACGGTGTTATCGTCAAGGAATTCGTATGGCGGCACTGCCAGGTTAGTAGGTGCAGGACCTTTCCGAATTCGGCCGGATGTATCGTAATGAGAGCCATGGCATGGACAGAACCAGCCTTCGAAATCGCCTGATTCTTTCAGCGGTACACACCCAAGATGTGTACACACGCCGATCATAATCAGCCATTCGGGCTTCAAAATACGGTCAGAATCAGCTTGTGGATCTGGTAGGGACGCCACATCAACGCTTTCAGCAGCTGAAATTTCATCTGCAGTACGATGACGAATGAACACGGGCTTACCTTGCCATACGGCGGTAATCTCGGCTCCTTCTTCAATAGCACCTATGTCCACTTCCGTGGTGGAAAGGGCCAAAACATCTGCGGATGGGTTCATCTGATCCACGAATGGCCAGATTGCCAATGCTGTCCCCACGGCACCAACGCCACCAGCAGCAATATATAGAAAGTCGCGACGCTTTACGCCGTCTTCTTCTACAGGGGTGGTAGTAGTCATTAAACTTCCCCGGGTTTCCAAAATAAATCTCTAGCGAACGCTTTTTGTCACCATAATTGCCCAATGTCCAGCCCCAACGCAAAGAATGTGGCAATAAGTAGCAGAATTGCTTTGTAATTGTGGCACGAAAGCCATTAAAACACGGTTATGGAGCTCGCACTATACCAACCGGACATTGCACCAAATGTAGGCACACTCATGAGAATGGGAGCCTGCCTTGGGCTGAAAGTCAATATTATTGAACCATGTGGTTTCCCATTTGGCGCTAAAGACATGAGGCGCGCCGCCATGGATTATGCGCAGTTTTCGGATGTGGAACGACATTCTTCTTTTGAAAGATTCTGTGAAAACCGTCCCGATAGCCGCCTTGTTTTGCTAACGACCAAGTCTGCCGAACCCTATACAGACTTCACTTTTCATCCTACCGACATCCTTTTATTGGGACAGGAAAGTAAAGGCGTTCCTGATGAAGTCCACAATCGGGTACAGGCGCGGATCACGATCCCCATGCAACAGGGCATGCGATCTGTCAATGTGGCGATTGCCGCCGCCATGGTAACCAGCGAAGCACTGAGGCAGACCGGCGGTTTTCCAACCAGTGACTGAAAACGAGGCTTTTTTATGACTATCGAGACCCAAAAGCAGACAGCCGAAAACTGGTTTCGCACGTTGAGAGACCAGATTCGGGACAGTTTTGTCGCGCTGGAAAACGAACTGACCGGCAGGAACAGCGACCTGGACCCCGGCACCTTTACAGTGACAAAATGGAATCGCCCTGAAGGCGGCGGCGGAGAAATGTCTGTTATGAAAGGCAGGGTTTTCGAAAAAGTTGGCGTCAATATTTCTACGGTCCATGGACAGTTCTCAGAAGAATTTCGTAAAAATATTCCCGGCACAGAAGGATCCTCTGAATTTTGGGCAAGCGGAATTTCTCTTGTTGCCCATATGAGATCACCTTTGGTACCGGCGGTACATATGAACACCCGCCATATTGTGACAGGCCGGTCCTGGTTTGGCGGCGGTGCAGACCTGACCCCCATGTATCCGGATGATACGGACACGGCGCTGTTTCATGCAGCCTTTAAAGAAGCATGCGATAAACATGACCCGGACTATTACCCGCGCTTCAAAAAATGGTGCGATGAATATTTCTTTCTGCCCCACCGCAATGAACCGCGAGGCGTCGGGGGTATTTTTTATGACAAACTGGAAGGCGACTGGGACGACAACTTCTCTTTTACCCAAGATGTTGGCCGTGCTTTTCGTGATATATACCCGCAGATTGTCAAAAAACACATGAACAAAGACTGGACGCCGGAACAGCGCGAACATCAATTGATAAAGCGAGGCCGGTATGTTGAATTTAACCTGCTCCATGACCGGGGAACGACATTTGGATTGAAAACGGGCGGAAACACGGAAGCCATTCTGATGTCAATGCCGCCTGAGGTGAAGTGGCCTTGAAACCAGTCTGGCCCCTTCTGAAAAATGGAAAAACGAGACCCTGTGACCAATCGCACATGGCAAATACTTGGAAAATCGGACAACTCGCCCTACGTTCCTATTGACGCATTTAAATGACGTCACGGGATCAAAAGAAAACCTTGGTTTTTGTCATCTCTCCCTCCTTCAGGTGCCTAACGACGCCATCTGAAGTCTGATTGCAAAGCCAACGAACGCTAGAGACCCTGTAGCGAGGTCGGTGCAAAAGGCAGAATTGCATCGATTGTTAAAACTTCCCTCGAAAAAGACCCCGACTTAGCCATCGGGGTCTTTTTACATTTTACAAAAATATAACGAAGCCGGATGTTTTTTTCGCAGTTTTCAGCGAATCCTGTAAACACAAATCAACGAAATGAAACCCTGTGTGACAACGCGCACATTAGAATAGCTTTAATCTGGAGTGAATTTTTCGTAAGATCTCTTCATCAGCCGCTATGGTGCAGGAGATTATTATGGTTCGTTTCAGATACAGTTTATTGACAGTTTTCGTCGACCTTTACGAAACACTTTCTCACTTTTCTCTGAAAAGCGAGATGGCCATGAGAAACTGCCAAACAGGAAATTGCCCCGGGAAGTAACTCCCTCATTATTTCCCGACGCAAAAAAGGCCTTGTTCTTGAACAAGGCCTTTTGTCATTTTAAGAGATCCCGAATAAATTAAAGCGTCCCGTATAAACGGTCCCCAGCATCCCCCAGTCCAGGCACAATATAGGCGTGATCGTTCAGCATATCGTCCAGTCCTGCTACATAAACTTTAACCTTGGGATGTTTATCGAGCATAACCTGCACGCCTTCCGGAGCGGCAACAAGCGCCATAAAGCTGATCTGTTCAGGCTGAACACCATGATCAAGCAAAACATCCACACCTGCGGCGGCTGAATATCCAGTGGCCAGCATTGGATCAACAAGAATAAAAAGTCGATCTCCAGCAGATGGTAATTTACGTAAATATTCAACGGGGCGCTTTGTTTCAGGATCCCGATACATGCCGATATGTCCAACACGCGCAGAGGGCATCAATTCCATCAAACCATCAGCCATCCCCAATCCTGCGCGTAGAATTGGGACAATCGCCGCTTTTTTCCCTTCGAGAACCGGAGCCTGCATCTCACAGATCGGCGTGTTAATTTCTTCTGTGGTCATGGGTAACTGACGGGTGATTTCATAGCCCATTAACAAAGCGATCTCTTTCAGGAGCTGCCGGAAAGTCTTTGTTGATGTTTCTGTCATCCGCATGTGACTGAGTTTGTGTACAATCAATGGATGGTCGAGAATATGGAGATTTGGAAAACGTGGATCGATGGCCATAGGTTCAATTTACCTGTCAGTTTGAATTTGCAGGAGAATACCGCGTCTTCAATATCGGCGGCAAGATGTCTTTGGCCCGTTTTAAATTTTTCTGGTCTGGACTACCGGGTAAGTTTATCGTTGAAAAAACAACAATAACCAAAAGGAGAAAACATGCAGCTTCTGGATTTGACGGGGACACCGTATGAAAGAGGGCTTCTTCATGGCTCCAAAATGGCCCCAAATATCAAGGCAAATGTTCAAACCTATTTAAATCGCTTCTTGATGGGAGGAGCGCCTCGCGATGTTATTTTTGACGAAGCGAAAGCGTGGACACTTCGTTTTGAGAATCACGACGCCGGATATTTTGAGGAAATGAAAGGGATTGCAGACGGGTCCGGAATTTCACTTGCAGAAATCGGATTACTTAATGCCCGCTACGAGCTGTCATATACGCTCTACACCAACGAAGCGGCTGCCGCGAACGATCAGCCCCTAAGCCACGAACCGGAAGGATGCACCGCTTTTGGTATTCAGCCTGAATATACCAGCTCCGGCGCGACAATTATGGGGCAAAATTGGGATTGGCTGGAAGGGCTACTTGGCAATATGTGCCTTTTACGAGTTCGGTCCGACGATCATCCGGCCTATCTGGTTCTAACGCAAGCCGGTATCGTCAGCGGCATGATCGGATTGAACGAACATGGAATTGGTCTATGTGTAAACGGACTTTCCTCTAAACGCGATGGAACCCACCTGCACCACCGACCCTTTCATATACGGGTGCAGGACATCATGCGATCCACCACCATGAACGCAGCCATGAAGATCATCCTGTCGTCGGACAGGGTCTGCTCAACCAACTGGATGCTCGGTTGTAAAGGCGGGGAAGTTCTGGACATTGAAACCTCTCCCGATGTGGCCCATGCGCTTTACCCAAAGGACGGGTTAATCACTCACGGGAACCACTTCATCAATCAAACCGGGATTGAAACTGAATTTGAACGAATTGCGCCGTGTAGCTTATACCGAACCCCAAGGCTGGAACGCCTGATCCGTCAAAACCAGCAAAAATGGGATATGGAGCATTTAAAGGCAACGCTTAAAGATGGGTTTGGCGCCCCAAAAGCGATTTGCCGATATCCCAACCCCGACGATCCAGAAGAGGCCAGAACAGTCACTGTTGCGTCCGTTGTGATGGATCTGGACAACTTGACTATGGATATTTCAGACGGACCACCGGACGCATCGCCTTACAAACGTTATAGTTTGTCGTAAGGCGGGATGAGCTTTCTATTTTCCAGAAAGCCGCTTCGCCAGCACGGTTCCTAGTGTTTCTGCCAGAACATTGGTGTTGTTTTCCAATGTTTCGATAATGCAGGACCGGTCACAGTCTGGCGACGCTTCCAATATACCGGGGAGAGGCAGATCAAAACGCGCGAGAACATCCTGACTTTCCACATCAATCATCCGGCCCTTTATCTCAATATCCACGCGAGTGCCTTCAGATAATAATATGGTATTGGCAAAAATCCTGACCACAGCGACATACTGATAAAGCCCATCCTCTTTTAATCGTATCTGAGATAATAGATCCGCATCACTTGAAGTCAGAGAGTAATCGCCCCCCTCCTTCGCCTGTATGCCCGCCTTCTCCATATGGGCTGAAATTTTGTTCACGACATTGGCATACAGTTTTGACGCAATCGTGCTTTCATCCAGACCTTTCCCGGTCAAAATAAGAACGGTTCTGTCTTCCGCCATAGCCACAGGGATCCAAAAGGGCACCATCCCGCAACATACCGCAAGCATCAACGCAACAAAAATACTTTTAGGACGGCTCACCTGATCACACCCTTATTGATTTTTCCGGACCGATTTTAGATCACTGATTATTTTCGCGCGCTGCGCTTGCGCCGTCTCGGATCATTATTCTGGGCAACCAGTTTTTCGGCCAGTCTGCCTGCAAGAATTTCAGAGTAGCCTTCCATGCCATGTTTACTCAGCATTTTGGAGTTCCCGAATCCTTTTTCCCCTGAAAGATGCGCAGCCACTTCCGCATTTACATCGATCGTCTTTTTTTCTGAACCTGACATCATTTACCTGCATTATTTGAGCCTAAAGAACCGTTATACCTATGATTTGACAAATAAACACATTTTTTGCACCTGTTTTCCTGTCAAATCCCTAGGCCCATCCATTTTTGAGCCCTATACTTTATACGAGTTATGAAGCCTTGACCAACTGGTCAAGTTTTGTATTAGATAGTACTGGGATGTAATCCAAGACTTGAGGATAGACCTCGAACAGGGAGACTATAAACACATGATGAAAAAATGGAAATTGGCGGCGCTAGCGGCGGCTGCAGTTGCTGTCACAGGCGTTGCAAAAGCGGACGACTTCAAGCCTGCGATCGTCTTCGATATGGGCGGAAAGTTTGATAAATCTTTCAACGAATCTGCTTATAACGGTGCTGAAGAATTCAAAAAAAGCACTGGCATTGACTATATGGAGTTTGAAGTAACTCAAGTCTCACAACGGGAACAGGCTGTTAAGCGGATGGCCAAAAAAGGCGCGTCCGTTGTTGTTGCAATGGGTTTTGCACAGGCTGCCGCTGTTGAAAAAGCTGCAAAAGCCTATCCTGACACAAAATTCACGATCGTGGATATGGTCGTTGATCTGCCAAACGTCCAATCAATTGTCTTTAAAGAACATGAAGGCTCGTTTCTGGTCGGTATGGCTGCTGCAATGACAAGCAAGACCGGCAAAGTCGGCTTTGTTGGCGGTATGGATATCCCGTTGATCCGTAAATTTGCACTTGGTTATGCTGAGGGTGCTAAATATGCCAATCCAGATGCCGAAGTCTTTCAGAACATGACAGGCACAACACCAGCGGCATGGAACGATCCGACGAAAGGCGGCGAACTTGCAAAAAGCCAGTTTGATCGTGGCGCTGACGTGGTTTATGCAGCAGCTGGCGGTACAGGCATCGGTGTTTATCAGGCTGCCAAAGATGCTGGTAAATTTGCAATCGGCGTTGATAGCAACCAGAACTACCTGCATCCAGGAACCATGCTGACCTCCATGACCAAACGGGTCGATGTTGCTGTTCGCGAAGCATTTGAAACAGCAAAAGCCGGCACTTGGAAGCCAGGGATCAAGGTTCTGGGCCTCAAAGAAGGTGGCGTTGGCTATGCGGTTGACGAGCATAACAAGTCTGTCCTGAGTGAAGACGTTATTGCCAAGCTTGAACAGGCGCGCGCTGACATCATTGCGGGTAAAATTCAGGTTAAAGAATACAAACCAAATTAATTGACAGATTGATCTATCAATATGACAGCAGAAAACACGGCGCTTGAACTGCGCCGCGTCAATAAGTGGTTTGGCTCGGTCCATGCGAATAAGGATATTTCCTTATCCGTGGACCGAGGAACCATTCATGGCATAATCGGGGAAAACGGTGCGGGCAAATCAACGCTCATGAGCATCGTTTATGGGTTTTATCAGGCTGACGAAGGCGAGATTTTTGTTGGTGGCAAAAAGTGCCAGATTGACAACCCTCAGGCCTCGATCGAGGCAGGCATTGGAATGGTTCATCAGCATTTTATGCTGGTGGATACCTTCACTGTTCTCGAAAATATTATATTAGGTGTCGAAGGTGGTGCCCGTCTTTCCGATGGGATGAATAAAGCCCGCAAGGAGCTGCAACGCCTTGAAAAAGAATACACGCTCGAAGTCGATGTCGATGCCTTGGTAGGAGACCTTCCCGTCGGACTGCGTCAACGGGTCGAAATTTTGAAAGCCCTATACCGCGGGGCCGAGATCCTTATTCTCGACGAGCCAACGGGCGTACTGACCCCACAGGAAGCAGATCATCTTTTCCGGATCCTGCATACCCTTCGGGAACAGGGAAAAACAGTTATCCTGATTACGCATAAGCTGCGCGAAATCATGGCAATCACGGACAATGTTTCTGTTATGCGCCGGGGCGAAATGGTTGCCCATGTAGCAACAAACGAAACCGATCAGGCAAAATTGGCAGAATTAATGGTTGGGCGGAGTGTCCTTCTGCAGGTTGAAAAGAAACCGGCCGTTCCGCAAGAGGAACTTATGAAACTTACCGGTGTCACCTATCTGGATGACGACGGGGTTGCCCGACTGAAAGACATTAATCTGACCCTTCGGGCGGGAGAAATTTTGGGCGTTGCCGGTGTTTCTGGCAATGGCCAGTCAGAACTTCTTGAAGTATTGGGCGGTATGCGACGGCCAACCCTTGGCAGCATAAAGTACAAAGATCAGGAGCTCGTCGGCAGCAAAGATTATACTGCCCGTGGCTTGCGCAAAATTGGCCTTGGACATGTCCCGGAAGATCGGCATAAAGCAGGCCTTGTCCTGAATTTCAGCGCCAACGAAAATACGATCCTCGGCTACCACGATCTTGAGATGTTCAACAAAGGAACTCAGCTGGATCACGCCCAAATGGTCGAAACCTGCGAAACATATATCGAGAAATTTGATGTGCGCCCGCCTAACCCTTATTTGAAGGCCAGTGGATTTTCCGGCGGGAATCAGCAAAAACTTGTTCTCGCTCGTGAGATGGAGCAGGACCCCGATGTGCTGTTGGTTGGACAGCCAACCCGCGGGGTCGACATTGGCGCCATCGAGTTCATCCATAAACAATTGATCAAAATGCGCGATGCTGGCAAAGCAATTTTGGTCGTCTCTGTTGAAATTGACGAGGTAATGTCACTCGCGGACAGGATTGCCGTTATGTTTGATGGCAAGATTGTCGGGGAGCTGTCAGCAGAAGAGGCAACAGAGAAAAAACTTGGTCTGATGATGGCTGGGATTTCTGAAAATGAAGCAGACGTGACACCTGTAGGGAAAGAGGCCGTAATCTGATGGCAGACGCAAAAGCCAAATTTGGGGCACCGTCAAAGGTACCAGCCTGGGTAAATCTTGCCCTGATCCCTTTTCTCAACCTTCTGGCCGCCTTTTTTATCTCTGGACTGGTTATTCTGGTGGTCGGGGACAATCCGCTCAAAGCACTTGAAGTGCTATTTTACGGGGCCTTTGGATATCCCGAAGCCGTTGGATATACCCTTTATTATACGACCAATTTTATTTTTACCGGTTTGGCCGTTGCGATCGCGTTTCATTGTGGTCTGTTTAATATCGGTGCGGAAGGTCAAGCCTTCATTGCAGGGCTAGGCGTGGGATTGGCGGCTCTTTACCTTGATTTCCTGCCCTTTTGGGCGATTATACCGATCTCCATTTTTTCAGCCGCGTTGTTTGGCGGCGCTTGGGCATACATCCCAGCCTATCTTCAGGCCAAACGTGGCAGCCATATCGTAATCACCACGATCATGTTTAACTTCATCGCCTTTTCGGTCATGAACTATATTCTGGTGGAAGTACTTATTTCCCCTGACGCAGGTGGGTCACCGGAAACCCGTGAATTTGGCGAAAACACCTGGCTGGCTTATGCCCCCGATTTTACAGGCATGTCCGAGTCTCCGCTGAATTTCAGCTTCCTGATTGCCTTGGGGTTAAGTGCCGCTTTTTACTATTTTGTCTGGCACACCCGTTGGGGATATGAAATCCGCGTTGTTGGCGAAAACGAAACGGCCGCCCGTTATTCTGGCATTTCGGTTTCACGGAACATCATTTTGGCAATGGTTATTTCAGGGGCGCTGGCAGGCTTCGTGGCTGTCAACGAACTGCTGGGGGTTCATCATAAGGTGATCATGGATTTCACAGGCGGTTATGGTTTTGTCGGTATTGCAGTTGCCCTTATGGGCCGTAATCACCCTGTTGGTATTTTTATGGCCGCTCTTTTATTTGGGGCTATTTATCAGGGCGGTACTGAGCTTGCATTTGAAATGAACACCATTAACAAAGAAATGGTGATCGTCATTCAAGGACTGATCATTCTTTTCTCTGGCGCCCTCGAAAACATGTTCAGACCGAAAATAGAAGACTTCTTCCGACGGCGGCCATCCGCCCGCACGGCGGAGGTATAAAATGGAAATGTTTGAACTAATCGTTCTTTTGCTGGATGCAACGTTTCGTGTCGCTACCCCGCTTATTCTTGCCGCGTTGGCCGGTATGTTTTCCGAACGGTCGGGCATTGTGGATATTGGACTGGAAGGGAAAATGCTGGGCGCGGCTTTCGCCGCCGCTGCCGTTGCAGCCGTTACCAATTCCGCATGGGTTGGATTGGGCGCGGGTATCCTGACATCACTCACCCTGTCTTCATTACATGCCTATGCCTGTGTGACCCATAAAGGTAATCAGGTGGTGTCCGGCATGGCGATCAACATCGTTGTTGCTGGCCTGACACCAACCCTTGGTTTTGCATGGTTTAAACTGGGCGGCCGAACACCATCGCTCAACGGTGATGCCCGGTTCAGCAGTCTCACCCTGCCCTTTGCAGAAGCTGTGAGAGATATTCCTGTTGTAGGATACATCTACGCAGAGCTGATTTCTGGTCACAATATCATCGTCTATATTGCCGCCGCCGCTGTGCCATTAGTCGCCTATGTGTTATACCGCACCCGGTTCGGCCTGCGTGTTCGTGCTGTCGGCGAGAACCCGCACGCGGTGGATACCGCTGGCATTAATGTTGACATCATGCGTTATAAAGCCTTGGCCGTGACAGGTTTACTTTGCGGGTTTGCCGGTTCTTATTTATCAACCGCCCATGGGGCTGGATTTATCCGGGACATGACAGCTGGCAAAGGATATCTTGCGCTGGCGGCCCTGATTTTTGGCAAATGGAAACCCGTACCCACCATGTTGGCCTGCCTGCTATTTGCCTTTACAGATGCGTTGCAAGCCCGTCTTCAGGGTGTTGATCTACCAATTATTGGCGTTATCCCGGTTCAATTTATCCAGGCACTGCCATATATCCTTACTGTACTGCTCCTTGCTGGATTTGTTGGCAAAGCGCATCCGCCGAAAGCAATTGGCGAACCATATATCAAGGAACGATAATGGGACTTAATCCATATAATGCGGCTGATTTCATTCAGGAAACAGCCCCGGGCTTTCGGCCCCGTGTCGGCATCATTCTTGGTTCCGGACTTGGGGGTCTGGCCGATCGAATTGATGTTGTTACCAGCATTGAATTTAAAGACATTCCGGACTTTCCGCAGTCTTCTGTAGAAGGTCATGCCGGTCGGCTTATTCTCGGACGACTGGGCGGTATGCCTATCGTTTGCATGCAAGGCCGCATCCATTTATATGAAGGCATTGATCCACAAGATCTGGCTGTGCCGGTCCGCGTCCTAAAATTATTGGGCATTGAAATCCTTTTGGTGACCAATGCGGCGGGAAGCTTTCACAAAGATGTGGGTCCCGGTCGGTTAATGTTGATTACAGATCATATTAACATGACGGCTAGAAATCCACTTGTAGGCGACAATGACGATCGGTTTGGGCCACGTTTCTTTTCCATGGAAGATGCCTATGATCCAACGCTGCGGGATCATTTCAAAGCCATCGCAAAAGAAATGAAAATCGACCTCGCAGAAGGTGTTTATCTTCATTATCTGGGCCCGAATTTTGAAACACCTGCTGAAATCAATGCGTTTAGAATTCTTGGCGCAGACGCTGTCGGCATGTCGACGACACCGGAAGTTCTGGTAGCGCGACACTGTGGACTAAAGGTCGCCGCTATTTCTAACATTACCAATCTGGTTGCCGGCCTGAGTGAAACAAAACTCAGCCACGAACAAACGCTGGAATGCGCGAAACTTGCGGCTGCGGATCTTGAACAACTTATTATCATCTTTTTGGAGACCCTTAAGCGGGAACTCCTGAAAACACATATTAAGGAGGATGACAATGGCAACAGTTAGCCAGCTTAACCATCCAGCCCACACGCATGCCCGTAATCCCGGACTGCCGTTCAATAAAGATGCGGTTGAAGATGTTTTTGTCAATCTTAGCGCCGTTGAACGCCGTTCCAGCACGCTTGGCGGGCGGCGATCTGTTAAAAAAGACTATCAGGCCGCCTGGTTGCTAAAAGCAATATCCTGCATCGACCTTACAACGTTAAGCGGCGATGATACGCCGGGCCGCGTAAAACGCCTTTGCGCCAAAGCCCGCCAACCTGTTAGACCCGATCTACTACAAGCACTTGGCATGGCCGACAAAGGCCTGACCACGGGGGCAATTTGTGTCTACCATACAATGGTGGAAACGGCTGTGCAGGCACTGGAAGGAACGAACATTCCCGTCGCGGCCGTATCAACCGGCTTTCCCGCCGGTCTCAGTCCGTTTGAATTGCGTGTGAAAGAAATTGAAGCCTCGGTTGCGGCAGGGGCAAAAGAGATCGATATTGTTATTACCCGCGGACATGTTCTAACTGGAAACTGGCAAGCATTGTACGAAGAGGTAAACGCCTTTCGTATTGCCTGCAAGGATGCCCATTTAAAAGTAATTCTGGGAACAGGCGAGCTTGTTACTCTCCGAAATGTTGCTAAGGCCAGCATGCTGTCAATGATGGCGGGCGCTGATTTCATTAAAACATCGACTGGTAAAGAAGGGGTCAATGCGACCTTGCCTGTCAGCCTTGTCATGATCCGGGCCATTCGGGAATATCAGGAAATGACCGGGTTCAAAATCGGTTACAAACCAGCCGGAGGTATCAGCGCGGCAAAAGACATCTTGGGCTATCAGTTCATGATGAAGGAAGAACTCGGCAATGACTGGCTGCAACCGGACCTTTTCCGCATTGGCGCCTCCAGCTTACTCGGAGACATCGAGCGTCAATTAGAACATTTTGTAACCGGTAGATATTCTGCCGATTTCCGCCACCCGATGGGTTGAGGACAAAAAGATGAGCATAGCAGAGATATTTGATAGCATGGAATATGGTCCAGCCCCTGAAAGCGACGCGAACGCCCGGCAATGGCTTCAACACCATGAAGGCACATTTGACCTTTTTATCAACGGCTCCTGGACAAAAGGAACAGCAAACACCCGCTTTGCCTCTATCAATCCGGCAAATGGTGAAACGCTGGCTCAGATAACACAGGCAAGTGCTGAAGATGTCGAAGCGGCCGTATCAGCCGCCCGAAAAGCACAGGGGAAGTGGGAAAAATTAGGCGGATATGGACGGGCCCGCCATCTTTATGCCCTCGCCCGTATTCTTCAGCGCAACGCCCGGTTGCTTGCGGTTCTGGAAAGTCTGGACAATGGAAAACCGGTACGTGAGACCCGGGATATTGATATACCGTTGGTCGCCCGTCACTTTTATCACCATGCTGGCTGGGCACAGTTGCAGGAAAGCCAGTTCCCCAATCATGAAGCCATGGGTGTTATCGGTCAGATCATACCGTGGAATTTTCCATTGCTTATGCTGGCCTGGAAAATTGCCCCTGCAATCGCGGCTGGAAATACCGTTGTCCTGAAGCCAGCCGAGTTCACCTCGCTCACAGCCCTTTGCTTTGCTGAACTTTGTAAACAGGCCGGTCTTCCTGATGGGGTTGTCAATATTGTGACCGGGGATGGACGCACGGGCGAGCAGATTGTTGGCCACCCGGACATCAACAAGATAGCGTTTACCGGCTCGACTGAAGTAGGACGCCGGATCAGGGAAGCGACAGCCGGCACAGGCAAACACTTAACGCTGGAGTTAGGCGGCAAGTCCCCGTTTATCGTTTTTGACGATGCTGACATTGATAGCGCCGTTGAGGGCGTGGTCGATGCCATTTGGTTCAATCAGGGACAAGTCTGCTGTGCAGGTTCGCGCTTGTTGGTCCAGGAAGGCATTGCTGAAAAGTTCTACCGCAAATTACGCGCCCGAATGGAAAATCTCCGGCTTGGGGATCCTTTGGATAAATGCATCGATATGGGGGCCATTGTCGCACCGGTTCAGTTGCAGACAATTGAGGCGCTTGTGAAAAAAGGGTGCGATGAAGGCGCCGACATGTGGCAGCCCAGCTGGACTGTGCCAAAAGACGGCTGCTTTTATCCACCGACTTTATTTACCAATGTTGCCCCCGCGACAACCATTGCCCAAGAAGAAATCTTTGGACCCGTTGTTGTTGCAATGACGTTTCGCACTCCGGGCGAAGCTGTTCAACTGGCCAACAATACCCGATATGGTCTTGCGGCCTCGGTTTGGAGTGAAAACATCAATTTGGCGCTGGATATCGCCCCAAAGCTGGATTGTGGTGTGGTCTGGGTTAATAGCACCAATCAATTTGATGCTGCTTGTGGCTTCGGCGGCAATCGAGAATCCGGCTATGGCCGTGAAGGCGGCATTGAAGGTATGCAGGAAGTATTGAAACCAAAATTCCTTTCCAAACTGCAAGCCTACAAAGAGACCCCTTCGCAGAAACAGTCCGGCAAATCAGCGTTAGCCCCTGTCTCAACGGTAGACCGAACCGCGAAGATGTATATTGGTGGCAAGCAGTCCCGGCCCGACAGTGGCTACAGCCTTCCTGTGTTCTCTGCAAAAGGGGATTTCATTGCCGAGATTGGAGAAGGAAACCGAAAAGATATTCGGAACGCGGTTGAAGCGGCCAGAAAAGCAACGGCCTGGACCAATACGACTGCGCATAACCGCGCGCAGGTTTTGTATTATTTGGCTGAAAATCTGGATATCAGGCGTCAGGAATTTGCGGATCGCCTCTCACAGATGACCGGCGCGTCAGCCAAGGATGCCCAGAACGAGGTCGCCGTCGCCGTTCGGCGTTTATTCACATATGGCGCCTGGGCAGATAAATATGAAAGCCGGGTTCATAATCCGCCCATGCGCGGCGTTACGCTTGCAATGAAAGAGGCAATTGGTACCATTGGCGTCATATGTCCAGATGAAAACCCGCTTCTGGGTATGATTTCACTGGCAGCACCGGCAATTGCCATGGGGAACCGGGTTATTGTCGTCCCCTCTGAAATGCATTCTTTAAGCGCAACGGATTTTTATCAAGTACTGGAAACATCGGATGTTCCGGCGGGCGTCTTCAATATTGTCACGGGCCGAAAATCTGATCTGGTTAAACCCTTGGCCTCGCATGATGATGTGAAGTCCCTCTGGTATGTTGGATCGGCTGAAGGATGTGCTCTTGTAGAGAAATCTTCTTGTGGCAACATGAAGCGGACATGGACCAATCATGGCCTCAAGCGGGACTGGTTTGTCCCGGAACAGGCAGAGGGTGAAGAGTTTTTGCAGCATGCCACTCAGATTAAAAATATCTGGATCCCGTACGGAGAATAATCATCATGACCGCTGATTTTTTCCCGCAAGAGATTATCCGCAAAAAAAGAGATGGGGCAGCGCTTAGCAAGGCTGAAATCGATTTCATGGTCCGTGGCATTACGGACAATTCTGTAACAGAAGGACAGATTTCAGCATTTGCGATGGCCGTCTATTTTCAGGATATGACGATGCAGGAACGGATTTGGCTGACGCAGGCAATGGTCCATTCCGGGGACGTGATGAACTGGACAGACGCCGATCTGGGCCGTCCTGTTGTGGACAAACATTCAACTGGTGGCGTTGGTGATAAAGTAAGCCTGATGCTGGCCGCTATTGTTGCCGCCTGCGGCGGAGCGGTCCCAATGATCTCGGGCCGGGGATTGGGGCATACAGGAGGCACACTGGATAAACTGGACAGTATTGAAGGATACAACACAGCCCCGGATCCAATGCTCCTGACCAAAGTAGTAAAAAATATCGGATGCGCGATCATTGGGCAGACCGCGGACCTCGCCCCTGCAGACAAGCGCTTCTATGCCATTCGGGACGTTACCGCAACCGTCGAAAGCATCTCGTTGATTACCGCCTCCATCCTGTCCAAGAAACTGGCGGCTGGTCTGGATGCCCTTGTCATGGATGTGAAGTTCGGTTCTGGTGCCTTTAAGCAAAAGATTGAAGATGCCGAAGAGCTTGCGCGCAGTATTGTAACTGTATCCAATGGTGCAGGGGTTCCAACAACGGCTCTTTTGACCGATATGAATGAAGTCCTTGGTACGACAGCTGGAAACGCCGTTGAAGTACGTGAAACCATTGATTACCTCATGGGGGGGAAAGTCGATGAGCGGCTCAACACGGTTGTTATTGCGCTGTGTGCAGAGATGCTGGTGCTGGCGGGTATCGCGGATAAGACCACAGCACCGCTTGCTGTAAAAGGAGCCCTGTCCAGTGGAACCGCCGCTGAAAAATTCGCCCAAATGGTGGCTGCCCTTGGGGGCCCAACAGATTTGATGACCAATCCCGACAAACATCTTCCGCTCGCACCAATCCGTCGAGATGTTATCGCACCCAAGCGGGGCTTTATCAAAACGCTCGATACCCGCGAAATGGGTGTTTCTGTTATGGATCTCGGCGGCGGACGTCATGCCGCAAGTGATCCTATTGATTATGGCGTTGGACTGATCAACATTAAGGGAATTGGCGCAAAGGTTGGACCACGCAATCCTGTCGCAACGATTATTGCCCGCACGGAAGATCAGGCTGACCGCGCTGAAAAACGGATTTTAGCCGCCCTCACCATCGCTGGCGAGGCACCTACCAAAACGCCTATTGTTCTGAAACGCGTTACAGGAGAACAATCATGAGCCGGGCCTTGTTACTTGTCTTGGATAGTTTTGGGTTAGGCGCTGCCCGTGATGCAGCCGATTTTGGGGATACAGGGGCTGATACCTTTGGCCATATTCTGGATGCCTCTCTCACAGGAAAAGCCGATAACGAAAACCGCTCAGGCCCTTTACGCCTCCCTAACCTTGAAGCATTGGGTCTATACAAAGCCCATAGCCTGCACACAGGAAAAGGCCCGATACGCGAGAGCAACTATACTGGCCTTTACGGCTATGCACAGGAAATGAGTAAGGGGAAGGACACGCCATCTGGCCACTGGGAAATGACAGGGGTCCCCGTCATGTTTGACTGGGGTTACTTCCCCAAGGAAATCCCCTGTTTCCCTGAAACACTGACTAATGCGCTGATCAAGAAATGTCATTTACCGGGCATTCTTGGCAATTGTCATGCTTCAGGCACTGATATTATCACGCGCCTCGGGGACGAACATGTCGAAAGCGGAAAGCCGATTTTTTACACTTCCGCCGATAGTGTCCTGCAAATTGCTGCACATGAACAAAGTTTCGGCTTGCAACGCCTATATGACCTGTGCGCCGAAGCACGTATACTCGTCGATGACCTGGAGATCGGGCGTGTCATTGCCAGGCCGTTTGTCGGATCTACAGGGGCCTATACCCGAACAGGCAACCGAAAAGACCTTGCCGTCCCCCCACCAGAACCCACGTTGCTGGACGCCCTGAATAGAGACGGTAAACCCGTTATTTCCATTGGTAAAATTGGCGATATATTTGCCCATCAGGGAACCGGAACCGAAATCAAGGCAAATGGAAATATGGCGCTGTTTGATGCCACACTTGCGGCGTTGAAAAAAGCAGAAGACGGCAGCTTCATTTTTACAAACTTTGTGGATTTTGACCAATCCTATGGCCACCGACGAGACATCGCGGGATATGCCCATGCGCTAGAAGAGTTTGATCGGCGCCTGCCTGAGCTTTTTAGTGTTTTGGAAGACGATGACCTTGTTCTAATGACGGCCGATCATGGATGCGATCCCACTTGGCCGGGCTCGGATCATACCCGTGAGGTTGTTCCTGTTCTGGGCTATGGTAAGAATATTCCAGCGCAGTTCATAGGGGAAAGAGACACCTTTGCCGATATCGGCCAGACAATCGCCTCGCATCTGGGGATTACACCACTGAACAAGGGATCATCCTTCTTGTCATGAAAACAGTAAAAAAAGCGGAACTGCACGTTCATCTGGAAGGGACAACCACCCCGGCCCTTGTAAAAAAACTTGCAGCCAATAATGGGGCTGAGCTGGATCCGTCCACTTTCAAGTCTGACGGAGAATTTTCCTGGTCGGATTTTTGGGATTTTCTCCGCTGTTATGACAAAGCCGCGGCCGCTATTCAAAGCAAGGACGACTATCGTGCGGTTACCTATGATTATCTCAAACGCTGCGCGCTAGAAAATACAATATATGTGGAAACCTTTTCCTCTCCTGACCATGCGGCCGATGCTGGTATCAGTTACACAGATCATTTAGAGGGCATTGCCGCAGGCATTGACGATGCCCGGCGTGATTTTGGCATCGAAGGACGGATTATTGTCACGTGCGTCCGTCATCTGGGTCCTGAAAAGGCTAACTCTGTTGCCCAGAAATTTGTAGAATACCCTCATCCCTATGTGGTTGGTTTTGGCATGGGGGGTGATGAAGCGCAGTACCACCCAAAAGACTTTGCTCCTGCTTTTTACAAGGCGCATGATGCCGGTTACAAGACGACAAATCATGCGGGTGAATTCGGAGATTGCCAAAGCATCAGGGACACCCTCACCCATCTTCCCGTCAGTCGGATTGGCCACGGTGTGCGAGCTATCGAAGATCCAAATCTGGTCTCTGAACTCGCCGAAAGACAAATCCCTTTGGAACTCTGCCCCGGAAGTAATATCGCAACCGGCCTTTATGATGGATACGAACAGCATCCTTTCGATCAACTAAAACAAGCGGGTTGTGTCGTCACACTGAACTCCGACGATCCCCCTTTCTTTGCCACATCCATCGGCAAAGAATATGAAAGGGTCGCCGCGGTGAACGGGTATGATGAGCAGATCATGCGGCAGATCACCATTAACAGCCTGAAATCGGCCTTTTGTGATGACGCCCTGAAAGAAAAACTGATCGCGGCAGTTTAGGTTTATTGGTTTTTATCGACAGTAATTTCGACCTTTGTTTTGGACGCATTAAAACGTTTCAAAACTTCCTTAGTGATGTCCATCCCATCATTAAAGAAAATGACATTGTTTCGATCGAAGCCGATATTCATGCCTTTTTCAGCAGCAACATTAGCCGCCAGCTTGACAATAACACCTCGAAGCTGGCCCCGCATCCGATTGAGGACATCATTCACTTTAGCATTGGAAATCTGCGCCTCGCGCTGAAGACCCAACTGGTCTTTCTGGATTTCGCGAGCCTTGGCCTGGAAAACATCCGGTGCAAGAATTGTCTGCTGCCGCTTCAATTCATCGGCGCGGACTTTAAGTTGTTCTTTTTTTACATCAATTTCTTTTTGAACATCATCAACCCGGGCTTTCATTTCCTTTTCAGCATTTTTCCAAGTCTCAGAACTGTTCAGGATAAATGTAACATCCACAATCGCTGCTTTTGCTTGCGGAATAGTCGTTTGTGCCAAAACATCTGAAACGATCAAGCCACTGCCAAATACAGAAAAAGTAACAGCCAGACTAACAGCAGCTACACGGCTTTTGAAAAATTGAATCACTAATCAGCTCCGATATTTTGAAAACAGGGTGCCCTAGACACCGATATGTGCAGACCATAACAAAAGGCAGCAGGGAACTGCAACTATTGTTACGGGATAAAAACAGGCAAATCTGTCAATATTATGCGGATTTCCACTCACTTACATAATCAGTCAACGAAAGATCCGGCATCGGCGGGACCGTTTTCGCCGTCCCAAGATACAAAAACCCGACAATCATATCGTCACCAACAGCGCCCAATCGACTGCGCACATGTTCATCGAAACATGGAGAGCCTGACCGCCATATCCCTGCATATCCCATAGCATGGGCCGCGATCATTATATTCTGGGCGGCAGCTCCGGCGGATATGATTTGTTCGACGGCAGGAACCTTGGGATGCTCCTGCACTTTCGCAATGACAGCAATCACCAATGGCGCACGTAGTGGTTTCTTGGCTTCTTTTTCAATGGCTGCCGGTGTTGCTTCAGGGTTGCTTTTTTTCAGCGCCTCGACAAAAATCTGCCCAAGCTCATGCCGCATTTCATCTTTGAAATAAATAAACCTCCAAGGACGAATGCAGCCATGATCCGGTGCCCTTACCGCCGCCTGAAAAAGTGTCTGCAATGCTGCATCATCCGGTGCAGGCTCAACCAGCTTTGCCGCAGATTTTCGAGTAAGCAACGCATCAATAGCATTCATCGCAAAGATTTCCCTAATCCGGTTAACGTTAAAGATGCAACCTAAACCGGGTGATCCCAACGAGCAATAAAAACCCGTTATTCTTTTGGACTGGCCCTGTACGTCCTGTCACAAGATTCTTGAAAACCATCTTCATAACGCAAGACGCTGACAAACAAAAAAGCATCATCTTTATTCAGATTGTTCCAGATCAATTCATCCTCTAAAAATATAGGCTAGTACTAAGGTAACAGCTAAATACTAACAAGACGAGGCATACCATGTCCTTCAAAACCATCTTATTGCATTTGACCAATGATGAGAAACTGGAAGCGTCTATTTCCGTCGCCTTGAATCTGGCAGCTGAAAATTCTGCTCATATTGTCGGTCTTTACACAATTGCACCTGTAACCCCTCCCACCTCGTTCATGGGATATATCCCACCTGAATTCATTGAACGCACACGAGGAATTGAAACAGAAAACGCAAAACAGGCGTGCGAACGACTAACGGCAAAAGCAACGGCCGCCGGTGTGGAGTTTTCCTGCGTTCAGGAAGAAGGCTATGCGCCTGATGTTATTCAGAAGCATGCGCTTACTGCCGACCTTGTCATCTTGGGCCAAATCGACCCAAGCAATGAAAAATCTGCACAATATCAAAACCTCGCAGATGAACTTGTTGTTGGATGCCCCTGTCCGGTTCTGACCGTGCCATACGCTGGCAACTTTGAGAAATTTGGGTCTCATATTCTGGTCGGGTGGAACAACACGCGTGAAGCATCGAAAGCTCTGCGCGGCGCACTTCCCTTTATTAAAAAGGCCACGAAGGTAACACTTCTGAATGTAAATCCAACATCAGATCAAAGTGTTGGAAATGACGCTGCGAAAAAATTTCTGGAACGTCATGGTGCCACCGTTCAGGTGAAAATCGGACACTGGCCAGATGTAGGGGTTGGCAATGCGCTGCTGGATGCACTAGTCGACTATGAGGCAGATATGCTTGTAATGGGCGCGTATGGCCATAGCCGGTTAAGAGAAATGATCCTTGGGGGAGCGACTCAGGAAATTCTCGGACATATGACCGCACCGGTATTGTTCGCACACTAATCGAAGGCATTAGCCTTCGGCTTTGAAAGGGGGCGTCCTGTTCTCTCCACTCCATCCATCACGAAGACAGGATGTCCCCTTTTAAAATTTCACGCCATTGCCCGGGCTCCAGATTCTCTAGCGACAAATCTCCAATGGCAATGCGGATAAGCCGCAGCGTGGGCAAGCCCACCGCGGCTGTCATCCGGCGAACCTGCCGGTTTTTCCCCTCAGTCAGGGTAAGCTTCAACCACGTGGTCGGTATATTTTTTCTCTCCCGGATCGGTGGGTTCCGTTCCCCTATCAAGGGTTGCGGTTCCGGCCTTTCGACAAGACATTCTTTTGTTTTATAGCCTTTGATGACAGGGCCCTTCCGCAGCGCATTCAAATCCTGATCCGAGGGATCTCCTTCTACCTGCACCAGATAAGTCCGTGGATGTGCAAATTTCGGGTCCAGCAGTTTGTTTATGAAGGGGCCGTCATCGCTTAGAATTAGAAGTCCTTCACTGTCCCGATCCAGTCGCCCGGCCGCATACACCCCCTTGGGTAGCCCAAATCCTTCCAGAGACGGGTGGCCTCCCTCGCTCGTAAACTGACTTAAAACACCGAAAGGTTTATGAAAGGAAATGTAGGTATATTTAGATTTAGGAATGAAGGACAATTTTGAACCTTATGGCTAATAGGACACAATGGACAGATTTCTGCCTTAATTAAGGTGAGTTAGAAACAATTTTGTTAACATTCTCTCGATACTTTAATAAACAGAAGACATTGGTTTTACCGCGTTTTCACAAATGAAACAGTATAAAAACCTGCCAGTATGTTTTGTAAAATGATCGTATCAATATTCTGAATTAGATTGAACCGTGGAGCAATAAAACCAGATGAACGAGATTTTAAATGCAAAAATCCTGTTTATCGGAAACAAGGATGGAGATGCACAGCAAATAGGCTGGCTATTGGCAAATATCTCCAAACCTTCCATGGATCTGATGCATGTGCCTGATGCGCACGCTTTTATTAATCAACAAAGCGCCGCAGGTGCCGATGTCATCCTGCTGGATCAAGACAGTACTGGCGATACGGCTTTTGAAACCCTCAAAGACCTAAGAAGAAACATCCCGTCGGTTCCGGTTGTCATTTTAACAGATGATGAAGAAAACACGGGTCAGGAGGCTATTCGAAGTGGCGCTCAGGATTATGTTATCCGAAGCCAGTTAACCAGTAGCAGCATGGCCCGCAGCCTGATTAGCGCGATTGTGCGACATCAAGGTCAAAGCAACGCACCTGCGACAACGCCTCTGTTGGAATCGGCGACGGCTGTACTTAACAAGCTCCCTTTGGGCGTCATTCTGATGACCGAAAGCTCTCAGGTTCTTTTCTTCAATGATAAAGCAAAAAAATATCTGGAGAAAAAGGACGGCCTAATACTGGATTCAGAGCAGAAATGCCGGGCAACCGTAGCCAGTGAAAACAAAAAGCTGGCAGAGCTTCTGACAAACACACTTTCACCGGAAACCAATGGAAAGGGGGAACTGGATTTCGCCCTGACAATCACCCGTGAAGAAAGTGATACACCGCTTACCGTTATGCTGGCCCCGATCGGAACCGGAATAGCCGGTAAAGGAGCCGTTCTTTTTGTCTCAGACCCTGCAGAACCTGTGGAACTCTCTATCGATACAATTTGCCGTCTTTATGCTTTAACACCCGCCGAGGGTAGGCTGGCTCTGGGTCTGACAAATGGCAGCAAGCTGGATGATCTGGCTGAGGAATGGGGCGTTAGCATGCATACTGTGCGTTCTCAATTACGGCAGATTTTCCGAAAGACCGATACCAGTCGCCAAAGTGAACTGGTTAAGCTCATCCTGACAGGCCCTGCTGCACTTCAAGCATCCCCGGCAATTTTATAGAAAACACCCGTAAGCAGGCGGCCCGGTATGGACTAAATCCATATAAATCCGCTGAATGATCTATCCGAAGAGGCCAACCTTCGCGCAAGCCAACTGGCTATAGCGCAGACGGCCCCCCTATAGATGCAGACCTGCCGCGACTGGGGAAAACGGACTAAGCGCCACCATCCCCACCGCGGCACTTGTGACAACACTTGCAAGGTTAGAAATGATGCGGCGACAAGCCAGGTTTCTTAATCACCGGGCTGTTCTTCTGCTTCCGGATCTGGAAGGGTATTCGAGAAATGCTGCCATTTTTCGCGGCCCCCGCCATTTTCAAGGAAATTAATGAGTGCACTAATGGGCTTGCGATCGTATTTCTTGTCCGCTTCTTCCAAAAGAATGCTGACCGCTTTATTAAAATCAAACGCGTCTCGGTAGGCCCTCGGACTAACCATACCGACAAAGGCGTTTGCGACGGCAACAATCCGTGCAGCTTCATTGATAGCGGTTTCCTTCAACCCACGAGGATGGCCGGTGCCATCCCAATGCTCCTGCAATTGACGGAGGGTTTCTGCAATAGGAAGATCAAATTTCACATTTTCAAGCAAATCGGCACTGGAAACGAGGCTTTCTCTGATGACGCGCAGCTCATCTTCCGTTAATCGTTCCGTCTTGGTTAGAATTTTGGACGGCACCAGAATCTTACCCAGGTTCATCAAATTACCGGAAATATCGACGGTTCGGATGACCCGTTCTGACGCGTTTAACTCTTCGGCAATAGCAACAGCTACTTCCGCGACCCAGACCGACTGATGAGCGGAATATGGATCCCGCTTATCAACAAAGGCCACCAATGCAGACACAAGACTGCGCAATACGTTTTCCCGGCGCTCCCGCTCGGTCACGACTTCAGTAATGTCCTGAAACACAGCGAGCATGTTTTGCACATCATTTTGTTCTGTTCTAAGCGGAATAATATCAGATTTAACAATGCGATCCCCGTGCTGGGGATCCGGCAAACTCATAACCGCAGACTGAACCGCGTTATCCTGCCGGGCAAAATGAAGCATATCCAAAAGCTTTTTTGACGACTCAGGGTTCATAACGCTGGATAGTTTCCGGCCCAGAATTTCATCTTGAAGCAATTCTACATTGTCTGCTGCCAATTTATTGGCAAATGCATATCGATCGCCCTGATCAAACACGGCTATTGCTGTTGGTTGCTGATCCGTAACCACCTTCAAAAATTCAGTACGCTCACGAAGTTCCTCGGCAACCTTTTTGTATTTCTCCGCAAGTTCCGCCGCTCTCAGCGACGTGCCGTGGCGCCAAACGGCCACAACGGTTCCGGTAATTCCCAGGATCAACAACAGAAAAACTCCGAGCATCGCGTTCCGCCGCTCCCGCGTCTCGGAAAGTGCTTCGATTGTCGTAACACTCCGCACCAGAAACCACGGCGCCCCCGAAATAGCCCGCCCGGTCACAAGGACTTCATCTCCCAGATAGTTTGACTTAATTGCAAACAGACCAGGGTTCCTAGCCGCAAAGGCCGCTGCCAGCTTATCATCAGAGCTTACTCTGCGCTTAAGGGCAGGCGTTCCGTCTGCCAGCGGGGAGATATATTCGGTCAACGCCCCTCGTTCGCGGACGAGAATTGTTTCCGCTGTTTTCTGAACTTCACCCGGTTGAAGAAGAAGAGGGAACAGAGATTTTCGGACCGTTCTAAGACCAACGACAAATCCGATCACCTTGTTCGGATCTCCCGCTGACTGGACGGCAAAGATCGGATAAACAAACCCCATTGTCGGCTCGCCGTCCAGACCTTCATATAAATCAATGACAGCCGCACGTCCTTGATCTGCTTCAGCAATGGCCGCACGGATCGATGGGTTCATCGGCGGCATATTCCCACTGGAAACCAGAAGCGTTCCAGTGCGGTCTGTCAACGCAATCCCTGCCCGTCCCGGGCGCGCAACATTAGCATTAATCTGAGGCTCCTCAGGCTCCCAAAATCCACTGATGACCGCATGGTTGTTCAGTAGGTTTATCAGATATCCAGCTTCCGGCACCTCTGTAACCTTAAGACCGTTTTCTTCCGTATCAAGAACCAGTTGAGTGAGATACACTTGCAGCGAAGCATTTTCAGAAAGACTATTGATCGCTGATTTTTGTTCTGCCAGCCACCCTTCAACCGCTGCTACACGGCTATCAGCGACGATTCCCAACCGGATCTCCCAGTTTTGAATATCCCGATCATGCTGTTTACCAACAAAACTGATCGTGCCCCAAACACCGAGCGCAACCACGAGAGCAAGACTTATTGCACCCAACCATACCATGCGATAGGTCCGCTTGTTTTCATAAGTCTCTTCTTGAATGTCTGACATACAATTATCCCGCGATTTTTCACAAAATATGCCTGCAATGAGTTTACGAAACGTAAACCATACTTGCAAAATGGTGAGATAACGAAAAATTCATCGCACCCTTTCCGTTATCGTTAATAATTTTTAACGATATCATTGCGTATATTAGGTGATAACAAAGCAAAATGAATAGATTTATTAGTAGGCTCATGAACAGATACACTAAATTGCCGAGGCGATTGCTGATGACCTGCACATTTGCGTGCAGTTTGATGATGGTACCTCACATACCATCTGCTCAGGCTGTCGGTATTTTTGGTTTTAAAGAATATGCTCATTATGATCTGAAACCGTTTCCTAAATGGAAAAATGTTTTGGATACTTATAAAGATACTCCAGGCGACTGCGATAATGGTCAGCTAAACGCCTGCGCTTATGCCAAATGGGAAGAACTTGTCGAAGAATTAAAGGGCAAGCCGAAAAAGTATCAATTGGAACGAGTTAATACCTACATCAACCTCCACAGATATATCCTGGATCCTATCAACTGGGGGGTTAAAGACTATTGGGAAATCCCCAAAGAGTTTTTTGCCCGGTTCGGCGATTGCGAAGACTATGCCATCGTCAAATATTTCACGCTGCGTTCCTTGGGCTGGAAAGCCGAAGACATGAAGATCGTGGTGCTGCAGGACCTGAACCTTAGAATCGCCCATGCGGTGTTAGCAGTTCAATTCGACAAAAAAGAAGTCGTGCTTGATAATCAGATCGGACTGGTTATTGATGCAAAAAGAATAAGGCATTACCGACCCATCTATTCGGTAAATGAACAAGGCTGGTGGCGATACAAACCTTAAGGTCTGAGGACAACATTTAGCATAAAAAAGGCCGCGTCTGGATGTTTCAGACGCGGCCTTTTTAATGGTATTCCTAAAAGATTAGCTGTCGCCGTTTGGCAATGCATCTTCAAGAAGTGTAACACCCAGTGTGCTGTTCAAACGACCCATGGACGCCAGCAACCGGTATTTGGCAAATAGAACTGCATATTCGACAGTTGCCAAAGATGTTCTTGAGTTGAACAGTTCATTATCCGAATCGAGCATATCAAGAAGGTCACGCTGTCCGATCTGGAATTCCTGACGGTATGTTGCAGCAACCTGACCGTTTGCAACAACCTGATCACTCAGAGCAGCTGCCCGAGCCTGTGACCGTGCAAGAGCACTCCAGCCCTGACGAATTTCTTCTTCAACAAGACGCTCGAAACGCATCTGACGCTGTTTTGATTCTGAATTACGTTCAACAGCTTCCCGTTGACGACCCAGATCAATACCACCGCGATACAGGTTGTACCGAAGACGAACCATTGCAGTGAAATCTTCGTTATGCCCTTCAACACCATCAAGGTTGTTGTCAGCGGACGCATCAAGTTCGAGATTTACAGTAGGGTAGAAGTTCGCTTCTGCAGCTGTAATTTCAGCAGTAGACGTCCGAACATCTGCTTTCGCAAAACGAATGTCTGGATTGCTTTCCATTGCGATTGCAATAATGTCTTCCAGATTTTCAGGAAGGGCACCATCGTTAAATGTTGGCAATTCCAGATTTAGCGGAGCTTCACCAACCAGGCGGCGGTATGCGATTTCAGACGTATCGAGCTGACGCAGAGTTTCGACAAGAACAGCTTCCGCAGCGGAGACCCGCGCTTCTGTTTGTTGCGTATCACCAACGCCGCTTTGTCCAGCTTCAACGCGGTCCTGAATTTCGCGAAGTGTCCGTTTGTGGATTTCGAGATTTTCTGTTGCCAGATTAACAACCTCTAGGTTCCGCAAAACATCAAGATATGCCTGCACAACGTCCAGGCCAATCGCTTCAGAGCGTTCGCGAACCCGATAAGCCGCGCCGTCGATCCGATGCTCCTGACGTTCAACTTCCGCAGCGCGCGCGCCGCCGTCAAACAATGTCTGGGAAATTGACAGGCTGCTTTCTGTGCGGCCAAGCCATTCTTCGTTAATGGACGTTGTATTCGTCCATTCCTGTCCACCGCCAATGGCAATATCAACAGTTGGATAATAAAGGCCTTCAGCCTGTTTCAGCTCTTGTCCGATTGCCCGGCGGTTTGCAGCCGCTTCAGCGATTTCCGGATAATTGCTTACTGTGGATTGCACGGCTTCTGCAAGCGTGCCCGCCATAGCTGACGTTGAAAATAGCGCGCTACCAAAGATGGCTGCGACGACCGCTTTCGAAATCACAGTCCGAGTTGTGCTCGTGACTTCCATTGATTTCATACCCCTCTCCCAAATCTTGTTCAAATTCGTCAAACTCTAAATCGAGTACCCCTACTACCAATAGTTGGCTGGGATACCCGCTTGTTCCAGTACTGTCAAACATGGAGATGAGCAGACTGGGTTTAAATTTGTCCTAATGTACTCAAAGCGCTTGCATACAAACAACTGCATTATGGCAGGATCTAAAAATAATCCTCGAAAACCCAACGTTTGTGTCTTATTTGCAACGAATATTTCGCTTCAGTAATGATGCATCCACACAATCTAGGGCGATTCACAGAATCAATTCCACACAACATGTCATTTGGCACCCTCGCTAACACGCTCCTGTCATTGCAAGAATCAGGATTTACCGTGCTCTTCGCCAGCCTGTCGCCTTCGAACGACGCCCTTTAAGAATCTTTTTTCTGTTTGGTATTGTTGCAGAGAGTCTTCACTGAGCGCACTCTCAAATTTTATGGTTAACGGATATGTCTTATTTTATTGCGTCTTGTCCCAAAGTGACACCAACATGCAGGAAAATAACGGTTTAGTGGTGATGGGGAGGTCCCGATTTATTCGATTTTAATGGAAAAGAAGCGGGATTAAAGCGGGCATTAACAGCTTTTTCATCAAATAGCCGTTCAATGTCACGACATTAGGTAAAATTTTAGGCGTTGTTATTCGATAATTTGACCGAAAAAACAACATGGGGGATGCCGCTTTACCGGGGTAGATCAGGAAGAAAACGCATCTTTCGATACACGGTCAGGTCGTATTACTAGGATTTGCGAAAAGGGACAGGGGAAAAGGTATTTGATTCTTGATAATGGCTTTCAGCACATGTCACATCGATCAAATATCTGTTTCAACTTTGGAAACAGAAAACTATGACAGATAACAGTTCGACATCCGGTTTTGCCGCAGGCACTAAAGAGCAGACCGCAAACCAACAAGAACCCGCAGCGACAGAAACCGCCGCAGGTTTAGAAACAGAAGATTGGGATATACGGCTATCTGATATTTCCAGGGCTGATTTGGATCCTCTATTAGGGTGTCTGGTTGCCCTAACCAAGATTTTTGAAGATCCTCGAACCCCGGATGCCTTGATATATGGTCTTCCGCTAGAGGAAAACCGGCTGACGCCTCAGCTGTTCATGCGTGCCGCCGGCCGGGTAGGCATCAGCGCCAGAATGACCAATCGTAAACTCAACAAGATCCCGTCGGTCGTTCTACCGTCGGTTTTGTTATTGAAGGATCGCAGGGCCTGCATCCTGCTAGAAACAAACGGCAAGTCAGCAACTGTGGTTTTCCCGGAATCGGGAGAAGGATCGCAAACCATTTCAATGGATGATCTCGACGCCCAATATGCCGGATACGCGATTTTCCTAAGGCCGAAATTCAAATTCCGCGTGGAACGGGACGAAACGCTATATGCTCGCAAGGGGTCCTGGTTCTGGGGAACCATGTGGCAATTCTGGCCAACCTATCTTCAAGTGATGATCGCAGCGATGCTGATCAACAGTTTTGCCATCGCAAGCCCGCTTTTTATTATGAACGTGTATGATCGCGTGGTCCCGAACAAAGCGGTAGAAACACTTTGGGTCCTTGCTTTTGGTGTAATTACCGTTATCGGCTTTGACCTTGTGCTGAAATCCCTTAGATCCTATTTTGTCGATAACGCGGGGAAAAGGGCTGATGTTCTGTTGTCCAGCCGCATTTTTGAGCAGGTTCTCAATATTCAGGTTAAAGCCCGCCCCGCCTCTGCTGGTGCCTTTGCAAACCATTTGCGTGAATTTGAAACCCTGCGGGACTTTTTCGCATCAGCAACTGTAACCGCGTTGGTGGATCTACCGTTCCTTGGGATATTCCTGTTCATCATCTACCTGATTGGTGGTCCGATTGTGATCGTTCCGGCCATCGCCATACCGGCCGTAATTTTGATCGGGTTGTTTCTACAATGGCCCATGCGCCGGGCTGTCGCCCAGAATACCGAAGAAAGCTCCCAGAAACATGGCGTAATCATCGAAACCATTTCAGCATTGGATACGGTCAAGAGCCTGGGTGTTGAAGGGCATATGCAAAAAGAATGGGAACGCTTCGTCGGACAAACGGCGGAAACAAGCGTCAATTCCCGCTTCTTTGCAGGACTGGGGATAAACCTGTCTGCCGCGGCCATGCAGTTGGTGACCGTCGCCGTTGTTATTTACGGCGTTACTGAAATGACCAAACCGGACTCGACCATGACTGTTGGTGCATTGATTGCTTCCACCATTCTTACGGGCCGGACAATGGCACCGCTCGGACAGATTGCCGCCCTGCTAACCCGCCTTAATCAGGCGATTGTTGCACTAAAAGGCCTGAACCAGATCATGAACCTGCCGGTGGAACGCTCCTCTGAAAAAAGACAGTTGAGCAGGCCACATATTTCCGGTGATGTAGAGTTCAAGGATGTTACTTTCAAATATCCTGGAACAGACCTGCCTGCGCTGTCGGATGTCTCGTTCAAGATCAAGGCTGGCGAAAAAGTAGCGATCATCGGTCCCGTCGGATCAGGCAAGACAACGGTTTCCCGCTTGCTGATTAATCTTTACGAACCGGATGAAGGCGCCGTTCTGGTGGATGGAACAGACATTCGCCAGATTGATCCTTCCGATATTCGCAAGTCCATTGGAAGTGTTATGCAGGATGTCACGCTTTTCCATGGAACCGTTCGCCATAACATAACAATGGGACACCCTCAGGCGGATGACGAGATGATCCTCAACGCTGCCAAACTGGCCGGTGTCCATGACTTTATCAGTCGCCATCCGCATGGATATGACCTTCATGTAGGGGAAAAAGGCGCGACCCTGTCCGGCGGACAAAGACAATCGCTGGGCATCGCACGTGCCTTGCTTCCCAATCCACCCGTCTTGATGTTCGATGAACCGACCAGTTCCATGGACTTGAACTCTGAACGCCGCTTCATCAATCGATTGAAAGAGTATGCAGAAGACAAAACCCTGATTCTGGTAACTCATCGCACGTCACTATTTTCACTTGTCGATCGGATCATCGTTCTGGGCAATGGCAAGGTCGTTGCCGATGGCCCTCGCGATGAAGTGCTGAAGGTTGGGCAACGCCCAGGCCGTAAACCTGCACAAAAAGCTAGCTGAACCGAAGACAAACTGAGTGAATGAAAGACAAATAGGCAAAAAAATGTCCGACAAAATTCAATGGAGTGATACCGATTTTACCTCAGATGTTGTGTCAGCAAAGATGCAGGGCCCAAACCCTAAATCCTTTCTGCTTCTGTTTGGTGTAATCGCGTTCTTTGTAGCCGCTTATATCTGGGCGGATAATGCAATTCTGGACGAAGTGACCCGCGGTGATGGAAAGGTTATTCCATCAAGTCAGGTACAGGTTATTCAAAATCTTGAAGGTGGTATCCTGAAAGAACTGTTGGTACGTGAAGGCGAAGTTGTCGAGAAGGGACAAATTCTCCTGCGGATCGATGATACTGGCTTTGCCGCTCGGTTTGGTGAAATTGAATCCAATTACATGAATCTGATGGGGCGGGTAACCCGTCTTAGGGCTGAAGCCAACGGCACAGCACTTGAGTTCCCTCCGGAACTGCTGGCTGAAGCGCCCGAAATCTCTGTTCGTGAACAAAATCTTTTCAATGCTCGTCAGGCTGAATTGCAATCTCAGATTTCTATTCTGCGCCAACAGGCCCAACAGCGGAAACAGGAGATTGCTGAAATCAATGGGCGGCTTGCACAGCTTCGTTCCAGTATAGCATTGGTTAATGAAGAACTGGCCATTACCGAGCCGCTGGCGGTAAAAGGAATTGTGCCAAAGGTACAGCTTTTGCAGTTGAAACGACAGGTCAATGATCTGAAGGGACAGATTTCGGCCTCGACATTAGCGCTCCCCAGAGCAAAAGGGGCAGTAAAGGAAGCCAATCAAAGGATTGAAGAGAAAATTCTGAACTTCAGAAGTCTTGCTTCCCAAGAGTTGAGTGTCGCGCGCGGTGAGTTTGAAGGCGTTCGCCAAACCATTCTGGCAGCCAAAGATCGGGTTACCCGAACAGATGTCCGCTCCCCCTTGAAAGGGGAGGTCAAAGAGCTCAAAATCCAGACCGTCGGAGGGGTTGTTCGTCCCGGTCAGGATATTGTCGAGATTGTCCCTATCGAAGACAACCTGCTTGTGGAAGCCCGCATCAGACCTTCTGACATCGCTTTCCTGCGTCCTGGTCAGAAAGCGACGGTAAAAATCACGGCATATGATTTTTCGATTTATGGAGGGCTGCCCGCTGAACTTGAACGGATTAGTCCAGATACCATTGTTGACGAAAAGTCAGGAGAGACCTTCTATAAAATCATCGTCCGCACCAAAGAAAATTCTTTGAAACGAGGCGAAGAAATATACCCTATCAAACCGGGTATGGTCGCAACCGTAGATACCCTGACAGGTCACAAATCAGTCTTGGATTACATTCTGAAACCAATTCTGAAAACCAAAAACACCGCGCTGAGAGAACGCTAATGATCAGGAAATCATTCATCTCAACGCTTGCTGTTGCTGGTCTGATATCGATCGCGACGGGCAATGCCCGTGCTGTTGCGGAAACGGACCTTGGCTTATTCGGAACGATTGAGATCGCCTCCGATGACCTGACATCATTACCGCAATGGAAGAGAGTCATTTCCAGCTTTAAGGAGTTGGATAAACAGGCCGCCTTATGCGACCGGGACATCCAGAAATGCAAATCGCAACAAATGACCTTATGGCGTGCAAAGATTCAGGAATTAGAGCTGGAGACAGCCAACGCCAAGGTCCGGCAAATAAACAGCTTCATCAATAAATGGCGCATGGCCACCGATGAAGAAACCTACAAACGTTCGGATCACTGGGCGGAACCGCTGGAATTTATTGTCAATGGCGGCGATTCCGAAGACTTTGCGATCATGAAATATATC